>NZ_JBXAKN010000001.1:0-907964 GCF_058798375.1 Acidovorax sp. GW823-FHT01C06
CCTGACTTGAGTGGCTTGGCCTGGTAACCACAGCTTCCCAAATCCGAGACGGATGAACAACCTATTGAGACATCACAGCTAGGGCCTTCAGCGCTGTGGCGGGGCATGACCAAACAAAGGTTCCGGTTTTGTTAGGTGCGGACCTGCGCGGGCATTTCTGCTGATAACGTGCATTGCATGGCTGAGGGGCCGACTGCGTTGAACCATTCGGAAAGAACCCCGGGCTGCACATTTGAGGCTTGAGGCGGAATGCGGCGCGGTGGTTGCCTAGGGGGCGGATGTCGGGGGGACATACTACTGTGGGGAGTTGCCCATACTCAGGGCGTATTCAAATATGCTGGCGGGTTGCTGGCATCTAAAAGTACAGGAGGGAATACCGCCACGCCCACTCTGGAGCGCCTAACTGCGAGATCTATTCATTCAATACTCTTGTCCACGCTACTTGCTTCGCTAGCGATGCTGGCGAGCCCCGGGGTATCGGCACAAACCTGTACTGCATGGTATGCCGGGACGGATCTCAACAACCATGGAGATGCGTATTCAGCCTGCGCAGGCTGGCTACCGAAGGGCGACTACGGACGTGGCATAAAACTTTCTCGGGTCGTTCCCTATCGACCCTCGGGCGCCTCGCGGGTGCCCCAGATTGTCCGAACTTTTTTAGAGATTCGGGAAAGACGATCCTGACCTTGAAGCTGGACATCGACTATTGTGTCGACCGCAAAGTGGAAGCTTTTCTTACGAGAAGAAAAATGGGAGGGGATGTTTTATGAAGTTCTTTAAAAATTGTGTCGGGCTCGCACTGTTGTTTGCGGCTCCCTTGGCGGCGGTAGCAGCTGACACAGTAGTCATTAAACACTCCCCCGACTATCTTTTCACCACTGCGTCGGGGCGAAGCCTTAATTTAATGACCTTTGATACCTTGGAGGAAGCTTGGGCAGAAGTTCAGGCGAAGTACGCCGGTTGGAACACCGCCTACCTTCAATACACGATATCCAACCTGCGCGGCGAACCCAGCAATAGTTCGATCAATGGGTACCCGTGGTCTTACATGTGGGACGTACAAAGAACGTTCACTCAGACGGGGCAAACAGATTTCTCCACGATGCGAGAAATTTCGCGTGCGCCCTACTGCAAGCAGGATGAGCCCGACCCAAAGCCCAGGGATAAGTGGATCTTGTATGCGGCTGGCAATGTCTACTGGTGCGAGAAAACGCTCTACATCGAGGTGGATCCGGGCCCCGGCGACGGGCCGGGTAACGGCCCCGGCGGTGATCCGGGGCTCGGGCCAGACAGCGAACCCGGTCCAGGCAATAGTCCCAGCGGCCCGCCATGTAACAGATGCCCGTGTGCAGGCTCCGGTGGGCAAGGGCCGGATGGTAGTTCGTTCGGAAAGCCCATATTGCCGGCCTCTGGGGACGAGTTCCATGTGGAGTCAGACTACACGGATGTGGGACCAAACGGACTTCACCTCAAGCGGATATCGCTAAGCAGATGGGTCAGAAAACCCATCGGCGCTGCGGGTTCCATGGGCCGGGTCTGGCGTCATAACCACTACGCAAGGATAAAACAGCGCGGCGACAACTTCCTGGACATTGATTTGCCGGATGGTGGGCAACGGCTATTTGTTCGAGATACAACTCCCACTGTCGGTCCTTGGAGGCCAGCAACTGGGTTCGATGTGCTCAGTCAGAGCGCCAATGGTTGGACCCTGCATCTGCTGGCGGACGACAGCGTGCTTGTGTTTGATGCCACGGGCATCCTGCAATCGGTGACCCGTCGTAACGGCTGGACGGTCAACTATGGCCACGACACCGCAGGCAAGGTCACTCAGGTAAGCAACCAATTCGGACGCGCTCTGGCGTTTCAATACAACGCCAGCGGACAACTGGTCAGTGTCAACACCCCGGCCGGGACAGTCGGCTACACGTATGACACTAGCGGCCGGTTGTCCACCGCCGGCTATTCGGACGGCACTGAACGCAGCTTTCACTATGAAGACTCAAACTTTCCGGAACTGCTGACGGGCATCTCCGTGCAGGGTGTGCGTTATGCGACCATGACTTATGACGCTCAAGGCTATGCCATCAGCACCGCGCTAGCCGGCGACGTCAACCGTTACTTGGTCGACTATCGCGGGTCGCCTCCCGGCAGCTTCGCTTCTGTCACTGACCCAAGGGGCAACACGAGGTCATATAACTATCGCTCTGTACGCGGCGTCGCAGCCGTAACCAGCAGCTCTTCGCCGTCGCTCATCGGGGCCCCCGACGCTCGCACGCGGGTGCAGAACGCTTTGGGTCTCATTGACTCCGAGACCGACTTCCGAGATGCGGTCACGTCTTATACCTGGGATGGGGCGCGTCGCCTGAGGCTTTCGACAACCGAAGCGGTGGGCACGCCCGAATCGCGCACCATCACAACAGAATGGCACTCGCAGTGGCGCCTGCCCCTGACTGTGACTGAGGCCGGCCGCACCACCACCTACACCTACGACAACGTCGGCAACCGCCTGAGCCAGACCGTCACCGACACCGGTGGCAGTGGTAGCGGCGGCGGCACCGCCCGCACCACCAGATGGACCTACCACCCCTCGGGCCTGATTGCCACCGAGATCGCCCCCAATGGGGCGGTGACCAGCTACCAATACGACAGCGCTGGCAACCTCACCAGCGCCACCAGCGCCCAGGGCCATACCGACACCTACACCCATGACGCCGCAGGCCGTTTGCTCACCCACACGGCCCCCGCGGGCTTGGTGACCACCTACACGTACGACGCACGGGGTCGCATGCTCACCGTCAATCGGGGTGGCTTGTTGACGACAGTCACCTACAGACCCAGTGGCCAGGTCGCTACAGCCAGCCTGCCGCACGGCCACGTTGTCAGCTACACCTACGACCTGGCCCAGCGCCTCACTGGCTGGAGCGACAACCGTGGCAACTCCGGCAGTTACACCTTGGATGCCATGGGCAACCGCACGCAGGAAGACATCCGCAATGCCCAGGGGCAAACGGTATGGCGGTTGGCACGCACCATCAACAGCCTCAACCGCGTGGCCAGCGTCACCCTGGGCGGCCAACTCACCACCACCTATGGCTATGACAGCAACGGCGACTGGGTGGCTAGCACCAATGGCCTAAACCAAAGCACCCGCCAGAGCCTGGACGCCCTGCGCCGTACCAAGGCCATCACCAACGCCGAGAACGCCACCGCATCGCTGGCCTACAACGCCCTGGATGCCATCACCCAAGCCAAAGACTTCAAAGGCGTAGCCACCACCACCACCCGTGACGCCCTTGGCAATGCCACCACCGAAACCAGCCCCGACAGCGGCCTGCAAAGCACCCAGTACGACGCCCAGGGCCTGCCCAGCACCGTGACCGACGCCCTGGGCCAGGCCACCACCATCGAACGCGACCTGCTGGGCCGCCCCACGCTCATCACCTATGCCGACGGGCGCACCACCACCCTGCGCTACGACCTCACCCCCGCCAGCCGGGGATACCTTGGCGAGATCGCGGACGCCAGCGGCACCACCACCTACCAGCGCGACCTGCTGGGCCGCATCACCACCAAGACCCAGACCCTGATCAACGGCGACACCCGCAGCGTGAGCTACGGCTACAACGCCCAGGGCCTGCTGGCCAGCACCACCTACCCCGGCGGGCAAGTGCTGCAAAACGTCTACGACACCACCGGCCAGCTCACGGGCCTGACCTGGGCGGGCCAGCCCCTGGTCAGCGGCATCACCTGGAACCCCCTGGGCCAGCCCACTGGCTGGAGCTGGAACCTGCCCGGCGGTGCGGCCGCCATCCCCGCCACCCGCAGCTACAACACGGCGGGCCAACTGGCCACCACCGAATTCAGCAGCTACCAGTACGACGCAGCGGGCCGCATCACGACCATCAGCCAAGACCTGTGGCAGCCTGCCAGCACCAACCCCCAGGACAGCACCCTCAGCCAGGCCACCAAACTCTGGACGGTGAAGTACGACCTGGCGGGCCGCATCATCGAGCTTGGAGACACAGGGCGCACCACCACCTACACCTACGACGCCAACGGCAACCGCAAAACCAGCGTGCAGACCACCACCGTGGGCACCCCTGGCACCCTCAGCCGCACCTACGGCAGTGCCAGCACCCACAACCGCCTGCTGGGCTTTACGCAAACCGCCACCGCGGGCGGCAGCGCGGCCAACACCAGCGTCACCTACCAATACAACAGCGCAGGCGACCTGCTGGGCGACGGCCTGACCACCTACCGCTACGACAGCGAAGGCCGCATGGAAAGCGCCAGCACCGGCCAGGGCGAAGACGCCCCTACCACCAAATACGCCCACAACGGCCTGGGCCAGCGCGTGTTCAAGACCGAGCCGCTGTACAGCAGCACCACACAAAGCAGCGGCACCAGCAATAGCAAAACCGGCAAGAACCTGAACAACCTGCTGGCCGACGACGAAGGCGACGACAACAAGGAAACCCAGGCAGAACCACCCGGCCTCATCCAGCAAATCCTCAGCTTCTTCAGCAAACTCTGGAGCCCCGGCACCAGCGACGCCGAGAAGCTGGGCTACAGCTACGTGTATGCAGAAGACGGCAGCCTGCTGGGCGAATACGGCGCGGGCGGCAGCAACAGCACAGGCACCGCGCAATACCTGTACCTGCCCACCGCCAGCGGCCCCATGCCGATCGCAGCGGTGATCAAGGGAACCGCCTACGCCATCCACAGCGACCACCTGAACACCCCGAGGAAGCTCACCCAGGCCGACGGGCGGGTGGCGTGGCAGTGGGCGTACAGTGCGTTCGGCGACGAACAGCCCACCATCGGGGCCAAGCGGTTCACCAGCGAGACCACCACCCCCACCACGGGCGCCACCAGCATCCCGGAAGTCACGTTCAACCTGCGGTATCCGGGGCAGTACTTTGACCCAGAGACGAAGCTGCACTACAACTACTTCCGCACGTACGCGCCTGGTACGGGGCGGTATACGCAGGGGGATCCGATTGGGTTGGATGGGGGGTGGAATCGGTTTGCCTATGTCAATGGCAATCCATTGAAGTGGACGGACCCCAAGGGACTGGCGATTCCAGCGGCGGTCATTGCATGCATGAGCAATCCTCTGTGTGCGGCTGCCGCTGGTGGTGTTGTTATCACTACTGCAAATGCTTGCAAACAGACGTGGGATTATTTATCCAGAAATTGGATGAATTCGGAGGGTGCAAGTGCTGGGGACAAAGATCCAAGTGCGCCCACCGGACAGCGAGGTGGGCCGATGGATGTCAAGCCAGGTACCAATCGGCCGACGAATATCGGAGGTCGAGATTACACCGGGCATGCGCTAGACCGAATGCAGGGTCGCGGCGTTCCTCCTTCAGCGGTCGAAGATGCGATTCAGAACGGGGGAGCGTCGTCTGGAAATCAGCCTGGAACGACAGTGCATACAGGGCCTAATGGTGTGGTTGTCGTCACCGGTGGAAATGGGCAGGTGATTACGGTTATTCCTAGATAATGAGCTTGTAATGGATGATTTTTTCTCTCGGCAGGCTTTTGTGCTCCGGCAAGCGATCAGCGAATATCGCGATGGAACACTTGATTTGAACTCACTTATTCAGCGCATTGAGGGGGTCGGTGGCGTGTTTGAAAATGACTCGTGGCGGGATGCGGTCTTCCCCGTAATTTTGTCTATGGAGCAGATAAACGCGGCCATTTTTAATGGAAAATTCGAATTAACTGAAGTAGATAGATCGTCGATTGAGGAGTCGCTCCTTGAGTGTGAGGCTCTTATAAGACGTTTTGAAAATAAATAGATGCCAGCGCAATATCTACAAGCGCCAGCGGTCCGTTTCCCGTCAGCGGTAAAGCTGCGGGGTTCAGGGGGCTTCTTCTTTTAACTGCTGGGAGGTTGGCCGCTACGCCTTCTTGTCCGTCATCTTCGCCTTGGCGTTGCCGCTCTTGCCGTCCTTCTTGTCCTCAGGCGTCACAAACCCGATAGACCGCCTGGCTGGCTCGGGCAGCGTCATCAACTCGCGCAGCGCATCGAAGACCTGCTTGAGTCGAGCGCGGGTATTGCGGCTGAACGTATCGTGGCCCAATTCCAGACGTTCCATGCGCTCATGCAGCTCCGCCAACTGCTGGGCCAGATCCTTGTGTTCCGGGGTCAGCTCGCGCAGCCGCTTGGTCACATCGGTATTGGCGGCTAGCTCGCAATACTCCATCAAGAAGGCCAAGGTGGTCGCAAATTGCGATCACCTGCAAAAGCTCAAGTTCTCCAAGGTGCTGCCTATGCGTTCACCGAGCATGGGGCGATTCAGGTGGCCAATGTGCTCGCCAGTGCCCAGGCGGTGGAGATGGGGATTTATGTGGTGCGGGCCTTCGTTCATCTGCGCGAGGCGCTATCCGTGGGGGAACGGGTCCTGAGCGCGGCAAGCCCGGATGCACGGGCTGCGCCATCCAGCAGGCGAAGATTTTTAAGTAGAAAATGGCTCTAGCGCCTACCCAGCATGCGCTGGCAGCTATCAAAAATGCAATAACTACCAGCCGCTAAAGAAGGCAGCAGCCCATGCACCGGTTCAGGTGCGGCCCCGCGCCCATGTGCGCGCCCGTGGGTGTGTCCGCAGGTGCGTGGGGCAGAATGCGCCTCTGGGAAAAATTCTTCTCCACCCATGCAGACCCTCCAGCGCAGATGCTGCCAAACCCGCGCCAGGCTTAGGAAAAAAGCCTGTGCTTACGGTACGCGCGTGTCGAGGGGAACAATCTTTGCCTATGTGGGGGGGAATCCGTTGATGTTTACGGACCCGCTGGGGTTGCGCTCCACTGGCTCGCCCACGCTGGATCGTTGGTTAGAGCCAAAAACACCACCCGGAAATTGCGCTACTGCAGAATGTGCCGCGGGTTTGTCGCCGACGCCTTCCGACAACAGAAGCCAGAAGGAAATGGACTTTGGCCAGTGCAAGATGGTTTGCCAAAACTCTCTTCTGGCTTCGGTAGCGATGTGCAACGCTGCTGCCGGCGGTGGTTTGGGTGGCACTGCTGCTGCTGCAGTCGCCAAGCCCAATATCTACACATGAACAATCGAGGAATCGTTCCAAAACCATGAAAATTGACTTTCAATTATTGGGAACTTTGGTGACTCCCAAAGATATCTCCAAAAGGACAGGGATTAAGCCAGATGTAGAGCTCCTGCGCGGAGAGCGGAATAATGCGTTAGATCTTCCTCGGCAAAACTTGTGGTCTATCGGGACTCGCTCTGAATCCGACGAGATAAAAGAACACTGGATGCAAATTGAGAATAATATCGATTGCGCAAAAGAGGAAATTAAAACAATCGCGAAAACTGGAACAGCAAAGCTGACAATAGTATTGCCACGATCTGATCGAATTCCGTCCTTGCAAATACAGGTTGGAATGTCTGCTTTTGCTAGTTATGTCAATGCAATAATTGATATTGATCATCTGCAATAGGTTTGGGTATGACTATCCGTGGACTATGCCGAATCTATCTAGAGTGTGCGTCACTTGGTCGGCCCCGCCCATAAGTAGTGGCGCTAATGCGGGCAACATGTGCAAACCGCCGATGCAGGAACTCAGACCTCTGCAATGTACGGCTTGGCGCTTGGTGGCGAACTAATGAAAAAATCTGACGTGAAGCGGGTGGCAATCTTTATCGCGGTTCTTGCAGCGTTTGCAGGCTTATCCTGGTTATTAGCCACAGCTAGTGATAAACCAACTCGTCAAGAATATTGCTCTCAGAAATGCGCGCGTAACAATATGGAAGGTCATTTGGTGTATCGCGGTCCAGCAACGCCTAAAGAGGCATACCGCACTGAAAATGCTGACTGTGAATGTCGTTGATGAGCGATAGAGTGACAGGGAGGGGCAGACCGCCAAAATGTAGTCATGGTTGGCAAGATGCAAGTAGAGATGTTTTACCTATGTGGGAGGGAATCCGCTTAGGTATACCGATCCGAAGGGCCTGCAGGTGGCCACCCCGGTTCCTCATCCACTTCTGCTGATTCCTGTCGCATGTATGGCGAGTCAAGGGTGCCGGGTTTTTTGCGCTGATTTGGCGAAGAATTTCAGGAACTGGATGAATTCCGAAGGCGGTGGTGGAGGTAATTTTCCTGATCGAGATCTTCCGAGAGATCCAAGGCATAACACTCCAGTGCCAGACCCCGAAGCTGAAGGCCGCCCACATACCCAGCTGGGACAAAGAGATGGAAGAAAAGGGCGATATAGCCAGGCCCGAGAATTCGATAGCAACGGAAATCCAGTCCGAGACATCGATTTCACTGACCACGGCCGAGGGCTCCCAAATCCGCATCAACATGACTATGTTCCAAATCCAACTGGTGGAACGCCCGGTCGAGGAAGCCACAGACCTCTCAACTAATGTGAGGGAAGTTTTATGGATAATAATTTAAAAAATTTCCCAATAACAGGAGAGGCGTGTTGCATGGTCCTCTCTGAGGGGTCTGATCTTGCAGAGATGTGGCTCCTTAGAGATGTAGAAACATTATCCGATGGCGATGCATGGGATCTTGCTCGTCTTTGGAAGGAAACAAGAGAAAAGTCGATTGAAATTAGCACGCAAGAGCTATGTGCTGCTTTGAAAAAAGCAACTCAAGTCATTTGCTTGGATATGACATCTCTTAAGACGCCCGGGAAGGAGTTATATATTGATGATGGAGAATTAATAGGGCGTCATTTAATTTGAACCAAAAGCCACCCGCCACCCCATCCAGCCGCTAAATGGGCAGCACGGTGCTGGGCCAGTACGGTAGCCAAAGGAACAGCACCAGCGCCGCCCCGGCGGGAGAGCCCGAGAGCACCGAGGTCATCTACCTGTCCACGACCAGTGGCCCCCTGCCCATTGCCGCGCAGATTAATGGTCGGTTGTATGTGATCGACACGGACCACCTGAACACCCCCGGCGATTGACCGACCAGCAAGGCAAGTGGCCTGGCAATGGCTGATCAGCGGGTCTTGAGAAGTACAGCCGACCATGGGGGCGAAGGGCTACGAACAGGTAGGCGCGGGGGGCGACAGCGAGTTGGTGAGTTTCACTCTGTATTACCCGGGGCAGGTGTGGAACGAGGAGACGGGGTTGAGCTACAACCTGCACCGGTACTACGATGCGAGCACGGGGCGGTACACGCAGGGGGATCCGATTGGGTTGGATGGGGGGTGGAATCGGTTTACCTATGTGGAGGGGAATCCACTCAGCTACACCGACCCACAAGGCCTAAACCCCTTGGCAGGTGCTGGGGCTGGAGCTGGTGCGGGCTCCGCTTTTGGCCCCGTTGGCACAGTGGTGGGCGGTCTTATAGGGGCGGGGGCGGGTGCGTGGATTAGCTGGAATATCGTCGGCCCGATGCTAATCAAACCACCAGATAACGCGTATGACCCGAACGGTCCGAAGGCGCCAGGTAAACCGGGGGAAGAGCAAGGATTCAAAGATCCCAAGGGCGGGGAGAATTGGGTTCCAAATCCGAATCCAGGAAGGGGTGGATCTAGTTATGGATGGCAAGATGCCAATGGAGATGTTTGGTGCCCTACGGGTTGGGGTGGGCGTGCTCACGGTGGTCCTCAATGGGATGTTCAGAGTCCTGGTGGAGGATACAGAAATGTTTGGCCTCCAAAGTCCAAGTGATTTTTAAAGAGGAAGAAATGCTATTGATTCCAGAGCCGTCTCGGTACTACTGTGAGCCTGATGAGGATTGCTTCTTCGCTTGGTTAAAAGCTATTCCGGCAGTTAAGGAGGTCACCGGTACTCCGTCCGGTTTGGCTGTGACGATAGAGGAGCCAATAGATAAAATAAGTTTTTATGAACTCGTCGGTTTAATGACGAGATATGATTTAGACAGAAAATGTCTCCGACCATTGTGCAGATCGCAATCTGATCCTTGGTTCAATGATCCTAAAAATTATTGGTATGCGGCCGTTTTTTGCGATTAATGCGGTAAATTTGGCTATAGGTTGACGCTGCGGATAAGCGGCAGTTCGCACTTGGCCGCATGCTCCAATTTCGATGGCTGTAAGCACTCATTAATGCTTAAAACATAAAAGCCACCTGCATCCCCCCAGCGATAAAAGCTGCGGGATTCAGGTGGCTTCTTCTTTTAGCCGCTGGGTGTTTGTGCGCTACACCTTCTTGCCCTTCGCCTTGGCGCTGCCGGGTTTGCTGCCCTTCTTGTCCTCAGGCGTCACAAACCCGATAGGCCGCTTGGGCGGCTCCGGCGGCGTCATCAGCTCGCGCAGCGCATCAAACACCTGCTTGAGCTGGGCGCGGGTATTGCGGCTGAAGGTGTCATGCTGCATCGCCAGGACCTCAGCCCTGTCCTGCAACTCCGAGAGCTGCCGGGTCAACTCCTGGTGCGTCGCGGCCATGGAACGCACCTGCACAAAGGCTCGCATGATCTCGATATTGATGGCGATGGCGCGCGGGCTGTTCAAGACCGAAGACAGCATTGCCACGCCCTGCTCGGTGAACGCATAGGGCGCATAGCGGCGGCCACCCCGGCCGGTGTTTGAGGTCACAAACTGTGACCTCAAAGAAGCCCACTCCTGGGCATCCAGCTGGAACATGAAATCCCCAGGAAACCGTTCGCTATTGCGCTTGATGGCCTGCACCAGCACCTTGGTCTCCACCCCGCACAGCGCGGCCAGATCCGCGTCCAGCATCACCCGCTGATCGCGCAGCGCCAGGATATGGCGAGCAATGTGGGGTTGCAGAGCCGGGACGGTGGTTGCGGCAGGCGTGGCAGGGGGATTGCTCATACAGCGGCACTCCCGGCCTCGGTCAGCAGACCATCGAGCATCTGAATGACCACCCCCGTGTCAACCCGGCGACGGAGCCAACTAGCCCCTTCCACCCACCGCTGGTACGCTGCGTCGCCATGGAGACAAGCAAAACAATCCCCCCACTTCCTCCCCGGTCCGCGGCGCCGTTTGTGCCGCAGATTCGCCTGTACCAGAACTGGTTGCGCGATGAGCGCGGCATTGCGTTCGACAGCTATGACGCGCTGTGGCGCTGGTCGACCACGGAGCTGGATACCTTCTGGCAGAGCGTGTGGGACTACTTCCGCATCGAATCGCCCACGCCGCACACGGCGGTGCTGGCGCGCAACACCATGCCCGGCGCGCAGTGGTTCCCGGGCGCCCAGGTCAACTACGCGCGGCAGGCGCTGCGCCATGTGGACGCCGCCCACGCGGCCGGTCTGCCGGCCCTCATCAGCCGCAACGAAAAGGGCCACCACCGCGAAATGAGCTGGCCCGAGCTGCGCCGCCAGGTCGCGTCGCTGGCGCTGCACCTGAAGGCCCAGGGCGTGGAGCCCGGCGACCGCGTGGCCGCCTACCTGCCCAACGTGCCGGAGGCGATGGTGGCCTTCCTCGCCACGGTGAGCATCGGCGGCGTGTGGAGCATCTGCGCGCCCGACATGGGCACGCATGCGGTGCTCGACCGGTTCCGCCAGATCGAGCCCAAGGTGCTGATCGGCGTGGACGGCGTGACCTACGGCGGGCGCGACCACGACCGCACCGGCGTGCTGGCCGAGCTGCGCGCGGCGCTGCCCAGCGTGCGGCACGCGGTGTTGCTGGGCAATCTGGATGCTTCTGTTTCGATAGCTGGTTACGCAAGCTGGACAAGCGCTACAGCCCGAAATGATGCTGCAACTGAAGCTTTCGAGCCGATGTGGCTGCCGTTCGACCACCCGCTGTGGATCGTCTATTCCAGCGGCACCACCGGCTTGCCCAAGCCCATCGTGCACGGCCACGGCGGCACGGTGCTGGTGGCGCTGCAGCTCAAGGTGCTGCACAACGACATCGGCTGCAGCTACGAGCCCAACAGCTTCGGCGAGCGCTACCACTGGTACAGCTCCACGGGCTGGGTGATGTGGAACGCACAGCTCTCGGGCCTGCTGTCGGGCACCACCTGCGTGATCTACGACGGCAACCCCGGCGGCAGCAAGGACCACCCCGACTGGGGCGTGCTGTGGCGCTTCGCGGCCGAGACGGGCGTGACCTTCTTCGGCGCGGGCGCGGCGTTTTTTGCCAACTGCATGAAGGCGGGCATCGCGCTGGCCGAATACGGCGACCTCACGCGCATCCGCGCGCTGGGCACCACGGGCTCGCCGCTGTCGCCCGAGGTGCAGGAATGGGGCACGGCGCAGTTCGAGGCCCTGGGCACGCACGACATCTGGTGGAACAACATCTCGGGCGGCACCGACTTTTGCGGCGCCTTCATCGGCGGCAACCGCGAGATGCCCCAGGTGCCCGGCGAGATGCAATGCCGCATGCTGGGCGCGGCCGTGGAGTCCTGGAATGCCGAGGGCGTGCCGGTGATGGACGAGGTGGGCGAGCTGGTGTGCGCGCAGCCCATCCCGTCGATGCCGCTGTACCTGTGGGGGGACAAGGACGGTTCACGCTACCTGTCGAGCTACTTCGACATGTACCCGCCTGGCCACGGCCGCCAGCCCGGCGGCGGCGATGGCCCCGCGCGCATGGGCGCGGTGTGGCGCCACGGCGACTGGCTCAAGATCGGCGCCAACGGCGGCTGCATCATCTACGGTCGCTCGGACGCCACCATCAACCGCCACGGCCTGCGCATGGGCACGAGCGAGATCTACAGCGCGGTCGAAGCCCTGCCCGAGGTGCTCGACAGCCTGGTGGTGGACCTGGAATACCTGGGCCGCGAAAGCTACATGCCGCTGTTCGTGGTGCTGCGCCCCGGCCACACGCTGGACGAGGCCCTGCGCGCCCGCATCAACGGCGCGGTGCGCACGGCGCTGAGCCCGCGTTTCGTGCCCGACGACATCTTCGCGGTGGCCGAGGTGCCGCGCACCTTGAGCGGCAAGAAGCAGGAGCTGCCCATCAAGAAACTGCTGCTGGGCCAGCCCATCGAGAAGGTGGTGAACAAGGACGCCATGGCCAACCCGGGCTGCCTGGACTGGTATGTGGCGTTTGCCGCCGAGCGCGCGGCAGAAGTGCAAAATACATAGCTGCCCGCGCTTGCGGGCTGTACGCTACAGCCCGGTTTGATCCATATCCGGGCCGGGTCGGGGCACGCTGGAAAAGCCCATCGCATGCTCGATGAAGCGCTCCACGAGCCGGCTGGCCTCCCCCGCGCGCCGCGCGAGCGCGATGCCCACCTTGAAGCCCGGCGGGTTGTCGGTGAGCGCCAGGCACTTCACGCCGGGCGGCACCACCAGCCGCGCGACGCCGGCCACCAGTCCCACGCCCAGGCCCGCGGCCACCAGGCTCATGATGGTCTGCACCTGCATGGCCTCCTGTGCCACGCGGGGTGAAAAGCCCGACAGCTGGCAGCGCAGAAGCGCCAGGGCGGACAGCCCGGGCACTTTGTCCTGCGGGTACATGATGAAGGGCTCGCCCGCCGCTTCCGAGAGCGCGATCGCGTCGCGCTTCGCCAGCGGGCCGTGCGCGGACACGGCGAGCACGAAATCGTCGCGGTCCATGGGCAGGAGCTCGAACGGCTCGGGGTGCAGAACCGGGTAGCGAACGAATCCCACGTCGAAGCGGCGCGCCAGCAGCCCGTCGAGGATTTCGGTCGATGTGGCCTCCGACAGCTCCAGCTCGATCTGCGGGTAGCGCGCCCGCACGGACGGGATCAGCTCCGGCAGCAGGGCATAGGTGGCCGATCCGATGATGCCCAGGCGCAGCAGGCCGCCCAGCCCCTCGCGCGCGTCCGCCACGGCCTGGCGGCAGCGCTCCGCGTGAAACAGCGCCAGGTGCGCCTCGGGCAGCATGGCCTGGCCCTCGGCCGTCAGGCGCACGCCAGTGCTGTGGCGCTCGAACAGGCGGCTGCCCAGTTCCTCCTCCAGTTTGCGCACGGACACCGACAGCGGCGGCTGGGCCATGTGCAGCAGCTCGGCGGTGCGGTGGAAGTTGCCGGTTTCCGCCAGGGTGACGAATTGGCGCAGCTGGCGCAGGTTCATGGGATACCAAACAAATATCGGTTTGTGAATTTTTAATATTAGACAGCATGGGTGCCCGCTGCCTACATTCGCCTGCAGGCCTGGGCAGGGCCTGACGATCAAAAAAATTCCATGAAGGAGACACCGTGATGCAATCCCGTAGAACCGTGGCCGGCGCGCTGCTGGCGCTTGCCGCCACGGCCCTGGCCCCCGCCGTGCAAGCCCAGGCATTCCCTGCCAAAACCATCAAGTTCGTCGTGCCCTTCGGCCCCGGCAGCGGCACCGACACCTCGGCGCGCTACTTCGCGCGCAAGCTGCAGGACCTCACGGGCCAGGCCGTGGTGGTGGAAAACAAGCCCGGCGCCAACGGCTTCATCGCCGTCAAGCAAGTGCTGTCGGCGCCGGCCGACGGCTACACCGTCTTCATCGGCAGCAACTCCACGCTGGCGGTGAACGCCGCGTTGTTCAAGGAGCTGCCGTACGACCCGGTGAAGGACTTCTCGCCGCTGACCATGATGATGCGTTCGCCCGCCATGATCGCGGCCATGCCCAAGGCGGCGTACAGCGACCTCAAGGGCCTGATCGCCTACGCCAAGGCCAGCCCGGGCAAGGTGAACTTCGGCGCGGGCTCGGCCGGCTACCAGCTCATGGGCGAGTTGCTCAACGACACGGCGGGCATCCACACCGTGCACGTGCCCTTCAAGGGCGCCGGCGAGACCATGACGGCCGTGGCCTCGGGCACCGTCGACTACACCTTCGCCGAGGTGACCGCCGTGCAGGAGCTAGCCAAGGGCGGCCGCGTGAAGGTGCTGGCCGTGGCGTCCGACAAGCGCGTGGCCGCGGCGCCGGACGTGCCCACCGCCACGGAAGCGGGCCTGCCGGGCTTCGAGGCCTACACGTGGGTGGGCGCCATGGTCAGCGCCCAGACCCCCGCCGCCGAAACCGCCCGGCTGGCCGAGCTGTTCACCGCCATCTCCAGGATGGACGAGACCCGTGCCTTCTACGAGCGCATCGGAGCCACCGCCATGACCGGTGGGCCCGCGCAGATGCACGAGTTCCAGAAAAACGAGATCGTGCTGTGGAAGCGCATCGTCACCCAGGCCAAGGTGCCGCTGCAATGAGCGGTGCTCCCGCCGCGCAGCCGGGTGCGCTGCAGCATGTGAAGGTACTCGACCTGTCCCGCGTGCTGGCCGGCCCCTGGGCCGCGCAGACCCTGGGCGACCTGGGGGCCGAAGTGATCAAGGTCGAGCGCCCGGGCACCGGCGACGACACCCGCGCCTGGGGCCCTCCCCATGTGACGGACGCGGCGGGCCGGCCCACCGGCGAGTCGGCCTATTACATGTGCACCAACCGCAACAAGCAGTCGGTGACGGTGGACTTCACCCGGCCCGAGGGTCAGCGGATCGTGCGCGAGCTCGCGGCGCGGTGCGACGTGCTCATCGAGAATTTCAAGACCGGCGGCCTGGCGCAGTACGGGCTCGACCATGCGAGCCTGAGCGCGCTGAACCCGCGCCTGGTGTACTGCTCCGTGACCGGCTTTGGCCAGGACGGCCCCTACGCGCACCGCGCGGGCTACGACTTCCTGATCCAGGGCATGGGTGGGCTCATGAGCATCAGCGGCCACCCCGACGGGGCACCCGGCGGCGGTCCCATGAAGGTGGGCGTGGCGCTCACCGACATCCTCACCGGGCTGTATGCGAGCACGGCCATCCTCGCTGCGCTGCAGGCGCGCGAGCACACGGGCCGGGGTCAGCACATCGACCTGGCGCTGCTCGACGTGGGCGTGGCCTGCCTGGCCAACCAGGGCATGAATTACCTGTACGGCGACAAGGTGCCGCAGCGCATGGGCAATGCGCACCCGAACACCGTGCCCTACCAGGACTTCCCCACGCAGGACGGCCACATGATCCTGGCCATTGGCAACGACGGACAGTTTGCACGCTTTTGCCATGCCATCGGCGAACCGGACTGGGCGCAGGACGAACGCTTCGCGTGCAACGCCGGCCGCCTGGCCCACCGGGAGGAACTGGTCGGCCGCATCCGCGCCGCCACGGTGGCGCGCACCACGCGCGACTGGATCGCTCTGCTGGAGCGGCACGCCGTGCCCTGCGGCCCCATCAACACCGTGCGCGACGTGTTCGAGGACCCACAGGTCCAGGCCCGGGGCCTGCGGATCGCGATGCCGCACCCGCAGGCGGGCGAGGTGCCGCTGGTGGCCAGCCCCATCCGCCTGTCGGACACGCCCGTCACTTACCGCCACACGCCCCCGCAGCTAGGCCAGCACACCGACGAGGTGCTGGCCCGCTACCTGGGTTTTTCGCCCGCGCAATTGCAGGCCTACAAGGACGACGGAGTTTTGGGATGAGCACCCTGGATTCACTGGCGCTCACGCGCATTCCCGCTGAAGACGAGGCACTGCGCGCCGAGGTGCGCGCCTTCCTGCAGGAGGCCATTGCCGACCTGCCCGCGCACATCCGCGCGCGCTCCTGGGGCGGCTACAGCAGCGCTCTGAGCCGCCGGCTGGGAGACAAGGGCTGGATCGGCATCACGCTGCCCAGGGCGTACGGCGGGGGCGGGCGCAGCGCGTTCACGCGCTACGTGCTGGTGGAGGAATACCTGGCCTGCGGCGCCCCCGTGGGTTCGCACTGGATCGCCGACCGCCAGAGCGCGCCCCTGATCCTGAAGTACGGCACCGAGGCGCAAAAGCAGTTCTACATTCCGCGCGTGTGCAAGGGCGAGGCGTTCTTCTGCATCGGCATGAGCGAACCCAACGCGGGTTCGGACCTGGCCAGCGTGAAGACGCGCGCCGTGCCCAATGCGCAAGGCTTTGTGCTCAACGGCCAGAAGATCTGGACCACCAACGCCCACCACTGCCAGTACATGATCGCGCTGGTACGCACCTCGGGCACCTCCGAGGACCGCCACCAGGGCCTGTCGCAGGTCATCGTGGACCTGTCGCTGCCGGGGGTCACGGTGCGCCCCATCGAAGACCTCTCTGGCGACAGCCATTTTTGCGAGGTGTTCTTCGACAACGTGCAGCTGGGGCTGGATGCGCTCATTGGCGCCGAGGGCCAGGGCTGGGAGCAGGTCACCGCGGAGCTGGCGTTCGAGCGCAGCGGGCCCGAGCGCCTGTTCTCCTCCATCGTGCTGTTCGACCAGTGGCTCGGCTACGTGCGCACGCCCCAGGGACGCACCGACTCGGCCGTGCGGCTGGCGGGCAAGGTGCTCACGCAGCTGGCGCCGCTGCGCGCCATGTCCGTGTCGGTGCAGGAAAAACTCACGCAGGGCGCGAGCCCCATCGTCGAGGCGGCGCTGGTGAAGGAGCTTGGAACCACCCTCGAGCAGATGATTCCAGCGGCCATTGCCGAGGACCTGTTCGCGCGCGAGGCCGAGGACGTGCCCGTGGAGCTCCTGATGACGCTCAAGTACGTGACCGAGGCCTCGCCCTCCTTCTCGCTGCGCGGCGGCACGCGCGACATCCTGCGCGGAATGATCGCCCGCGGCCTGGGCTTGAGATGAGACGCCCCTGGGCTGCTGCGCGGCATCTCTCGCGCGCGCGCTGCGTGGGGACCGTGCCTGGCGCCTCCGACCGGGCCGCGCTTCGGCCAGGGGCCGGGGGGCAGTGTGTGCAACGCAATGGATGACCGACATGAGCATGAATGACAACGACCTGTTCGCCGATGCCGCGCACGACGTGCTGGCGGACCGGTGCACCCCCGCCGTGGTGCGCGCCATCGAGTGCGGCGGGCGCGCGGCGGATGCCGCGCGGGGCCTGTGGGAGCAGCTGGAATCCACCGGCCTGGCCGACGCCCTGCTGGGCGAAGAAGAGGGGGGGGCGGGCCTGGAACTGGACCAGGCCTTTGGCGTGCTGGAGCAATGCGGTGCCCACGCACTGCCGCTGCCCCTGGCCGAGACCATGGTGGCGCGGGCCTTGCTGGCCCAGGCAGGGCTGGTGCGCCCGCAGGGCAGCATCGCCCTGGCACGCGGCCAGCGTGGCGCCGGCGGCGGTCTGCACTGCGCGCTGGTGCGCGGCGGCCAGGTGGCCGATGCGGTGCTGGTGCAGGCCGGCGGCGCCTGGCACCTGCTTCCCGTCGACGGCGCCCACGCCCGTGCGCATGCACTGGCGCTGGACGCGGCGCTGACCTGGTCGGCCGCGCAGTGCGATGCCGCCCCCACGGTGGGCGTGGATGCCGCGCTGGATGTGCGCACCCTGCAGGCCGCGGTGGTGGCCGCGCAGATGGCCGGTGCCCTCAGCAGCGTGTTCCAGCGCACCCTGCGGTACGCCAACGAACGCCAGCAATTCGGCCGCCCCATCGGCAAGTTCCAGGCCGTCCAGCACCAGCTGGCCGTGATGAGCGAACACGTGTTTGCCGCGCGCATGGCCGCGCAGCTCGGCTGCAGCGGCGGCGTGGGCATCCAGCCCGACCGACTGCGCGTGGCGACCGCCAAGGCGCGCTGCAGCGAGGCCGCGCTGGCCGTGTCGGAAGCCGCCCACGCCATCCACGGCGCCATCGGCTTCACCGAGGAGCATGACCTGCAGCTCTTCACCCGGCGCCTGCATGCCTGGCGCCAGACGGCCGGCAGCGAGGGGTACTGGCACACCGTGGCCGGCGAGGCGCTGCTGCAGCACAGCGGCATCACGCTCGACCTGGTGCGCCGCATCACCGACGTCGAATTCCCGGCCTGAGTGCCATTTCGCTGACTGGAGACATTTGCCATGGCCTTTCTGACCATTGAACGCGACGGCGGCATCCTCACCGCCACCATGAACCAGCCCGAAACGCGCAACGCGCTCACCGGCAACACCGCGGTGGACGAGTTCGTGCAGCTGTGCGAGGACGTGCGCCGGGATGCCGGCGTCAAGGTGCTGATCCTCACGGGCGCGGGCCCCATCTTCAGCTCGGGCGGCAACGTCAAGGACATGAAGCGTTTCTTTGATGACGCGTTCACGCCCGACCTGATCCGCGAGGAGTACCGCCAGGGCATCCAGCGCATCCCCCAGGCGCTGTACCAGCTCGATGTTCCCGTGATCTGCGCCGTCAACGGCCCGGCCATCGGCGCGGGGCTGGACCTGGCCTGCATGTGCGACATCCGCATCGCCAGCGAGGCGGCCACCTTCGCCGAGAGTTTTGTGCGCGTGGGCATCGTGCCCGGCGACGGTGGTGCCTGGCTGCTGCCGCGCGCGGTCGGCAGGGCCAAGGCGTCCGAGATGGCGTTCACCGGCGAGGCCATCGGCGCGCAGGAGGCGTTGGCCTGCGGCCTGGTGAGTCGCGTGGTGGTGGCGGACCAGTTGCTGCCCGCCGCGCGGGCGCTGGCCGCCAGGATCGCGGCCAACCCCGGCGCCGTGATGCGGATGACAAAACGCCTGCTGCGCGAGGGCGAACACGCCTCGCTGGCCTCGCTGCTGGAGACTTCGGCGGGCTACCAGGCCATCGCGCACAAGACGGCAGACCACCGGGAAGCGGTGACCGCCTTCATTGAAAAACGCGCGCCGAAGTTCCAGTAAGGCACCGTGCCCGCCCACCCGCCTTCGGAAGGATGTGAGATGACGCCTTTGCAAGGCCTTCGCGTGCTGGATCTGTCCAGCGTGATTTTCGGCCCCCTGGCCAGCCAGGTCCTGGCCGACTACGGCGCCGAGGTGATCAAGATCGAACCGCCCGAGGGCGACTCGACGCGCCATACCGGCCCCGCCCGGGAGGCGGGCATGGCGGCGATGTTCCTGGGCGCCAACCGCAGCAAGAAGAGCGTGGCGCTGGACCTCAAGCAGGCCGGTGCGCAGGAGGCGCTGGGCGCACTGATCGCCACGGCCGATGTGCTGATGCACAGCATGCGGCCGCAGAAGCTGGCGGCCCTGGGCCTCGCGCCCGAGGCGCTGCGCGAGCGTTTTCCGCGCCTGGTGTACGCCAGCCTGGTGGGCTTCTTGCCTGGCCCCTATGCCGGCAAACCCGCGTATGACGACGTGATCCAGGGCATGTCGGGGCTTGCCGACCTGATGGAACGGCAGGGCGGGGAAATGCGCTACCTGCCCACCATCGCCGCCGACAAGACCTGTGCCCATGTGGCCGCGCATGCCATCCTGGCCGCGCTGTGGCAGCGCGAGCGCACGGGCCGGGGGGCCTTCGTGGAAATCCCCATGTTCGAGTCCATGGTGGGTTTCAACCTGGTCGAGCACTACTACGGCCAGCACTTCGAGCCGCCGCTGTCCCCACCGGGCTACCCGCGTGTGCTGGCCCCCTGGCGCCGGCCCTACCGCACGGCCGACGGGGCGGTGGCCATGATGCCGTACACCAACCTGCACTGGCAGCGCTTCTTCACCGAAGTGGGTGCCCCGGACCTGGCGCGCGATGCGCGCTTCGCCGACATCGCCAGCCGCACGCGGCACATCGCCGAACTGCTGGAGCTTGCGTCGGGCTTCACCGGGCGCCACACCACGGCCCACTGGATCGCGGTGTGCGAGCGGCTGGAAATCCCCGCCGCGCCCGTGGCCAGGCTGCAGGATCTGCCCCTGGATCCACACCTCGTGGCCACGGATTTCTTCGAAACCCTCTCCGACCCCGCCCTGGGCGAGGTGCGCTTTCCGGGCGTGCCGGTGCGCTTTGACGGGCAGCGCCCCGCCATCGCCATGCCCCCCCGGCTGGGCGAACACACCGAGACGCTGCTGGCCCAGGCCGGGCTCGGCGGCGCACGGATCCAGGCACTGCTGGGCACCCGCGCAGCCGTGGGCCCCTCTTCTTGACAAGGACGCCTTCCATGATCCCCCAGACGCCTTCTGCGGACACCCTCCGCCCTGCCGCCCTCGCTGGCGTGGACCGCCATTTGCCGCGCCTCGGACAGGGGTTTGTGTGGCAGGACCTGAGCGTGGGACAACGCTTTCGCACCTTCCGGCGCACGGTCACCGAGACGGACCTGGTCAGCTTCATCGGCGTGACCGGCATGCTGGAGGCGATCTTCATCGAAGACGGCTACGAGGGCGGCGCCATGGCGGGGCGGCCCGTGCCGGGGGCGCTGACCTATGCGCTCATCGAGGGCTTCATCCTGCAGACCATGATCCAGGGCACGGGCCTTGCGATGCTGGAGCTGCACCAGAAGATCCTCGCGCCCGTGCGGGTGGGCGACACCATCGAGGCGGTGGTGGAGGTGACGGAGATCCGGCCCACCTCCAGGAGTGGCCGCGCGGTCGTGACCTCGCGCATCGACGTCTTCAACCAGCAGGGGGTACCGGTCATGACCTACACGGCCACCCGCTTGCTCGCCGGGCGTTCGTGAACCGATTTCCCCAACTACAACCACCCAGGAGACAAGCACCATGAAAAAAAGCACTTCCCGCACGTCTTCGCGACCCAGCGGCGTCCGGCGTGTATGCCTGGCCATGCTCGGCTGCGCGGCCGGCGTGGCGGCCATCGCCCCCATGGGCTTGGCGCATGCGCAGGCCTACCCTTCCAAACCGATCACCCTGGTGGTGCCCTTTCCGCCAGGCGGGCCCACCGACCAGGTGGCGCGCGTGCTGGCGCAGAAGCTGACGGAGCAGATGGGGCAGTCCGTGATCGTGGACAACAAGCCCGGCGCCAACGGCAACATCGGCGGCACCCAGGTCAGCAAGGCGGCGGGTGACGGGTACACGCTGCTCTACAACACCTCGTCCATCACCCTGAGCCCGGCGCTCTACAAGAACCTGAGCTATGACGTGCAGAAAGACCTGGCGCCCGTGGCCCTCACCGCCGTGGTGCCGCTGGCCCTGGTCGTGCACCCGAGCCTTCCCGTCAACAATGTGCGCGAGTTCGTCGACTACGCCAAGGCCAACCCGGGCAAGCTCTCCTATGGCTCGGCAGGCAATGGCAATGTGACCCACCTGGCGGCTTTCCAGTTCACCAGGAGCCTGGGCATCGAGGCCACGCACGTGTCCTACCGGGGCAGCGCCCCCGCGGATGTCGACCTCGTGGCGGGGCAGATCCAGTTCATGACGGACACCATCAATTCCGTGATGCCTTTCGTGAAGGACAAGCGCCTGAAGCTGCTGGCGGTCACCACCGCCAGGCGCATGTCCCTGTACCCCGACGTGCCCACGCTGGGGGAAACCGTGATGCCCGGTTTTGAGGCGGGCGCCTGGCAGGGCGTGATGGTGCCCGCCAGGACGCCGGCGGCGCTGGTGCAGCGCCTCAACGCCGAGATCAACAAGGCGCTGCAAAGCGATGAGGTGCGTGCCAGGCTGGCGGTGCAGGGCGCCGAGCCGCTGGGCTCCACGCCCGAAGAGTACCGCGCCTATGTCGGCAAGGAACTCCAGCGCTGGGCCGGGGTGGTGAAATCGACCGGCGTGACCCTCGATTGAACGCGGCGGGGCCCCTGCACCGTGGTGCGGCGCCACGGTGCTGCAAAAATAATAGCTGCTTGAGCTTGATGGACAGGCGCTGGGGCCCATTTTGGCCTCAAAGGCCCTCGCGGGCCTTTTTTTGCTTCCTGCCACCTGTTGTGACCGGCGCGCCGCCATGCCAGGGCCGCCGCGCCGCGCTGGCGACGGCCCCCTTCTGGGGCTGAGGGCTGCGGCTCCAAGCCTGCTTGCGCAGGCCTGGACATGACGAAGAGCAGCTGTTTCTGGCAGCCGCTCAGGGGGTCAGTCAAGCTTCGCGCCCGAGGCCTTGATCAATCGCTCCCACACCGGCCGCTCCTTGGCGATCGCGGCCGTGAACAGCGCGGGCGAGCTGTTCTGCACATCGAACCCCATGGCCGCGATGCGCTGCGCCACGTCGGGCAACTGCGTGGCCTTGCGCACCTCGGCGGCAATGCGCTCCAGGATGGGCGCGGGCGTGCCGGCCGGTGCGCCAAAGGCCAGCCAGCCCGCCACGCGGTAGGCCTCGTCGTTCAGGCCCTGTTCGGCCAGCGTGGGCACGCCCGGCAGCGCGCCCATGCGGCGCTCGCCGCTCACGCCGATGGCCTTGAGCTTGCCGGCGTCGATGTGCGGCTTGGCCTGCAGCGCGCTGGCGAACGCGATCTGGATCTGGCCGCCCAGCAGGTCCTGCACCATGGGCGCCTCGCCGCGGTAGGCCACGTGGCTCATGTCGGCGTTCTGCGTGAGGCTCATGTAGGCGCCGGCCAGATGCGGGTAGGCGCCCGTGCCGTAGGAGCCGTAGGCCACCTTGCCCTTGTTCGCCACCACGTACTTGAGCAGCTCGGGGCCCGTGGCCACGGGCACGCCGGGGTGGGCCACCAGCACCAGCGGCGCGATGGCGATCTGGTAGATGGGCGCGATGTCGCGCTCGGGGCTGTAGGGCAGCTTGGTGTACAGGAACTGGTTGGTGAGCATGGAGTTGCTCAAGGCCAGCAGCAGCGTGTAGCCGTCGGGCGCGGCCTTGGCCACCGCGTCGGTGCCGATGATGCCGGCCGCGCCGGGCTTGTTGTCGATGACCATGGGCTGGCCCAGGCCCGCGGCCATCTTCTCGGCCAGCACGCGCGCGAGCACGTCGGTGGCGCCGCCTGCGGCAAAGGGCACGACCACCTTGATGGGCTTGCTGGGGTAGGCCTGCGCCAGGGCGGCGGGGCCGGTGCACGCGGCGGCGGCGGCCAGCGCGGCGGCGCCCAGCCAGTGGCGGCGGGTCATCGACGGGGGGTGGTGGGGCATGTGTCGTCTCCTGTCATGGGTATTGCAAATCAGGCTGGCCCGGCCCTGCGCGGTGGCGGGCCGGGGCTCGTTCAGGCGGGCTGGGGGCTTCCTGGCGCCGGGGCGATGGTGACGGCAAGCGGCAGGGGCGCGAGCACCTCGCGCAGCCGGGCCTGCAGCGCGGCCGCGCCCGGGCCGGGCTGCAGGGTCACGCGCACGGCGCTCTCGCCTTCGGGCTGCACCTGGGGGCGGGGGAGGCCGGGGGTCTCGGCCCACACGCCGTCGACCAGCGCCTGCACCGTGTGGCAGGCGGCCTGCAGGCGCAGCGCGGGCTTGTAGATCTTGCCCACGTTGGTCACGGGCATGGTGCCCAGGACCCGCACCCAGCGCGGGCGGGCCACGGCCTCGTCCACGTGCTCTGCGGTGAAGGCGAGCAGCTCGGCCTCGGTCGCCTGCGCGCCGGGCACCAGCGT
Source organism: Acidovorax sp. GW823-FHT01C06 (assembly GCF_058798375.1). NCBI lineage: Bacteria > Pseudomonadati > Pseudomonadota > Betaproteobacteria > Burkholderiales > Comamonadaceae > Acidovorax > Acidovorax sp. GW823-FHT01C06. Next base: position 23,991 of record NZ_JBXAKN010000001.1, read on the forward strand.
GGCAAAGGCCACGGGCAGCTCGCCCGCATAGGCGTCGGGCGCGCCCACGGCGGCGGCGAGCTGCACGGCGGGGTGGGCGCCCAGCGCGTCCTCGATCACCTTGGGATCGATGTTGTGGCCGCTGCGGATGATGAGGTCCTTGGAGCGGCCGCTCAGGTGCAGGCGCCCTTCGGCGTCCACGAAACCCAGGTCTCCGGTGGCCAGCCAGCCGTCGGCCGTGAAGGCCTTGGCCGTGTCCGCCGCATCCAGAAACCCCGAGAACAGGTTGGGCGACTGGAACAGCACCATGCCCGGCTGCCCAGGCGGCATGTCCTGGCCGGACGCGTTGCCGTGCGCGTCCAGCGCCACGATGCGCAGCCGCGCGTACGGCAGGCGCCAGCCCACGCAGCCGGCGGGCGCGTGCACGCCCGGTGGCGTGATGGTGGAGATGCCCGCCATCTCCGTCATGCCCAGGCTTTCGTGCACATGCAGGCCGAACAGGCGCTCAAAGCGCGCCGCCAGCTCCGGCGCGAGGATGGCCGCGCCCGTGCGGCAGTAGCGCAGCGACGAGATGTCGGCGCCATCGAGCGGCACGTTGGCCAGCGCGGCCAGCACCGTGGGCACGGCCGACAGGTAGGTGCAGCGGTGGCGCTCGACCAGCCGCCAGTAGCTGGCGATGACCTCGCGGTTGCGGAACAGGCCCGCCGTCGGGATGATGGTCTCCACCCCCGCCGAGAGCGCCGCGAGCGAACCGGGCAGCACGCCCGCCACATGGAACAGCGGGTAGCCGTTGATGCCCACGTCCTGGGGCGTGATGCCCTGCATCTGCACGCTGGCCCAGGCGGTGAACACCTGCGCGCCATGGCTGTGGCGTGCGATCTTGGGCGCGCCCGTGGTGCCGCCGGTGTGAAAGTACGCTGCGATGTCGCCGGGCGCGATGCGCCGGCCGCTCACCAGCTGGCCGGCGGGCTGGCGCAGGCGCGCCGCGAAGTCCACCACGCCCTCGGGCAGCGCGCCGGCGGCGCCGGGCGCCTCATCGTGCGGGGCCACGCGCAGCACGGTGGCGAGCGTGGGCACCTGGCTGCGCAGGCGCAGGGCCTTGCTCCAGTAGCCCACGTCGCCTTCCGCGCCGTAGGCGATCAGCACCTTGGCGCCCGCCAGCGCCATCATGGCCGCGAGCTTCTCGTCGGTGAGCATGGGGTTCAGGGGCTGCACGATGCCCGCCGCCTCGCCGCCCCACAGGGCCAGGTGGTATTCCAGGCAGCCGGGCAGCAGCACGGCCACGGCGTCCCGGGGGCCCACGCCCAGTGTGTGCAGCAGGTTGGCCGTCTGGTGGATGCCGGCCAGCAGCTGAGCGTACGACCAGCGGATGGGCGCGTCCGCCGGATCGGCCGTGGGCAGGAAGGTCAGCGCGGTCTTGCCGCCGAACGCATGGGCGGCGTTGCGCAGGATTTCATAGGTGCTCCGCACCGGCAGCGCCTGGGCCAGGGGCGTGGCTTCCAGCTGTTCGACGTCCCGCAGGCCGCGGAGGGTGGTGGCGGTGCGGGCAAAAGGCGGATGGAGTGCGGGAGCGGTCATGGACGGAAGTGCGGGCAGACCCGGGATTGTTGTGCCGACAGGATTTCTTGACAATCACATGAAGGATTGACACTCTGTATGAATATTTTTGACAAACAAGCGGAGCGCGCCACGTGGACCTCTCGGCACTGACCCTGCTGGTGGAGATCCTGGACGCCGGCAACCTCAGCCTGGCCGCGCGCAAGCTCAAGATGAGCCGCGCCAACGTGAGCTACCACCTGCACCAGCTGGAGAAGTCGGTGGGCGTGCAGCTGGTGCGCCGCACCACGCGGCGCGTGGAGCCCACCGAGGTCGGGCTGCGCCTGTACGAGCACGGCCGCAGCATCATGAACGAGATGCTGGCGGCGCGCGAAACCATCGCCACGCTGGGCCAGAGCCTGCAGGGGCGCGTGGGGCTGAGCATGCCCCTGGGCTACGGCCAGATGGTCATGGCCGGCTGGCTCATCGAATTCAAGCGACTGTACCCGGGGATCGTGCTCGAAGTGATGTTCGAGAACCGCGTGAGCGACCTCGTGCGCGAGGACGTGGACATCGCCATCCGCATCATGACCGAGCCGCCGCCGGCCCTGGTGTCGCGGGCCCTGGGCCCCGTGCGCTACGTGGTGTGCGCCGCCCGCGCGTACGCGCAGGAGCACGGCCTGCCCACGCGCCTGGAGCACCTGGCCACGGTGCCGCTCTTCACCTCGGGCTTCATCGGGCGCGAGCTGCGCGTGGCCGCCTACCGGCCCGACGGCCAGCGCGAGGAAGTGCTGCCCCGGCCCACCCTGCTGTCCGAGCATTTTCCCTTCCTGCGCGACGCGGTCCTGGCGGGCCTGGGCGTGGGCCTGCTGCCCGACTACGTGGTGGCGGACCCGGTGCGCGAGGGGCGCATCGTCACCGCGCTCGACGACTACCGCCTGAGCGTCTTTGGCACGCAGATGTTCCTCCTGTACATGCCCAACCGCTACCAGACCAGTTCGGTGCGCACGCTCATCGATTTCATCCTCGAGCGGGCGGGCGGTGTGCCTACAAGAAGCCCGGCACCTGGCCGCCCATAATGGGACGTTCTCATCCACCATGGCGCGACCGGAGCTCCTGACATGAACACTCCCCGACATCCCAAGCGTTTCTCGATGATCCGCGAATTCCACCTGGCCGACTGGTTCACGCTGGGCAACGCGGTCTGCGGCGTGGGCGCATTGTTCTCGTCGATGACCTACCTGGAAACCGGCGCCGTGGTGCACGTCTATTTCGCCGCCGCCCTCGTGCTGGCCGCGCTCATCTTCGACGTGCTGGACGGCCGCATCGCGCGCTGGCGCCAGAAGAGTTCGGCCATGGGCCGGGAGCTCGATTCGCTGGCCGACGTGATCTCGTTCGGCGTGGCTCCGGCCATCATCGCCTATGGCTGCGGCATGCAGGGCCTGTACGACCGCATCGTGCTGGCCTACTTCGTGGCCTGCGGCGTCTCGCGCCTGGCGCGCTACAACGTCACGGCCGAAACCCTCTCGGGCGACGACGGCAAGGTGAAGTACTTCGAGGGCACGCCCATCCCCACCTCCATCGTGCTCGTGGGCCTGCTGGCCCTGGCGGCCTACCTGGGCGCGGTGCGCGAGAGCCTGTGGTTCGGCAAGGTGCTCATCGGCGGCTTCACGCTGCACCCGCTGGTGCTGCTGTTCGCGCTGTCGGGTTCGCTGATGATCAGCCGGATCCGGATCCCGAAGCTGTAGCCCCCCGGCGCGGGCCTATTGCCACCGCGCCTACTGCGCCGCGGGCCGGCGGTTCACCAGTACGATCCCCGCCGCCACCAGCACCAGCGCGGCCACGAGCCCGGCGGTGACGGGCTCGCCCAGCCACCAGGCGCCAAACAGCAGCGCGAACACGGGCGTGAGGAACACGAACACCGAGATCTTCGTGGCCGGGTAGTGCGCCAGCATCCACATCCAGGCCAGATAGCTCACGAATGCACCCACGAGCGCCTGCACCAGCAGCGAACCCCAGGCGAAGGTGCTGAACTGCAAGGTCCAGCTTTCGCCCAGGACCAGCGACAGCCAGGGCAGTGCGGCGGCGCTCACGCCCACCTGGTAGAGCAGCTGCTTGGCGGGCGCCACGCGCGCGAGCGGCGTGGTGCGGATCACCACCGTGGTCAGCGCCCACATCAGGCCCGCGGCCAGGCCCAGCAGGTCGCCCAGCCAGGCACGGGGCAGGGCGGCGTTGGCGGGGCCCAGCAGACCGTCGCCCAGCGCCAGCCCCACGCCCACAAAGGCAGCGGCCAGTCCCAGCCACTGCCAGCCCTGCAGGCGCTCACCGGGGATGAAGCGCGGCAGCAGCAGGGCCACCCAGAACGGGGCGGCATAGAGGAACACCGTGAGGCGCGACGCCGTGGTGTACTGCAGCCCCAGGTAGATGCAGGCAAATTCTCCTGCGAACAGCGCCCCGGCGAGCAGGCCCGCGCGCGGTGCCCCGGCCGGCTCGGCCGCGCCCGACAGCGGCACGCCGCGCCACGCGCACCAGGCGGCGACCGCCACGGTGGCCAGCACGAAGCGCAGAAAGGCCTGGTACACGGGAGCCACCTCGCCCACGGTGGCTTTCACCAGCACCTGCTGGAAGCCCCAGAACATGCAGCAGGCCAGCAGCAGGGCGATGGCCAGGGAATCGATGTGGGTTTTGCGGGGAGAAGACATCGGTCGATTATCAAAGACCCTTGCCCGGCGGCCCGTCGCCCATGCATCCAGGCGACCCGGAGCGCAGGCGGAAGGCTTCACGGCCCCTCGCAACCCTGGCGGCCATCGGCCCGGGCGCGCCACAGCGGCGGTCCGATGCGCCACAGCAGCACGGCGAAGGCCGCGCACCAGCCCGCGCCGGCCCCCGCCAGCCACAGCGGCCCGCCGCCCGCCCACGCGGCGCCAGCGCGCACGGCGGTCGCCAGCAGCAGCAGGCCGGCGGCCCAGGGAATCCAGCGGCTGGTATCGGGCGGCAGCCCGCAGTGCGCCCGCCCGGCAATGGCGATCACCATGAAGATGTTCAGGCCCACCGCGCCCATTGTGATCAGGTGCCGCCCCGCGCCCGTGCCGCCGCCCGCGCCCAGGTGCGACAGCCCCAGCGCGCCATAGCCCAGCGCCATGCAGGCATACACCGCGTAGAGCAGAAGTGGCGTGCGCCGCAGCAGCGCCCGGCCCACATGCCAGTCGCCCATCAGGTGGAACACCGAGGCACTGGCCGCCAGCGCCAGCCAGCCCGCGAGGTGACTGCCTGGCCGGGCGAACTCGGCCAGCGTGTATAGCGCGATGCACAGCGCCGCCAGATGGCGCCGTGGCGGACGTGCCACGTAGGGTGGCGCGCCGGGCGTGGCCTGTTCGATGGCGCGGTTCACGATGCGCATGGAGATGCGGCTCATGGCCGCCACGATGAGCAGCATCAGCAGCCCCAGTGCCACAAGCAGCCAGCGCAGGGCCGGCAGGCCCCGCAGCGCATCGGCATAGAAGCCCGCCACAGCGGTCGCCAGCGCGGGCAGCGCCCACCAGAACGCCACATGGCGCCGGCCGGCCGGTGACCACAGGGGCCGCGCCAGCATGGCCGCCAGCCCCAGCAGCAGCCCGCCGTGCGCCAGCGCCGCCAGCCACAGCGCCGGCGCACCGGCCGCGCCGGAGCCCCAGAAACCGATGCGCCCCAGCATCCACAGCGCCGCCAGCGCACGCAGCTGCCCGCGCGTGGCACCCCTCTGGCCCGTGAATTCAGGCATGGCGGTGAGCGCGAAACCCGCCACGGCGGCCAGCGCGAAGCCGAAGACCAGTTCATGCACGTGCCAGGCCACCGCGCCGCCGGCCACGGCCGGAGGCGGCAGGCCGGCGCCCAGCACGGCGCTCCACCACGCCAGCAGCGTGACGGCCGAGCCCATGGCCAGCAGGAAGAAGGGCCGCATCCCGCACATCCACACCGGATGGGCCGCATGCCACGGCGCGGGCCGTGGCGTATCCGCAGGCCTGCTCAGCATCGCGATGCCCACGGTCCAGGGTGAGGGGTGTGCGATCCTGGCGCCAACGGCTGCCAGCGGCCCCCGCCCGTGGCGTTCTCCGGCGCCGCGGTGCCGGCGTCGCCGGGCAGGCCGAATGCCGCGCGCACCCCGGGGTGCTGCCGCAGCTCGGCGGTGCAGCGGTACACCAGCGCGTCACCGCGCGTCAGCGCCGCGCCCGGCGGCTCGTAGCGCGCCACGATGCGCCCGGGCGCGGCAGCCATGACCAGCACCGTGTCCGCCAGGCGCACGGCTTCCATCAGGTCGTGTGTGATCAGCAGCACGGCCATGCCCTGTGCGGCCTGGCGCGCGAGCAGCAGCTGGTGCAACTGGCCGCGCAGGCCCACGTCGAGTGCGCCGAACGGCTCGTCCATCAGCAGCAGATCGGGCTGCAGCACCAGCGCGCGGGCCAGGGCCGCGCGGCTTTGCATGCCACCCGACAGCTCGGCTGGGAACTGCGCCAGCACCGACGCCGCCAGGCCCAGCGCCAGCGCGGCCTCCCTGGCGCGGCGGTGGCGCTCGGCGCGGGCCACGCCCTGCGCCTTCAGGCCCAGGGCGATGTTGTCCAGCGTGCTCATCCAGGGCAGCAGGCGCGGCTGCTGGAACATCAGCGCGGTGTGCGCGAAGCCGTGGCGGATGTGGCCCTGCTGGTGCGTCAGCAGCCCGGCGCACAGGTGCAGCAGCGTGGTCTTGCCACAGCCCGATGGGCCCACCAGCGCGACGATGCGGCCAGCCGGCACGTCGAGGTCGATCCCTTCCAGCACCGGGGCGGGGCCGTAGGCATGGCGCAACCCGCGCACCTGCAGGTTGGATGGGCACGCGCTCATGCGCCGGCTCCCCGCCAGCGCTCCAGCTCGCGCTTGAAAGGTTCCAGCAGCGCATATTCCAGCACCAGCAGGCTGCCCACCACGGCACAGATCCAGGCGAGCGAGCCGCTCGTGTCCAGGTGCGAACGCGTGACGGCCAGCGCCGCGCCCACGCCGTCGCTCGTGGCGAGCAGTTCGGCCATCACCGCCACCTTCCACGAGGAGCCCAGGGCCGTGACCCACGCCGGGAACAGGTAGGCGGCGACGTGCGGCAGGTACAGGTCGAGGATGCGCATGCGCCATGGCAGGCGGTAGGCGCGCGCCATGTCCCGGAGGTGGTGGTCCAGGGTGCGCGTGCCCTGCAGCGCGCCGGTGAAGACCACCGGCAGGCAGGCCACGAAGACGGTGAACACCGGTGTGCCGTCGCCCGCCCCGAACCAGAGCATGGCCAGCACCAGCCAGGCGATGGGCGGCATGCCCAGCAGCAGCGTGACCCAGGGGCGCGCCATCATCGAAGCCGTCATCGACAGGCCCGCCAGCAGCCCCAGCGCGCTGCCTACGCCTGCCGCGAGCACGAGCCCCAGCAGCGCGCGGCGCGCGGTGGCGGCCAGCTCCGGCCAGGCCGCGCCCGACTGCGCCAGGCCCCGCAGCGCGGTGAAGGTGGTGAGCGGGTCGGGCAGGATCAGCGGGCCGTAGAGGCCCGCGCCCAGGTCCCACAGCGCAAGGAACAGCAGCAGGCTGGCCAGTGCCCCCCAGCCGCTCCACAGATAGGCGGGCGCGCCCCGCAGCAGGCGCCAGACCAGGCGCATCTCAGCCCGGCCCCCGGCCGGAACAACGTGCGGGACAGCTCATGGGCGGGCGGGCGATGGGGCGGCGCAAGCAAGGCAAACTTCGGTCAGCTGCAGCACCACGGGCTCCTGCAGCGTGCGGGCGAAGTGCCGGTGGCCGGCGTCTTCCGAGAACACGCTGCCGGGCGGCATGGGCTTGAGCATGGCCGCGTCGAAGCGGTCGCCAAAGCCCAGCAGCAGCGTGCCGCTGACCACGGTGACGAGGCGGTAGCCGCGTTCATGGCCATGGGGGGGCAGGTCGGTGCCGGCGGCGATGCGCACGCGGCGCGTCACCACGTGGTGCGCGGCGTCGGCGTGCACGTCCACACGCTGGGTGGCCTTGCCCTCCTGCCAGGTGATCTGTTCGGGCGTAAGGGTGAACGCACTGCCGTCGCCGCCACCGGCGGCGAGGACGGGCAGCGCCATGGTGCCCAGCAGGGCGGCGAGCAGTGGAATCAGGCGATGGCTTGGCATGGAGATCCTTGAAACGAAGAGGTGCCGCCGTGGCGGGACGCGGGGGCCCCGGGCGGCGGCATGTGGATGAAGCCGGCGTCGGGCAGCTTGCCGCCCAGCAGCGCGGGATCGCGTGCGAACAGCTGGCCGAAGAAGAAGCCGATGTCGTCCCGCGCCGCATGGGCCGGCACGGCGTCGAGCTGGCTCGTGGCCAGGGCGTCGGCGACGGCCTCGGGCGTGAGCAAATCGATGCGCGCCGCCACCAGACGGCCGCAGTCAAGCGGGTTCGCGCGGCACCATGCGGCCGAACGCGCGTAGGCGTGCGCCACGGCCGCCAGCACGGCGGGCTGCCCGCGCACCATGCCCACGGCGGCGATGCCGGCCTGCGGCAGGCGCGGCGCGCGCTGGAACACCCGCCCCCATTCCTGCTGAAGATCGGCGCCGCGGTGCAGTGCGGGCGCCACGAGGCCGGCGGGAAACGACTGCGTCTTGCGCAGCGCCATCGACACCGCGGGCTCGGACAGCAGTGCGTGCGCAACGCGGCGCGTGATGAGCAATTGCATGGCCTCCATGGGCGTGGGCACGTAGCGCGCGCGGAAATCGCGGCGCAGGTCCAGGCCCTGCCTGGCGGCCAGCAGCTGCAGCATCAGGTCGGGCATGTCGCCACGGAACGGCACGGCGATCTCTTCACCGCGAAAGTCCGCAAGCGCCTTGCGCCCGGCGTCGCGCGTGACGATCCACAGCGCGCCCCAGGTAGCGATGTTGAGCAGCGTCACGCCCGCGCCGCGGTTGTAGAGGTTGGCCGCCACGTTGCTGGGCATCGCCAGTACGTCGGCCTGGTGGCCCAGGGCCATCACGCGCAACTGGTCGGGATCGCGCCAGGGGGTGAAGGTGGTGCGCTCGACGATGCCGTTCAGCGCGCCGGTCTCGGCCATGTGGATGAGCGGCGCGGACACGATGGCGGGCGGGCCCGCCAGGGCAATCCGCGGCAGCCGCCCCGCGGGCGACGGGTCGGCGGCGCGCGCATGTCCGCCCAGGGCGAGCGCGCAGCTTGCGGCCAGCATCTGGCGGCGGCGAAGTCCGTTCCAGGGGAGTGTCATGCGGCGGCCTCCGGTCAGAACTGGTAGCTCATGCCGGCCGCCACACTGCGGCCCAGGCCGGGCAGGTAGCCCGGCTGGGCGGCGGTGGCGCGGTTGCGGACGGCGTAGCTGCTGGCGTAGCGGCGGTCGGTCACGTTCTCGGCCTGCAGATAGGCGGTCCAGGGGCCGTTGCGCCATTCGAGCTTCACGCCCAGCAGCGCGTAGGCGTCCTGCTCGGCGCCGGCGGTGTTGGCGTGGTCGGTGGGTGTGCTGGTGGGCATCCAGCGCAGGTTGGGGCCTAGGCGCCAGTCGCCCACGCGCCACAGCACCTCGGCGTTGAGCAGGTGGCGTGGCACGCCGGCGATCCGCTTGCCCGCGTATTCACCGCCCTTGAAGCGCAGGTCGCTGTAGGTCCAGGAACCGCGCCAGTCCAGAGCGCCCGTGGCCAGGGGCCAGCTGCCCGACAGGCCTGCTTCCACCCCCTGGTGGCGGGTACCGCCCGCGTAGTTGTAGGTGCCCACCTTGATGCCGTTGGCGTCGGTGGTGCTGATGAGTTCGCCGGCCACCTGGCTGCGGTAGACGGCGGCGGTCCATTGCACGGCGCCCGTGCCGTCGCCCCAACGGCCCTGGCCGCCCATCTCGGTCGTGGTGGCGCGCTGCATGGACAGGCGGATCAGTTCGCTGCTGGCCGTGGCCGGGCTGTTGGGGGCCACGGTGGCGCCCAGGATCTCCCAGAAGGTTGGCGCCTCGTGGCTGCGGCTCAGGTTGGCCCACCAGCGCGTCGCGGGTGTGAGGTTCCAGTTCACACCCACCTTGGGCGTGGCAAAGGTCCATTGCTGGTCCAGCTCCGCGCCCGCGGTGCGGCTGGCCGCGTCGCGCGACTGGCGGCTCCACTGCAGATGGCCCACCAGCGTCCACTGGGGCGCCACGCGCCAGTCGGCCCCGGCCAGGGCCTGCAGGTTGTTGGCGGTGAGGTCATAGGCGCCAAAGCGCTGCAGGCGCGTGCCGTTGGCGGGGCTGGTGGCGAACAGGTCGCGCTCCATGCTGCTGCGCGACCACGCCAGGGCCGTGCGCCAGCCCAGCGGGCCGGCCTCGCCCGCGGGGCGACCGCTGGCCTGCCATTGCGCGCCGGTGGTGCGGGTGCCGCTCACTGTGTAGTGGGTCTGGTTGTTGAACAGATCCTCCGTGTCCTGCCAGTACACGCCGACCTCCTGGCGGAGGGCTTCGCTGCCCCAGCGCGAACGGTTGGCCAGGCGCCATTGCGTGGCCTCGCGGCGCGGGTCGCGCTTGTAGACGTTCAGAAGCTGGTCCTGCGGCGTGGCGCCATCGCCCATCACGCTGCGTGGGTTCGAGGCGATGCGGTCCTTGGGGACCACGGTGGGGATCTGGAAGGCAAGGTCCGTCCAGCTGAAATAGGTGCGGTTCTCGAAACCCCCATCGCCCAGGAACCCGATGTTGGCGTGCACCGCGTCGCGCTGCGAGGCGGAATGGCGGCGGTAGCCGTCGAAGCGGTCGCCGCTGACGCTCAGGCGCGCGTCCCATTGTTCGCCGCGCGTGCCCACGGCGGCCTGCAGCCCCTGGCGGCCGAAGCTGCCCGCCTCGGCGCGCACCTGGCCGCGTCCGTCGACCCCGGTGAGCGACTGGAAGTCCAACTCGCCGCCCAGGGTGGTGGCGCCGGGCGAGAGCGTGTTCGCGCCGCGCCGAACGCTCACCAACGCCGCGTTGCGTGGCTCGACCAGCCCGATGATGAAGGAGCCGTCGGCTTCGTTGAGCGGCAGGCCGTCCTGCAGCAGCAGCACGCCGCGGTTGACAGGGTTGCTCTGGATGCCCGAGCCCCGGATCGACAGGCGCGGCTGGTCCGTGCCCCCAAAGAAGTCCTGGATCACGATGCCCGGCTGGTAGTCGAGCGCATCGCGCAGCGTGGCCAGGCGGGTTTCCTTCTGCGGTTCGACTAGGTGGGTGCCGCCGGGCACGCGTGCCAGGCGCTGACGCTCGGCCGCCACCGAGGCCCGCACGGGCGAGGTGTCCGCCTCGCTCCCGGCACGCACCGTCACGGTCGGCAGCGCGGCGGCTTGCGGGGTGTCGGATTGGGCCATTGCGGCCGGTATCGGGAAGGCGCCAGCAAGGGCGATGGCCAGGAGTGGACGGCGGAAGGTGCGATGGGATGACATGGCGGGCCAGGAGGAAATGAATGAGATCTATTCGTATTGGTGGAGAATGCATGCTCAAAGAGGAATATGAAATGACTTTTATCAACGGTGCCCCGGTCCAGCGGGAGGATGCGGTGGCCTCCAGCCCGTGTGGTGCGTTGCAAGAGCTGCTGGCCGCCACGCGCCTGCTCGCAGGCATGCCGCGCGAGGTACTGGCGGCCCTGGGCGGCGACGCCGTGCGCTGGCGCCACGCCGATGGCGACACACTGTTCTTTGAAGGCGACGAGGCCCGCCACTGCCTGCTGGTCGCCCAGGGGGCCGTGGAAGTGCTGCGCTATGACGCAGCGGGCGACGAGCGCATGCTGCACTGCTTCGAGGCCGGCCAGCTGGTGGCCGAGGCGGCGATGTTCATGCCCCACGGCCTGTACCCGATGACGGCGCGCGCGCGAGGCGGCACACAGGTCTGGCGCATTTCCCGGCGGGCATTGCGCGGCGCCTGCGAACGGCATTCCGCGCTGGCGCTGCGGCTGCTGGAGTCGCTGAGCCTGCGCCTTTACCAGCGGGTGAACGAGGTGGACTGGCTCACCAGCAGCAATGCCCCGCAGCGCCTGGCCGCCTATCTGGTGTCGCAGGCCGAGCGGCAGGGCCTGGACATCCAGCTGCCGACCAGCCAGCGCCACCTGGCTGCCCATCTGGGCATCCGCGCCGAAACGCTCAACCGCATCCTGGCCGAATGGCAGGGCAAGGGCTGGATCCGTGGCGGGCGCCGCCTCTGGTGCCTGCAGGACGTCGCCCCGCTGCGCGCGCTCGCGGCTCCCGCCGCCCGTGCGTTCTGATTCTCGGCCCTGCCCCGCGGCGGGCCTGCGGTGCGCGGGCGCTGGCCCGGTTTCCGATGAAGGCACGGGCTCCCCTGGGAGGGGCACGGCGCCACGCGCGAGGCGCCGCGCGTTTCCCCTTGTGTTCCCGCGCAGGGCGCCCGGGGAGCGCGAACAGGTTCTTACACGGGCCCACGGTACACTTTGCGCCTTCTGAAACCCGTTCCCGAGCGTCTTTTCCACCCCTCATTCATGGCCCTTACGACGGCGGCGCAGTCCCGCACCAGCTTTGACCTCAAGAGCGCCTCTTTGCCCGTGGTGGCCGTGGTGCTCAAGACCACCGACGCCGCGCTGTTTGCCGCCGACCTGGCCGAGCGCGTGGCCGACGCCCCGGGCTTCTTCGACAATGACCCGGTGCTGATCGATCTGGCCCCTGTGCGCGAAGCGCAGGAACCCATCGATTTCGCGGCCATCACGGCCTTGCTGCGCAGCCACAGCACCCTGCCCGTGGCGGTCCGCGGCGGCAGCCCTGCCCAGATGGATGCCGCGCGCGCGGCCGGGCTGGCCGCGGCGCCCGATGCACCGCCCGTTCGCGCCGAGGCCCCTGCCACCCCGGTGCAGGAAGTGGTGCGCGAGGTGATCCGCGAGGTCGAGGTCGAAGTGGTGCGCGAAGTGCCCATGCCCGGCCCCGGCACCGTGGTGGTGGACAAGCCCCTGCGCTCGGGCCAGCAGGTGTATGCCCGTGGCGCCGACCTGGTGGTGATGGCCGTGGTGAGCTTTGGCGCCGAGGTGATCGCCGACGGCAACATCCACGTCTATGCCCCGTTGCGCGGTCGCGCGATTGCCGGTGCGCGCGGCAACACCGAAGCGCGCATCTTTTCGACCTGCCTGGAGCCCCAGCTGGTGTCCATCGCGGGCATCTACCGCACCACCGAGACCGAGTTGCCCGCCGATGTGCGCGGCAAGCCGGCCCAGGTCCGGCTCGATGGCGAGAAGCTCATCATCGAAGCTCTCAAGTGAAACACCCCCCTATGTCGCTTCGCTCCTTCCCCCCCACTCTCGCAGCGCTGCGCGCAGCGGGACGCTCCCAGCGCGGCGGGGCGGCCCTTGCGCGGGAGCCCTGGTGTGGGCCACGCCCGTGTCAAGCGTCGCCCCGGTGCATGCGCCACGAAAATTGATACTTCATTCATCATCAAACCCCTCAAGAGACCCCAACACATGGCCAAAATCGTCGTCGTGACCTCCGGCAAGGGTGGCGTGGGCAAGACCACCACCAGTGCCAGCTTTGCCACCGGCCTCGCCCTGCGCGGCCACAAGACCGCCGTGATCGACTTTGATGTCGGCCTGCGCAACCTGGACCTCATCATGGGCTGCGAACGCCGCGTGGTGTACGACCTCATCAACGTGATCCAGGGCGAGGCCAACCTGAACCAGGCCCTCATCAAGGACAAGCAGTGCGACAACCTGTTCGTGCTGGCCGCCAGCCAGACGCGCGACAAGGACGCGCTCACGCAGGACGGCGTCGAGAAAGTGCTCAAGGACCTGGCCGCGATGGACTTCGAGTACATCGTCTGCGACTCGCCCGCCGGCATTGAAAGCGGCGCGCTGATGGCCATGCACTTCGCCGACGAGGCGCTGCTGGTGACGAACCCCGAGGTGTCGTCGGTGCGCGACTCGGACCGCATCCTGGGCATGCTGGGCAGCAAGACCAAGCGCGCGATCGAAGGCGGCGAGCCGATCAAGGAGCACCTGCTCATCACGCGCTACAACCCCAGCCGCGTGCAGGACGGCCAGATGCTGAGCCTGGAAGACATCCAGGACATCCTGCGCATCAAGCTGATCGGCGTGATCCCCGAGTCGGAAGTGGTGCTGCAGTCGTCCAACCAGGGCACGCCCGCGATCCACGCCAAGGACTCGGATGTGTCCGAGGCCTACAAGGATGTGATCGACCGCTTCCTGGGCGCCACCGACAAGCCGCTGCGTTTCATCGACGCGGAAAAGCCAGGCTTCTTCAAACGCCTGTTCGGGAGCAAATAAGCCATGGCTTCTTTCCTGTCCTTCCTGCTCGGCGAGAAGAAGAAAACCGCCAGCGTCGCCAAGGAGCGGCTGCAGATCATCCTGGCGCACGAGCGCAACGGCCGCAACGCCTCGGAGCCCGACTACCTGCCCGCGCTGCAGCGCGAACTGGTGGCGGTGATCTCCAAGTACGTGAAGATCAACCCCGACGACCTCAAGGTGCACCTGGAGCGCCAGGACAACCTGGAGGTTCTGGAAGTCAAGATCGAGCTGCCCGACACGGTGCGTTGAAGGCTCGGTTTCGAGCAAAATTGGGCTCTGACGCTTATCTGGTAAGCGCTAGTAGCTATCAATATTGATGAATCCAGTGGGGCCTGGTTAGCGCGCGTGCTTTGCCCACTTGCCGGCCAGCGCCTGCGCGATGCTCAGCCCGCGCTGCCCGGGCACCAGCGTGGCGGTCTCTCCAGCGGCGATGGTGCCGGGCTGGTCCACCGCCAGGTAGTAGCCGCAGCACCCGGCCAGGGCCATGGTGCGGCCCGCCTGCGCAAACCCCATGACGGCGTTGAACTTGAAGCATGGCTCGCGCGGGGCACTCACCCGCAGCACGCAGTGGGGGAAATGCCATTCGTCGCCCACAAACACCTCCGCTTCCAGCGGCCCGTCGATGGTGAGGTTCTCCCCCATGAAACCCGGCGGCAAGGTTTCATCGAACAGGCTGACACCCCGTTCGCGGCGCTGGGCCTGCCAGAACGCATAGTGGGCGGCGGGGTAGGCGTATACGGCCTTGCCCAGGCCGCCGTGCACGCTCGGGTCGGCCTGCTCGTCCCCTGCCAGGCCCAGCGGGCCCACCGCCACCGGGCCGGTGACGGGCGCCTTGCCGATGGCGGTGAGCACCGAGCGTTCGCCCACCTTCAGGCGCCGGGCCAGGCCGATGTTCACGTGGCGCACGGCCACGGTGGGGGTCGTCACAGCGGGTGCTCGGTGTAGAACTTGCCCCCGTGGTACAGCAGGGGCGAGATGCCTTCGCGGTGCTCGCAGCGCTCGACCTCGCCCACAAAGATGGTGTGGTCGCCCTCCTTGTACTGGCTGCGGTTGAAGCACTCGAACGTGGCGGCTGCCCCGGCCAGCAACGGGGCACCGCTGATGCCGGGCCGGTGTTCCAGGCCTGCCCAGCGGTCGATGCCGCGCGTGGCAAAACGCTCGGCCAGCGCCTTCTGGTCCGCGGCCAGCACGTGGATGGCGTAGTGCGAGCCATCGGCAAAGGTGGGCAGGGTGCTGGCGCCGTGCGACAGGCTCCACAGCACCAGCGGGGGTGCCAGCGACACCGAATTGAACGAACTGGCCGTGAGCCCCACCAGGTCGCCCGCAGCCGTGCGGGCCGTGACGATGGTCACGCCCGTGGCAAACATGCCCAGTGCATCGCGAAACTCGCGTGTGGAGAAGCTCGGTGGCAGGGCGAGGGCGGGGCGGGGGGGCGAAGGGTTCACAAAAGCGGTGCCAGCGGTGGCAGCAGGGGGGAGCAACTATTATCAGGCGCCACCCACCACCGCGCTGTTGCGGGGTTTACTTCCGTAAGACTTGCGCAAATCGGGATGCAACCACCACCTGGCGTGGGGGCGAGCTACCTGCCTGAATCCTGTTTTGCGTAAGTCATTTCTGTTCCGTTTTCCACCGCATGGCCGTTCTTCCTACCTTCACCGCCCTGGGCTCCGGCCCCACCGTGCTCATGCTGCACGACGCCGATGGCGACCACCTCACCTTTGCCCCCCAGGTGGAAACGCTGGCCACGGTCGGCTACCGCGCCGTGGCCTGGAACATGCCGGGCTATGGCCGCAGCGCTCCCGTGGAGCCCTACACCTTCAAGGCGCTGGCGCAGAGCTGCCTGGCCCTGATCGACGCCCTGCGGGGTGGCCCGGTCACGCTGGTGGGGCACGGCATGGGCGCCATGGTGGCGCTGGAGGCCGCCGTGCGCGGCCCATCGCAGGTGCGGCGCCTCGTGCTGTGCGCGGGCGGGCCGGCGCTCGACGCGCAGGCGGTGGAAGACTGGGTGGCGCCCCGGCTGCGCGCCCTGAAAGCGCTGGATGGCGGTGGCGGCATGGAGGCGCTGGCGCAGACGCTGGTGCCCCAGTTCATCGGCACCGGAGCCCTGCCCGAAGGGGTGCGGCTGGCCAGCCATGCGCTGGCCCAGGTGTACCCGGGGGCCTACCGGCGCGCGCTGGAGGCCTTGCCCACGTTTGATCGCGGGGCTGCCGCGCTGGCCCACCTGGCCATGCCCACGCTGCTGGTGGGGGGCGCGCTGGACCGCTGCACACCCCCCGCGGCCCTGGAGGCGCTGGCCCAGGTGCTGCCCGATGCGCAGACCCTGGTGCTGCCCCATGTCGGGCACTGGCCCCAGCTGGAGGACCCCGAGGGTTTCGATGCCGCGCTGCTGGACTTTCTGGCGCAGCGGCGGGTGCTGCACTGAGCTTGCCCCACCCCGCAGGGCCGATGGTTCGGCCGTCCAAGCGGTCCATTTTTTCCCCCGCCATGCCCTGGCGCCGCCGGGCGGGCTCATGCAGGCCTGATTGCTCCTTCCCTTTCTCCTTCTGTTGCCATGTGGTTTGCCCTGAAGAAAATACTGTCTGCGCTGCTGTTGCCCCCGGTGTCCAGCATCCTGCTGGCGCTGGTGGGGCTGTGGATCGCGCGCTACCACCGCCGCACGGGCATCACGGTGGTGGTGCTGTCGCTGCTGTCGGTGCTGGTGCTGTCCTGGCCACCGGTGTCGGATGTGCTGGTGCGCAGCCTGGAGCGCTATCCGGCGGTCGTCCCCAAGGAGTTGCCTTCGTTAAAAGTGCAGGTCATCGTAGTGCTGGGCGGCGGCGCCGACACGGTGGCGCCTGAATACGGCGTGGACGTGCTCAGCCGGGGCGCGCGTGAGCGGGTGCGCTACGCCGTGTACCTGCAGCAGCAGGCGGGCTTGCCCATCCTGGCGACGGGCGGCTCCACCGGCGGCACGCGGGCCGAGTCGCTGGTCATGAAGGACGTGGTGGAGCGCGAGTTCAAAGGGCGGGTGCGCTGGACGGAGGTGGAGTCGCTCGACACCCGCAGCAATGCCGGAAAATCCGCCATCCTGCTCAAGGCCGCCGGCATCGAGCGCATTGCCCTGGTCACCCACGGCTGGCACATGGTGCGCGCGGCCGGGGCCTTCGAGCGCGCGGGGCTGCAGGTGCTGCCCGCGCCCATGGGCTTCAAGGGCGGGCAGGCCCGCAAGCTGTACCGGGTGCTGCCGCGCGCCTCCGCGCTGGCCGACAGCAGCCTGGCGCTGCACGAATGGCTGGGGATTCTGGTGCAGCGGATGGGGCTGGGCTCCTGACACGACGTTGTCAGCAGCCCGGCAATAGCCTCGTGTGCATCATTCTTGAGAGGGAGCTGCCCATGATGCAGGCCAATGCCGCCGGCACAGCGAAGTGGAAAGGCGCGCCGGGCGCCGGCGCCCCAGCCATGGGAGACGCCGCGCACGCCCCGGTGCCGGATGGATCTGCGGGCCGCCAGAGCCTGGCGAACCTGATGGCGCTCGGGCAGGCGGATACAGTCTCCCTCGTTGCAATGCCCACAGTGGAGTGACATGGGTTTTTCTGCCGCTGAAAAAGAGCAAATGCTGGCCCTGCACGGCGTGGGGGCCACCGTGATTGCGCGCCTGGAGCAGGTCGGGTTTTCGTCGCTGGCCGAACTGGTCGACGCGGATGTGGCCGCGGTGACCAGAACCATCTCGGAGATGATGAGGTCCACCTGCTGGCACAACAGCCCCCAGGCGCGCGGCGCCATTGGCGCCATCGTGGCGCTGGCCCGGAGCCGGCAGCCCTAGCTGTTCTCGCCGGCGTCCCGGCCCCTGTGGCGAAAGCCACACCCACCGCGACCGCAGCAGCCTCACCCTGGGCCGTGCCGGCACGGCGTTGTGGTTAGCTATGCCAGCAAGAAGTCCGGCGCCGCAGCCAGCGCCTGCGCGTCGGCCTGCACCGCCCCCGGCGGCCCGCCCTTGCCCCAGAGCGCGCCGCCCCAGGCCATCGACAGGAACCGGGCGCACAGCTCCACGGAGTCGATCATGGGCTGGGCCTTGGCGCGGTCGCCGCTGGTGGTGATGAGCGCCAGGGTCTTCGCGCCCATGGGCTCCTTGAAGGCCAGGCCGGGCACGCGCATCCAGGCGCTCCAGTGGTCCAGGTAGGTCTTGAGCGGCGAGGGAATGCTGTACCAGTAGACCGGCGCCACGAACACGATGTGCGTGGCCGCCAGCGTGGCGTCCAGCAGCGTCTTCATGTCGCCTTCGGGCGGCGCATAGGTGCCCGAGGTGTGGCGCTGGTCCACGAAGGGCGGCAGGTCCATGCGGGCCAGGTGGTGCCAGGTTTGTGTGGTGCCCGGGGGCAGCGCGGCGGCCGCCTGGCGCGCGAGCCACTCGGTGTTGCCGGTGTGGCCCGGCTCGCGGGTGGACGTGGTGAGAAAGAGGTAGTGCGGTGCAGGCATGGACGGGATCGTAACGGCCCCGGCCCGTGTCTGCTGGCAGTGGCTTCAGGCCGTGGCGACGGCCCGGGGCGCGCGCACGCGTTCGTCGCCCAGGAAGCCGAAGTTCATCGCGGGCTGTTCGCCGCTGATGAGCTCGGCCAGCGCCTTGCCCGAGCCCGCGCCGTGCGTCCAGCCCAGCGTGCCGTGGCCCGCATTCACCCACAGCTTGCCCACGCGGGTCTGCCCGATGAACGGGATGTTGGTGGGCGTGGCCGGGCGCAGGCCGGTCCAGTACTGCGGGTCACCGCCTTCTTCGGGCGTGCGGGTGTCGCACACGCCGGGCAGGATGGCTTCGATGCGGCGCGACAGCATGTGGCAGCGTGCGCGGGCCAGTGTGCTGTCCAGCGTCAGGTCCCAGCCGTTGAGTTCGATGGTGCCCGCCACGCGCAGGTGGTTGCCCAGGCGGCTCATGGCGATCTTCTTGCCGTCGTCGATGGTGGAGACCATGGGCGCGCCCTCGGGCTTGAGCAGCGGGAACGTGGCGCTGTAGCCCTTGCCAGGGTAGATCGGCAGGTCCACGCCCACGCTGCGCAACAGCGGCGCGCTGTAGGAGCCGCAGGCCACGACCACGGCGTCGGCCTTCAGGATGAAGTCTTTTTTGCCCCCGCCGCTGGACTGGCGTGCCATGACAGCTACCGAATCAATAGCGTTGCCGATCTTGTTCAGGCGCAGCACGTCGTGGCCATAGAGGAACTGCGCGCCGCGCGCCATGCAGCGGCGGGCGAGTTCCTGCGTGAACACGCGCGCGTCGCCGCTCTCGTCGGTGCTGGTGTAGGTGCCGCCGGTGATCTTGTCGCCGTAGGCCTTGAACGCGGGCTCGATCTGCAGCAGTTCGTCGCGGCTCACCAGGCGCCGTTGCACGCCGTGCTTGCGCATGAGCTCCACCGCATGGCCCGCGGCGTCGAAGGACTTCTGGTCGGTGTAGAAGTGGGCGATGCCGCGTTCGAGCCGGTTGTACTCAATGCCCGTGGTGGTCACCAGGTCCTTGAGCGCGGCATGGCTGTAGGCGCCCAGCGCCACGATCTGCTGCACGTTGCGCTCGAATGCCGCGTCGTTGCACTGCGCCAGGAACTGCAGGCCCCAGCGCCATTGCTGCCAGTCCATCTGGGGGCGGAACAGCAGCGGCGCCTCTTTGTCGAACATCCACTTGAGCGCCTTGAGCGGTGCCTCGCGGTTGGCCCAGGGCTCGCAGTAGCTCACCGAGATCTGCGCCGCGTTGGCAAAGCTGGTTTCGAGCGCCGCACCGGGCTGGCGGTCGACCACGATGACCTCGTGGCCGCGTTCGAGCAGGTGCCACGCGGTGCTGATGCCGATGATGCCGGCGCCCAGGATGATGGTTTTCATGGGGCGCAGTGTGCGCGACATTGCGTTGGACTAAAAGCAAAATTAAACTTGATGCAAAAACATCAGTCCACCTAATAAAGCAACCCTGGCCACGCCCTTTTCAGCCCCCCGGAAGACCCCATGAGCACCTACGACCCCGCAGCCCTGGAATGCCTTGCCGCCATCGTCGAGGAAGGCGGCTTCGAACGCGCCGCACAGCGCCTGAATGTCACGCAGTCGGCGGTGTCGCAGCGCCTGCGCGCGCTGGAGGCGCAGGTGGGCTCGGTGCTCATCGTGCGCAGCCGTCCGCTGCGGCCCACCTCGGCGGGGCAGTTGCTGCTCAAGCACACCAAGCAGCTGCGACTGCTGCGCGCCGACCTGGAGCGCGACCTGCACGAACTCGCGCCCAGCGCCCCCGGCGGCACGCGTGAGGACGAACGCATCTCGATCGCCATCAATGCCGACAGCATCGCCACCTGGGCCATGGGCGCGCTGCACGACCTGGTGCGCCAGCGCCTGCCGCTCGAAATCATCGTGGACGACCAGGACTTCACCCAGGAATGGCTGCGCTCCGGCCAGGTGCTGGGCTGCGTGACCACGCTCAAGCAGGCCCTGCGCGGCTGCAAGATGGTGCCTCTGGGCGCCATGCACTACGTGGCGGTGGCGTCTGCGCCCTATGCGCAGCAGCACCTGCCCCAGGGGCTCACGCCGCACAACTTCCGCGAAGTGCCGTTCCTGTCGTTCAACCGCAAGGACGACATGGCCGCCGAATTCGTGGCCCGTGCCTTCGGCCTCAAGCGCGTGGCGCTCAACCACCTGTTCGTGCCCGGGTCGGAGGCGCAGATGCGCGCCGTGGCCGCCGGCTGGGCGGTGGGCGTGGTGCCCGAGCTGCTGGCGCGCGGGCCCATCGCCGACGGCAGCATGGTGGACCTGGCGCCCGGCCGCAGGCTGCCGATCCAGCTGTACTGGCACTGCTGGAACCTGGAGTCGGCGGTGCTGGACGCGCTCACGGCCGCGCTCACGGCCACGGCCGCCCGCACGCTCGAGGCGCCGGCGGCCTAGCCGGGGCGGCGGCTGCGTTCAGTGCGGCCGGCCCACCACGAGATGGCACGAGGCCATGGGCGCCAGCGTCTGCCCCACCGTGCATCGGGTCTCATCACCCGGGCCCTGGATGCGGTGCGCGGCGGTCACGCTCACGGCGGTGATCCGCTGGGGGCGGTCCGTGGTGTTGCGCACCTCGTAGGCGTGCAGGTAGTCGGCGAATGCACGTTCCAGGTCGGGGTGGTCGGGAATGTCGGCCACGCCCCCCGCCGGGTTGTCCAGCGGGACATCGCTGGAGGGCACCGCGATCGCCTGTCCGCCCCACGGCATGCACAGCAGCGCCGCGCAGGCCAGCAGCCCCGGCACGATGGCGCGGACCACGCCGTGTCCCGCGTGGCGCAGCAGGTGGCGGGCCGCGGCGGCCAGGAGCAGCACCAGCACCAGCAGCCCCCATTGCGACAGCGTGGGCACGGCGGCCGGGGCCGCCAGCGGGGCATAGGCCACCGCGCCCACGGGCGCGCCCTGGGCCCAGGCGGCGGGGGCTGCAGCGGCGGCGGCCCACAGCAGGGCGATGCGTGGGGCGGTTGCGGGGTGACGGGAGGGATGGTTTTTTTGCATGAAATTGCCTTGTAGCGCTTGTTTTAAAAGGGTGATTAGCTATTGTTTTGGGAGTGACGCGCGAGCCCTGCGACGGGACCCGGGCCGCCGTCGGTCAAGGCCAAGCCCACGCTGCGCCGGTTGGTTGGCCGCGAAAAGGGTGGCGGCGATGCCGCGGACAAGGAACATGGTGGCGCGCACGGAGAAGAAGTGAAGGAGGGCTGCCGCGCATGCTAGGCAGCATTCACGGCGCGGCTTGACTGTGCGTTTCAGGGCGCTTGACTGCCCGTGCCGCCGAGGGATCGGGCAAAAACGGGTGCTACACCCTCAAGCCGCGCAGCCAGTCCGCGTATTCGGCGGTGGTCTGCCCGCTGGCGCCGTCCGGGCCCTTGCGGGGCGCTTGCCAGCCGCGCCCCATGGCACGCACGTCGCTGGGCGTGAGGCCAAAGGTCGTGCGAAAGGCGCGGCTGAAATGCGCCTCGCTGGTGAACCCGGCGCGCGTGGCGATCTCGCCCACCCGCAGCCGGCGGTTGGCCGGGTTGGCCAGCGCGTGGAACGCCCGGGCCAGGCGCTGCTGCTGCACGTAGTGCGCCACGCCGCCCAGCGGCTCGAACAGCCGGTACAGCATGCTGCGCGAGACGCCGAACGTGCGGCTCAGCAGCTCGGGGCTGAGCGGGGCCCCCAGGTGCTGCGCGATGTATTGCTGGATGCGTTCGAGGGTGACACCCTGGATCTGTGGCTCCGCCTGGGCGAGGGTGTCGCGGCCCGGGCGCAGGCAGGCCGCCAGCATCTGCGTGGTGGCCTGCACCACGGCGGGCGCCTCGGGGAGGGTGACGGTGGGCAGCCGCCGATGCAGCGACTGCAGGTAGTCGCTGAGCAGCCCGCCCAGCGCCGTGTGGCCGCGCAGCACCGTGCCGTGCAGGTCGGCCGAGGGGCTGCAAAAGGCCTCGTCGGCGATCTCGCGGGGCACGACGATGGACAGGACGTGCGAGGGGCTGGCGTAGGTGCGCTGCGTGCGGCCGAGGTCGAACACGGTGATGTCGCCCGCGCGCACCTGCATGTCCACGCCGTCGTCGTGCTGGCCCACGAAACCGCCGCTGCGGTACCACTGCACCAGGTAGTGGTTGACCCCGTCGCGCGCCACGCGCGGCGTACCGCGCGAGAACTGCTGCCGGCCAAAGCGCAGGTCGCCCACCAGCAGGGCGCCCAGGTGGCTGGCGGTGACCGATGCACTGAAGCTCTCCAGCGGATCGCGGTCCAGCGGCGCGACATCGAAGACCACCGAAATGCTGCTGCGCCAGGCCTCGAAGCGCTCTTCGCCGGAACCCTGGTCGGTGGTGAAAACTGTCGATGGCAGGGCGTGCGGCGTGGACATGGCGGCGCGATTATGGGGGCGGGTGCTGCAGTGCACCAGCGCAGATTGCCCGCCCTCGCGCCCAGGCCTGCGGCACGATTCCTGCTGGAGAAAACGTGAACGACGTAGTTGCATTGCAACTTGGTCATTTATTTTTTTACTGTGATGTATAAAATGGACGCCATGCAAACGCAGCCCCCCAAAGCCTCGTTCAAGGAGCAGATGCACCAGGCGCGCGAGGATGCCATCCTCCAGTCCACCTGCCAGCTCCTGGGCGAAAAGGCCTTCGACGCCATGACCATGGACGATGTGGCCAACGCCGTGGGCATTGCCAAGGCCAGCCTGTACAAGCACTTTTGCAGCAAGGAAGAGCTGTGCAGCGCCGCCATGGTGCAGATCCTGGCGCGGGTGCGGGCCTATCTGGCGGACCTGCCCGCCGAAACGCCACCCCTCGAAAAGCTCCATGCGCTGGTGCGCTGGTCGCTGGAGCGCCTGCTGAGCAATGAAATGCCGCTGTTGCCCAGCCGCAACTCCACGCTGCGCGCGGTGCTCATGGCCAACAAGGACTATCTCAACGGCCTGGTGGCGGTGAGCGACCAGATCGGCGAATGGATCACCCAGGCCCAGGCCGAGGGCGTGATCAACCCCACGCTGCCACCGCTGGTGGTGCTGTACACCTTGTATGCGCGGGCCTGTGACCCGGTGGTGAGCTTCCTCAAGGAAGGCGGCCAGTATTCGGATGCGCAGATCGTGGATCTGGTGGTGCGCACCTGTTTCGACGGGCTGGCTGCGCGGTAGCGGCAGCCCGTTCCGGCGTTTCGCACCTCGCAAGAAAGCCCGGCATGCCGGGCTTTCTTGTCTTGTGGGCGAAAAACCCTGCCGAGGCAGGGCGCGGCCTGCGCCGGGCGGCGGGGCTCAGCGCACGAGCAGCACGGGCACCTTGCTGTGGGCGAGCACCTGCGTGGTGACCGAACCCATGACCAGGGTGGCCAGGGCTCCGTGGCCGTGGGAGCCCATCACCAGCAGGTCGAACTTGCCGCTGTCGGCCACCTTGGCGATGTTCTCGCCCACCGTGCCGACCTTGACGCTGCGCTTGGCCTCCACACCGTGGCGCGCGAGAAACTTGCACACGGGCGCCAGGATTTTCTCGGCTTCTTCGGCGTGGTAGTTCTCCACGACTTCCTTGCCCAGGGCCGCGCGGGCACGCGCGGGCAGCGGGGCCTGCACGGTGAGCACCGTGTACTGGTGGTTGCCCCCCAGCAGTTCTTCGTGGGTGGCCAGGTAAGCCAGCATTTTCTTGGTGTAGGCGCTGCCGTCGACAGCAAGCAGGATGTTCATGGTGTTCTCCGAAAAGGAATGGGTCAGACTAACGTGCGCGGACTTCTGTTGTCTTGACCTGGGTCATGTTTTTTCCTCTGCACTGCGGGGCGGCAGGGCCCCGTGCGCCGATCATAAGGTGATGCAGCACTGCGCCTGGAACGCCGCCTGCTCGCCCTTGCGCGCATAACCCAGCGGATTGGCCACGACACGGCACTGCCACGGCGTGCCGTCCTCGCGCAGGCCCCGTGCCGTGTAGTCGCTCGGGGCATGCAGGTGCCCGTGCAGCCACAGCTGCGCGCGGGGCAGCAGGGCGTCCAGCGCGTTGCAGAAGCCCGCCGTGCCCGGCACCATGCCGTAGCGCGGGTCGGCACTGCGCAGGCTGGGCGCGAAGTGCGTGGCCACGACCGTGGGCCCGTCGAACGGGACCGCGAGCGCGTCGCCCAGCCACTGCTGGCAGACCAGGGCCTGGTCGCGCACGGCCTCGGCGAGGAACGGCTGCGCATGGCGGGTGCCGCCCGTCTTGCGCAGATAGAAATTCGCCGCCCGGAAAGCCTTGTCGCGCAGCTTCAGGCGCCTGGCCAGGTCGGTGGTGCCTTCATGGTCCGCCAATGCGTCGAAATCGCTCCAGAGCGTGGTGCCCACGAAGCGGACACCTTGAAGAGTGGCCACCTCCCGCTCCAGCCAGGTGATCCCCAGCCGTTCGCAGGTCCTGCGCAGCCGCTGGTGGGCCGCATCGAAATCCTGCGCGTCGTATTCGTGGTTGCCGGGCACGAAGAGCACCGGCGTGGGCCAGCCCGCGTACGGGGCCAGGGGCGAGAACCGGGCGAGGCCGAAGTCATCGTCCTGCAGCAGCGAGCCCTGCTGGTAGGAGCCCACGTCCCCCGCAAGCACCAGCACATCGGCGCCGGGGGCCGGTTCGGGGATGAAATGGGGGTGCGCCTCAAGGTGCAGATCGGACAGCAGCTGGATGTTCATGGAGCGCGCAGTCTACGGGCTAGGGGTGGGACGGGGCGAATCGAATGCCGTGGCGGCACCCCGAAATGCGCCAGATCCCGCCGCAAGGCACTGCCGCGGCAGGCCGCGCTGGGGTGGGTGGGGGGATGCCCGCGCCCGGGCCTCACGGTTCGGGAAAGGTACGGCGCGCCGAGCGCGCCAGGGCGTGCAGCAGCCAGGTCATCGCCGCCTGCTGCGGGCCGCGGCGGCGCCACAGGGCATCGACGTGCACGGGCGGGACGTCCAGCGGCAGGGCCCGTTGCACCAGCGCGTCGGAGATGCCCGTGACGGGCACGAAGTGGCGCGGCAGCACCGTCAGCAGGTCCGAACCCGACACCACGCGCCCGGCGGTGAAGAACTGGTTGACCGTGATCACCACCTTGCGCTCGCGGCCTAGTGAGGCCAGCGCCTCGTCGATGAAACCGAAAGGGCGGCCGGAAAAGCTCACCAGCATGTGCCGGGCAGCGCAATAGGCGTCCAGGGTGAGCGGCGCGTCCGCCAGCGGGTGGCCCTGGCGCATCACGCACACGTATTCCCCGTCGTAGAGGCGGCGGCTCTCGAACGCGACCGCCCCGCCCGACTGCGCGCGTGCCGTGAGGTCCGCCAGCACGGCCGGAAAGTAGCCCACCGCCATGTCGGCGGCTTCCTCGTCGAGCAGGCGCCGGGGGTCGCGGGTGGTCAGGGGCAGCACCCGGATCGAAATGCCGGGGGCCTCGCGCTCGATGATCTCCACGAGGGCGGGAACCAGCGTGGCCGCCGTGGCATCGGCCATGGCCAGCACAAAGGTGGACTCGGCCGTGGCGGGCTCGAAGCGCCCCGGCGCCAGGGAGTCCTGCAGATGGGCCAGGGCCTCGCGCACGGGGGGCCACAGCGCCAAGGCGCGGGGCGTGGGCTCGACCCCCTGGCCGCTGCGCACCACCAGTTCATCCCCCAGCACGTCGCGCAGCCGGCGCATGGCATTGCTCACGGCGGGCTGGGTGATGGACAGCTTGTGCGCCGCGCGCGTGAGGCTGCGCTCGGCCATCACCTCGTCGAAGACGCGCAACAGATTCAGGTCCAGCGAGCGGAAGTTCAAGGGTGTCATGGCAATTCATCACCATTATGAATATCAATGATTCAAAATATAAACTTGAACATGCAAAGGGTAAACCCTAATATCACCCCATCGCCCGGCAATCTCGCCACAAGCGTTAGAAAAGGGAAACCGAAATGACCAGCTTTGCACACGTTGACTACCCCACTGAACACCCCGGCGTGGTCCGCGCCGAAAACGCCGCCGCCGCTCTGAAGAGCGTGGCCGCCAACTTTGACGGCGCCCGTGGCGCCGCCACCCTGCTGCTCGCGGCCGTCGTGTCGGCACTGCTGGTCGTGGCCAACCAGGTGATCGACACCTGGAGCGAAGGCCACCTGCTGGCCGCGTGGATGGTGCTGTGGCTGGTGGCGTTCGCCGCCCTGGCCCTGCTGACCGCCCCGGCACGCCGTGCTGGCGCCGCTCTGCGCGTGGCAGGGCGCGCCTGGGCGGAAAACCGCCGCCGCGCCGCGGACGACGAGCGCACCTGGCAAGTCGCCATGAAGGATCCCCGCATCATGGCTGAACTGAACCACGCAATGGGCATCCCCACGGTGAACGATATCCGCACGTACTACTGAGACCGCGCTGCGCGGCCGGCGCGGCAGTCCCGATCCCCTTGAAGCCGTGGCGAACGCTCGCCACGGCTTTTTTCATGGTCCGGCTGTCCTGCGCCTGGCCTGTTTCCCCCCCTGGCGCCGGCCCATGAAAAAACCGCCCGTTCGGCAGAAGGGGCGGTTTCTCGGACTGGGAAGAACAGGGTTTTATGCAGCCAGGCGTTTTTCCAGCAGGGCCTTGGTATCCAGCAGGGCCGTGGGCAGGTGGTAGGCCAGTTGCTCGAAGTGGGCATCGTGCAGCTTGAACTCATCGGCCCAGGCCGCCTTGTCGATGCTGGTCACGGCGTCGAACTTCTGGGCGCTGAAATCCAGACCCGTCCAGTTGATCTCGGCGTACTGGGGCGCCACGCCGAACATGGTTTCCTGGCCTTGGGCCTGGCCTTCGATGCGGTCGATCATCCACTTGAGCACGCGCATGTTGTCGCCGTAGCCGGGCCAGACGAACTTGCCGGCCTCGTCCTTGCGGAACCAGTTCACGCAGAAGACCTTGGGCACGGCCTTGCCGGTGGCGGCGATCTTGCCTTCCATGTTCAGCCAGTGCTGGAAGTAGTCGCTCATGTTGTAGCCGCAGAACGGCAGCATGGCGAAGGGGTCGCGGCGCACCACGCCCTGGGCCCCGAAGGCGGCGGCGGTGGTCTCGGAGCCCATGGTGGCGGCCATGTACACGCCCTCCGTCCAGGTGCGGGCTTCCGTCACCAGCGGCACGGTGGTGGAGCGGCGGCCGCCGAAGATGAAGGCGTCGATCGCCACGCCGTTGGCGTCGTCCCACTGCGCATCGAGCGCCGGGTTGTTGGTGGCGGCCACCGTGAAGCGCGAGTTGGGGTGGGCCGCCTTGGCGCCGGTTTCCTTGGCGGTCTGGGGCGTCCAGTCCTTGCCTTGCCAGTCGATCAGGTGGTCCGGGAGCTTGCCGGTGTCCTTTTCCATGCCTTCCCACCACACGTCGCCGTCGTCGGTCAGGGCCACGTTGGTGAAGATCACGTCCTTGTCCAGGCTCTTCATGCAGTTGGGGTTGGTGTGCATGTTCGTGCCGGGGGCCACGCCAAAGTAGCCGGCTTCAGGGTTGATGGCATACATCTTGCCGTCGGCATGGGGCTTGATCCAGGCGATGTCGTCACCGATGGTGGTGACCTTCCAGCCGGCAAAGCCTGCTTCGGGCGGCACCAGCATCGAGAAGTTGGTCTTGCCGCAGGCGCTGGGGAAGGCGGCGGCCACGTGGTACTTCTTGCCGGCGGGGTTGGTCACGCCCAGGATGAGCATGTGCTCGGCCAGCCAGCCCTGGTCGCGGCCCATGGTCGACGCGATGCGCAGGGCCAGGCACTTCTTGCCCAGCAGCGCGTTGCCGCCGTAGCCCGAGCCGTACGACCAGATCTCGCGCGTTTCGGGGTAGTGCACGATGTACTTGACCTTGGGATTGCAGGGCCAGCTGGTCGTGTCCTTTTCACCTTCGGCCAGGGGGGCGCCCACGGTGTGCATGCAGGGCACGAACTCGCCTTCCACGCCCAGCACGTCGTACACGGCCTTGCCCATGCGGGTCATGAGGCGCTGGTTCACGGCCACGTAGGCGCTGTCGGTCAGCTCCACGCCGATGTGGGCGATGTGGCTGCCCAGGGGGCCCATGCTGAAGGGCACCACGTACATGGTGCGGCCCTTCATGCAGCCGTCGAACAGGGGCTGCAGCGTGGCCCGCATTTCAGCGGGGGCCATCCAGTTGTTGGTGGGGCCTGCGTCTTCCTTGGCGGCCGAGCAGATGTAGGTGCGGTCTTCCACGCGGGCCACGTCCGACGGGTCGGACCAGGCCAGGAAGCTGCCGGGGCGCTTGGCGGGGTTGAGCTTCTTGAAGGTGCCGGCGTCGACCAGCTGCTGGCACAGGCGGTCGTACTCTTCCTTGCTGCCGTCGCACCAGTAGATGGTGTCGGGCTTGCACAGGGCGGCCATGTCGGCCACCCAGGCGAGCAGCCGGGCGTTCTTGACGTAAGCGGGGGCGTTGAGATTCAGGCCCTGCATGGTGGGTGCGTTCATCGGGAGCTTCCTAAGTTGAAAAACAGTTTTTTCAAAGGAAGCGGACCCGGTGGATCGCGGCAAGGCCTGGCGCAGTTGCGATGCTGAGCGCTGCCTTTGAAAAAACGGCTTTCGTGCTCAGTCGGCGGGCGGGAGCGTGGATCAGCCCCACGGGGTGGAGGCTATTTCCACGGATTCCGCGGGTCGGCTGGGGTGTCAATTTTATGAATCTGCCGACCGCTTGTCTGTCAGACTGGGGCTAAAACCATGCAAAAGATGCATGAGGTTATGCATCACAATCCGCCCAGTCCCGCTCTGTCCCGCCCTTCAGGTGCTGGGCTGGCCTGTCTGGCCGGCCTGCCACCGCGCATGGCCCGCCTTGCGCAACTCGCACGCCGGGCAGGTGCCGCAGCCGTAGCCCCAGGCATGCAGCGTGTCGCGCACCCCGTGGTAGCAGGTGTGCGACTCGGTGATGATGAGATCCACCAGCGCGTCGCCGCCCAGGGTGCGGGCCAGCTCCCAGGTGGCGGCCTTGTCCAGCCACATGAGCGGCGTCTCGAACGTGAAGCGCTGCCCCATGCCCAGCGACACGGCGACCTGCAGCGCCTTGAGCGTGTCGTCGCGGCAGTCGGGGTAGCCCGAGAAGTCGGTTTCGCACATGCCGCCCACCAGCGTGTGCAGCCCGCGCCGGTAGCCCACGGCGGCGGCCAGGTTGAAGAACAGCAGGTTGCGCCCCGGCACGAAGGTGTTGGGCAGGCCGGCGGCGGTCATCTGGATCTCGGCGTCGCTGGTCAGCGCCGTGTCGCTGATGCGGCCCAGCACGGCCAGGTCGATCATGTGGTCGTCGCCGAGCCGGTCACGCCATGGCCCGAAGCGGGACCGCAGGGCCGCCAGCACGGCCTGCCGGGCCTGCAGCTCCACATGGTGGCGCTGGCCGTAGTCGAAGCCGATGGTTTCCACGCGCTCGAACTGCGTGAGCGCCCAGGCCAGGCAGGTGGTGGAGTCCTGGCCACCGGAAAAAAGGACGAGGGCGTGTCCGGGTCTCATGGGGTCTCCTGGTGACGGGGGTGGTGCAAGGCGAAAAAAAGCCCCGCGCAGCGGGGCTTGTGGCGGTGCCAGGGCAATCGATCAGGCCATGTACACGGCGATGAAGGCCAGCAGGAACATCATGATGCCGCCGACCACGGGCAGCACCACGGGAATCACGTGAACCACGTTTTCCACGGGATCGTGCGGGAGCGATTCGGGGGCGTGCGTAGTGTGGTGGTCGGACATGGTGTGGGCTCCAGATGCTTAAAACTTGCGCAATTCTAGCCGCGCCGGCGTGCACGGGGCTGAAAACCCCGCGCCGGGGGTCAGATCAGGTCGGCCTCCATGCCCGCCGAACGCAGCTTGCCCAGCACCTCGTCCACGTGCGCCTTGCTCCTTGTCTGCAGGACCAGCTCGATCTCCACGTTCTGCGCGGCCAGCATGGTGAACGCGCGCTGGTGGTGCACTTCCTCGATGTTCGCGCCCGCGTCGGCCACGGTGGCGGTGATGCGCGCGAGCACGCCCGGCACGTCGCGCGCGCTGACCTTGATGCGCGCCAGCCGGCCCGAGCGCACCATGCCGCGCTCGATGATGGCGGCCAGCAGCAGCGGATCGATGTTGCCCCCCGAGAGCACCAGCCCCACGCGCTTGCCCCTGAAGCGGGCGGGGTGGCGCACCAGCGCCGCCAGGGCCGCGGCGCCCGCGCCCTCGACCAGGGTCTTTTCGATCTCCAGCAGCATCAGCACGGCCTGCTCGATGTCGCCTTCGTCCACCAGCACCAGGTCGTCCACCAGGCGCTGCACCACCTCCTGGGTGATCTTGCCCGGGGTGCCCACGGCAATGCCCTCGGCGATGGTCGAGGTGCCCATGGGGTGCTGCGTGTGCCGCACGGCGTTGACCATCGACGGAAAGCGCGCCGCCTGCACGCCCACGATCTCGATGCCGGGCTTGAGCGCCTTGGCCGCCGTGGCCATGCCGGCGATCAGCCCGCCCCCGCCGATGGCGACGACCAGCATGTCCAGATCGGGCTGGGCGGCGAGCATCTCCAGCGCGACCGTGCCCTGGCCCGCGGCAATGGCTTCGTCGTCGTAGGGGTGCACGAACGTCAGCCCCTGCGCATCGGCCAGCCCGTAGGCGTGGGCCCGGGCTTCTTCGAGCGTGTCGCCGTGCAGCACCACCTCGGCGCCGAAGCCGCGGGTGCGCTCCACCTTCACGCCGGGCGTGAAGCGCGGCATCACGATCACCGCGCGCAGGCCCAGGCGCTGCGCGTGGTAGGCCACGCCCTGGGCATGGTTGCCCGCGCTCATGGCCACCACACCCGGCGTCGTTCCGGGCGCCGCGCCGCGGGCACGTTCCGCGTCGACCAGCAAGGTGAGCCGGTTGCAGGCGCCCCGCTCCTTGAACGAGGCCGTGAACTGCAGGTTCTCGAACTTGAGGAATACCTGCGCGCCCACGATCTGCGAGAGCGTCTTGGATTCCACACAGGGGGTGTCCAGCACCTGGCCCTGCAGGCGGGTGGCGGCGTCTCGGATGTCTTGGAGGGTCAGCATGGCGCCATTGTGGCGCAGGCCCGCGTGCCGCAGGCCCCCCGACATGGACATGGGAAGAAAATGGCCGCCAGCGCTTGAGGGGTAAGCGCTGAATGCTATCAAAATGGAAGCATCTACTTGATGCCCAGCCTGCGCGCCAGCTTGTGCAGGTTGCTCGCGTCCACCTCCAGCGCACGCGCCGCCTGGGCCCAGTTGCCCTGGTGGCGCGCCAGGGCCTGCGTGATGGCGTGCCGCTGGCAGGCATCCACGGCGTCGCGCAGCGGGCCTTCGGCGGTGGTGGGGGTGGGCGGCGTGGTGGCCACGGCGGGGGCGCTGGCGTCCGGCGGGGCATGGGCCACGCTGGCAGCGTCGGCGTCCAGGTCGAGCAGTGCAGGCTCCAGCGTCACGATGTCGGCGCGGTTCACGCCCCGGCTCAGGGCCTTGAGGGCGGCGCGGCTGACCACATGCTCCAGCTCGCGGATGTTGCCGGGCCAGGGGTAGCGGCGCAGTGCGTCCTGTGCGCTGGCCGACAAGCGCAGGCTGCGCAGGCCCAGGCGCGCGCGGTTCAGTTCCAGAAAACGACCTGCCAGCAGCAGCACATCGTTGCCCCGTTCGCGCAGCGGCGGGATGGGCACGGGGTACACCGACAGCCGGTGGTACAGGTCGGCGCGGAACGCGCCGTCGCGCACCTGCTCGCGCAGGTTGCGGTTGGTGGCGGCGATCACGCGCACGTCCACGCGGCGCGGGCGGTCGGCGCCCAGGCGCTGGATCTCGCCGTTCTGCAGCGTGCGCAGCAGCTTGGCCTGCACGGCCAGCGGCAGCTCGCCCACCTCATCCAGGAACAGCGTGCCGCCCTCGGCGGCCTCGAAGCGCCCGGGCCGATCGGCCACTGCGCCGGAGAACGCGCCGCGCACGTGGCCGAAGAGTTCGCTCTCGGCCAGAGACTCGGGCAGCGCCGCGCAGTTCACGTGCACCAGGGGCTTGGTGCGGCGCGTGGACTGGCGGTGCAGCAGGCGCGCGAACAGCTCCTTGCCCACGCCGGTTTCGCCCAGCAGCAGCACCGGCAGGTCCGAGCCCGCCACCACCGTGAGCTCGTGCAGCAGGCGCAGCAGGGGCTCGCTCTGGCCAACGATCTCCATGTCGCCATCGCTTGCGCGGGTGGTGCGCTCGTCGTCGGCGCTGCGGGTGTGGGGGGCGCTGCGCAGCGCCTGCACCTCGCGCTCCAGCCGCGAGATGCGCACGGCCGCCTCCACCAGCACCTTGCAGTCGGCCAGCGCGGCGCGTGCGGCCTCGCCGAAGGTGCCGGTCTGCAGTGCGTCCAGCGTCAGCACGCCCCAGGGCTGGCCGTCCACCCACAGGCTCACGCCCATGCAGTCGTGCACGGGCAGGGGCTCGCCCACCAGGGTGTCGAGCAGGCCGTCGTAGGGGTCGGGCAGGGTGCTGTCGTGGTCGAAACAGGTCACCTCGCGCCGCGCCAGGATGGCGGCGAGCCGGGGGTGCTGGTTGACCACGAAGCGCCGGCCCAGCGCCTCGCGCACCAGGCCCTCCACGGCCACGGGGCGCAGGTGGTCTTCCTCCAGCTGCAGCAGGGCCACGGCCCCGCAGTGAAAGCGCGTGCGCAGGTGGTCCGCCAGCCGCTGCAGGCGCACGGCCTGGGGCAGATCGGTGGCCAGGTCGGCGAGCAGGGGGCTATGGTCCATGGTGATATTTACCTTTGATGGGTGAATTAAACCCTATCCATGGATGGTCAAAAAGACCATGACCGCTGCAAGTGGTTGATTTGATGGGCCTGCAGCCCTGGCCCGGCGCTTGCGATGTGGACAGTGACACCGATTCACTCGTTCCGAAAAGCCATGACCACAAGACCCCGACCCCACGCCGCCAGCGCACGCTGGCGCCGCCCCTTCGTTGTTGTTCTGTTGAAGCAGGAGGCCCGCCATGGGTAACTACCGCAAGCTCTGGTTCACGCTGATCGGCGTGCTCATCGTCACCTTCAGCCTGCTGGGCTACTACGGCGCCGAGGTCTACCGCACCGCGCCGCCCATTCCCGCCAGGATCGCCACGGCCGGGGGTGAAGTGCTTTTCACCCACGACAGCATCCTCGACGGCCAGACCGCCTGGCAGTCGGTGGGCGGCATGCAGCTGGGTTCCATCTGGGGCCACGGCGCCTACCAGGCACCCGACTGGACGGCCGACTGGCTGCACCGCGAGCTGCTCAACTGGCTGGAAGTGGCGTCCGAGCGCGCCCATGGCAAGCCGTTTGCAGACATCGACGCCGCCGCCCAGGCCGTGCTGCGCGACCGCATGAAGACCGAGTACCGCACCAACACCTACCACCCCGAGACGGGTGTGGCCACGGTGTCCTCGGTGCGGGCCGACGCGATCGCGATGACCGCGCTGTACTACGACCAGCTTTTCAGCGACGTGCCCGCGCTGCACAAGACCCGCGAGCACTTCGCCATGAAGGAGAACACCCTGCCCAGCGCCGAGCGGCGCGCGCAGATGACGGGTTTCTTCTTCTGGACGGCCTGGGCCGCCGCCACCGAGCGCCCCGGCACCACGGCGACGTACACCAACAACTGGCCCCACGAGCCGCTGATCGGCAACAAGCCCACGGCCGAGAACATGGTCTGGTCCGTGATGAGCGTGGTCGTGATGATGGCGGGCGTGGGCTTCCTCGTGTGGGGCTGGTCCTTCCTGCGCAAGCACGACGAGGTGGAGCCCACGCCACCCCAGCACGACCCGCTCTCGCGCGTGCCGCTCACGCCCTCGCAGCGCGCCCTGGGCAAGTATTTGTTCCTCATCGTGGCGCTGTTCAGCTTCCAGGTGCTGCTGGGCGGCTTCACGGCCCACTACACGGTGGAAGGCCAGCAGTTCTACGGCATCAACGTGTCGCAGTGGTTCCCCTATTCGCTGGTGCGCACCTGGCACATCCAGAGCGCGCTGTTCTGGATCGCCACGGGCTTCCTGGCCGCGGGCCTGTTCCTGGCGCCGCTCATCAATGGCGGCAAGGACCCGGCTTACCAGAAGCTGGGCGTGGACATCCTGTTCTGGGCGCTGGTCGTGGTGGTGGTGGGCTCGTTCGCGGGCAACTACCTGGCCATCGCGCAGATCATGCCGCCCGAGTGGAACTTCTGGCTGGGCCACCAGGGCTATGAATACGTGGACCTGGGCCGCCTGTGGCAGATCGGCAAGTTCACCGGCATCGCTTTCTGGCTGGTGCTCATGCTGCGCGGCATCGTGCCGGCGCTGCGCACCCCCGGCGGCGACAAGAACCTGCTGGCGCTGCTGACGGCGTCGGTGGTGGCCATCGGCCTGTTCTACGGCGCGGGCTTCTTCTACGGCGAACGCACCCACCTGTCGGTGATGGAGTACTGGCGCTGGTGGGTGGTGCACCTGTGGGTCGAGGGCTTCTTCGAAGTCTTCGCCACCACGGCGCTCGCCTTCATCTTCTCGACGCTGGGGCTGGTGTCGGTGCGCATGGCCACCACGGCCAGCCTGGCCTCGGCCTCGCTGTTCATGCTGGGCGGCGTGCCCGGCACCTTCCACCACCTCTACTTTGCAGGCACCACCACCCCGGTGATGGCGGTGGGCGCGGCCTTCAGCGCGCTCGAAGTGGTGCCGCTGGTCGTGCTGGGCCACGAGGCCTGGGAACACTGGCGCCTGCAGCACCGCACGCCCTGGATGGCCCGCCTGCGCTGGCCGCTGATGTGCTTCGTGGCCGTGGCCTTCTGGAACATGCTGGGCGCGGGTGTCTTCGGCTTCATGATCAACCCGCCCATCTCGCTGTACTACGTGCAGGGCCTGAACACCACGCCGGTGCATGCCCACGCCGCGCTGTTCGGGGTGTATGGCTTCCTGGCGCTGGGCTTCACGCTGCTGGTGCTGCGCTACATCCGACCGCAGCTGGTGTTCAGCGAGCGGCTCATGAAGACGGGCTTCTGGTGGCTCAACGCCGGCCTGGTGCTGATGATCGCCACCAGCCTGTTCCCCATCGCCCTGTTCCAGTTCCACGCGAGCGTGAGCGAAGGCCTGTGGTACGCCCGGGGCGAGGCCTTCATGCAGCAGCCCTTCATCCAGACGCTGCGCTGGGTGCGCACCTTCGGCGACGTGGTCTTCATCGTCGGCGCGCTGGCCATGGCCTGGCAGGTGGTGAGCGGTGTGTTCGGTTCGCGGGCCCCGGCCGCTTCCACGGGGGCCTACCTGGCACAGGCCCGCCGCTGAAATGCACCGTGCGCGGCGGCAGCCACAAGCGGCCACCGCGCTCACACACCGTTTGCCCACAAGGACTGACCATGAACCTCGACAAATTCAAGCACCAGCACACCGACATCCTGCGCAGCATCGCCACCTTGCGCGCCCTGGCCCACGCGGGCGTGCAGGCCAACGCCACGGCCATCGCGCAGGGCATCGTGGCGATGAGCGGCACCATCAAGCTGCATCTGGCCGTGGAAGACCAGGTGCTCTACCCCGCACTGCAGCGCGGTGGCAACCCCGAACTGGCGCGCCTGGGCCGCCAGTACCAGAGCGAGATGGCCTCTATTGCCAGCGCCTACGACGCCTTTGCGCGCCGCTGGAACACGGCCGAGGCCGTGCGCCGCGATGCGCAGGGCTTTCGGGACGAGGCCAACGTGGTGCTGCGCCGGGTGTTCGAGCGCATGCAGCGCGAAGACCATGACTTTTATCCGCGCATCGAGGAGGAAGAAACCGCCGCCTGCCATTGAGCGCCCACGCGAACGCAGCCCGGCCGCAGCGGTGGAGCCCCAGCAGCCCCTAGCCCCCAACAAAAACACCCACCTTTTCCACGCACACCTCTTGTGCTCCAGCGTGCCATCACACGCACCCCCATCCATCGGTAGGGCCTGACGGCACCTTCCTTTCGCCGGCCTTTGTGCCGGCATTTTTTTTACCCCTGCTTACTGCCTCGATTGTGTTGGGTCAAACTACCTATAGTGGCTGGTGGGTATCGTGGACACCATAGGTAGTGTTTTTAACCCGTTCCACAGATTGGTCGAACCCATGGCGTCCACCCTTTCCACCTTGCCCCGCGAAGTCGTTTTGCGCAGCGGCCAGCGCGTTCCTTTTGACGCCGAACGCATCCGCGCCGCGCTGGCCAGCGCGGGCCAGGCCTCGGGTGAATACGGCGCCGACGAAGCGGCGTTGCTCACCGCCCAGGTCACCAAGGTGCTGATCCACCGCTTCCATGGCGAGGCACCCACCATCGAGCAGATCCAGGACGTGGCCGAGCAGACGCTGATCGCCGCCAACCACCTGGCGACCGCGCGCGCCTACATCGTCTACCGCGAGCAGCACGCCCAGCTCCGCGCCGACCGGCAGACGCTGGTCGATGTGGAAAGCTCCATCAACGAATACCTCACGCGCGCCGACTGGCGCGTGAACGCCAACGCCAACCAGGGTTACTCGCTGGGCGGGCTGATCCTGAACGTGGCGGGCAAGGTCACGGCCAACTACTGGCTGTCGCACGTCTACACGCCTGAGATCGGCGAGGCGCACAGGAGCGGCGACCTGCACATCCACGACCTCGACATGCTCAGCGGCTACTGCGCGGGCTGGTCGCTGCGCACGCTGCTGCACGAGGGGCTCAACGGCGTGCCGGGCAAGGTGGAGGCGGGGCCGCCCAAGCACATGAGTTCGGCCGTGGGGCAGATCGTGAACTTCCTGGGCACGCTGCAAAACGAGTGGGCGGGCGCGCAGGCGTTCTCGTCGTTCGACACCTACATGGCGCCCTTTGTGCGCATTGATGCCATGGACTACGCCGCCGTGCGCCAGTGCATCCAGGAGCTGGTCTACAACCTCAACGTGCCCTCGCGCTGGGGCACGCAAACGCCGTTCACCAACCTCACCTTCGACTGGACCTGCCCCGAGGACCTGCGCGAGCAGGTGCCCGTGATCGCTGGCGTGGAAATGCCGTTCAGCTACGGCGAGCTGCAAGCCGAGATGGACCTCATCAACCGCGCCTACATCGACGTGATGACCACGGGCGATGCCAAGGGCCGGGTGTTCACCTTCCCCATCCCCACGTACAACATCACCAAGGATTTTCCGTGGGAGAGCGAGAACGCGCAGCTGCTGTTCGAGATGACGGCCAAGTACGGTCTGCCGTACTTCCAGAACTTCATCAACTCCGAGCTGGAGCCCAACATGGTGCGCTCCATGTGCTGCCGCCTGCAACTCGATTTGCGTGAACTGCTCAAGCGCGGCAACGGCCTGTTCGGCAGCGCCGAGCAGACGGGCAGCCTGGGCGTGGTCACTATCAACTGCGCGCGCCTGGGCTACCAGCATGCGGGCGATGAGGCGGGCCTGTTCGCCGCGCTCGACCGCCTGCTGGAACTGGGCAAACAAAGCCTGGAGACCAAACGCAAGCTCATCCAGCGCCTGATGGACCAGGGCCTGTTCCCCTACACCAAGCGCTACCTGGGCACCTTGCGCAACCACTTTTCCACGCTGGGCGTGAACGGCATCAACGAGATGGTGCGCAACTTCACGGCGGACCGGCACGACATCACCAGCGAATGGGGCCACGCGTTTGCCGTGCGCCTGCTCGACCACGTGCGCGAGCGCATGACGGCCTTCCAGGAAGAAACCGGCCACCTCTACAACCTGGAGGCCACGCCCGCCGAAGGCACCACCTACCGCTTCGCCAAGGAAGACAAAAAGCGCTGGCCCGCCATCCTGCAGGCGGGCACGTCCGAGCAGCCTTACTACACCAACTCCTCGCAGCTGCCCGTGGGCTTCACCGACGACCCGTTCGAGGCCTTGATGCGGCAGGAGGCGCTGCAATCCAAATACACCGGCGGCACCGTGCTGCACCTGTACATGGGCGAGCGCTTGTCCAGCGGCGCGGCCTGCCGCGATCTGGTGCGGCGCGCGCTCACGCGCTTTCGCCTGCCCTACATCACCGTCACGCCCACGTTCTCGATCTGCCCCACGCACGGCTACCTGGCGGGCGAGCACCCGTTCTGCCCGCGCTGCGACGAAGAGCGGCTGGACGCCAAGCGGCGGCGGCTGGCGGCCTGACCTCGAATTTCAAACCAAATTGGCCTGTAGCGCTTATCAATAAAGCGCTGGCAGCTATCAATAAAGAAGCATTTTTTAACCATGAAGGAGATCACATGAGCCATTTCTCTACCCCCGAACAGGCCGCCCTGGCCGCCGTGCAGCTCACCGACGGCGAGCGCCAGCCCTGCGAGGTCTGGACCCGCGTCATGGGCTACCACCGCCCCGTGGCCAGCTTCAACACGGGCAAGCAGGGCGAGCACGCCGAGCGCCGTTTCTTTTCAGAGCAGGCGCGTGGTGGAAGCAACGCCTGCTGAGGCGCCGCCAGCGTCCGCGCTGCGGCTGGGCGGCATGACGCCGCTCACCACCATCGACTTCCCCGGTCGCCTCGCGGCCGTTTTCTATTGCCAGGGTTGCCCCTGGCGCTGCGGCTACTGCCACAACCCCGGGCTGCTCGACGCCGCCGCGCCCCCGGCGTTGCCGTGGGACCAGGCGCTGCAGTTCCTGCACAGCCGCCGGGGCCTGCTCGACGGCGTGGTGTTTTCGGGCGGTGAGCCGACGCTGCAAGCCGCGCTGCCCGCTGCGGTGGATGCCGTGCGCGCACTGGGCCTGCAGGCTGCGTTGCACACCGGCGGCATGTACCCCGGGCGGCTGGCGGCGCTGCTGCCGCGCCTCCACTGGGTGGGGCTGGACATCAAGGCCCTGCCGCAGCGTTACGACGCCATCACCGCCACCCCCGGCAGCGGCGCGCGCGCCTGGGCCGCGCTCGATGCCATGCTGGCCCATGGCATCGACCACGAATGCCGCACCACCTGGCACGCGGGCCTGTTTGGTGTGGACGAATTGCTGGAACTGGCCCAGGCCCTGGCCGCGCGCGGGGTGCGGCATTGGGCGCTGCAGGAATGCCGCGTGCTCGGCGCCCCGGCCTGGGCGCTGGCGCCCACACACCAGCAGCAACTGGCCGCGCTGTTTTCCGGATTCACCTTGCGCCGGGTGTGAGCGCCGGGCGCAGATTTCCTGCGTTGCAGATCCCTGCATGAAATGAACCTGCAAATACGGCCGCTGTTGCACACGCTTTGATGCGCGTCAGAGGTGCTTTGCGCGGCCCGCGCGGATCATTCGCGCCACCGCCGCACACCGG
This sequence comes from Acidovorax sp. GW823-FHT01C06, assembly GCF_058798375.1. NCBI lineage: Bacteria > Pseudomonadati > Pseudomonadota > Betaproteobacteria > Burkholderiales > Comamonadaceae > Acidovorax > Acidovorax sp. GW823-FHT01C06. The sequence continues at coordinate 63,246 of NZ_JBXAKN010000001.1, forward strand.
CACCACCTTGTCAGGAAATCCTCCATGAACCCCCTCGGCCTCCAGCTGCTGCACGCGCTCAAAACCCACGGCGCGCGCGAGATCTTCGGCATCCCCGGTGATTTCATCCTGCCCTTGTTCGCGCAGATCGAGGAAAGCGGCATCCTGCCGCTGGTCACGCTCAGCCACGAACCCTCGCTGGGTTTTGCCGCCGATGCCGCCGCGCGCATGCACTGCGGGCTGGGCGTGGTGGCTGTCACCTACGGCGCGGGCGCGCTCAACGTGGTCAATGCGGTGGCGGGGGCCTATGCCGAGCGCTCGCCGCTGGTGGTGCTGGCCGGCTGCCCCGGCGAGGTCGAGGCTCATTCCGGCCTGGTGCTGCACCACCAGGTGCGCCATGTCGATTCGCAGTGGCGCATCTTCCGCGAGATCACCTGCGACCAGGTGCGCCTGTCCGACCCCGCCACCGCGCCAGCCGACCTTGCCCGCGTGCTGCGCAGCTGCCGCGAATACTCGCAGCCCGTGCTCATCGAGGTGCCGCGCGACATGACGCTGCACCCCATGGCCGAGGTGCCGGTGCTGCCCCCCAGCCCGTTCAACGCAGCCGCCGTGGCCGAATGCGCCGACGAATGGATGGCCCGCATCCAGGCTGCCCGGCGCCCCGTGCTGGTGGTGGACGTGGAGGTGCGCCGCTTTGGCCTGGAAGCCCGCGTGGCCGAACTCGCGCGCCGCCTTCAGCTGCCCGTGCTCACCACCTTCATGGGCCGGGGCCTGCTGGCCGAGGACGCGGGGCATGCCGGCGTGCCCTTCCACGGCACCTACCTGGGCGTGGCGGGCGCACCGGAGACCAGCGCGCTGCTGGACGACTCCGACCTGCCCGTGATGCTGGGCGCCATCCTGTCGGACAGCAACTTCGGCGTGAGCGCCCAGCGCATGGACTTCCGCCGCGCGCTGATCGCCGCGCACCGCGAGGCGCGCGTGGGCCACCACCTGTACCCGGACATCCCCCTGGCCGCGCTGGTGGAGGCGTTGCTGGCCCGTGCCCCGGCAGCGGGTGTTGCGACGGCACGTGCGCTGCCACCCCCGCCCATCTGCCCCGAAGGCCTGGTGGCCGACGATGCGCCCGTGTGTGCGGCCGACCTCTCCCGCGCGCTCAACGACCGCATCCGCACGCACGGCCCCATGAACATCGTCTCGGACATCGGCGACTGCCTGTTCGCCGCCATGGAGCTGCTGCCCACGCCGCTGGTGGCACCGGGCTACTACGCGTCGATGGGGTTCGGGGTGCCGGCCGGCATCGGCGCCCAGGTGGCCACGGGCCAGCGCAGCCTCATCCTCGTGGGCGACGGTGCCTTCCAGATGACGGGCTGGGAGCTGGGCAACTGCCCGCGCCTGGGGCTGGACCCCATCGCCATCGTGCTCAACAACCAGACCTGGGAAATGATCCGCGCGTTCCAGACCACGTCGCGCTGCGCCGCGCTCGGCGACTGGCACTTGGCCGAGGCCGCCGACGCGCTGGGCGGGCGCGGCCACCGGGTGCACACGCGCGCCCAGTTCAAGGCGGCGCTCGATGCCGCGTTTGCCGAACGTGGGCGCTTCCAGCTCATCGAGCTGATGGTGCCGCCGGGCGACAGCACGCCCACGCTGCGGCGTTTTTCAGAGGGCATTCGCGCGCTGCGCGCGGGAAGGTAGCCCTCCCCGCCACACGCACGCGCGCGCCAGCCTGGCAGGGGGTGGGGCGATGCCGGTGGCCGGGCGGCTCAGCCGCCCACCACCCGCAGCACGTCGGCGCCGTAGGCTTCGAGCTTCTTCGCCCCCATGCCGCTGATGCCCTGCAGGTCGTCCAGCGTGCCCGGGTTGCGTTCGGCAATCGCCGCGAGCGTGGCGTCGTGGAAGATCACATACGCGGGCAGGTTGTGCTCGCGCGCCACCTCGGCGCGCCAGGCCTTGAGGTTGATGAAGCGCACCTGCGCGTCGGGCCCCAGGTTGGCGGCGGCGGCGGGCGGGGCGCTGCCCTTGCGCGTGCGCTTGGCTGGTGCGGACGACACCGATTCGCGCAGCTGCACCGGCACCTCGCCCTTGAGCACGGCGCGCGAGCCCTCGGTGAGGCACAGCGTGTCGAAGCTGTGGCCGCTGTCCAGCATCACCTTCTGAAGGCCTAAAGCGCCCGTGGCGATCAGCTGGCGCAGCACGCCGCGCAGTTGCGGTTCCGAGAGGTCCGCGCCAATGCCGAAGGTGGAAATCTTCTCGTGCCCGAACTGCGCGACCTTCTCGGTCTTCTTGCCGCGCAGGATGTCCATGATGTGCCCCGTGCCAAAGCTGATGCCGCTGGCCTGGTTCACGCGGTAGATGGTGGACAGCAGCTTGCGCGCCGCGTCGGTGGCGTCCCAGATCGCGGGTGGTGTCAGGCAGTTGTCGCAGTTGCCGCAGGGCGTGGAGGCTTCGCCAAAGTAGGCCAGCAGCCGCACGCGGCGGCAGTCGGTGGCCTCGGCCAGGGCCAGCAGCGCGTCGAGCTTGCCGCGCAGTGCCTGCTTGAACTCCTCGCCCGCCGGACTCTCGTCGATCATGCGGCGCTGGTTGACCACGTCGTTCAGGCCATAGGCCATCCAGGCATCGGCGTTGAGGCCGTCGCGGCCCGCGCGGCCGGTCTCCTGGTAGTAGCCCTCGATGTTCTTGGGCATGTCCACGTGCGCGACGAAGCGCACGTCGGGCTTGTCGATGCCCATGCCGAAGGCGATGGTGGCCACCATCACGATGCCTTCCTCGCGCAGGAAGCGGTCCTGGTTGCGCTGGCGCACCTTGGTGTCGAGCCCCGCGTGGTAGGGCAGGGCCGTGAGGCCGGCGTCGCTCAGGGTGGCCGCCAGCTCCTCCACGCGTTTCCTGGACTGGCAGTACACCACGCCCGCCTCGCCCGCGTGCTCGCGCTCGATGAAGCGCAGCAGCTGCGTGGTGGCGTCCTTCTTCTCGACGATGGTGTAGCGGATGTTGGGCCGGTCGAAGCTGCTGATGAACAGCCGCGCGTCTTCCAGCTGCAGGCGCTCGATGATGTCGGCGCGCGTGAGGTCGTCGGCCGTGGCCGTGAGCGCGATGCGCGGCACCCCCGCATAGCGCTCGTGCAGCACCGTGAGCGCGCGGTACTCGGGCCGGAAATCGTGGCCCCACTGGCTCACGCAATGCGCCTCGTCGATGGCGAAGAGCGACAGGTGGCCCTCGTGGTACAGGCTGTCGAGCAGGCCCAGGAAGCGCGGCGTGTTCAGCCGCTCGGGCGCCGCATACAGCAGCGTGATGTCGCCGGTCTGCAGGCGCAGCTCCACGTCCTGCGCCTCGTCAAAGCTCAGCGTGGAGTTCAAAAAGGCCGCATCCACCCCCGCCTCGTGCAGCGCGCCCACCTGGTCGTGCATCAGCGCGATCAGGGGCGAGATCACGATGGTCACGCCGCGCCCCTGCTGCTGGCGCACGATGGCCGGCACCTGGTAGCACAGCGACTTGCCGCCGCCCGTGGGCATCAACACCAGGGCATCGCTGCCCGCGATCACGTGTTCAACGATGGCCTGCTGGGGGCCGCGGAATTGCTCGTAGCCGAAGACGTCCTGCAGGACGGTATGGGCGGGGGACAAGGCGGGAGACAGGCGGGAGGACAAGCGGATACTCTGAAATTAATAGCTGGTAGCGCTTGTATGTCAAGCGCTAGAGGCCAATTTGACCAATACTTTCGCGGTGAGTGTGCCCGCTCGCGAAGGGGCTTATTGTGCGCCGGGTGCTATGTCCCAAGGATTGATCAGCACCACGGGTGCGCTGGCAAAGTCGCTCACGTTGCGCGTGACCACGGCCAGGCCATGCTCCAGCGCCGTCGCGGCAATCAGCGAGTCGAAAGCCGCCATCGGCTTGCCCGCTGCCTCGGCCTGCGCGCACAGGCGCGCCCAATACCCGGCCGTATCCCGTGTGAAGGCCAGAGTCCGCTGCCCAAACCCCGCCTGCACACTGGCGAGCCAAGTGGCCAGTTCGCTCTGGCGGCGCGAAGGCGGCAGTCGCACAATGCCTCGCTCCAGCTCGGCCAGTGTCAGAGCGGAGACAAACAGGTCGGCAGACGTGCGCGCGCCCATCCACTCCAGCACTGCGGGATTGGGCGCGGGCCGCACCAATTCAGACAGCAGGCAAGTGTCCAGCAGGTACTTCACTTCAGATCACTCCAGCGCCAACGTGCGAATGGGTTCGGCTGACCGTGCCGTATCCAGCGGCTCCCCGCGTGGCGCCTGCAACAGCAGGGACACCAGCGCATCCTCGCCCGCCAGCCGCCGGTACTCGGGCGCGGCCATCAGCACCACGGCGTCGTTGCCACGCCGGGTAACCAGTTGGGGGCCTTCGTTCAGTGCGCATTCCACCAGTTCGCTAAAGCGGCTTTTGGCGTCTTGTAGTTGCCAAGCATGCATAAAGGCTCCTTTTGCTGGTTTGACTAGACTGACTAGTATGGTTGGGTGGCGTGATGCTGTCAAATCAAGAGGCCTTGCCAATCACCGGCTTACAATTTCGTACGGTGCCCACCCTGCTTGCACACGAGCAAAAAAAGGCTCTCTTCTTCCTCTTCATTGATTTCATGCGGCCTCTATTCATAGAGTGCGCTGCCGTGGCTTAAACGTGTGCACTTTCCCGGCGTTGCGCGCTCGCTGAAGAAAGGTTTCACATGAACAACATCGCTTCGTTTGCGCGTCAGGCGCAAACCCACCTTCAAACGATTGCAGGCGCCGACCGTGCCAACGTCAAGCGGTCTCACGTCTATGAACTGCTGGCCGCTGCGCTGGGGCTCGGCTCCCATGCCGCACTGAAGGCCCATGGCCTGCTATGCCCCCAGCCATCGCAGCCGCTCCTGGCGCACTACGGCAACTTGCGTCCTGGGCCATGCGCGGCGCGGGCCGAGGCGCTGGGCATGCCCCGTGAGCGCTGCGGGCCATTGGCGAAGCTGATGGAATCGTGGCACGCGGACGATCCGCTCAAGGTATGGACCTGGTTTCACTACGCCTAGTTGCTGGGTAAGGATCTCACCCAAGGCGACTACCGGGCTATTCACGAGGATGGCTCCAGCTACGACGACGATGTGGGTGGCCCCATGTTCGTGAACGGGGTAGATGGCATCGAACTCCCCACGGCGGATGAATCCGTGCGCCAAGAAGCTCTGCGGGCGGCGCAATCCTTGTTCGCACGCATGAAGGCAGATTAGTCCAGGGTAGAAAGCCGTTTAGCCCGGCTTTCTACAATAGCGGCCTATGCAAGCCCTTCACTACACCCGCGCCGCGCAGCTGCCCGACATCCTCGCCCAACGCATCGTCATCCTCGACGGCGCCATGGGCACCATGATCCAGCGCTTCAAGCTGGGCGAGGCGCAGTACCGGGGCGAGGGCTACACCGGCCCGGGCAGCGTGGGGGACCGCTTCAAGGACTTCCCGCGCGACGTGAAGGGCAACAACGAGTTGCTCAGCCTCACCCGGCCCGACGTGATCACCGACATCCACGAGCGCTACCTAGCCGCTGGCGCCGACCTCATTGAGACCAACACCTTCGGCGCGACGACCATCGCGCAGGAGGACTACAAGATGGCCGAGCTGGCGCGCGAGATGAATTTGAAGTCCGCCCGGCTGGCCCGCGCCGCCTGCGACAAATACTCCACGCCCGACAAGCCCCGCTTCGTCGCCGGCGCCCTGGGCCCCACGCCCAAGACTGCCAGCATCAGCCCCGACGTGAACGACCCGGGCGCGCGCAATGTCGATTTCGAGCAGTTGCGCGCCGCGTACTACGAGCAGACCGAGGCGCTGGTCGAGGGCGGCAGCGACGTGCTGCTGGTCGAGACGATTTTTGACACGCTCAACGCCAAGGCCGCGTTGTTCGCCATCGACGAGTTTTTTGAGAACAGCGGCCAGCGCCTGCCCCTGATCATCAGCGGCACTGTCACCGACGCCTCGGGCCGCATCCTCTCGGGCCAGACGGTCACGGCCTTCTGGCACAGCGTGCGCCACTCCCGCCCGCTGGCCATCGGCCTGAACTGCGCCCTGGGCGCCACGCTGATGCGCCCCTACATCCAGGAGCTGAACCGCGTGGCCGAGGACACGTTCATCAGCTGCTACCCTAACGCGGGCCTGCCCAACCCCATGAGCGACACCGGGTTTGACGAAACCCCCGAGATCACCAGCCGCCTGGTGCACGAGTTCGCGGCCGAGGGGCTGGTCAACATCCTGGGCGGCTGCTGCGGCACCACGCCGGACCACATCGGCGCCATCGCCAAGGCGGTGGAAAACGTGCCCACGCGCAAGATGTTCTACCCCGCTGAAGCCTGAATTTGGAGGCAAACTGGCCTCTGGCGCTGATCCAGAAAGCGCTGGTAGCTATAAAAACCGCAGCACTCAGATCGTCACTGCGCTGCGGTGGCGCATTGCCGGGCGCATGACTCTGCGGCACCCTTGCGCCTTCGGTTGAACTTTCGCCCGCACCCTTTGCCAGAACCCCGGCCCGCTCCCCATGTCCGTTACCGCCACCCTGCCCGAAACCCCTGTTGCTGAGGCCGCCGACAAAGCCGCCGCCCACGCCGCGCTCAAGCTCGAAAAGCGCCTGGTGCGGCAAGTCGCCCAGGCCATTGGCGACTTTGGCCTGATCGAAGGCGGCGACAAGGTCATGGTCTGCGTGTCCGGCGGCAAGGACAGCTACGGCCTGCTCGACGTGCTGCGTTTGCTGCAGCAGCGCAACGGCCACAAGTTCGAGCTGATCGCCGTCAACCTCGACCAGAAGCAGCCCGGCTTTCCGGCCCATGTGCTGCCCGAGTATCTGACGAAGGTGGGCGTGCCCTTCCACATCGAAACGCAGGACACCTACAGCGTCGTCAAGGAGCACATCCCCGAAGGCAAGACCATGTGTAGCCTGTGCAGCCGCCTGCGCCGGGGCATCCTGTACCGCGTGGCCGACGAGCTGGGCTGCACCAAGATCGCGTTGGGCCACCATCGCGATGACATGCTGCAGACCTTCTTTTTGAACATGTTCTTCGGCGGCAAGCTCAAGGGCATGCCGCCCAAGGTGCAGAGCGACCGGGGCGACCACCTCATCATCCGCCCGCTGGCCTATGTGGCCGAGGATGACCTCACGCGCTGGGCCGAGATCCGCAACTTCCCCATCATCCCCTGCACCCTGTGCGGCAGCCAGGAGAACCTGCAGCGCAAGCAGATCGGCCAGATGCTGCGCGACTGGCAGCAGCTGTACCCCGGCCGCATTGAGAACATGGCCGTGGCGCTGCGCAACCTGGTGCCCTCGCACTTCATGGACACGCGCCAGTTCGACTTCAAAGGTTTGATGCCCAACGGCGTGCAGGATGCCGATGGCGACAAGGCGTTCGATGCCGAAGACTTTCCCGCGCAGGCCGTGGGCATGCTCGCGGGCCTGCCCCTGATGCCCCGCTGAACCCGACCCCCGACGATTTCTAGATTGGGCCATCCCATGACCACCCTCCTCAAAGCCCCCGAACTCCTGCTGCCCGCCGGCTCGCTCGACAAGATGCGCGCCGCCTACGACTTTGGCGCCGACGCGGTGTACGCCGGCCAGCCGCGCTATTCCTTGCGCGCGCGTAACAACGAGTTCAAGCTCGAGCAGATCCGCCAAGGCATCACCGAGGCCCATGCGCGCGGCAAGAAGTTCTTCGTGACCAGCAACCTGATCGCGCACAACGACAAGATCCGCACCTACCTGCGCGACATCGAGCCCGTGATCGACTGCCAACCCGACGCCCTCATCATGGCCGACGCGGGCCTGATCATGATGGTCAAGGAAAAGTGGCCCGAGCAGGTGGTGCACCTCTCGGTGCAGGCCAACACCACCAACTGGGCGGCGGTGAAGTTCTGGCAGAAGATGGGCGTGGAGCGCGTCATCCTCTCGCGCGAACTCAGCCTGGACGAGATCGAAAAAATCCGCCAGGAATGCCCCGACATGGAGCTCGAAGTCTTCGTGCACGGCGCGCTGTGCATCGCGTACTCGGGCCGCTGCCTGCTCAGCGGCTACTTCAACCACCGCGACCCCAACCAGGGCACCTGCACCAACGCCTGCCGCTGGAACTACGCCACCCACGACGCCGACATCGACCCCACCACGGGCGAAGCCATTGCGCAGAAGATGGAAGGCGACTTCAACTTCGAGGCCGCGCAGCAGAAGGCCGAACAGTCCTTCGCATCGACCACCGGCAACGGCGAGCGCCACCCCAAGGCCGACAAGGTCTACCTCATCGAAGAGGCCGGCCGCCCCGGGCAGATGATGCCCATCATGGAAGACGAGCACGGCACGTACATCATGAACAGCAAGGACCTGCGCGCGGTGGAGCACGTGGCGCGCCTGGCGCAGATCGGTGTCGATTCGCTCAAGATCGAGGGCCGCACCAAGAGCCTGTACTACGTGGCCCGCACCGCCCAGGTCTACCGCCGCGCCATCGACGACGCCGTGGCCGGCCGCCCGTTCAACCCCGAGCTGCTCATCGAGCTCGAAGGCCTGTCCAACCGGGGCTACACCGGCGGCCTGCTGGAGCGGCGCCCCAGCAACGACTACCAGAACTACATCAACGGCCACTCCACCACGCAGCGCAGCCAGTTCGTGGGCGAGGTGCTGGGCGCCGAGGGGCAGGCCGAAGTGGGGCTGCAAGGCGACTGGGTGTTGGTCGAAACCAAGAACCACTTTGCGGTGGACGACCTGATCGAAGTGGTGCACCCCAGCGGCAACATCACCGTGCGGCTGGACCAGATGCGCAATGCGGAAGGCCAACCGGTGGCGGTGGCGCAAGGCAACCCGGTGCGCGTGTGGATTCCGCTGCCTGCGCGCTATACCGGCGCGCTGCTGGCCCGCGTGGTGGAGGCACCGGCTGCGGCCGCGGCGGCCGAACCCGCCGTCGTGGCTTGAGCGGGGCGCACCACCATGTGGACGCACCATCGCAGCGGCGCGTCGGTTTTGGCACTGTCGGTTGTGGCCGCGCTCGCCAGCACCAGCACCTTGGCGCAGGGCCCCGCTGCAGGCACGCCGCAGTTGGCGCCCGCCAAGGTGCGCTACGTACAAGGCTCGTGGGTCAACCTGCGCGAGTCGGCCCAGGCCCAAGCCAGCGTGCTGGCCCAGGTGCCCGCCAATACTGCGCTGGACCAGCTTGCCGAGCGCGACGGCTGGTGCGCCGTGCTCTACCGGGGCGATGCGCGCCTGGGCCCCGCATTGGCGGCACCGTTGCAAGCCCATGTGTCCTGCAATCTGCTGTCTGACCAGCCCCTGACCCTGGCCCAGGCGGGCAAGGACGCAGCCCGTGCGTTCTGGGTGGCACCATCGCCCAACCGGCTGCGTGCCTATGGCAACGCTTTGCCCCGGCCCGCCGCTCTGCAGCTCAATGCCCTGACCAAGACCCACCCAGCCGAGGCGCCCGTGGTGTACCCGGCACGCCCCGAGTTCGAAGCCGCCAAGAAGCTGCTGCGCGCGGGTGTGCCGCTGCGGCCCGAGCAGGAGATTGACCGGGGCGAGCCCATTGACCCGCTCGCCGACCTGAAGCTGGCCACCCGCGCGGTAGACCACATCCCCGCCGTGGCCCCGCTCGCCACGCGGCCCGTTCTGCCCACCATCGCCCCTTCGTACTTCCGCACCCACGCCAGCGTGGCCCTGCTGCACGAAACGGATGCCGATGGCCTGGCGGCGGTGGCGGGAACCCGCATCAGCGTGGTCCCCACCGGCGCGCCGCATGGCAGCTTCAACCGCCACATGGGGCCCGAGATCGAGTTCGTGACCGGCTTCTGGGACGTGGGGTCTGCCGACCTGGCCTTTGCCCCCGCGCTCACTCTGTATGCCATCACCCACCAGGGGCTGGTCGGCGCACGGGCCCTGCGCCAGCGCTACTGGGACATCAGCAACGCCGACCACTACTGCGGCGGCCACTACCCAGGCAAGGGCTTCGGCGACCCGCGCGAGGACGATACGGTCCCCGTGCGTGGCTACGCCAGACTGTCCGACACCGCCGAGGTGCTGGTCCGCCTGGTCGTGCCCGGCAAGCTGCCGCCCGATGCCGTGAAGGTGAAGACCCGCCGCTACGCCACGAGCTGGATGCAACCCGCCGACCCGCCCATCCGGGACAAGCCCCAGCGCAAGCACACGGCGGTGATGGTGCACGAGATCGACGTGGACCGCGACGGCGTGGCGGACATCCTGCGCATCGATACCCCTGCGCCGGGTGGCATGAGCTTTGAGCCGGTTTTTGACTGGCGGTGGTACCTGAACATCAATGGCCAGTGGTTCCGGGCGGGGTACTGGGCGGATCAGGAGTGCACGTGAGTGGACTCCTTGCGAGGCAGTTGGGGGCGGGGAAGGGCCGGGTTTTCAGATGCTTGGGGTGGGGAGCTCAGAAGTGTTCAGGGGGAGCTTCCGGTCAGGAGCAGTCGGTGGTGTCAGGTGAAAGCGGACGCTCAAAGTTTGACATGAGGTGGCCGACTGACGCAGCCTGTTGGACACCCGCTCGATGGGTTGGATGTCACGAAGGGCTTTCTACATCGCCGAAAAGCAAACCCTCAAGCTCTGCCTTGGTAGGTACACGACCTTGATCAACCATCCTTCGCAACACTTCACCCAGAAGGTTGAACGACGCGAGCAGGTCGGTATTTTCGTGGCTCGACTTTCCGTGTGCGGCGGAAGAGCGCTTGTCGTAGAGCTTGCCGATTTCTTTCACCCTCGACCGGCGGCGCTCGCCCGGCGGCTCCAGAAACGACGCAATCAACGCGGAAACTCGAAACCTCAACTCGCTATTTGACGGAGAGAAAAGCGCTTCAAGCGCCGCCCAAATCGCGACCATGACCAGCGAGGTTCGGTGAACATACTGACCGATCGCCAAAGCATCCGCAGCCAAAGCGAACTCGGGACTTTGACGGATCAGGCGTGCAGTTGTTGGCCACCTGTCAGACAGCCAAGCGGCTCTGTCAGCGTTTACTTTTCCATCATCCACCGCTAGCGGAAAGCGCCGTAGCTCAGTCTCTACCGGCTGAACCCACGCATCAGGATCTGAAGCTTGAGAGTGCGCGAAGAAAGACTTGTTGGAAGTGGCCGAAAGATAAGTCGCAGGATTTATGCCGAGTCGTATAACCAGTAGGACAGCGCGAGCAATTTCATGGAACGATCCAAGGCCGGGCACACCATCCACTGGAATGGAGAGTTCGGCTGTAATGTCATGCCAGTTACCGCCTCTCGTCGCTTTCCATGGACCGGGGCTTGGCTTGCCTGGCTGTGCCGGTGCGTACGCGAGCATGTGGTTCGCAAACATATGCGCGTATGCAATCCGGATCGTCACTTCGTTGCCCAAGTCAAACGACTGATCCGTCATGAACAGCTCGGACAGCGCTGCGTAGTGTTTGGCGGTCTCAGCGGTCATAAAGGCTTTTGGTGACACCTAAGGTAATTTAGACCGCAAAACCTGCGGGACAAAATGGACCGTGCAGGATAGTCCAGGTTTAAAAATTCCGTGGAAACCCGGCACACATTCATTCGGCAAACACAGCTTGCCGTAGGCAAACACCGAGATTTCCAACAGCCGTTGCAGCAAGTCAATGGCGGCTTCAGGACGGCGCTTCTGAACGGCGGCTTGAGGCCCAAAGTGACCGCTCAATCAGCCCGAAGTGATACCCACACTCACCGCAAACCCGGCTGCCGCAACAACGCCCCCAGCACCAGCGCCTCCGCCATCACCTCCAGCGCCTCTTCCAGCGTAGTCAGCAACTCCGGCAGCCCTGGCAACCAGGGCCAGTGCGGCTGCACCTCGGGCCACTGGTCCACGGCCATCGCCGCCAGCCCCACGGCGAACCCGGTCCACAGCAGGGCCTGGGTGCTGCGGTGCGACAGTGCCCGGTGCAACCAGGCCAGCGTGGCCAGGCCCACCACGGCCACCGCCAGCATGGGCGCCTCGCGCACGGCGCTCCAGCGGCAGGCATCGGTCCATTCGTGGCAGCGGAATTTCCAGAACTCATGCAGCATGAACTGCTCGTCCAGCGCCAGCGCGCCGAAGGCCAGCACCAGCCACACGCCCAGCCGCCAGGGCAGGCAGCGCTCGGCCGTCAGGCGCAGCGCGGTGATGCACAGCGTGAGCAGCAGCGCACTCGACAGCCACGATGCGGGCGAGTTGTCGGAGCGGAATGCGCGCTCCCAGCCCGGTGCAAAGATCCACGCGCTGAACAGCAGAAACCCCGCCACCGCGCCCAGCAGGGCGGGTGCGACCCCCGGGTGGGGCGCCCGCGTGGGGCCGGGCGTGTGGTGGGATGGTGGGGCAGGGCGTTGGCGCATGGCGAGCTTGGAACCACGGGGCACCGGCACCGGGTGGTGCCAGCGGACCGGCGCAATTTTGAATCAGATAGGCCACTGGCGCTGGAATTTAGTGCATTTTCAGCTATGCATTTGGTAGCTTGTTGATGGTTTTGCACGCTGCGGGCGGCGTGCCCTGTTCACGCCCGTGGAATCGCTTCAGAATCGGAAACTCCCACGCTTGTCCGGTATGGCCCTCCCCATCGACCCCTCCCGCAGCGCGCTGCCGCCCGTGGCCCAGTTCCTGGCCGAAGCGGCCCTGCAGCGGCAGGCCGCGCTGCTGGGGCTGGACAAGCCCGGCCCCGCGACCGCGCCGCTGCCCACGGCCGACCCGAGCGCGCCTCCGCCCACACCGACCTCTCCCAGCCCGCCCGCTGGACCTCTGCCCGCCCCGGCGGCCGACAAGGCCAGCATCTCGGCGCAGGCGCGCGAGCAGCTCGGCGCAGGTTTTGAACCACGGCGCGGGGTGGCGGGCAACGCGGCCGCCGCTGCGGCCCCCGGCGCCAGGGCCGGCGCCGCGCCGCGGGGGGCGCTGGCACCGCCGCCGCTGCCCGTGGGCGCGCCTGTGCCAGCCTCCTCCACGGCATCCGTGTCGGGCGCCGACTGGCCCGCCACGGGGCTGGGTGCGCCGCTGCTGCGCATGGTGGGTGCGCTGGTGGCGCAGCTCACGGCGGGCAGTGTGGCGCCCCAGCGGGTCACGGCCGCCCAGCCCTGGCCCATCGGGCTGGCGCAGGCGCTGGAAAGCGGCGCGGTGGACGCAGAGGCGCCGCCGCTGCAGACCTGGCTGGTGCGCCAGGGCAGCGTGCAGACGCCCGAAGGCCCGCGCGGCTTTGCGCTGACCCTGCGCGTGCCGGTGCCGTGGCTGGCGTCGCAGGCGCCTTCGGCTACCGCATCCGCAGCGGCGGCGGCGACCGCCACGCCCTCCACGGCGGCGCCGCTGCAGGTGCCGTTCACGGGCAGTGCGCAGTCGCTGCAGTCCGGGGTGTTCGCGCTGGTGCTGCAAGGGCTGGAGGCCTCGGCACCCCGCACCAGCGCTTTGCTGGTGATGGATTTCCAGCCGCAGATGCCCGCTGCCGTGTATGGCCGCGACCTGCTGGCGCAGCTGCGCATGGACCCGTGGACGCAGATGGCCGTGCTGCAGGCCAGCGGCCAGGTGCCGCGCGAGGAGGACCGCGCCCGCAACGGCGCCTCCGGTTTGTGCGAGACCGTGGGCTGCCCTTATGCGGCCCGCGCGGAGTGCGCCCAGCCTTTCTGCCTGGCGCAGCGCGGGGTGCGGCCACCGGAGCCGGTGGGCCCCGCGCCCGGCGCCTAGACCCTGTTCGTCCGGACTTTTCGGGGATCGCGCTGGCGGGGCGCGGCCTCGCGGGTCAGCGGGTCTTGTGCAGGATGTCCGCGTGGCGCGACCGCGTGATGGGGTAGGCCACCAGCAGCGGAACGGCCAGCACCAGGCACAGCGCCGGCAGCACGCCGGTCATCAGGGTGATGCCCTGCAGCGCGCTGGCCGACTGCGCCACGTTGGGCACGTAGCCCGTCACGTCCAGCATGCCGGCCACCATCACCGTGGCCAGCGTGCGTGCCAGCTTGTCCATCAGGCCGTACAGGCCGTAGTACATGCCCGTCTTGCGCTCGCCGACCTGCATGTGGCCGTGGTCGATGGTGTCGGGAACCATGGCGAAGGGCACGATCCAGTGCGCGCCCATGCCGATGCCGATGACGACCAGGATGCCCATGACCAGGCGCTGGTCGCCCGGCCCCACCCAGTACAGCGCCACCAGGCCGCCCGCGCACAGCACCAGGCCCAGGACGTACGCCCAGTTCTTTTCCCAGCGGTCGACCACGACCTTCCACACGAACAGCGACAGGCCCACCACGCCGAGCAGCGTGCCCATGTAGCGCGGCAGGTCGCCCTTGTCGCCCTGCAGCTGGTAGATCACGAAGTACGCGAGCGAGGCCTGCACCAGCGTGAGGCCCAGGCGCACCAGGGTCGCAGCGCTCATCAGCAGCAGGAAAGGGCGGTTGCGCAGCGTGGTGCGCAGGGTCTCGCGCACGCTGTCCCACATGGGTTGGCGGTCGCAGGCGTCGGCGGCGGGCTCGGCGCCGCGCTGGGGCTCGCGCACGCGCCAGGCCACCACGGCCACGGCCGCGCCGGCGATCAGGCCGAAGCACGAGCCCGCGAGTGCATAGCCGGTGCGGGCGTCGGGCGCGGCCCGCACCAGCACCGGCATGAACACGCTGCCCGCGAAGAAGCCCAGCAGCGCACCCATGGAGGCATGGGCCGTGAGGCTGGTGCGCTCGTCGTAGTCGGTGGTCATGTTCGCGGCCATCGCCTGGTAGGGCAGCTGCACCAGCGTCATGAGCGTGTCGAACACGGTGTACGTGATGGCGATCCACAGGAACGCGGCCACCGGCGACAGGCCCGGCGGCACCATCCACACCGCGGCTGCCGCAATGCCCAGCGGGAGGGCTCCGTAGACGAGGTAGACGCGGTGACGGCCCCAGCGCGAGCGCGTGCGGTCGGTCACCCAGCCGAACAGCGGGTCGTTGACGGTGTCCCACACCTTGCCCACCAGCAGCGCCGCGCCTGCCACGGCCGGCGCGACCAGGGCCACGTCGGTGTAGAAGATCATGAGCATGAAATTCATCGCCGCGATCAGCATCTGCAGGCCGACGTTGCCGACCGCGTAGCTGAGCTTGGTGCCGAGGGTCAGGGGCGATGGCGTGGTGCTGCCCGGCGCGTGGCTGTGGTGCATCACGGTGCCACCGCCGGGACGGACGAAGGCACCGCGGCGGGCGTGGGCGCACTGGAGGCTGCGGCGCGCGGCGGCGCGGCTTCGAGCATCAGCCGCACTTCGCGGCGCAGCATCTTGTTCAGGAAGCTGCGCGGAATCTCCTCGACGATGCGCACATCGTCCGGCTGCAGGTGGGCGGGCAGCTGCCCGGCCAGGTACTGCGCGATCTCGCCTTCGAGCGTGCGCCAGTCGTGCTCCTTGCGCCAGCTCTGGCGCAGGCTCAGCACCAGCACAGCCTGCGCACCATGCTGCACCAGGCAGGCTTCCTTGACCGAGGGGTGGGTGTGCGCCACCTCTTCCACTTCGCGCGGGTTCAGCAGCTGCCCATCGCGCGAGACGCGGTCGGCGCTGCGCCCCAGCACGTGCAGGTAGCCTGCCGTGTCGAAATAGCCCAGGTCGCCCATCACCACCCAGCCGTCGCGCAGGGTCTCGCCGGTCTTTTCGGGGTCGAGCCAGTAGCCGTCGAAGCGCACGGGCGTCAGCACGGTGATCAGGCCCATCTCGCCCTGCGGCAGCGGCGTGAAGTCGTCGCCGCGGATGACCACCTGCACGCCGGGCATGACCCGGCCCACGGTGGAGAGCACCTCCAGGCCGAGCGGGTTGCCCTGGGCATCCACGTGTTCGTGCGGCAGCAGCCAGGTGATGGGCGGCAGGGCCTCCAGGCAGCCGTAGCCCTGCTGGAAGATCGGCCCGAAGCGGCGGATGGCCTCGGCGATCTTGGGCGCGGGCATCATCTCCGAACCATAGGGCACGTGGGTCAGCGACGACAGGTCGTACTGGTCCAGCGTGGGCTCGTCCAGCAGGTCGATGATGGCCGAGGGCGAGAGGAAGGCGCGCGACACGCGGTGCTTCTGGATCAGCCCCGCGAGCGTGCTGGCGCGGAAGTCCTCGGGCATCACCAGCGCCGCGCCCGAGAGCAGCGTGGGCAGCACCAGGCCCGAGCCCGGCCCGGTGAGCGGCAGGCCCAGCATGTTCACGTCGGGGCCGTGGGCGGGTGGCCTGAAGTCGATGGCGCGCGAGATCAGGCGCACGCTGTCCAGGTACTTGCGGTTGCTGTAGCCGATGGACTTGGGCAGGCCCGTGGTGCCCGAGGTCATGTGCAGCGCGAACACGTCGTCCTCGTGCACCTCGGCGGTGCCCGCGGTGGGGGTGGCCTGCGCCAGCGCCAGTTCGTACTCATCCCCCAGCGCCAGCAGGCGCAGGCCGGGCAGCTGCTCGCGCACGGCCTGCAGGATGGGAGCGCTCAGCAGCGGGTCGTGGATGAACACCGTGGGCTTGACGCGGCCCATGGTGGTGAGCGCCGCATCGGCCGGCAGGTGCTTGTGGAAGCTCGCGAAGATGGTGCCGTTCTCGAACGTGGCCAGGCGGGTTTCGTACTGCTCGCCGGTCTCGGGCAGCCAGGTGAACACGACGTCGCCCTTCTTCACGCCCTGCGCCTGCATCCAGGCCCGCAGGCGCAACACGCGCTCGTGCAGCTGCGCATAGGTGAGCGTGCCGCGCCGGTCGATGAGCGCGGGCTTGTGGGGGTGCAGGCGGTACGCCAGGCGGGCGACGGCGCGGGCGGTGCGCAAGCGGTTCAGGAGAAAGCGCGCCACCAGGCTGCGCAGGGAAGGTAAGGCCACCGGAAGTCTCCCAGGAGGGGCGTGAAAGCAAGGTCAAGGAAGTTTTTCACGCGCACCCGTGGCAAAAGATGACCATTTGTACGTGCGCGTATCTTCTTGTTTCTGCTTCGGCTGTGCGGTCGCTTTGGCTCCGTGAACGGCGGTGCGCGCCGCGTGCCCGTCGCCGTGGCGCAACAAGCAGGTCGGCGCACCGTGCGCAGACAAAGAAAAAACCGCCAGGCCGGATCACGGCGTGGCGGTTTTTTGGCAAGGCCCGTCCCGGTAAGGGCGTGGCCAGGATGGCGGACTAGAAAGTGCCCCTGCGCAATCAGGCGGCGCCTTCACGCCAGGCCACCGGCGTGTCCCCTCGGGGGAAGCGGCGCAGCCGCTGCGGGCGCTTACGGATACAGGCCGCGCATTTCGCGGGCGTGCAGGATGCGCTGGCAGGCCACGATGAAGGTGGCGGTGCGCAGGCTCACCTTGTGCTCTTGCGCCACTTGCCAGATGCCCGCGAAGGCCTCTTGCATGATGCGCACCAGGCGGGCGTTGATCTCGTCCTCGCTCCAGAAGAAGCTGGAGAAGTCCTGCACCCATTCAAAGTAGCTCACCGTCACGCCGCCGGCGTTGGCGATCACATCGGGCAGCACCAGCACGCCCTTGTCGTGCAGGATGTCGTCGGCCTCGGTGGTCGTGGGGCCGTTGGCGCCTTCGATCACGAGCCTGGCCTTGATCTGGCCTGCGTTGTCCTTGGTGATCTGGCCTTCCAGGGCGGCGGGGATCAGGATCTCGCAATCCACGCCCCAGAACTCCTCGGGCTGCATCACATCGGCGCCGGCGAAGCCGCCCACGCCACCCCGGGTCTTCACGTGCGCCAGCAGCGCGGGCACGTCCAGGCCCTTGCCGTTGAAGATGGTGCCGGTGTGGTCCTGCACGGCCACCACCTTGGCGCCCGCTTCGGCAAACAGCTTGGCCGCGATGCCGCCCACATTGCCAAAGCCCTGCACGGCCACGCGGGCGCCGTCGAGCGCCAGGCCGGTGAGCTTGGCGGCTTCCACGCCCACGGTGAACACGCCGCGGCCAGTGGCTTCCACACGGCCGAGCGAGCCGCCCAGGTCCACGGGCTTGCCGGTCACCACGCCGGTGGCGGTGGCGCCCACGTTCATGGAATACGTGTCCATCATCCAGGCCATGATCTGGCCGTTGGTGTTCACGTCGGGGGCGGGGATGTCCTTGGAGGGGCCGATCAGCAGGCCGATCTCGCTGGTGTAGCGGCGCGTCAGGCGCTCCAGCTCACCCATCGACAGCTTCTTGGGGTCCACGCGGATACCGCCCTTGGCACCGCCGTAGGGCACGTTCACGGCGGCGTTCTTGACCGACATCCAGGCCGACAGGGCCATCACTTCGGACAGTGTCACGTCCTGGTGGAAACGCACGCCGCCCTTGCCGGGGCCCCGGCTCAGGTTGTGCTGCACGCGGTAGCCCTCGTAGTGGGCGATGGTGCCGTTGTCCAGCTCGATCGGCACGTCCACGATCAGGATGCGCTTGGGGCGCTTGAGCGTTTCCACCCAGCGCGCCAGGCTGCCCAGGTAAGGGGTGACGCGGTCTACCTGCTGCAGGTAGTTGCCCCAGGGGCCGAGGTGGTCGGCCTGCAGGTACGAGGGCAGGGTGTGGACTGCGCCTGCGGGGTTGGAGGCTGGGGCGCCCGTGGATGAAGACATGGTGAATTCCTTGTGGGATCAGTTCAAGCCGCGAAGCTTATGCCTGCCGCCGCACGCTGTCTAAGGCCGTAGTGTTTGTGTGTTATGCATTTGTTGCATAACCACGCAAACGACCGCCCCATGCGGCACTGCACCATGGGCCGCGCCGGGCGCGGGCACCGGGCGGCCGCCCGCCACGCCGGTCATTCCACCGTGAAATGGGTCAGCGCCGGGTCGCCCGTCGGGTAGCGCAGGTCCAGGTTCTGCAGCACCTCGCGCAGCACGGTGGCGATCATCAGGTTGCGGTGGGTCTTGGAATTGGCGGGCACGATGGTCCACGGTGCCCAGGGCGTGTGGGTGGCGGCCAGCAGGGCGTCGTAGGCGCGCTGGTACTCCGCCCATTGCTTGCGCACCTCGATGTCGCCCATGCTGAACTTCCAGTGCTTGGCCGGATCGTCCAGGCGCTCCTGCAGGCGCTGTCGCTGCTCCTCGGGGCTGATGTGCAGCAGGAACTTGAGCACGATGGTGCCCGTTTCGCCGAGCATGCGCTCGAAGTCGTTGATGTGGGCCAGGCGCTGCTGGTGCTGTTCGGGCGTGATCCAGCCGTTGACCACGGGCACCAGCACGTCCTCGTAGTGGCTGCGGTTGAACACCGTGATGTCGCCGGCCTGTGGCACCTGCTGGTGGATGCGCCAGAGGTAGTCGCGGGCGCGCTCGGCCTCGGTCGGCGCCTTCCAGCCCACGGCATGCACGCCCAGGGCGCTCATGCGGCCGAACACGCCCCGGATCGTCCCGTCCTTGCCCGAGGTGTCGGTGCCCTGGAGCACCACGAGCAGCTTGTAGCGTTTGTCGGCATAGAACAGGTTCTGCAGCACATCGAGTTCCTCGGCCAGCGCCTCGACGGCGGCCTTGTCCCGGGCTTTCTCGCCCTGCGAAAACGGCTTGGCGCCCGGGTCGTAGTCCTGCAGCGACACGCCGCGTGGCGGCTTGCCCCGGCTGCTGCCCTTGCCCTCGCCATCGGCGGGCTTGCCGGGTTGCCATTGCGACCAGAGCTCGGCGGCCTTGTTGCGGGACTTGGGAATCAGGGGTGACGGCATGGGGTTCCAGGGGCGGTGCGTTGGTGTGAAAGAGGTTAGCTCACAAGTGGCCTGCGTGGGCCGGCGGTTGCTGCCACTGGTCGTGCCGGCCGTCGATGCGCACGATGGCCAGCCGCGAGAGGTCTTCGTCCGTCAGCCCGTCGATGCAGCCCACGTTGACGCCGTACATCTCGCCCATCGGCGTCTCGGTGCCGTGGCCGAACACGCGCACGCCGCAGTGCCTGCAGAAGTAGTGCAGGTTCTTGCGCGTGTTGAACTGGTAGCGCGTGAGCTCGTCCTGCCCGCGCACGATGTGGAACTGGCCCGGCAGCGCCACGGCTGCCCAGAAGCGCGTGCGCCGGCAGATGGAGCAGTTGCAGCGGAAGGTGGGCTGGCTCAGGTCCAGGCCCGCTTGCACATGGACGGCGCCGCAATGGCAGGTGGCGGTGTAGGTCTGGGGCATGGGCGGGTCCTCGGAACGTGTGGCGATCTTGCAGGGCGAGGGCGGATGATCGCAAAAGCGCGGCTGCGGGGCTACCCCGCCAGCCTTCTGCCGGGGTTCTTTCTTCAACCGCGCCCGTGCGCCATGCGGTAGGCCAGCGGCGTCTGCCCCGTGGCCTGGCGAAAGGCCCGGTGCAGGCCGGCTTCGCTGGCAAAACCCAGGTCTTCGGCGATGCGCTTCAAGGGCCGTGGCGTGTCGCACAGCGCCTCGCTCACCTGGCGCAGCTTGATGCGGCGCATCCAGTGCGCCGCCGGCAGCCCCGTGTGGGCCTGCACCCGGCGCGCCAGCGTGCGGGGCGACACGCCCAGCGCGTCCGCCAGCGCGGGCAGCCGCAGCTCTGCGGCGGGGCTGCGCTGCACCCAGAGCATGGCGCGGCGCAGTTCGGCGTCGGCCGTGGCCATGAGGTCGTGCCCCGCGAACGCCGGGTGGGTGGCGCGCGGGCGCGGCAGCATCAGCAGCGCCTGCAGGTCCGCCAGGGCCTCGGGCGCGATCCGCGCGCCCAGGGCGTGCAGCATCAGCGGCAGGTGGCCGTTGGCACCGGCCGCCGTGGTGGCGGCGCCGTCCTGCACCAGGGGTTCGTCGAAGCGCCAGCGCACGGCGCCGAACTGTTGCTCCAGCGCGGCGCGCAGCCACCAGGTGGCCGTGGCGCCACGCCCGCGCAGGCGGCCGCTGGCTGCGGCCAGCAGCACACCGGCGCAGTAGCTCCACACCTGCGTGCGGCGGGGCAGGGCGGCCAGGGCGCGCACCACCGGGGCCAGCTGCTGCAGTTGCGCGGCCAGGCCGTTCGTGGACGAAAGCCACAGGCCGGGGACCAGCACCGCATCCACATCGGCCCCGGCCAGGGCGGCGGTGGGCGCCAGCGCCGGCCCCTGCCACGTGGGCACGGGCTGCAGGTCGGCGCCCACCCACTGCGTCTGCACCACGGGCCGCTGCACCCGCAGGCCGGCCGCGCGGGCCATGTCGGCGGCAGCGAACAGGCCCGCCGGCATGCAGCCGGGGTACAGCAGCAGGCCCAGGCGCAGCGGGGCGGCGGGCGGCGGCACGGAGCGACGCGGGAGGGATGGCTCGACGGGTGTTGCCATGGGGGAAAAAAGTGGTTGCCCGGAAATGGCAAGAAGTTGTCCGATCAGGCCATTCTCGCGCAGGCCGCGGCATCCCACAATCGGCCATCGACCCACCCCCCGGCCCTGTTGGAGACCCCCATGCACATCACCCATCTGCGCAATGCCACCGTCCTGCTGGAATTCTCATCGGAAGGCCGCCCCGTGGGCCTGCTGGTGGACCCGATGCTCGCCCCGCGCGGCGCCCTGCCTGCGCTGCGCTACCTGGGCCAGGGGCGCGAGCGCAATCCCATCGTCGACCTGCCGCCGGGCACGGACGCGGCGCTGGAGCGCGTGACGCACGCCCTCATCACGCACTGCCAGCGCGGCCACTTCGACCACCTGGACCGCGCGGGCAAGCGTTTTCTGCGAGAGCGGCAGATTCCGGTGGTCTGCATGCCGCGCGACGCGGGCTACCTGGCGCAACGGGGCCTGGCGGCGTGGCCGCTGTCCGGCCCGCAGCGCCAGCCGTTCGCGCTGGGCGGCCATGTCACGCCGATCGCCTGCGTGCACGGCCGGGGCTGGATCGGCCGGTTCATGGAGCACGGCCATGGCTACCTGCTGGAGCTGCCGGGCGAGCCCCGCGTGTACCTGGCGGGCGACACGCTGCTGACCCCCGCCGTGCGCGACTGCCTGGCGCGACTGAAGCCGGATGTGGCGGTGCTGCCCGCTGGGGGCGCGCGCTTCGACATCGGCGCGGAAATCCTCATGGACGCCGCCGACATGGCCGAGGCCGCCGCGCTGACGCCCGGCACCCTGGTGGTCAACCACCTGCAGGCCCTGGACCACTGCCCCACCACCCGCGCGGCAGTGCGTGCGCTGGCCGAGCAGGGCGGCTGGGCGCACCGCCTGTGGGTGCCCGAGGACGGCGAGGCGCGGCGGTTCCGGCGCACGACTGGCGGCATGGATGCTATTGAAATAATAGCTAATTGCGCATGATGGTCAGGCGCTGGAGCCCTTCTTGAGGGTGCAGTCGCCGGGGGCCGAGCGCACCCCCGTGCTCTCCCGCATCAGCGCCACGAAGCGCGCCGCGCCCAGGCCCAGCGGGCGCTCCTTGGACCACACCACGTCCACCCACAGCGCGGTGCCGTTGCTCAGGTTCTCGAAGGGCATTTCCACCAGGCGGCCGGCCTCGATGCGTGGCTGCACCAGCGCGCGGGGCTGCCAGCCCCAGCCCAGGCCCGCTTCGATCAGCCCCAGCGCGGCCAGGTGGTTGTCGGTGCGCCAGTGGTGCCGGGCAAACACAAAGCGGGGATCGGTCTGCGCCAGGTCGCGGCTGGCCACGACGATCTGGCGCGTGGTGGTCAGGTGCTCCTCGCGCAGCATGGCGCGCCCGGGGTCTTCGCCCCGCGCCTTCGCCGACGCCCGTGCGCCCTCCAGCACCGGATGCTCGGGGGCGATCACGGCGACCAGCGTCTCGGTGCCCACCTCCTGGAAACCCTCGCGCCCGTCGATGCTGGGGCGCTCGAACACCAGCGCCAGCTGGGCGCGGCCGCCGTGCAGCAGCTCCAGCGCATCCACCTGCGGCGCGGCCAGCACCTCGACCTGGAGCAGCGGGTACTCCTGCGCCAGCGCGGCCAGGGGCCCGGTCCAGCGCGCAGCGAGCAGCTCGGGGGCGATGGCCAGCGTCAGCCGCTCCTCCAGCCCCTGGGTCAGCGCGAGCGCCTGGGCGTTGAGCTGCTGCAGCTGGCCCGCCAGCAGCCGGGCCTGGGGCTCCAGCGCACGCGCTGCCGCGGTGGGCCGGGGCTCGCGCCCGCTGCGGTCGAAAAGCTGCACGTCCAGCTCGGCCTCCAGATGGGCCATCGTCATGCTCACCGCCGAGGGCACCCGCGAGAGCGCGCGTGCCGCCGCCGAGAACGAGCCGTGGTCCAGCGCGGCCAGAAAGACCTGCACGCTGTCGGAACTGAAGGCCATGGTGGTTCCTGATCTATCAATAAAACTGAAACAAGCTGACTTTATATGTCAGATTGTTGAATATAAAGTCCGGCCCATGGACAAGAAACCTACTCTTTTTGGTCTGCAGGGCCTCAAGCGCCGCCTGATCTATGTGACCTTGTACGAACTGATCGCCATCGTGGCGGCGACGGCGGGGCTGGCCCTGCTGACGGGTCAGGGCGCGGGCCATTCGAGCGTGGTGGCCGTGGCGGCCTCGGTGATTGCCATCCTCTGGAACATCATCTTCAACTGGGCCTTCGAGCGCTGGGAAGCACGCCAGCCCGTGCGCGGCCGCAGCGTGGCGCGGCGCGTGGCGCATGCCATCGGTTTCGAGGGCGGACTGGTCTTCACGCTGGTGCCGCTGTTCGCGTGGTGGTTCGGCATCAGCCTGTGGCACGCGTTCGTGATGGACCTGGGGCTGATCGTGTTCTTCCTGTGCTACACCTTTGTCTTCAACTGGGTGTTCGACCATCTGTTCGGCCTGCCGGCCTCGGCCATGGAGCCCGTGGCTGCCTGAGGTTGCAAGGAATTTCGCTATTAAATTAATAGCTATTGGCGCTTGATGGATAAGCGCCAAAGGTCAATTTGACCTCAACTGACCTGATGGGTGCCTGCCTCGGATCAGCCGGTCGCCCGGGCCCGTCGAAGGGCCGCTCGCAAGGAGCGCCCTGGCGTCGACAGGCTCCGCCCGGACGAATGGGGGCAGGCGTGGCCCATCCGGAAAATCCGGACTCAGACCTGCAGCAACTGCCCCGCAATGGCCGCGGCGGCGGTGCGTGTTTCCACCCCCAGCTTTTCAAAAATGTGCTCCAGGTGCTTGTTCACCGTGCGCGGGCTCATGCCCAGGATGTCGGCGATGTCGCGGTTGGTCTTGCCCTTGCTCAGCCAGGACAGCACCTCGGTCTCGCGCGGGGTCAGCGCCACCTGCTGCAGGTGGCGCGGCGCGGCGGCCTCGGGCTGCGCGTGGCTGAGCAGCAGCATGGATTCGGCCAGGCCGCTGGCGCCCATGTGCCGGGCCAGCAGCTGCCGGCCATCGGCCAGGGGCAGGGTTTGCGCGCCCTCCCGGCGCGCCTGCACCAGCCAGGCGGCCGCGCGTTCGGCCGGTGCCTCTTCACGGGCGAAAGCTGTCTCCAGCCAGCGCGTGGCCTGCGGTGAGCGCCAGGCCACGCGGCCCTGGCCGTCGAGCACCACCACGCCGAGCCCGGCCACGTCCACCGCCTCGCGCGCCAGCCGCGTGGCCTGGGCGTTGCGCACATGCGTGGCCAGCCGGGCCAGCACCTCGGGGATACGCAGGGGCTTGACCACGTAGTCCACGCCGCCGCTGGCAAAGCCCTGCAGGATCTGTTCGGTGTCCGACAAGCCCGTCATGAACACCACGGGCACATGCGACCAGGGCGGGGTGGCCTTGAGCTGGCGGCACAGCGCAAAGCCGTCCATGCCGGGCATCACCGCGTCCAGCAGCACGCCGTCGGGCACGGTGAGGTCAAAGCGCTGCAAGGCTTCTTCGGCATCGCGCGCGGCCAGCACGGCGTAGCCTTCGGCGGCCAGTGCATCGCACAGCATGCGCAGGGTGTCGAGCGCGTCGTCCACCACCAGGATCACGCGCTGGCTGATCTGCGGGGCGGCGTCGGGTTGGTCGTTCATGGGGTTCCCTCTTCGGGCTCGCGCAGGTGGTGTGCCAGGGTTTCGAAGTCAAAGCGGTCGGCGCTGGCCTGCAGCAGCGCCAGCGTGGCGGCGTGGCCCGGCAGGTCGCCGCGTGCGCGCCGCAGCCGCTCGCGCAGCGCGGCGGCCTGGCCGGATCGCGCCAGCCGGGTGAGGTCTTCGCGCAGCTCTTCGGGCAGGGTGGCCAGGGTGTCGTCCGGGTTGGCGGGGCCTGCGGCGGGATCCGGGCCGGGCGCCAGCGGGGTGTTGTCGCGCACCCATTCCAGCTGCAGCGCGTGCTCCAGCGCCTGCAGCAGTTCGGATTCGATCACGGGCTTGCCCACGAAGCCTTGGCACTGCTGGGCGGCCAGGCGCGTCGCTTCATGTTCAAACAGGTTGGCCGATACGAACACGACGGGCAGCTCGGCCGCGGGGCGCAGCGCGCGCAGCAGGGCAGCGGTCTGCCAGCCGTCCAGGTCGTCCATGGTGATATCGAGCAGCACCAGGTCGGGCGGTGTCTGGCGCACGATCTCCAGGCATTCGCGGCCGCTGGCGGCCTCGCGCACATCAAAGCCCAGGGGCACCAGCAGGCCGGCCAGCAGCTGGCGCTGCAGGGGCTGGTCGTCCACCACCAGCAGCGTGCGCCGGGGTGCCAGGTAGCCGATCACCGGGCGCAGCGTGGCGCGGCTGGGCGGGGTCCAGGCCGGGTCCACCGCAATGCCGGGCAGGTACAGCCGCACGGTGAAGGTGCTGCCCTGGCCCGGGGTGCTGGTCAGTGTGAGCTGGCCACCCATCAGCTCGGCAAGCAGGTGCGTGATGGTCAGCCCCAGGCCCGTGCCCGCCTCGCTGGCCCGGCGCCCCGCGCTGCCGCGTTCAAACGGCACAAAGATGCGCTCCAGGTCTTGCGGCTCGATGCCGATGCCGGTGTCGATCACTTCAATGCGCGAGACATGCTGGCGAAAGTCCATGCGCAGCCGCACCTCGCCGCGCTCGGTAAACCGCACCGCGTTGGACAGCAGGTTGATGAGGATCTGCCGCAGGCGCTTGGCGTCGGCCCGAATCCAGCCGGGCATGGTGCCCAGTGTCTCCACCACAAAGTGCAGGCCCTTGGCCTCGGCCTGCGGGCGCAGCATGGCTTCGATGTTCTCGATCAGGTCGGGCAGCGGCAGCGGGGCCATGTCCAGCCGCAGGCGCCCGGCCTCGATGCGCGCCAGCTCCAGCGACCCGTCAATGAGCGCATGCATGTGCTGGCCGCTGTGCTGCATGGTGGACAGCGTCTCGCGCATCCAGCCTTCGGTGTGCGGGTTCTTGAGCAGGATCTGCGTGTAGCCCAGGATGCTGTTGAGGGGGGAACGCAGCTCGTGCGTCATGCCCGCCACGTAGCGTGTCTTGGCCTGGTTGGCCGACTCGGCCTGGTCCTTGGCGGCCTGCAGTTCGGCGTCGGTGCGCTTGTGGGCCTCGATCTCCTGCAGCAGCAGCTGCGTCTGCCGCTCTGATTCATCTTGCGCCATGCGCCGGCTGTCAGTGCTCAGCACCACCCACCACGCGCACACGGCCGCCAGCAGCGCCAGCAACGCAAACACCTTGAGGAACGGCATCCGCAGCACCTGCTCGGGCGCAGGGGTTTGCAGGCTCTCTTGCACATACACCACGCCCACCAGAAACGCCATCACCGCGCACAGCGACACCACGACCATCAGGTACTGTCCGAGGCGAAAGTTCACCTTGATGGCCCAGCGCTGCGGCAGCAGGGCCATCACCACGCCGCGCAACTGGTCGGCCGCGCGCGAGCCGGTCTTGCAACGGTCGTGGCAGCGCGACTCCAGCGAGCAGCACAGCGAACAAATGGGCGCGGCATAGGCCGGGCAGCGCGCCATGTCTTCGGACTCGAACTGGTTCTCGCACACGGCGCAGCGCACGATCTCGCCGGGGCGCCACTCGTTGCCCGGCGCGCGCGCCAGGTAGTAGCGGCCCTGCGTCAGCCAGGCCAGCAGCGGCGCCAGCGCCATCGACAGCACCAGCGCGATGAAGGGCGAAAACGCGGCCGCCTCTTCGCCCAGCAGCCCCGCATAGGCGCCGCAGGCCACCGTGGCCGCCAGCACCATGGCGCCCAGCCCCACGGGGTTGAAGTCGTACAGGTGCGCGCGCCGAAACTCGATGCCCTTGGGGGAGAGCCCGAGCGGCTTGTTGATGACGAGGTCGGCCACCAGCGCGCCCACCCAGGCGATGGCCACGTTGCTGTACACGGCCAGCACCTTCTCCAGCGCTCCAAACACCCCGAGCGTCATCAGCAGCGTGGCAATCAACACGTTGAACACCAACCACACCACACGCCCCGGGTGGCTGCGGGTGACGCGCGCGAAAAAGTTGGACCATGCCAGCGAGCCCGCATACGCGTTGGTGAGGTTGATCTTGATCTGCGACACCACCACGAACACCACCGTCACCGCCACGGCCAGCCCTGGCAGGCCCAGCGCCTGCGTGACCTGGTGAAAGCCTGCGAGGAACATCTGCGTGGGCTCGGCGGCGCGCTGGGCGCCCACCTCGAACTGCAGCGCGGCAAACGCCAGAAAGGCCCCGCCCGCCATCTTGAGCATGCCCATGACGATCCATCCGGGGCCTGCCACCAGCACGGCGCCCCACCAGCGCAGGCGGTTGGCGCACGTGCGCTCGGGCAGAAAGCGCAGAAAGTCCACCTGCTCGCCAATCTGCACCACCAGCGAAAAGATCACCGCAGCCGCTGCACCAAACATGAGCGGGTCGAACTGGCTGCTGCCGCTCTTGAGGCCCGAAAGCCCCGCAAAGTCGCGGTACAGCTGCGGCTGGGCCAGTGCAATCCACACAAAGGGCAGCAGCAGCAGGAACAGCCACAGCGGCTGCGTCCACGCCTGCAGGCGCGATATGAGGGTGATGCCGCGCATGGCCAGCGGCAGGACCACCAGCGACGACGCGATGTAGCACCACTCCAGCGGCCAGTCCACCACCATCTGCAGCGCCAGCGCCATGATGGCCGCCTCCAGCGCAAAGAAGATGAAGGTGAACACCGCATAGATCAGCGACGTGATGGTGGAGCCCAGGTAGCCAAAGCCCGCGCCGCGCGTGAGCAGGTCCATGTCCAGGCCGTAGCGCGCGGCGTAGTAGGCAATGGGCAGGCCCGTCAGAAAGATCAGGAGGCCCACGGTGAGGATCGCCCACATGGCGTTGCTGAAGCCGTAGTTCAGCGCAATCGCACCACCAATGGCCTCCAGCGCCAGGAACGACAGCGACCCAAATGCGGTGTTCGCCACGCGGAATTCGCTCCAGCGCCGAAAGCTCTTGGGCGTGTAGCGCAGCGCGTAGTCCTCCATGGTCTCGTCGGCCACCCACGCGTTGTATTCGCGCCGGAACCGGAAGATGGTCTGCGGCGCGCTCTGGGCGTTGGGTGGGAGCGGTGGGGCCATGCGCAGGCTTCAAGCAAGAAGCGTTCTAGGCGTGCACCGCGTTGGGGCGCTGCACGGGTGCGCGGGGCCATGCGCAGGGTGCGCACCGGGGTGCGTAGGCAGCCCTACGTTAATTGACGTATGGGCGCATGCAAGGGTTGTCCCTAACCTTCATTCCACAGCGCAAACAACAACCCGCTTTCGTCCCGTCCCTTCCTTCATTCATTCACACCGATCCCGCAAGGAGCGCCTTCATGAGCCACCCCTCCGACCCCCGCTTCAGTGACTCCGTCCAGGCCGAACCCGGCCGCCGTCGCATCCTGCAGGCGCTGGGCGCCGCGTCGGTAGCGGGCCTGCCCGCCTGGTCTTTTGGCCAGCCCACGGCGCAGGTCAACACCACCAAGCTGGCCATCACCGACACCGAAGTCACCGTGGGCCAGTTGCACTCGGCCACCGGCACCATGGCGATTTCCGAAACGGGCTCCATCCAGGCCGAGCAGCTGGCCATTGACCAGATCAACGCCATGGGCGGTGTGCTGGGCCGCAAGATCAAGGTGATCAAGGAAGACGGCGCCTCCGACTGGCCCACGTTTGCCGAGAAGTCCAAGAAGCTGCTCATCAACGACCGCTGCGCCGCCGTGTTTGGCTGCTGGACCAGTGCCTCGCGCAAGGCCGTGCTGCCGGTGTTCGAAAAGGAAAACGGCCTGCTCTACTACCCCACGTTCTATGAAGGCCTGGAGCAGTCCAAGAATGTGATCTACACCGGCCAGGAAGCCACGCAGCAGATCCTGTACAGCCTGGAATGGGCCAAGACCGAGAAGAAGGCCAAGAGCTTCTTCCTGATTGGCTCCGACTACATCTGGCCCCGCACCTCCATGAAGATTGCGCGCAAGCACATCGAGAACTTCCAGAAGGGCAAGGTCGTGGGCGAGGAGTACTACCCGCTGGGCAGCACCAACTTCGGCTCGCTCATGAACAAGATCAAGGTGCAAAAGCCCGACTGCCTGTTTGTGGCGGTGGTGGGTGGCTCCAACGTGGCGTTCTACAAGGCGCTCAAGGCCGCGGGCATCACGGGTGACAAGCAGCTGCTCGTCACGCTGTCGGTCACCGAGGACGAAATGACCGGGGTGGGCGGCGAGAACTTCGCGGGCTTCTATTCGTCGATGAAGTACTTCCAGTCGCTCGACAACGAAAACAACAAGAAGTTTGTGACCGCCTTCAAGGCCAAGTACGGCAAGGAGGCCGTGATTGGCGACGTGACCCAGGCGGGTTACCTGGGCCCCTGGCTGTGGAAGGCGGCGGTCGAAAAAGCCAAGAGCTTTGACGTGGACAAGGTGGTGGCCGCATCGCCCGGCATTGAACTGACCACCGCGCCGGAGGGCTATGTGAAGGTGGACGCCAACCACCACCTGTGGAGCAAGTCGCGCATCGCCATGGGAATGCCGGACGCGTCGTTCAAGGTGGTGTCCGAGTCGCCCGCGCTGATCAAGCCCGATCCATTTCCCAAAGGTTATCAATAAACACCCCCTGAGGCGCTTCGCGCCTTCCCCCTCTCTTGCTGCGCGGGAGGGGGACGACACCCTCGGTGCGGGGCGGCCCTTCCTCGGTGTCCCTCGCAAGAGGCCGCCCCATGGCACCGCTGTTCGTTTTCCAACGCTGCCCACGCAGGAGCTGCAACATGACCTTTTCCGAAATGATGAACATCGGCCTCATGCAGGGCTTTGCGGGCCTGAGTCTGTTTGCCGTGCTGCTGCTCATGGGGCTGGGCCTGGCCATCATCTTTGGGCAGATGGGCGTGATCAACATGGCCCATGGCGAGTTCATGACCATTGGCGCCTACACCATCTACCTGGGCTCCACCCTGGCGGCCAACCATGCGCCGCAGATGATTCCGTATTACTTTCCGCTGGCGATCGTGGCGGCGTTCGGATTTGCGTTTGCGGCGGGCTGGCTGGTGGAATGGGGGCTGATCCGCCACCTGTACAAGCGCCCGCTCGACACGCTGCTGGCCACCTGGGGCATCAGCCTGGCCCTGCAGCAATCGTTTCGCACCTTCATCGGCCCCAAGGAGGTCAGCCCGACCTTGCCCGACTGGCTGCTGGGCTCCTGGGCGCCCGCCGAGGGGCTGGACATCCCGATCAATGGCCTGTTCGTGCTGGCGCTGACGGCGGTGGTCACGGGCGGCGTGCTGCTCGCCCTGCACCGAAGCCGCTGGGGCCTGCGGGTGCGCGCCACGGTGAGCAACCGCGTCATGGCCAACGCCATTGGCATCGACACCCAGAAGACCGACCGCCTCACGTTCGCCATCGGCTGCGGCATTGCCGGCGTGGCGGGCGCAGCGTTCACCACCATCGGCTCCACCGGCCCCACATCGGGCTCGCTCTACATCGTGGACGCCTTCCTGGTGGTGACGTTTGGCGGCGCCGCCAGCCTGCTGGGCACCGTGGTGTCGGCCTTCGGCATTGCGCAGACGCAGTCCATCACCGAGTTCTTCATGGCGGGCTCCATGGCCAAGATGATCACGCTGTCGCTGATCGTGCTGATCCTGATGGTGCGGCCGCAGGGTTTGTTCGCCTCCAAAGTTCGCCGATGAAATTCGCTCAACTGTCCATTTCCTTCGAGCCCACCGGAGTCTCCGCATGAACGCCCTCAAAGCCTGGATCCTGCGCTACCAGCTCGCCAGCCTGGTACTGCTCACCGTGCTGCTGGCCGTGGTGCTGCCGCTGGCACTCGACATCTTTCGGCTGAACCTGGTGGGCAAGTACCTCACCTATGCGTTCGTCGCCATCGGCCTCGTGATGGTGTGGGGCTACGGCGGCGTGCTCAGCCTGGGGCAGGGCGTGTTCTTTGGCCTGGGGGGCTATGCCATGGCCATGTTCCTCAAGCTCGAGGCGTCGGACCCCATCAGCACCAAGATCCAGTCCACGCCCGGCATCCCGGACTTCATGGACTGGAACCAGATCACCGAGCTGCCCAGCTTCTGGATTCCCTTCAAGAGCCTGCCGTTTGCGCTGGCAGCGGTCATCGTGGTGCCCACGGTGCTGGCCTGGGTCATCAGCTTCGCGATGTTCAAGCGCCGCGTGGGCGGCGTGTACTTTGCCATCATCACGCAGGCCGTGGCGCTGATCCTGACCGTGCTCATCATCGGCCAGCAGGGCTACACCGGGGGCGTGAACGGCATGACGGACCTCAAGACCCTGTGGGGCTGGGACACGCGCACCGACAGCGCCAAGTACATCCTGTATTACGTGTGCGTGGCGCTGCTCATCGGCTCCATCGTCCTGTGCCGCTGGATACAGACCGGCAAGGTGGGCACGCTGCTGCTGGCCATGCGCGACAAGGAAGACCGCGTGCGCTTTTCGGGCTACGACGTGGCCAATTTCAAGGTCTTCACCTTCTGCTTGGCCGCCGCGCTGTCGGGCATCGGGGGCGCCATGTTCTCGCTGCAGGTGGGCTTCATGTCGCCCAGCTTCGTGGGCATCGTTCCGTCCATCGAGATGGTGATCTACGCCGCCGTGGGCGGGCGCATGAGCCTGGTGGGTGCCGTGTATGGCACCTTGCTGGTGAACGCGGGCAAGACGTATTTCTCGGAGAGCTTTCCCGAGTTGTGGCTGTTCCTCATGGCCGGGCTTTTCATCGGCGTGACCATGGCCTTCCCCATGGGCCTGGCGGGCCTGTGGGAGAGCCATGTGGTGCCCTGGTGGAAGGGCCGCCGCGAAGCGTTGCGCCAGGCGTCCGCCCAAGGCCGGGCACCCGCAGTCCGCCCACCCGCCGATGCTGGGCCAGCGGCGGCATCGTCGCCCGTACCGTCTGCCACGCTGCCTGATGGCGTGAGCCGCCAGGGCGTCTGAAACCACCGGAGCACTCCTCATGAGCAACACCGACTTCGCGCTGGCCATTGAAGACCTGACCGTGTCGTTCGACGGCTTCAAGGCCATCGACGACCTCACGCTGTACATCGACAAGAACGAGCTGCGCGTGATCATCGGCCCCAACGGCGCGGGCAAGACCACGCTGCTGGATCTGATCTGCGGCAAGACCCGCGCAACCGGCGGCAGCATCAAGTTCAAGAACGAAGAACTCACCCGCATGGCCGAGCACAAGCGCGTGCGGCTGGGCATCGGGCGCAAGTTCCAGACCCCCTCCATCTACGAGAACCTGTCGGTCTTCCAGAACCTGGAGGTGTCCTACCCCGCGGGCCGCTCGGTGCTGGGCGCGCTGGCGTTCAAGTGCACCGACGAAGTCAAGGCGCGTGTGCAGGTGGTGGCCGAGGACATCGGCCTGGGGGACAAGCTCGACACCGAGGCGGGCCTGCTCAGCCACGGGCAAAAGCAGTGGCTGGAGATCGGCATGCTGCTGATGCAGGAGCCCGAGCTGCTGATGCTGGACGAGCCCATCGCTGGCATGAGCGCCCGCGAGCGTGAGCTGACGGCCGAGCTGCTGCAGCGCATCTGCAAGAACCGCGCGGTGATCGTCATTGAGCACGACATGGAGTTCGTCAAGCGCATTGCCCACAAGGTCACCGTGATGCACCAGGGAAAGATCCTGGCCGAAGGCCCCATGGAGAAGGTGCAGGCGAACCCCAAGGTCATCGACGTGTACCTCGGTCATTGACCTCGCCACCCGCCCACCGAACCCCCACAGGAGCGCAGCATGCTGGAAGTCAAGGATCTGTTTGTGGCCTACGGCCAGAGCGAGGCGCTGCACGGCATCTCGTTTGACGGCCGTGCCAACGAGACCGTGGCCATCATGGGCCGCAATGGCATGGGCAAAACCACGCTGTTCAAGAGCCTCATGGGCGTGATGCCCGTCAAGAGCGGCCAGATCACCGTGGCAGGCCAGGACGTGACCAAAGACGAGAGCTTTCGCCGCGTGGCCAAGGGCATTGCCTATGTGCCGCAAGGCCGCATGATCTTCCCAACCCTCACGGTGCAAGAGAACATCGAGACCGGGCTGGAAAACTCCAAGACGCGACAGATTCCCGAAGACATCTACGCGCTGTTCCCCGTGCTGTGGGACATGCGCCGCCGCAAGGGCGGCAACCTGTCGGGCGGGCAGCAGCAGCAGCTGGCCATTGCCCGCGCGCTGGTCACCGACCCCAAGGTGCTGCTGCTCGACGAGCCCACCGAGGGCATCCAGCCCTCGATCATCAAGGACATCGCCAAGGCGCTCAACGAGATCCGCAAGCTGCGCCAGATCACCATCGTGGTGAGCGAGCAGGTGCTGTCATTCGCCATGGACGTGGCCGACCGGCTGTTCGTCATCGAAGGCGGCCGTCTGGTGCATGAGACGGCACGCGCTGACACCGACCAGCAGCGCATCAAAGCCTATCTGTCTGTTTGACGAAGTTCGCAGCTGCGCCAGCGCAACGTCCTGCCTTCAACCCCTTTCATCACCCACCCCTTCCAAGGAGCACGCCATGGCTGAAACCCTGATCAAGGTCGATCTGAGCAAGTCGCCCACCGAGAACGAGAACATCCACAACCGCTGGCATCCCGACATCCCCATGGCCTGCTGGGTCAACCCCGGCGATGAGTTCGTGCTGGAGACGTTCGACTGGACCGGCGGTTTCATCAAGAACAATGACAGCGCCGACGACGTGCGCGACATCGACCTGACCACGGTGCACTACCTCAGCGGCCCCGTGGGCGTGAAGGGCGCCGAGCCGGGCGACCTGCTGGTGGTGGACCTGCTGGACATTGGCGCCAAGCAGGACAGCCTGTGGGGCTTCAACGGTTTCTTCAGCAAGAAAAATGGCGGCGGTTTTCTGACCGAGCACTTTCCCCAGGCGCAAAAGTCCATCTGGGACTTTCATGGGATGTTCACCAGCTCGCGCCATGTGCCGGGTGTGAAGTACGCCGGCCTCATCCACCCCGGCCTGATCGGCTGCCTGCCCGACCGCAAGATGCTGGAGCAGTGGAACGCCCGTGAGCAGACCCTGATCGACTCGGACCCCACGGCCGGGCTGGCCAACCCACCCTCGGCGGGCACCGCGCACATGGGTCGCCTGACTGGAGAGGCCAAGGCCAAGGCGGCTGCCGAAGGCGCCCGCACGGTGCCACCGCGCGAGCATGGGGGCAACTGCGACATCAAGGACTTGTCGCGCGGCGCCAAGGTGTTCTTCCCGGTGTATGTGGACGGTGCCGGGCTGTCGGTGGGCGACCTGCACTTCAGTCAGGGCGATGGCGAAATCACCTTCTGCGGCGCCATCGAGATGGCGGGCTGGGTGCACATGAAGGTCACGCTCATCAAGGGCGGCATGGCCAAGTACGGCATCAAGAACCCCATCTTCAAGCCCAGCCCCATCACGCCCACCTACAACGACTACCTGATCTTTGAAGGCATCAGCGTGGACGAAAGCGGCAAGCAGTACTACCTGGATGTGAACGTGGCCTACCGCCAGGCCTGCCTGAACGCCATCGAGTACTTGAAGAAGTTCGGCTACTCGGGCGCGCAGGCCTATTCCATTCTGGGCACCGCGCCTGTGCAGGGCCACATCAGCGGCGTGGTGGATGTGCCCAACGCCTGCGCCACGCTGTGGCTGCCCACGCAGATCTTTGACTTTGACATCAACCCCAGCGCCGCAGGGCCGGTCCAGCACCTGGATGGCTCGGTGGCCATGCCGCTGTCGCCCGATCTGGCCTGACCCACGGGGCGCCTTCGCCAGAAAGAAACCGCCATGCCCACCTACGACTACGCCTGTGCCCAGTGTGGCGGTTTTGATGCCTTCCGCCTGCTGGCGGACCGCAACGAACCCGCCGCCTGCCCGGACTGCGGCGCCGCATCGCCGCGCGTGTTTGCCACCGCGCCGCGCCTGGCGCTCATGAGTGCGTCCGCACGCAGCGCCATCGCCACCAACGAGCGCGCGCGGCACGAGCCGCAGCGCTCGGGCGACTACGCCCGCCTCAAGCACCCCGCAGGCTGTGGTTGCTGTTCGTCATCGCAAAGCCGCAAGGCCACGGTGACGGCGCCCAGCGGCGCCAAGGCGTTTCCCAGCAAACGGCCCTGGATGATTTCTCATTGATTGGGGATGCTTCACCATGATTCACGGCGATATCTCCAGCAGCAAGGACACCGTTGGCGTGGCGGTGGTCAACTACAAGATGCCACGCCTGCACAGCAAGGCCGAGGTGCTGGACAACGCGCGCAAGATCGCGGACATGCTGGTGGGCATGAAGACCGGCCTGCCCGGCATGGACCTGGTGATCTTCCCGGAGTACAGCACCCACGGCATCATGTACGACGCCCAGGAGATGATGGACACGGCGGCCACCATCCCCGGCGAGGAGACCGAGATCTTCGCCGCCGCCTGCCGCAAGGCCAAGGTGTGGGGCGTTTTCTCGCTCACCGGCGAGCGCCATGAGAAGCATCCGCACAAGGTGCCGTACAACACCTTGATCCTGATGAACGACCAGGGCGAGATCGTGCAGAAGTACCGCAAGATCATGCCCTGGACCCCCATCGAAGGCTGGTACCCGGGGGACACCACGTACGTGAGCGAAGGCCCCAAGGGCCTGAAGATCAGCCTCATCATCTGCGACGACGGCAACTACCCCGAGATCTGGCGCGACTGCGCCATGAAGGGCGCTGAGCTCATCGTGCGGTGCCAGGGCTACATGTACCCCGCCAAGGAGCAACAGATTCTGATGAGCAAGGCCATGGCCTTTGCCAACAACACCTACGTGGCCGTGGCCAATGCCGCCGGGTTCGACGGCGTGTACAGCTACTTTGGCCACAGCGCGCTGATTGGCTTTGATGGCCGAACGCTGGGTGAATGCGGCGAGGAGGAATACGGGGTGCAGTACGCAGCGTTGTCAAAAAGCCTGATCCGCGACTTCCGCAGGAACGGGCAGTCCGAAAACCACCTCTTCAAGCTGCTGCACCGGGGCTACACCGGCATGATCAACTCCCGCGACGGGGACCAGGGCGTGGCCGCCTGCCCGTATGACTTCTACACCCGCTGGGTGAATGACCCCGAAGGCACGCGCAAGGCCGTGGAAGCCATCACGCGGCCCATGGTGGGCACCGAGGAATGCCCGATGGAGGGCATCCCCAACCCTGACAGCGCAGGCCGCAGCTGACGCCAACGGGGGGTGTGGCGCGGGTTCGCCCGTTCGATGCATTGCAGCGGCCTGAGATCTTCAAACAGTGTCAACCGACTGTGCGAGGCCCGCACTGCGCCCGATAATCGGCCCCCATGCGTGGGCCGTTCTTTTCTATCCTGTGGATGTCGTCCTGTGCGCTGCTGTGCGCCGTGCTCGCGGGCTGCGCGGGCAACGCGCCCACGCAGCGCGGCGAGGTCAAGGGCGCATCCGCCGCGCCCGGTGAGCTGGCCCAGTCCGACATGAACCGCCTGGCCACGCTGGCCATGCAGGAGAACCTGGAGGGCTTGTTCCGCCTCATGGACAAGCTCTACCGCCGCAACCCCGCCGAATGGCGCAAGACCAGCACCACCAGCCGCGAGCACGCCGCCGAGCAGGTGCGCACGGCCATCCTGCAGCGCCAGCCCTGGGCGCCACTGCAGGGGCGTCGTGACATCGCCGCGATGGGCTTTGCGCTGGCGCCGGAGTTTGCGGGAGACCGCGTGGCGGCGTTCATCCATGCGACGGCCGACATGATCATCACGGCCCATGGCGGCAAGACCGAGTTCTTCTTGCTCGATGGTGTGGATGCCCAGCACCTCTACAACGCCGCGCGCAATGTGGAAAGCGCCGTGTGGCTGCTGGCCCAGCGCCGCAATGCCCAGGGCCAGCCGCTGCTGCTGGCCGACGAAATCGGGCCCCAGGGCCGCAACCTGAGCTTCGAGCGCGAGTTCGGCAAGGTCATCGCGCGGCTCGACCTGCTGGCCGCCCTGACCACCGAAAAGTACCGTCGCGCTGCCATCAGCTACGTGCAGGGTATCGTGGGCGGGACTTTCCTGCAGTTTCTGCCGGTGCGTTAAGGGCGATTCGACCGCGTCCAGCGCGGGACGCGCCGTCAGCGCGCGCCGACGCGCATGAACGTTCCAGATGGAAACGTGGCGTTACACTTTGGCCACCCTTCCACTCCAAATCGGGACTTCACCATGCGCCAACGTGCATTGCTGTGGCTCACTGCGTTCTTGTTGGCCATGGTGGCCGCGACCGCAGCGCATGCCCAAGACGCGGACCTTTCCATCACAAAGACCGATGGAGTGACCACGGCCACGCCGGGCGGATCGGTGACCTACACCATCACCGCCAGCAATGCAGGGCCGGACCCCGCCGTCGGTGCCACGGTGGCGGACACTTTTCCGGCCGTGCTCACCGGCACCTGGACCTGCGTGGGCGCGGGCGGCGGCACCTGCACGGCGGCGGGCAGCGGCAACATCAACGATGGCGTCAATCTGCCCGCGGGCGGCTCGGTGACTTACACGGTGAGCGCCGTGATCAATGCGTCTGCGACGGGCACGCTGACCAACACCGCGACGGTGACGTCTGCCGTGAACGACCCCAACCCAGCCAACAACAGCGCCACCGACTCCGACACGCTCACGCCACAGGCGGATCTGTCCATCACCAAGACCGATGGCGTGACCACGGCCGTTCCGGGCGGATCGGTGACGTACACCATCACCGCCAGCAACGCGGGGCCGTCCAACGCGTCGGGGGCCGCGGTGCTCGATACCTTCCCTGCCGCGCTCACCGGCACCTGGACCTGCGTCGGCGCGGGCGGTGGCACCTGCACGGCGGCGGGCAGCGGCAACATCAACGACATCGTCAACCTGCCCGCGGGGGGATCGGTCACCTACACGGTGAGCGCCACGATCAGCGGTTCGGCGACCGGAACGCTGGTCAACACGGCGACGGTGACAGCGCCGGGCGGGGTGACCGATCCCAACCCCGCCAACAACAGCGCCACCGACACCGACACCCTCGCGTCGCAAGCCGACCTGGCCATCACCAAGACGGATGGCGTGACCACGGCCGTTCCGGGCGGCTCGGTCACCTACACCATCACCGCCAGCAACGCCGGCCCATCGAACGCCGCAGGCGCGGGCGTGGTGGACACCTTCCCCGCCGCCCTCACGGGCACCTGGACCTGCGTCGGCGCGGGCGGAGGCACCTGCACGGCGGCGGGCAGCGGCAATATCAGCGACACCGTCAACCTGCCCGCGGGCGGCTCGGTGACCTACACCGTCAGCGCCACGGTGAGTGCGGCGGCCACGGGAACGCTGGTCAACACGGCGACGGTGACGGCACCGGGCGGGGTGACCGACCCCAACCCGGCCAACAACAGCGCCACCGACACCGACACCGTCACGCCGCAGGCGGATTTGGCCATCACCAAGACGGATGGCGTGACCACGGCCACCCCGGGCGGCTCGGTGACCTACACCATCACCGCGAGCAATGCCGGGCCCTCCGGCGTCGCTGGGGCAACGGTGGCGGACACCCTGCCCGCGGTGCTGACCGGCACCTGGACCTGCGTGGGCGCGGGCGGCGGCACCTGCACGGCGGCGGGCAGTGGCAGCATCAACGACACCGTCAACCTGCCCGCGGGCGGATCGGTGACCTACACCGTCAGCGCCACGGTGGGCGCGTCGGCGACGGGGACACTGGTCAACACC
Organism: Acidovorax sp. GW823-FHT01C06; assembly: GCF_058798375.1. NCBI lineage: Bacteria > Pseudomonadati > Pseudomonadota > Betaproteobacteria > Burkholderiales > Comamonadaceae > Acidovorax > Acidovorax sp. GW823-FHT01C06. The sequence goes on from NZ_JBXAKN010000001.1 coordinate 101,900, forward strand.
GCGACCGTCGCGGCCCCAGGTGGCGTGACCGACCCCAACCCCGGCAACAACAGCGCCACCGACACCGACACCATCGCGGCGGCCCCGAGCGCGATTCCGTCCCTGTCGGAATGGGCGCTGTGGCTGCTCGCCGGCCTGGTGCTGCTGGTCGCGCTGGGCCAGCGCCGCCAGATGCGCTGACCGCGGGCGGGCCAACTACAATCGGCCCCTTGGTCCAAGGAGCGTTGCAGCGGCTTGCCGTGCCCTGGTGGGGCATGGCGGCTCGTCAGGCTTGGGCCGCGCATCCCTCAGTACATTGACAACGACGCTCACCTGAACCCCCTTGTGCCGCGCAGGTGAGCCTTATGTCAGATTTGTCCGTCCCCCCCATGAAGTTGTCCGGCCTGGAGCCTGTCTCCATTGGCGAGGGCACGCTGTTCGTCAACATCGGCGAGCGCACCAACGTCACCGGCTCCAAGGCGTTCGCGCGCATGATTCTGAACGGCCAGTACGAAGAGGCCCTGGCCGTGGCGCGCCAGCAGGTGGAGAACGGCGCCCAGGTCATCGACATCAACATGGACGAGGCCATGCTCGACAGCAAGGCCGCCATGGTGCGCTTTCTGCAGCTCATCGCGTCCGAGCCCGACATCGCGCGGGTGCCCATCATGGTGGACAGCTCCAAGTGGGAGGTGATCGAAGCCGGCCTGCGTTGCGTGCAGGGCAAGGGCATCGTCAACTCCATCTCCATGAAGGAGGGCGTGGACAAGTTCAAGCACGAGGCGCGCCTGGTGCGCCGCTACGGCGCCGCTGCGGTGGTCATGGCGTTTGACGAAAAAGGCCAGGCCGACACCTACGAACGCAAGATCGAAATCTGCGAACGCGCCTACCGCATCCTGGTCGATGAAGTGGGTTTCCCGCCCGAAGACATCATCTTCGACCCCAACATCTTCGCCGTGGCCACCGGCATCGAAGAGCACAACAACTACGCCGTCGATTTCATCGAGGCCGTGCGCTGGATCAAGCAGAACCTGCCGGGCGCCAAGGTCTCGGGCGGCGTGTCGAACGTGTCGTTCAGCTTCCGGGGCAACGACCCCGTGCGCGAGGCCATCCACACCGTGTTCCTGTACCACGCCATCAAGGCGGGCATGGACATGGGCATCGTCAATGCCGGCATGGTGGGTGTGTACGACGACCTGGAGCCCGTGCTGCGCGAGCGCGTGGAAGACGTGGTGCTCAACCGCCGCCCCGACGCCGGCGAGCGCCTGGTCGAGATCGCCGAAACCGCCAAGAGCGGCGCCAAGGACGAGAGCAAGAAACTCGAATGGCGCGGCACGCCCGAGCACCCCAAGACCGTGGGCGAGCGCCTGTCGCACGCGCTGGTGCACGGCATCACCGACTTCATCACCGAGGACACCGAAGAGGCCTACCGCGAGATCCTGGCCAGGGGCGGCCGTCCGCTGCACGTGATCGAGGGCCCGCTCATGGACGGCATGAACGTGGTGGGCGATTTGTTCGGCGCCGGCAAGATGTTCCTGCCCCAGGTGGTGAAAAGCGCGCGCGTGATGAAGTCCGCCGTGGCCCACCTGATCCCCTACATCGAGGAAGAAAAGCGCCAGGACGAACTGGCAGGGCGCGACGTGCGCAGCAAGGGCAAGATCGTCATCGCCACCGTCAAGGGCGACGTGCACGACATCGGCAAGAACATCGTCACCGTCGTGCTCCAGTGCAACAACTTCGAGGTGGTGAACATGGGCGTGATGGTGCCCTGCCACGAGATCCTGGCGCGCGCCAAGGTCGAGGGCGCCGACATCGTGGGCCTGTCGGGCCTGATCACCCCCAGCCTGGAAGAAATGCAGTACGTCGCGGGCGAGATGCAGAAGGACGAGCACTTCCGCATCAAGAAGATCCCGCTGCTCATCGGCGGCGCCACCACCAGCCGCGTGCACACCGCCGTGAAGATCGCGCCGCACTACGAAGGCCCCGTGGTCTACGTTCCCGATGCCTCGCGCAGCGTCAGCGTGGCGCAGAGCCTGCTGGGCGACGGCGTGCAGAACTACGTGGACGAGCTGAATGCCGACTACGACAAGGTGCGCATCCAGCACGCCAACAAGAAGGCCACGCCCCTGTGGCCCCTGGCCAAGATCCGCGCGAACAAGACACCCGTGGACTGGTCCGCCTACCAGCCCGCCGTGCCACGTGCGCTGGGCCGCCGCGTGTTCAAGAACTTCGACCTGGCCGAGCTGGCCAGGTACATCGACTGGGGCCCGTTCTTCCAGACCTGGGACCTGGCCGGCCCGTACCCCGCCATCCTCACCGATGAGGTGGTGGGCGTGGAGGCCACGCGGGTGTTTGCCGATGGCCAGGCCATGCTGAAAAAAATCATCGAAGGCCGGTGGCTCACGGCCAGCGGCGTGATGGCGCTGCTGCCCGCCAACAGCGTGAACGACGACGACATCGAGTTCTACACCGACGACACCCGCACCGAGGTCGCCATGACCTGGTACGGCCTGCGCCAGCAAGCGGAAAAGCACACCATCGACGGCGTGACCCGCCCCAGCCGCTGCCTGGCCGACTTCGTGGCGCCCAAGGAAAGCGGCATTGCCGACTACGCCGGCATGTTCGCCGTGACGGCGGGCCTGGGGATCGAGAAGAAGGAAAAGGCCTTCATCGACGCGCTGGACGACTACTCCGCCATCCTGTTCAAGAGCCTGGCCGACCGCCTGGCCGAAGCCTTTGCCGAAGCCCTGCACCACCGCGTGCGCACCGACCTGTGGGGCTATGCCGCCGGCGAGGCGCTGAGCAACGACGACATGATCGCCGAGAAGTACCGCGGCATCCGCCCCGCGCCCGGCTACCCCGCCTGCCCCGACCACAGCGCCAAGAGCGAGCTGTTCCGTGTGCTGCAGTGCGAAGACATCGGCATGACCCTCACCGAAAGCCTGGCCATGATGCCGGCGGCCAGCGTGAGCGGCTTCTACATCGGTCATCCGGATGCCGTGTACTTCAACGTCGGCAAGATCGGTGAAGACCAGTTGCACGACATGGCGCAGCGCCGCAGGATGGATGAGAAGGTGCTGGAGCGGTTGCTGGCGCCGAATCTGTGATGCTATTGATTTTATAGCTTCTGGCGCTTGATGGATAAGCGCCAGGGGCTGATTTGATTGAATAGACAGAAAGGCCCCGCACGCGGGGCCTTTCTGTTGGCGGCTTTGCCGGAAAGCGCTTCGCAAGCCATGGGCCTGCCTCCAGACCGGCGCGCCTGCGCCATGCCTGGCGCGTGTTTTCGGCAGTGGGAACCCTACTTCAGGAGGGATGCTATTTGCCAGGGCGCAGCATGTAATCAGCCACGATTGGGACAAGCTCGGTGCGGCGCTGCCGCTGCACTTTTCACAGGACAGTGGCTCCCGCCGTGGGCCGCGCAGGGCCCGCCCAAGCACAAGACAAAGAACTGTGTAGGGGCGATGCCAATGCTGCGTTTCCATGGATTTCCGGAGGGGCTCCATCATGCGGCCCTGCGCCTGCTGGCTTGCGCGGCGCTGCTGGCGGGTTTGCTGCAGCCTGGCATGGCCAGCGCCGCGCACACCTCGCTCATCTGCCCGGCCAAGGGTGGTGGGGTCACGCAAGGCGGCACGGTCACCATCGACGTGACCGACTGCACGCCAGGTATTGGCTGGGCGGGCACCGGTCCGGTGGACGGGCCGGCGTTGCCGGTGCATGGCAGTGCCAACCTGCGCATCACCGGACCGAACTGGGTCCTGGACTACAGCCACAATGGCAACAGCGCCACCAGCGACTACTTCGAGTTCACCGACGCATCGGGCAACGCCACTGCGCAAAGCGTCGTGGGCGTGACGGTCACCATCCATCCCTCGTCGTCTCCCATTGCGGTCGCACCCGCAACATTGCCCGCCCTGACGGCGGGCACGCCGTTTTCGCAGGCCCTCAGCGCCAGCGGCGGCACGGCGCCATACACCTACACGCTGCAAGGCGGCGCGCTGCCCCCGGGCCTCGGCCTGGCCGGTTCGGGCGCCATCACCGGCACGCCCACCCGGCGCGGGGGCTACACCTTCAGCGTGCGCTCCACCGGCCATGGCGGCCTGTTCGTGGACAAGGGCTACACCGGCACGGTGGGCAACCCGAGCCTGGCGCTGGCCACCCCCACGGGAACGGCGGTGCAGGGCCAGCCCTTCTCGCAAGCACTGGCCACCACGGGCGGTGTGCCGCCCTACAGCTATCTGCTGGAGACGGGCAGCTTCCCGGCGGGCATCAGCATCTCCGGCGCGGGCGTGGTCAGCGGCACCACGGCGGCGTCCCTGGGCAGCTACCCGGTGACCTTGCGGGTCACGGACGCCAGCACGGGGCCTGGGAGCTATTTCGAGCTGGAGAACTACACGCTGGTGGTCAGCCAGCAGCCCGTGCTGTCCATCAACGACGTGGCGGCCAGCGAAGGCAATGCGGGCATGGCCCATTTCAGTTTCACGGTCAGCCTCAGCGCGCCCGCCGGGCCGGGCGGCGTCACCTTCGACATCGCCACGGCCAATGGCTCGGCCACCGCGGGGGCCGACTACGTGGCGCACAGCCTCGCGGGCCAGGCCATACCCGCAGGCAGCAGCACCTACCCCTTCGTGGTGCAGGTGCCGGGCAATGCGCTCTTCCAGCCGGACAGGACGTTTTGGGTGAATGTGACCAATCTGGTGAATGCCGTGGCGGGCGACGCGCAGGGCCAGGGCACCATCGTCAACGACGACGCGGCCCCCAGCCTGTCGATCAACGATGTGACCGTGGTGGAGGGCCACGGCGGTACCACCGGCGCCGTCTTCACCGTGTCCCTGAGCGCGCCGAGTGGCTTCACCACCAGCGTCAACTACGCCACGGCCAACGGCACGGCCACGCAGCCCGGCGACTACACCGCCACCAGCGGCACGCTGACTTTCATGCCAGGGCAAACCTTGCTCACCGTCACGGTGCCCGTGGTCGGCGACACCACGCCCGAGGCCCACGAGACCTTCTTCGTCCACCTGAGCGGCGCCGTCAACGCCACCATCGCCGACAACCAGGGCCTGGGCACCATCACCAACGACGATGTGCCTGTGGCCGTCGGCCCCGGCACCCTGCCGGTCGGCACGGTGGCGGCGGCCTACAGCCAGACCCTGGCGGGGAGCGGTGGCGCAGGCCCTTATGCATTCGCGGTGACGGCGGGCGCGCTGCCCACGGGGCTGGCCTTGTCCACCGGCGGGCTGCTCGGCGGCATGCCCACGGCGGGCGGTGCGTTCAATTTCACGGTCACCGCCACCGACAGCAGCGCCTTTCCGGGGCCGTATGCGGGCTCGCAGGCCTATACCGTGGCCATTGCCAGCCCCACGGTGTCGCTGGCCCCCGCCACCGTGCCGGGCGGCACGCGCACCGTGGCCTACAGCACCCCGCTCGCGGCATCGGGCGGCACGGCGCCGTACACCCATGCCGTCACGGCCGGGGCGTTGCCGGGCGGGCTGCTGCTCAGCGCGGGTGGCGTGCTGTCGGGCACGCCCACGGCCACGGGGTCCTTCAACTTCAGCGTGACCGCCACCGACAGCAGCACCGGCACCGGCCCCTACACCGCCACGCGCGCCTACACGCTGGTGGTGGCCGATGCGGCGCCGGTGGCCAGCCACTCGGCGCACACGGTGGCCTATGGCTCCAGCGGCAACGCCGTGCCGCTGAGCCTCTCCGGCGGGGCGGCCACGTCGCTGGCCCTCACCACGCCGGCCGCGCACGGCACGGCGATGGTCAGTGGCACCACCCTCCAGTACACGCCCACGCCGGGCTATGCGGGCAGTGACAGTCTTGCCTATACCGCCACCAACACCTCCGGCACATCGTCGCCCGCCACCGTCACGCTGACCGTGAGCCCGCCCACCCTGGTGGTCAGCCCCAACAGTGCGCAGACCGCCACGGTGGGCAGCGCCTACACCCGCACCTTCACCTGGAGCGGCGGCGCCGCCCCCTACACGGGCCTGCAGGTGCAGAACCTGCCCCCGGGCCTGTCGGTCACGGCCACCACGGCCGACAGCGCCACGGTGTCGGGCACGCCCTCGGTGGCCGGTGCGTTCAACCTCCACCTCACCGCCACCGACAGCAGCACCGGCGCCGGCCCGTTCAACGGCGCGCAGGCTGTGGCGCTCACGGTGGGAGCCCCCACCGTCACCCTGGCGCCCGCCACGCTGCCCGCTGCCGGCGCGTACAGCGCCTACAGCCAGGCCCTCGCGGCGGCCGGTGGGCTGGCCCCGCACAGCTATGCCGTGAGCACCGGCGCCTTGCCCCCGGGCCTGGCGCTGAGCACGGCCGGCGTGCTGGCCGGTACCGTGGGCGCACCGGGCACCTACCATTTCACCGTCACGGCCACCGACGCCAGCGGGGCGGCCTATGCAGGCAGCCAGGCCTACACGCTGCAGGTGGCGCTGGCGCAGACCTACAGCGGCCCGTCCCCCACGGGCTCGGGCACCATCACGGCCAGCTTTGGCGGCGGCGGTGCGGGGTGCGTGTTCGCCAGCGCGCAGTTCATCCCGCCGTCGGGCCACGCGTCCAGCCCGCCCGCCCACAGCGCCCCGGCGGGGGTGCAGTTTCCGCACGGGCTGTTTGACTTCGCCACCACGGGCTGCACGCCGGGCAGCACGCTGCAGTTCACCATCACCTACCCCGGCGCGCTGCCGGCCCACACCCAGTACTGGAAGTACGGCCCCACGCCGGCCAGCCCGCCCAACGCGGCGCCACGCTGGTACACCCTGCCCGCCGGGGTGGCGGGCGCGGTGGCGACCTTCTCCATCACCGACGGCGCCCTGGGGGATGATGACCTGGCCGCCAACGGCGCCGTCGTGGACGCGGGCGGCGCGGGCTTCGGGCTGGCCGCCACGGCCGTGCCGCTGGGCGACGGGCTGATCTGGTGGCTGGCCCTGGGTCTGCTGGCCGTGGCCGCAGGCCAGCGCCGCCGGGGCGCGGGGTGATGTGCGGTTGATATGAAAATCATAGCTGCCAGCGCTTTCGGGATAAGCGCTGGGGCCCCATTTCATTCAAAGATTGCAGCCATCCGCTCCCTGCAAGATTCAGCCGCCCTGGCCTTGCGGCAGCCGGGCAATCACCTTGATCTCGAACTGAAACCCATACAGCCAGGTCACGCCAATGCCCGTCAGCGTGGGGTGGGGCGCCTCGCCCCAGAACTCGGGCACGATGCTCCACACCGCTTCAAAGTTCGCCTCGGGGTTGACGACAAACATCGTCACGTCCACCACATCGTCAAAGGTGCAGCCCGCCGCCTGCAGCACCGCGTCCAGGTTGGTGAACGCCCGCCGCACCTGCGCCTTCAGGTCGGGCTCGGGCGAGCCATCCTCGCGGCTGCCCACCTGGCCCGACACGAACAGAAAACCGTTGGACCGCACCGCCGGCGAATAGCGGTTGCGCTCGTACAGCGCCTGGCGACCGGCCGGAAACACCACATCACGTTGGGCCATGAAAAAACTCCTTCGGTGGGGCCGGCAAGCCGCCCCGTGTTGACGATGAAGGCACTGTAGAAGCGCGGGGCCGGCCGATAAAGAGGCAAGCCTGTCCATCACTGTTCTTAGAATCCAAACAATCGCGGGCCGCACCAGGCCCATTGGAGCGCGGCACGGGCTCGACCCGCGCACCCCCACGGGCCCCCTGAGGCGGCCGCACCGGAGCATCCCCATGGACCGTTTTGACGCAATGCAGGCCTTCGCGCGGGTGGTGGAAACCGGCAGCTTCACCAAGGCGGCGGCAACCCTGCACATGAGCAAGACCACGGTGACCCAGCTGGTGCAGCAACTGGAGGCACGCCTGCGGGTCCGGCTGTTCAACCGCACCACGCGCAAGGTCCATGTCACCGCCGATGGCGCCGCCTACTACGAGCGCGTGGTGCGCCTGCTGGCCGACCTGGACGACGCCGAGACCAGCCTCTCCACCGCCGCCGCCGCGCCCCGGGGCCGCCTGCGGGTGGATGTGCCCAGCCCCCTGGCCCGGCTCGTCCTCGTCCCCGCGCTGCCCGCGTTCCACGCGCGGTATCCCGACATCCAGCTCGACATGGGCGTGAGCGACCGCCGCGTGGACATGCTGGGCGAGAACGTCGACTGCGTGGTGCGCGGCGGCACCCTCACCGACCAGTCCCTCATCGCCCGCCAGGTGGGCGAGCTCGCACTGCGCGTGTTTGCCGCTCCCAGCTACCTGCGGCACGCGGGCGTGCCCGCGCATCCGGGGGAGCTGGAGGACTCGCACCACCGCATCGTGGGTTTCCTGTGGGCGCGCACCGGCAAGCCGGTTCCCTATGCCATGCGCCGCGGCGGCGAGAGCATCCACGTGCAGGGCCGCTACGTGTGCGCGATGGACGACGGCAATGCCTATCTGGCCGCAGGGCTGGCCGGCATGGGGGTGCTGTGGCTGCCCAGCTACATGGCGCGGCCGCACGCGGCCAGCGGCGAACTGGTGCCATTGTTTGAAGGCTGGACGATGGACCCCATGCCCCTGTACGTGGCCTACCCGCCCAACCGCCATGTGAGCGCCAAGGTCCGGGTGTTCATTGACTGGGTGGTGGAGCTGATGGCGCTGCATGCACCGGTGGCGGTGCGGCGTGCCGATGAAAGCTATTGAAAATATAGCATTCAGGGTTCATGGATAAGCGCCCGGGGCCCATTCAGCTTCAGGATGGCCGGTCAACCCAAACCGCTGAAGCCCGCCGCGCAGCCATCAACCGCCAGGAAACCTACCCCTGCGCGCCCGCCGCCATCTCCAGCTGCATCATGATCATGTTGACCAGCGTGTGCACCGTGGGGCGGCCGGTCTCGATCACGAAGTGGGCCGTTTCGCGGTACAGGCCGTCGCGGTGCGCGTACAGCTCGCGCAGCTTGTCCATGGGGTTGCCCACCTGCAGCAGTGGCCGGGTCTTGTCGTGCTTGACGCGGCGGTAGATCTCTTCGGGCGAGGCGCGCAGGTACAGCACGTTGCCGAAGCGGCGCAGCACCTCCCGGTTGGCCGGGCGCAGCACGGCGCCGCCACCGGTGGAGAGCACCATGCCGCCAGGCTCCTGCGCCACCTCGGCCAGGACCTGGGACTCGACATCGCGAAAGCGCGCTTCGCCTTCCGCTTCGAAAAAGCTGCGGATGGTGGTGCCGAGGGTCTGCTCCAGCCGGTGGTCCAGGTCGACGAATGGAACACCCGCCCGGTGGGCGAGTTGCCGGCCGATGGTGGATTTGCCCGAGCCGGGCATACCGACCAGTGCACAGCGAATCTGCATAAATTTCCTGTTGTTATGGCTGCCCAACTGGACGCAGAGTGTAAGGCGGCGGGCGCTCAGAGCGCGGCGTACACCAGGGCCGGATACAGCTCGCTCAGGTAGCGCAGTTGTCCCGGGGCCTGTGTGAGCAGGATGGCGAACAGGTCCTGCGCCGGGTCCACGAGGAAGAAGGTGCCGCCCAGTCCGCTCCAGCTGTAGTGCCCCGCCGAGCCGGGGCGCGTCGCCAGCCCGGTGGCCGTGCGCACCGCCACGCCCAGCCCGAATCCGTAGCCGGGGGGCAGCACGTCGCCGGCCGTGGGGATGCCGCCCAGGTGGTCCGCCGTCATGAAATCCACCGTGGCGCGGCTGGCCAGCCGCACGGGGCCGTCCGTGCCTTCCAGGGTGCCCCGGCCCAGCAGGAGCTGCAGGAAACGCGCGTAGTCCGCGGCGGTGGACACCAGCCCGCCCCCGGCGGATTCAAACGCGGGCGGGGCGGCCACGTCGATCAGCGCGACCTCGGTACCCGTCTGGGGGTCGCGCGCGAAGGGCTCGGCCAGCCGGTGCAGGTTCCGGGGAGGGACGCTAAAGCCCGTGTCGTGCATGCCCAGGGGCCCGAACACGCGGCGCTGCAGGATGGTGCCCAGGGGCGCGCCTTCCACCACCTCGAGCACGGCGCCCAGCACATCCGTGGCGCGGCTGTACTCCCAGCGGCTGCCGGGCGCATGCACCAGCGGCAGGGGGCCCAGCGCGGCCGCGAGACCGGCATTGGTGTGGCGGCGCGAACCAATGCGGGCAGCGCGGTACAGGTCGGGCACCGGGCCCGCCTCCCACGCGTAGCTGAGGCCGGCGGTGTGGCGCAGCAGGTCGTGCACGGTGGCCGCGCGCGGCGCGGGTGCCCGCTGGCCGGTGGCCGGGTCGTACACCTGCTGCCCGGCAAACGCGGGCAGGTAGTGCGACACGGGGTGTGCCAGCAGCAGGCGGCCTTCCTCCATGAGCATCAGTGCCACCAGCGAGGCAATCGGCTTGGTCATCGAGTAGATGCGAAAGAGCGTGTCGTGCGCCATGGCGGGGGCGTCCGCCCCGGGGCGCTGTGCGCCCACCGCCTGGTGCAGCACGGTGCGGCCCTGGTGGTGCACCAGCGCCACCGCGCCGGGCAGCAGGCCCTGGTCCACATGGGCTTGAAGTACGTGGCACAGGCGTGCCAGGGGGGCTGGGTGCATGGGTTCCTCGAGACGGTGGTGGCAATGGGGCCCGCGCAAGTTCCGCGTGTCGGAACGTCGCCGGTGGTGGACGGATTGTTTCAGTCTGTTGCGGCATCCTGTGGCGGCAAGTCGCGCAGATGACTGGCGCACCCGCCAATCGCTGGGTGATTACCCTGAAATGTTCTGCACAGCGGAATACGAGGTTGGGCATCCGGGGCTTCGTTATTAAGCTGGCCCGGCCTCGACCGCAAGGGGATCGCGCCGCTTCGGCGCATCGCGTGCGGCATGCGGGGCGGCTGGGCCGATGGCCGCAGCCTGTCTGCAAACCTACCAGGAGCACGACGATGGAGACACGCCCCCGCGGGGACGCCCCGAGCCCACGCCCCGAGGCCATGCCGCCCGCGCAGCACGGCCGCGCACCGCTCGCAGGGAGGGGCGGTTGATGGACCTGTTCCTGCAGCAAGTGCTCAACGGCCTCACGCTGGGCGGCATCTACAGCCTGGTGGCCCTGGGCCTCACGCTGGTGTACGGCATCCTGCACGTGCCCAATTTCGCCCATGGCGCGTTCTACATGGCCGGGGCGTTCGTGTCGTGGCACCTCATGGCGGCCTGGGGCTTCAACTACTGGGTGGCGATGGCGGGCTCGGCCCTTGCCGTGGCGCTGATCGGCGTGGTGTCGGAGCGGCTGGTGTTCCACCCGCTGCGCAATGCCTCGGGCCTGCATCCGATGATCGCGGCCATCGGGGTGCTGCTGTTCCTGGAGGCCGGCGCGCAGGCCCTGTGGGGCGCGGACTTCCACCGCATGCAGACGCCGTACACCGGCATCATCGACCTGGGCGGAGTCACGGCGCCGGTGCAGCGCCTGCTGATCATCGCGGCGGCCTTCGTGCTCATGGTGGTGCTGCACCTGTTCCTCAAGAAGACGGTGACGGGCTCGACCATCATCGCCATGGCGCAGAACCGCGATGGCGCGTCGCTGGTGGGCATCGACGCGAACCGCGTGGCCATGCTCACCTTCGCCATCTCGGGCGCGCTGGCCGCGGTGGCCGCCACGCTGTACGCGCCCATCAACCTCGTGTACCCGGCCATGGGGCACCTCGTGATCACCAAGGCCTTCGTGATCATCATCCTGGGGGGCATGGGCAGCGTGCCCGGCGCCATCATCGGGGGGCTCATCATCGGTTTTGCCGAGAGCTTCGGGGCGTTCTACATCTCCACCGACTACAAGGACATCATCGCCTTCGTGCTGCTCGTGGCCATCCTGTCGGTGCGTCCGCAGGGCCTGTTCACCAAGGGGGTGCGCTGACATGGCATTCCTTGAAGGCAAATGGGGCTGGGCCCTGCTGCTGGCCGCCGGGCTGGCGTTTCCCCTGTTCGTGGGCAATGACTACCACCTCACGGTGATGGGCACCGCCTACATCTTTGCGATCGCCACCATCGGCCTGAACCTCATCACGGGCTACACGGGGCAGTTCAACCTGGCGCACAGCGGCTTCATGGCGGTGGGCGCCTACACGGTGGGCATCCTCACGGTGGACCACCAGGTGCCGTTCTGGGTGGCGTTCGCGCTCTCGGGCGTGGTCACCACCGTGCTGGGCTTCTTCATCGGCGTCCTGTCGCTGCGGCTCAAGGGGCACTACTTCTCGATCTTCACGCTGTGCGTGGGCTACATCATGTTCCTCGTGATCGAGAAATGGGAAGGGCTCACCCATGGCACGGTGGGCATCATCGGCATCCCCGCCCCGTCGCCCATCGGGGGGCTGCGGTTCGACACGCCGCTGGCGCTGTACTACCTGGCCTTCTTCTGGCTGGTGGTGGGCATGTGGGCCATGCGCCGTATCGTCAACTCGCTGCTCGGGCGCACCTTCATGGCCATCCGCAACAGCGACGAGCTGGCCGAGTCGCTGGGCATCAGCCTCATGCGCAACAAGGTGCTGGCGTTCATGCTGTCGGTGTTCTACGCGGGTATCGCGGGGGGGCTGTATGCGGGCTATGTGCGCTTCATCGGGCCCGGCGTGGCGGGGGTGGAGCACACCTTCGACATGACCATGTACATGCTCATCGGGGGGCTGGGGACGCTGCTGGGCCCGTTGCTGGGCGCGCTCGCCATGCCCTGGCTCACGCAGTACCTGCAGTTCCTGCAGGAGTACCGCTTCCTTGTCTTCGGTCCCATCCTCGTGCTGCTGGTGATCTTCGTGCCGCACGGCATCGTGGGCACCTACCTGGGCTGGAAGGCACGCCGCGCCACCCGGCCGTCCGCCACACCGCCCGCAGGAGGCGACCGTGCTTAAGATCGAACACCTCACCAAGCGCTTTGGCGGCCTGGCCGCCGTCAACAACGTCAGCACCACCATCGAGGCCGGCAGGATCAACGCGATCATCGGCCCCAACGGTGCCGGCAAGACGACGTTCTTCAACCTCATCAGCGGAATGCACCGGCCCAGCTCGGGCACCATCACGCTGGAGGGACGCGACGTGACCTCGCTGCGCACCGACGAGGTGGCGCGCCTGGGCGTGGCGCGCACCTTCCAGACCACGGCGCTCTTTGACATGGCCTCGGTGCTGGACAACCTCATCGTGGGCCACCGCCTGCGCACGCGCTCGGGCCTGCTCGACGTGCTGTGCAATTCCAGCCGCCTGCGCGAGGAAGAGCGCATCTGCCGCGAGAAGGCGCGCGAGGCGCTCGATTTCGTGGGCCTCGCGCACCTGGAAAACCGCATGGCGGGCGACATCTCGCAGGAGGAGCGCAAGCGCGTGGCCTTCGCGCTGGCGCTGTCCACCGGGCCGCGCCTGGTGCTGCTGGACGAGCCCGCCGGCGGCGTGAACCCCGACGAGACCGAAGGCCTGGCCCAGCTCATCCGCAAGATGGTGGCCCATGGCCTCACCGTGTGCCTGATCGAACACAAGATGAACATGATCATGAGCCTGGCCGACAAGATCATGGTGCTGAACTACGGCGAGAAGATCGCCGAGGGCACCCCCGCCGAGATCCGCGCCAACCCGGCCGTCATCGACGCCTACCTGGGGAGCGAGCATGCTGCAGCTTGACAACCTCTCGCTCAAATACGGCAGCTTCCAGGCGCTCAATGGCGTGAGCCTGCATGCCCGGCAGGGCGAGCTGGTGGTGCTGCTGGGCGCCAACGGCGCGGGCAAGAGCTCGATCTTCCTGACCATCAGCGGCATCCACAAGGCCGCCGGCGGCAGCATCCGCTATGGCGACAGGGAGCTGGCGGGCATGAAGCCCTCTCAGATCGTGCAGCACGGCGTGGTGCAGTGCCCCGAGGGGCGCAAGCTGTTCCCCGGCATGTCGGTGCTCAAGAACCTGATGCTGGGCGCCTACGTGCACCGGGGCGACACGGCGGGCAGCAGGAAGGTGCTGGACGAGGTGTTCGCGCTGTTTCCGATCCTGGCCGAGAAGAAGGACGACCCCGCGGGCTCGCTCAGCGGCGGCCAGCAGCAGATGGTGGCCATCGGCCGCGCCATGATGGGCCGGCCCAAGGTGCTGCTGCTCGACGAGCCCTCGCTGGGCCTGGCGCCGCTGGTCATCAAGCAGACCTTCGAGGTCATCCAGCGCATCAACCAGGCCGGCACCACGGTGCTGCTGGCCGAGCAGAACGCGTTCGCGGCGCTCAAGATCGCGCACCGCGCCTACGTCATCGAGAGCGGCCGCATCGTGATGGAGGGCGACCGCGACAGCCTCATGAACAACGAGGCCGTGCGCCGGGCCTACATCGGCGCATAGGAGATGAGGAGCAGCCCCCCGCGGCGCCGCGCGTGCGACGGTAGTGCCACCTGTTTGACGACCCTGACTCGCAAGAGCCGCTTTTTCAGAAACCCCAAGGAGACATCAGCATGATCACGAAACGCAAGACCATCCTTCGACTCGGTGCCAGCGCCTTCGCGGTGGCCGCACTGCTGGGTGCCACCGGCACCGCCTTCGCCCAGCAGGTCGTGAAGATCGGCTACTCGGGCCCCTTGAGCGGCGGCGCCGCGCTGTACGGCAAGAACGTGCTCAGCGGCATGGAGATGGCGGTGCAGGAGATCAATGCCAAGGGCCTGGAGGTGGCCGGCCAGAAGGTCAGGCTCGAGATCGTCGCGCTGGACGACAAGTACAACCCCAGTGAAACTGCCATCAATACCCAGCGCCTGGTGCAGGAGCACAAGGCTCCCGCGGTGCTGGTGCCGCATTCGGGCGGCAGCTTCGCGGTGATGGCCACCAACGAGGCGCAGAAGGTCCTGCTGCTCTCGTACACCAGCGTGCCGCAGATCACCGAGCGCAACAACAAGCTCACGCTGCGCATCCCGCCCGAGTTCACGTCCTACGTAAAGCCCTTCGTGAACCACGCCATGGGCAAGTACGGCAAGAACGTGGCCATCGCCAATGCCGACCACGACTACGCCAAGGCCTGGACAGCCGCCTTCAAGCCCGCGTGGGAAGCCGCGGGCGGCAAGGTGGTGGCCGAGAACCCCATGTCCTACAACCGCGCGACGGACTTCTACAGCGGCGTGAGCCGGGTGCTCGCCTCCAAGCCCGATGTGCTCTTCATCGGCGGCGCGTCCGAGCCCACGGGCCTGGTGATCAAGCAGGCGCGCGAGCTGGGCTTCAAGGGGGGCTTCGTGATCATCGACCAGGCCAAGATGGACGAGATCGGCAAGATCACCGGCGGCTACGGCCCCCTTGAGGGATCGATCGGCGTGCTGCCCGTGGTGGAGGACAGCTCGCCGGTGACCAAGGCCTTCGTGGAACGCTTTCGCAAGACCCACCCCGGCCGCGACCCGAGTTCCGAGGTCTCGCTCAACTACACCACCGTGCACGCCACCGCGCTGGCGATGAAGCTCGCGGGCAGCACCACCGACGCCGCCGCGATCCGCGCGCAGCTGGACAAGGCCTTCAAGTCATTGCCCACCGAAAACAACCCGCACGAGATGGACGGCGTGAACGAGCGCGGCGGCTCCACGGCCAACACCCGCGTGGCCATCGTGGAAGGCGGCAAGGTCAAGGAGATCCGGCTGGACGCGCTGGCCAAGTAGGTCGGCGCGGGCCCTGGCCCGCCACGCCACGCCACGCCACACCACACCACACCACACCACACCACACCACACCACACCACACCACGCCACGCAGGGCCTGCCACGGAGAAGGGGCAGGCCTTTTTTTGCAAGGGATCCTGCCGTGCACCGCGCGCTGCCCCGGCGCGGGCTGACTCCTGGATTTGCAGTGCTTTTGGCTGCTAGCGCTTGACTGGCAAGCGTAAGGCGCTATAAAAAGTGAAGCATCAGGCGCGCGGACCCGCCCCGGGAGGTGCGCTGCGCTCCTGTTCCTGCAGCTCGCGCCACTGGACCTTGCCCGTGCCCGACTTGGGCAGGATGTCCACGAACTGCACGCGGCGCGGGCTCTTGTAGGCGGCCATGTGGTCGTGGCTCCAGTCGATGATGTCCTGCGCGCTCACCTGGCCCTTGAAGGCGTCGCGCAGCACGACCACCGCCTTCACGGTCTCGCCCCGGCGTTCGTCGTGCGCGGCGATCACGCACACCTCTTGGATGGCGGGGTGGGCGTACATCATGGCCTCGACCTCGGCGGGCCAGACCTTGAAGCCCGATGCGTTGATCATGCGCTTCAAGCGGTCCACCATGAAGAAGTAGCCGTCCTCGTCCACCTGCGCCAGGTCGCCGGTGCGCAGGAAGCGCTTGCCCTCCAGGGTGATGAAGCTGTCGGCCGTGGCCTGCGGGTTGTTCCAGTAGCCCACCATGACCTGCGGTCCGTGCACCACGATCTCGCCGGTCTCGCCCGGCGGCAGTTCGGCGAACGTCGCGGGGTCGACCACGCGCGCATCCACGTCGAACACCGGGATGCCCAGGCATTGCGGCTTGGGCCGGTGCGGCGGGTTGATGTGCGTGGCCGCCATGGTTTCGGACATGCCGTAGCCCTCCACGTAGTCCAGCCCCGTCAGCTCCTTGAGGCGCTGCGCCACCGCCTTGGGCATGGCCGCGCCACCGCCCCGGATGGCCTGCAGGCTGGAGATGTCGTAGTCGCCGATGCGCGGGTTGGCCAGGAAGTCCACCACCATGGTGGAGATGGCCTGCCAGATGCTGATGCGGTAGCGCTGCATGAGCCGGGCCGTGGCGTCGCGGTCCCAGCGCGGCAGCACCACCACGGTGGCGCCCACGAACAGCGGCCCGTTCATGCTGCCCGACATGCCCGTGACGTGAAAGAGCGGCAGCACGGCCAGATAGGTCGCATCCTGCGTGCGCGAGAACCATTGCGCGCCGCCCACCAGCGTGCTCATGGCGCTGCGGTGCGTGTGCATGCAACCCTTGGGGTGGCCGGTGGTGCCCGAGGTGTAGGGCATCACGCACAGGTCATCGGGCCCGGCGGTCAGCGGGCCGGGCGCGAGCCGCTGCGCCAGCATGTCGCTCCAGAGCGTCACGCCCGGGGCGGCGATGGCCTCGCGCGGCGCGCAGACGAACGCGGGCACGGGCAGGTCGGTGGGCACCTGCAGGTAGTCGCTGTAGGCCGCGACGATCAGGTGCTCCAGGCCGGCGCCACCCTGCGCCCCGCCCACCAGCGGCTGCGCCTGCGCATGCAGGTCCTGCGGCAGGAAGGCCACGGTGGCCCCGCTGTCGTGCACATAGTGGCGCAGCTCGTCGGTGAGGTTCATGGGGTTCACCGGCACCACCACGGCATTGGCGCGCAGGATGCCGTAGAACGCCAGGATCCACTGCGGGCTGTTCTGCATGTACAGCAGCACCCGGTCGCCGGCCTTCACGCCGCACCGCTGCTGCAGGAAACCCGCGATGTGCTCGGCCTCCTGCTGGAACTGCCGGAAGGTCACCAGCGTGTCGTAGAACACCAGGAACGGCTTGTCCGGGTAGCGCGCCGCCGAAACCTCGGCGTTGTGGAACAGGTTGGTCTGCGGCAGCGTGAGGTGGCGGGACAGCCCCGGGGGCCAGTGGGCAAGGTGGCGGTCGGACATGCGGGGCGGGCTCCTGAAGGCGTGGTTCGGCGGCGGGGCGGTCAGCCGCGTTTCAGATGGCGTGCCAGCTCGTCCTTGGCGATGGCATTGCGGTGCACTTCGTCGGGGCCGTCGGCAAATCGCAAGGTACGTGCCTGGGCATAGGCGGCCGCGAGCGGGAAATCATCGCTCACCCCGCCGCCGCCATGCACCTGCATGGCCCAGTCGATCACCTGGCAGGCCATGCTGGGCGCGGCCACCTTGATCATCGCGATCTCCTTGCGGGCGACCTTGTTGCCCACGGTGTCCATCATCTGCGCGGCATTGAGCACCAGGAAGCGCGCCTGGTCGATCAGGATGCGCGCGTTGGCGATACGCTCGCGCGTGACGCCCTGGTCGGCCACCTTGCGGCCAAACGCAGTGCGGCCCAGGGCGCGCTGGCACATCAACTCCAGCGCGCGCTCGGCCACGCCGATGAGGCGCATGCAGTGGTGGATGCGCCCGGGGCCCAGGCGGCCCTGGGCGATCTCGAAGCCACGGCCCTCGCCCAGCAGGATGTTGGCCACGGGCACGCGCACATTCACGAAGCTCACCTCGCCATGGCCGTGCGGCGCATGGTCGTAGCCGAACACGGGCAGCGCGCGTTCCATGGTCACGCCGGGCGTGTCCATGGGCACGAGGATCATCGACTGCTGCTGGTGCCGGCTGGCATGGTCGGGGTCGGTCTTGCCCATGAAGATCAGGATCTCGCAGCGCGGATCGGGCGCGCCCGAGGTCCACCACTTGCGGCCGTTGATGACGTAGTGGTCGCCGTCGCGCACGATGCGGGCTTCGATGTTGGTGGCGTCCGAGGAGGCCACGTCGGGCTCGGTCATGGCGAAGGCCGAGCGGATCCGGCCGTCGAGCAGCGGCAGCAGCCAGCGCTGCTGCTGCTCGGGCGTGGCATAGCGCGCCAGCGTTTCCATGTTGCCGGTGTCGGGCGCCGAGCAGTTGAAGGCCTCGGGCGCGATGTGCGAGCGGCCCATGATCTCGCACAGGGGCGCGTATTCCAGGTTGGTCAGGCCCGCGCCCAGGTTGGATTCGGGCAGGAACAGGTTCCAGAGGTTGGCGGCCCGGGCCTTGGCCTTGAGGTCCTCCATCACCTGGGTGGGCTGCCAGGCGTTGCCGGCCTTGCGGTTTGCGGCCACCTCGTGGTGGTATACCGGTTCGGCGGGGTAGATGTGTTCTTCCATGAACGCCGTCAGGCGCTGCTGCAGGTCGACGACCTTGGGGGAGTAGGTGAAATCCATGAAGGGGTGCTTTCCGCAAAGGGCAGGGAATGGCGCGGTGTCAGATCAGGCTGGCGCCGCCGTCCACCACGATCGCGTGGCCTGTGATGTGGCGCGAGGCCTCGGAGGCGAGGAACACCACGGCGCCCTTGAGGTCCTCTTCGCCGCCGATGCGGCGCAGCGGGGTGCGCTCGATCATGGCCGGGCCCAGTTTGTCGATGAGGCCGCTGGCCATCTTGCTCGGGAAGAATCCGGGGCAGATGGCGTTGACGCGGATGCCATAGTGCCCCCATTCGGAGGCCAGCGTGCGCGCGAAGTGGATCGCCGCGGCCTTGGAGGTGTTGTAGGCAATGGTGTTCATGCCCGGCGGCGTGCCCTTGATGCCGGCCACCGAGGCCGTCACGATGATGTTGCCCTTGCCGCGCGGAATCATGCAGCGCTTGCCCACCTCGCGCGAGAGGAAGAAGGGCGCGTTCACATTGAGGTCCATCACCTTGTGCCAGGCGGCGTCGGGGTGGTCCTCGGCCTTGGCGCCCCAGGTGGCGCCCGCGTTGTTGACGAGGATGTCGATGGTGCCAAAGCGCTCCACCACCTGGTCCACCAGGCCGGGGATGTCCCCGGTCTTCTGCAGGTCGTTGACCACGGTCAACACCTCGCAGCCCAGGCCTTCCAGGTGCTTTTTCGCTTCGGCCAGCTCATCGGCCTTGCGGGCCGTGATGGCGAGCCTGGCGCCCATCTCGCCCAGGGCCTCGGCCATCTGCAGGCCCAGGCCGCGCGAGCCGCCGGTGACCAGGGCGACCTGGCCGGTGAGATCGAAGAGTTGCTTGACGCTCATGAGAAGGGCTTTCGTTGGAAGTGCGTGGAGCGCGCGGGCTCGAAGGCGACAGGGCGCCCGGGCATCGCGCTGCCGTGGGATGGGGAAAGGTGCGGGGCACCACGCTCGCGGCGCGGAACCCGCAACTGCACTTCATGCTAGTCGGGGCCGCACCCGATGTAAAACGCGAGCTGTCACCTGCGAAACTCGGTGCGTGCCCGCGAAGGCCCGCCAGCGCGGTCCTTAGCGGTAGACCGCGGTCTCGATGCGGGCCACGATCTCTATCAGCCGCGGCCTCACCGCATCGAGCAGGAAATCCTGCGGGACATTGAACGCGGGCCCGCCGCAGTTGATCACCATGGGCGGCAGCCCGCCCCCCGGCTGAAACCCGCGGGCGATCGCATTGACGTTCTTCTGCCAGTCACCGAACGACGTTGCCACGGACAGGCCGCGGTAGTCCTGCAGCGCCTGGTCGATGCCCAGCTGCACCTGCGGCCACGCGGTTTCGTCGCGGCCCTGGATCTGGGCCAGCACCGCGCTGCGCTCCTTGGGCGGCACGGCGGCGAGCCAGGCGCGCCCCATGGCGGACGTGGCCAGCGAGATGCGCGAGCCCACGTCCAGGCTGAGCGTGTGCAGGGCCGCACTGCGGCAGTTCTCGACATAGATCATCGACAGGCGGTCCCGGGTGCCCATCGACACCTCGGCGCCCGCGAAGTCGGCCAGTTCCTGCATCAGCGGGCGCGCGACCTGGCGCACGTCCAGGCGCACCAGCATCGAACTGCCCAGCGACAGCGTGGCGGTGCCCAGGCGGTACTTGCCGCAGGCCTCCACGTGGATGAGGTAGCCCAGCCGGGTGAGGGTGGCGGTCAGGCGCGACACGGTGGATTTGGGCAGGCGGCAGCGTTGCGCGATCTCCTGGTTGCCCAGGAGCTTGTCGCCCGCGCGAAAGCAGGCCAGCACCTCCAGGCCCCGGGCCAGCGCCGTCACGAAGTGCCGGTCCTGGGGAGGCCGCGCCAGGGGCGCGCGGGGAGTGTGGGCAGGGCGGGGCGGCGGCATGGGCGCATTATGGCGATGCGGTTCCAGGGGCCTGCCTGGCGCCGGGCGGCCGCTGTGGGAGCGCACCTACCTGCACAGCGGTGATCCGCGCATGGACGCAACGGCCTTGCGGCCTTAGGCTGTGGCGATGAACGTGCGCCCGACAGTCCAACGCCTCCTCCTGCCTTTTCAAGCCCTTTGGCGGCTGCTGCAGCCCTTCTGGCGCGCGGCCCAGATGTGGCTGGATGCCGACGGGCTGCGCATGAGCGCGGCCATGTCCTTCTACGGCATGCTCAGCCTCGCGCCCCTGCTGCTGCTGCTGGTGGGCGTGCTGGGCTGGTGGATGGACCGCAGCTATCTGGAGAGCAATCTCATCGCGCAGGTGCAGGCGGTGATGGGCCAGCAGGTGGCCGACGTGGTGCGGCAGGCGCTGGCCAGCGCGCAGGCTCCCAGCGAAGGGCGGCTGGCTTCCCTGGTGGGTTTTGTGGTGCTGGTGTCGGGGGCCACCGGGGTGTTCGTGGAACTGCAGTCGGCGCTGGAGCATCTCTGGCGCGGCGGCGGGCCGGTGCCGCAGCGGGCGGCCTGGTGGCGCATGGCCTCGCTGCGCCTGCGGGGGCTGGCCTATGTGTTGGCGCTGGGGTTCCTGCTGCTGGTGTCGCTGGCCCTGTCCACGCTGATCCACCTGCTGGCGGGCTGGGCCGGGGCGCACCTGTCGTTCGCGCCGCTCGCGCCCGTCATGCAGGTCGTCAACGAAGCCGTCGCCTTCGGCTTTGCCGTGGCGTTGTTCGTGGGCCTGATGCGCATCGGCGCGGGGGCCAAGCCGCCCGCACGCTGCATCATGGCCGGGGCCGTGGTGGGCGCCACGCTGTTCACGGTGGGCAAGCAGCTGCTGGCCTGGTACCTGTCCACCGCGGCCGTGGTGTCGGCCTATGGCGCGGCCGGGTCGCTGGTGGTGCTGCTGATGTGGATCTACTTCTCGTCCGCCGTCCTCTTGTTTTCCGCGAGCTGCGCCCGGGCGTTCCAGGAGCTGGGCGCCTTGCCCGCGCAGCGGGGGCGCCTGCACGTGCCGCAGTAAGGCCCGAGGCCGGCGGTGCCGAGGGTGCCTTCCCCGCGCGCTCAGGCGGAAATGTGCAGCTGGGCGTCCACGCCCAGCGTGCGGGCGAGCTTCAGCGCGTTCCCGGGCGCATGGGTCTTCATGGTGTTGTCGAAGAAGCAGAACACATTGCGCGCGGCCATGGCGGTGGGGCCGGCGTCTTCTGCGCAGAGCAGCCGCACGTCGGGCGGCACGCCGCCGGCGGCCCACGCGCGGATGCGCCCGGCCCAGGCCGCCAGCTGCGCATCGCTGTAGCCGCTCGCGTACAGCTCCTGGGCGCCGTGCAGGCGCAGGTACATGAAGTCCGCCGTCACATCGCCCACCTCGGGCCAGCGGCCCGCCGTGTCCGCCACCACGAGCGCCACGCCGTGGCGGCGCAGCAGCGCCACCGTCGCCGGCTGGGAGAAGCTCGCGTGGCGTACCTCGAGGGCGTGGCGCATCCGCATCGGGGCCACGGGGCCCAGCCATTCCTTGCCCCGCATGCGGTCCTCGCGTTCATGGGCAAGGCGGGCTGCGGCCTCGGTGTCGTGCGGCAGGTGGCCCAGGAAGGCATCGAGCAGTGCTTCCTCGAAAGCCAGGCTTGGCGGCAGCTGCCACAGGATGGGCCCGAGCTTGCAGCCCAGGGCCAGCGGCCCCGACGCCATGAAGTTCGCGATGGCCGCGCGGGCGTCGCGCAGCCGCAGGACGTGGGTGATGTACCGCGGGGCCTTCACCGTGAAGACGAAGCCCTCGGGGGTGTCGGCGGCCCAGCGCCCATAGCTGGACGGGCGCTGCAGCGCATAGAAGGAGCCGTTGAGCTCGATGCTGGGGAACTGCCGCGACGCGAATTCCAGCTCCCGCGCCTGGGTGAGGCTCGGGGGGTAGAAGCTGCCGCGCCAGGGCGGATAGCGCCAGCCAGATATCCCGATGCGGATCTGTGCCGCAGCCATCGCCATCGTGAGCCTCCTTTCTTTCCGCATCCGCGCGGCGCACGGGCCGACGGCCAGCATAGGTGGCCGTTTGCGCGGGCACAACCCGGGTGCTTGCCACCCTTTGGCGCCGGAAGTTCGCAGGGGGCTACGTGCCGCCCTGCCGCTGCAGCGCAGAGAAAAATGTGTAAACAGGTTCTTACGTCCTTTACAGAGGCTACGCCCGGATTCCCGGTACTGCCGGGTACGCTGGCAGCCACCCGTCCAGAACTATCTGGACCTTTCGGAGAACAGCCATGAGCCTCATCGTTTCACCTTCCAATACCACCCGCTCCCTGGCCGCCGCGCCCGTGGGGGCCTTCGGCGCGGCGCCCTCCCTCAAGTGGCTGTGGGCGGCCATCGGGGTGCTCGGCGTGAGCGTGGTCGCGCTGGGTACGACCCTGGTGGTGCAGAACGCGGGGCCGTCCGCGGCCGATGCGCCGTCGCTGGCCGCTGCCGCGCAGCCCGCCAATGGTGCGCCAGGGGCTGCCACGCCCCCGCAGTCCTACCAGGAGCCACCGCCCGTGGGCAACAGGAACGTTGCCATCCACAGCGTGGCCAACCAGCCGCCGGCCTTGGCGCAGGGGTATGCCGAGCCGTCCCGGCAGCCGCAACAACAACAACCGCTGCGCACCGCCGCGCAGGCACCTGTGTGCGCCACCTGTGGCCGTGTCGAGTCCGTCCAGGCCGTGCAGCAGGCGGCACCCGCCACCGGCGTGGGGGCGGTCGCCGGCGGGGTGCTGGGGGCGGTGGTGGGCAACCAGGTGGGCAAGGGCTCGGGCCGCACGGCGGCCACCGTGCTGGGTGCCGTGGGCGGCGGCTATGTCGGCCACAAGGTCGAAGAGCGCACGCGCACGCAGACGGTCTACCAGATCGCCGTGCGCATGGAAGATGGCTCCGTGCGGCGTTTCACGCGCGCGCAGCCCCCAGCCGTGGGCACGCCCGTGGTGCTGCAGGGCAAGGGCTTCCGCGTGGACGACGGTGCCGCCACGCGGGCGGCAGAGCCCTATCCACGCCCGCAGCCCGGCGCCGTGCGCGTGGCGGACACATATTGATCCACCTCGTTCCCAATGCAAAAAAAGCCCGCTGCCAGCGGGCTTTTTCATGGGCCGGGGGTGGGCTACAGCACCAAGGGGATCTCGGTGGCCGGCGGCGTGTTGCGGCTGCGGCCGCAGCGCACCAGGCCGTCGATCATCACCATGCCGATGCCGGGGATGTCGCCCAGCTGCACGCTTTCGAGCAGCGTGGCGCCCGCCGTGTGCTGGGCGCGGTCCATGAACACGAAGTCCGCCGCGCGGCCCGGCTCGATCAGCCCGCAGTTCAGGTTGCGGATGCGCGCCGTGTTGCCCGTGGCAAAGCAGAACACCAGCTCGGCGGGAATGTCGGCGAAGCTGGAGATCAGGGCGATCATGCGCAGCATGCCCAGCGGCTGCACGCCCGAGCCGGCCGGGCCGTCGGTGCCCAGGATCACGCGGTGCGGGCACTTGAGCTCGATGGCCGCGCGCGCGGCCTGGATGGCGATCTTCTCGTTGCCGTTGTGCACCAGCTCGATGGCGCGCGAGGACTTCTCGCACAGCTCGCACACATGCTTCCAGGGCAGCGAGGTGTGGCCGCCGTTGATGTGGCCGATCACATCCGCATCGGCCTCCAGCACCACGTCCTTGTCGATGAGGCCCGAGCCCGGAATGGACGGCCCGCCCGTGTGGATGGTGCTCTGGATGCCGTGCTTGCGTGCCCAGGCCACCATCTGCTGGGCTTCGTAGCCGGCCTTGACGGAGCCCAGGCCCACCTCGCCCAGCAGCGTCACGCCCGCGTCGGCCAGGTCCTTGAAGTCCTGCTCGGTCATGCCTTTTTCGATGACCGGGGCACCCGCGATCACCTTCACGCCGCCGGGGCGGAAGTTGTCGAACGAGCGCTGCGCGGTGATGGCCAGCGCCTTCAGGCCCACGATGTCCTTGGGGCGGCCCGGCAGGTGCACTTCGCCGGCCGAGACCATGGTCGTCACGCCGCCGTTCATGGTGGAGTCGATCCAGCCGATCTGGTTCTGGCGCGGCGTCCAGTCGCCAAAGACCGGGTGCACGTGGCTGTCGATCAGGCCGGGCGCGACGCAGGTCTTGCGCGCGTCGATCACGGTCTGCGCGTGTTCGGTGTCGCAGTCCTTCTCGCGGCCCACGGCCATGATGAGGCCATCATGAACGACGATGGTGTCGGCATCCAGGATGGGGCGGTCCAGGTCGCCCGACAACAAAAGACCGATGTTCTTGATGACCACTTTGCCCGACTTGCCGCCGGCTGCTGCTTCTGCCATGGATTCTCCTCGTGGGTGGGGGTTCGGGCCCGTTGCGGCCCTCGCTCAGAAAATCGTTGTGTCCGGTGCGTCCTGCGTTTGCCGTACTACTTGCGGAGGTGCGTGCCGAAGATCTTCGGACCTTCGGCCGTCACTTGCCCTTGGGTAGGCTGGGGCCCGGCGCCACGGTGCGCAGCACGCTGTCGATGACGAAGGACTCCCAGTGCGCCAGCGCATCGGGCGTCTCCAGGTCTTCGCCCAGAAAGGCCGACAGCGTGTGGCGGTTGGACATGTAGAAGTAGCCCGTGGCGGCGATCAGCAGGTACACGTCGCGCGCCGACACGTCCTTGCGGAATAGGCCTTGTGCCTGGCCGCTCTCCAGCACGCGGCGGATCACCTCGATGGCGGGCGACGAGTATTCGCGGGCCCGCATCGACTTGGAGATGTGCTTGCCCTTGTGCAGGTTTTCCGTGTTGAGCAGCGTGATGAACTCGGGGTTCTTGCGGTAGTAGCCCACCACGAAGCGGATCACCGCCTGCAGCGCCTCGACCGGCTTGGCGGTGTCCAGGTCGAGCTTGGACTCCGCATCGTTCATGCGCCGGTAGGTTTCCTCCAGCACCTCGATGAACAGGCCTTCCTTGCTGCCGAAGTAGTAGTAGATCATCCGGTCGAACGACTTGGCGGCCTTGGAGATCTTCTCCACGCTGCCACCTTCGTAGCCATAGCGCGCAAACACCTTGGTCGCTGCTTTCAGGATGTTGTCGCGCGTGGTCTGCGCCGCCAGTTCGCGCACCCCCGTCTTTCGGGTGGAAGGGGAGCGGGTGGACGCCGTCCGGGTCTTGGTGGGTGTGGCAGACATGGATGATCCAGGTGAGAAGGGCCGGCCCCGCGGGCCGGCCGGGGGTCACTGCTCCGCGAAGGCGCGTTCGATCACGAAGTCGCCGGGCTTCGTGGTGTTGCCTTCCTTGAAGCCGCGCTCTTCCATCATGTGCTTGAGGTCGCGCAGCATTTCGGGGCTGCCGCAGATCATCACGCGGTCTTCCGCAGGGTTCAGCGCCGGCAGGCCCAGGTCGCGCGCCAGCTGGCCGTTCTCGATCACGGTGGTCACGCGGCCCTGGTGCTTGAATGGCTCGCGGGTGACGGTGGGGTAGTACTTGAGCTGCTTGCTCACGATCTCGCCCAGGAACTCGTGCTGCGGCAGTTCCTGCGTGATGTAGTCGTGATAGGCCAGCTCCTTCACCTCGCGCACGCCGTGCACCAGGATGACTTCCTCGAACTTCTCGTACGTTTCGGGGTCCCGGATCAGGCTCAGGAATGGCGCCACGCCCGTGCCCGTGGAGAACATGTACAGCCGCTTGGCGGGCAGGAGGTAGTCGATCAGCAGGGTGCCGGTGGGCTTCTTGCCCACCACGATGTGGTCGCCCACCTTGATGTGCTGCAGGCGCGAGGTCAGCGGGCCGTCGGGCACCTTGATGGACAGGAACTCCAGGTGTTCCTCGTAGTTGGGGCTCACGATGCTGTAGGCGCGCAGCAGGGGTTTGCCGTTTTCCCCGCGCAGGCCGATCATCGTGAAATGGCCGTTGGAAAAGCGCAGGGCGGTGTCGCGCGTGGTGGTGAAGGAGAAAAGTCGGTCTGTCCAGTGGTGGACCGTCAGGACGCGTTCTTCGAGAAAGGCGCTCATGGTGCTTGGGTCGGGAAAGTTGAAGAAAACAGGGGAAAACTGGCTGAAGTCCGCTCCCGGAGCGCGTCAGAACGCGATATCCAGGCCGGAAAGCTTGTGGCTCACAACCCTCCATTGTTCCGCATCTGGAAGTGGAGGCTTTCTTTTGGTGATTGTGGGCAGGCCCGGGGCCAGGTTTTTGTTGAATTCCAGGAAGGCAGCGAACTCCGCCGGCAGGTCCGTGTCCGCGTAGATGGCATTGGCCGGGCATTCGGGAATGCACACCGCGCAATCGATGCACTCGTCGGGATCGATCACCAGGAATTGCGGCCCTTCCTTGAAGCAGTCGACCGGGCATACGTCGACGCAATCGGTGTACTTGCACCGAATGCATGCGTCAGTGACAACGTGCGTCATATTGGGGCTCCTCATGCACCTTTTCGGGGGGTGCGAAAACACCATTGCGGACCATGGATGATTACGCTACATTCGCGATAAATGTAGTGATCACAACATTTAAGTTAAGTGAATGCTACACAAAATGCACTGAGCGTACAAGCATTTGAAAAGATGCAATGAATGGGCCGCACGATGACTGAACACACCAAGACCGATGGGCTTCCGGGCATGGATGCGCCGGATCTGCCGCAAGTGCTCGAGCGCGCCCGGCCCCGCAATGAGCGCATGAACGCGGCCAAGGTCGAGTGCAATGCGTGCCCGGTGCTGTGCCAGATTTCCGAGGGCCGCGCGGGGGCGTGCGACCGCTACGCCAACCACGCCGGGGTGCTGGTGCGGCTGGACCCGGTGGTGCTGCTGCGCAAGACCCTGGAGGCCGGCGAGGCCACGCTGGTGCCGTTTGCGGCGCGGGCCCAGGCCGCGCAGCAGAGCGGTGCGGATGCCGCCGCAAGCGATGCGGGGAGCGCGCCTTGCACACCGCCCGCGCCCTGGTCGGGCGACCTGCTGCTGAGCGAAGAGGTCTTCGTGACGGGCGTGGGTTCGTCCACCACCTATCCTGACTACAAGCCCGCGCCGTTCATCGTGGGCTCCCAGGTGCAGGGCGTGGACATGGTGACCGTAGTCACCGAAGGCATCTTCAGCTACTGCAGCTTCAAGGTGAAGATCGACACCGACCGCTTCCTCGGCTCCGAGCAGGCCAATGTGCGCTGCAAGGGCGAGGTGGTCGGCCACGTGACCACGGCGGAATACGGCTCGCAGATGCTGTCGCTCGGCGGCGTGCACCACCTGACCGGCGGCACCAAGAAGGAAGGCCGCGTCACCGCCGAGATGATGCAGTTGCTGGGCAACAAGCAGGCCGTGGAGTTCACCATCGACGGCGGCTCGCAGCTCGTGATCCAGGCCGGGCGCGCGCCTATCGTCAACGGCGTGGCCGAGCAGCGCATGCGCGTGGGCTGCGGCTCGGCCGCCATCGGCATCTTCGCGCGCCAGTTTTTCGGCCATGCGGATGAGGTGGTGGTGGTGGACGACCACATCACCGGCGTGTTGACCGAGCACCAGGCTGGGCGCTGCCTGGACATGAAGTCCTCTGGCATCCAGATGCGCGGGCGAAAGTCCACGCCGGGGCGCTATTTCCAGGTGGCGAATCCGGGAACGGGCTGGGGCGGCACCGACATCGCCGACCCGCTGGCCATCATCGAAGGCTGGGACCCCGAGGTGGCATGGCCCGGCCTGCGCCTGCTCATGACATCCACCACGGGCGAGCATGCCTGCTGGTATGTGCTGGACGGGCAGCTGAACCCGGTGGAGGCGCAGATGCCTTCCGAAGTGCGCCGCATCGTGGACCGCATCGGCGAGAACTGCGAGCCCTCGCTGGCTTCGGTGCTTTTCCTCGGCGGCGCGGGCGGCAGCTTGCGTGCCGGCGTCACCGAGAACCCCGTGCTGCTCACCCGCTCCATCAAGAATGCGCTGGTCAATGTGACCTGCGGCGGCGCGCCGGCCTATGTGTGGCCCGGTGGCGGCATCACGGTGATGGCCGATGTGCTGCGCATGCCCGACAACAGCTTTGGCACCGTGCCCACGCCCGCCATCGTGGCGCCCATCGAATTCAGCATGCGCCGCACCGACTACGAAGCACTGGGCGGCCATGCGGGGCAGATCCGCAGCCTGCGCGAGGTGCTGGAGCACGGCGCGTGGCACAACGACGGCGCGCCCCAGGCGCTGGCATGGCAGACGCTGCCGTCCGCCAACCCCTGGCCGCTGGGGCGCCCGCCCCTGCTGGGCTGAGCGGCACCGCCATGCAAGCCTGCCGCAATCCCCTGTCCGACGGCCGCTGGCATTTCCAGCACGGGCCCATGGATCTCGTCATCCAGGCGGAGGGCGCAGCCGATGCCGTGGCCCGGGCCCATGAGCGTGCCTGGGCGCGTTTCGAGGGTCTGCTGCAGGAACTGGTGGACGAGCTGCCCGCCCTGCGC
Organism: Acidovorax sp. GW823-FHT01C06; assembly: GCF_058798375.1. Lineage (NCBI taxonomy): Bacteria > Pseudomonadati > Pseudomonadota > Betaproteobacteria > Burkholderiales > Comamonadaceae > Acidovorax > Acidovorax sp. GW823-FHT01C06. The sequence continues at coordinate 130,823 of NZ_JBXAKN010000001.1, forward strand.
GCGCCGGTGGAGGGGGGCGCCTGTCCTCTGCGCGGCGTGGTCGCGCGCCGCATGTGGACGGCCTGCAGGCCGTACCGCGCAGGCTTCATCACCGCGATGGCTGCGGTCGCGGGGTCGGTGGCGCAGGAGATCCTTGGGTGCTATGCCCAGGACGGCATTGGGCGGGCCTGGGTCAACAATGGCGGAGACATCGCGCTGCACCTGGCCCCCGGGCAGTCGGCCACCGTGGGGGTGTATTCCGACATCGCCGCGCTGGACGCCGCGCAATGGCGCCACGGGCTGGTCCTGGACGGAAAGATTCGCATCGACAGCGCCATGCCCGTGCGCGGCGTGGCCACCAGCGGCTGGCGCGGGCGCAGCCACTCGCTGGGCATTGCCGACAGCGTCACGGTGCTGGCCCGCACGGCGGCCGAGGCCGACGCCGCGGCCACGATCGTGGCCAATGCCGTCAATGTGGATGACGAACGCATCCTGCGCATGCCGGCATGGCGGGTCCACGATGACAGCGATCTGGGTGCCATTCCTGTCACAGTGGATGTTCCGCCATTGCCTGCCGGGCTCGTGCATCGCGCGCTGGGGCAGGGGCTGCAAAAGGCGCAAGAATTGCAGGCACAGGGCCTGCTGTGGTTCGCCCTGCTCGCCTGCCAGGGCCAGTTCGTGGCCACCGCGGCGGCGCAGCCAGCGGCGGATGGCATGGCGCTGCCGGTGGAAATGGCGCCGCAGGCAGAAGTTGGTTCGGTATTTGCTTAACGAATTGCACAGGTTTCCAAAATGATCCAGATACGACGTGTTTTCACCCATCTCGAGGAAGTCCGGCATGAATTCGGGCCCGTGGCCGATGTGCCGCTGCTGCGCGGCGCCATCGGCGCGGTGCTGACAAACCCCTATTCCGGCCGGTATGAGCCGGACATCCTCCCGATGATGGACGCCCTGCAGGATGTGGGGCTGGACATGGCCCAGCGGCTGCTCAAGGCCATGGCCGTGCCCGCCGAGCGCATCGCGACCTACGGCAAGGGCGCCATCGTCGGGGCCGCCGGCGAGCTGGAGCATGGCGCGCTGTGGCACGTGCCCGGCGGCTATGCCATGCGCGAGCTGCTGGGCTGGAAGGGCGACCGCAACGCCTATGCCAAGGGCCAGGCGGAAAAGAAGACCGGGCAGCCCGCCAATGCCCTGTCCATTGTGCCTTCCACCAAGAAGGTCGGCGGCCCCGGCGCGGCGCTGGATGTTCCGCTCACCCACATCAACGCCAGCTACGTGCGCAGCCACTTCGATGCCATCGAGGTGCGCGTTCCCGGAGCGCCCGCGTCCGATGAAATCGTCTTCATCCTCGCCATGACCACGGGCGCGCGCATCCACGCCCGCGTCGGCGGGCTCAAGGCCGCCGACATCAGCCAATGGGACGGCCTGCGCTGAAGGCGCCAGGCCCACTGCCGCATCCACAAGAAAACCAAGGAGCAACACATGCCAGCCAAGATCCGGAAAATCGTTGTCCAGACGGATGAAGTCCGCGTGGAGATGGGGCGCGACGTGCAGCCCCCCGTGCGCAAGGCCCTCGCCATGGCCGTGATCGACAACCCCTTTGCGGGCCGCTATGTCGAGAACCTCGACGAGCTGGTGGCCATCGGCGAGGAGCTGGGGGCCCTGCTGGGCGCCCGCTGCGTCGCCGCGCTGGGCATCGAGCCGGGCCAGGCGCAGAGCTATGGCAAGGCCGCCATCGTGGGCGAGGCGGGGGAACTGGAGCACGCCGCCGCCATCCTGCACCCCAAGCTGGGCGCCCCGCTGCGCGTGGCGGTGGAAAAAGGCGCCGCGCTGGTGCCGTCGAGCAAGAAGATCGGTGGCCTGGGCACGGCCATCGACGTGCCCCTGGGCCACAAGGACGCGGCCTACGTGCGCAGCCATTTCGACGCCATGGAGGCCCGCGTGGCCGACGCGCCGCGGGCCAACGAAATCGTCGTCGCCGTCGTCGTGACGGACAGCGGCCGGCCGCTGCCCCGCGTGGGCGGCCTCAAGGCGTCCGAAATCCAGGGTACGGACGGGCTGCGCTGAGCGCGGTCCCCGGCACTACCATCACCCACCACCATCCCCCCCTGTCTCCCCAACCCACCTTTCAGGAGTTTCCCCATGACGATGCGACGAAACCTCATGCGTGCCACGGCTGCGGCCGCGCTGGCCATCACGCTGGCCCCTGTGCACGCCCAGGATGTCATCAAGATTGGCGAGATCAACAGCTACAAGGCGCAGCCCGCCTTCCTGGAGCCCTACAAGAAAGGCATGGAGCTGGCCGTTGACGAGATCAATGCCGCGGGCGGCGTGCTGGGCAAGAAGGTCCAGCTGGTCATCCGCGATGACAACGGCAACCCCGGCGACGCGGTCCGGGCCGCCGAGGAGCTGGTGTCCCGCGAGAAGGTCGATGTGCTCACGGGGTCCTTCCTGTCGCACGTGGGGCTGGCGCTGACGGACTTCGCTAAGCAAAAGAAATTCTTCTTCCTGGCCGGCGAGCCGCTGACCGACAAGATCGTGTGGCAGAACGGCAACCGCTACACCTACCGCCTGCGCCCCTCCACGTACATGCAGGTGTCGATGATGGTGCCCGAGGCCGTCGCCCTGAAGAAGAAGCGCTGGGCGCTGGTCTACCCCAACTATGAATACGGCCAGTCGGCCGTGGCCACCTTCAAGCAGCTGCTCAAGGCGGCCCAGCCCGATGTGGAATTCGTCGTCGAGCAGGCGCCGCCGCTGGGCAAGGTCGACTCGGGCAGCGTGGTGCAGGCCCTGGCCGATGCCAAGCCCGATGCGATCTTCAACGTGCTCTTCGGTGCCGACCTCTCCAAGTTCGTGCGCGAAGGCAACACGCGGGGCCTGTTCAAGGACCGTGAGGTGGTCAGCCTGCTGACGGGCGAACCGGAGTACATGGACCCGCTCAAGGACGAGGCGCCCAACGGCTGGATCGTCACGGGATACCCCTGGTACGGCATCCAGACGCCCGAGCACAAGGCCTTCCAGACGGCCTACCAGGGCAAGTTCAACGACTACCCGCGCCTGGGCTCCATCGTGGGCTACAGCGCCATCAAGTCGCTGGCCGAGGGCATGAAGAAAGCCGGCTCCACCGACACCGAAAAGCTCGTGGCCGCGTTCAAGGGCCTGCAGGTGCCCACACCCTTCGGCCCCATCGTCTACCGGGCCGAAGACAACCAGTCCACCATGGGCGGCTACGTGGGCCGCACCAAGAACGAGGGCGGCAAGGGCGTGATGGTGAACTACCGCTACGTGGACGGCAGCAAGGTGCAGCCCAGCAACGACGAAGTCAAGAAGATGCGCCCCGCGGATTGAGTCGCAACCCTCCCTGAGACGCTTCGCGTCTTCCCTCTTCTGCCGTGCTGTGCGCGGGAAGGGGGCGCCGCCCCCGCTGCGGGGCGGCCCTTGCTCGGCTGCCCTGGCCTGGGGTGCGCCAGTTTCATAGGCTGTGGGCGGCGCGTAGGTAGCGCCGTGGAGACCTGAGATGGGTTTTTCGAGTTTTATCGTTCAGCTGCTCAACGGATTGGCGGGGGCTTCCTCGCTGTTCCTGGTGGGCGCCGGGCTCTCGCTGATCTTCGGCGTCACGCGCATCGTGAATTTCGCGCATGGCTCGTTCTTCATGGTGGGCATCTACGTCGCCTACTCGCTGGTGGCCAAGCTGGGCACGGGCCTGGGTTTCTGGCCCGCGCTGCTGCTGTCGGCCGTGGTGGTCGGCGCGCTCGGCGCCCTGGTCGAGGTGGTGCTGCTGCGCCGCATCTACAAGGCGCCCGAACTGTTCCAGCTGCTGGCCACCTTCGCGCTCGTGCTGGTGATCAAGGATGCCGCGCTCTGGATCTGGGGCCCCGAGGAGCTGCTCGGCCCGCGCGCGCCGGGCCTGTCGGGCTCGGTGGACATCCTGGGGCGGCAATTCCCCTCGTATGACCTGTTCCTGATCGTGGTGGGGCCGGTGGTGCTGGGCCTTTTGTGGCTGCTGCTCACCCGCACCCGCTGGGGCACGCTGGTGCGCGCCGCCACGCAGGACCGCGAGATGGTCAGCGCGCTGGGCGTGAACCAGGCCTGGCTGTTCACGGCGGTGTTCGCGCTCGGCGCCCTGCTGGCGGGCCTGGGTGGCGCGCTGCAGCTGCCGCGCGAACCCGCCACGCTGGAGATGGACCTGAACACCATCGGCGCCGCGTTCGTGGTGGTGGTGGTGGGCGGCATGGGGTCCATCCCGGGCGCCTATGTGGCGGCCCTGCTGATCGCGGAGATCAAGGCCGTGTGCATCTGGCTGGGCGTGGTGGAGATCCTCGGCTACAGCGTCTCCTTCTCCAAGCTCACCCTGGTGGTGGAGTTCCTCGTGATGGCGGTGGTGCTGGTGGTGCGCCCCTGGGGACTGATGGGCCGTCCGCAGGGCGTGAGCCGCAACACGGGCCTGCCGGAGACACCGCTGCGCGCGCCCGACCGCTGGTTCAAGCTCGGCGGCGTGGCCCTGGTGGCCGTGCTGGTGCTGCTGCCGCTGCTCACGGCCGGCTCGCCGTACCTCACCGTGCTGTTCATCGACCTCTTGATCGCCGCGCTGTTCGCGGCCAGCCTGCACTTCATCATGGGCCCGGCGGGCATGCACTCGTTCGGCCATGCGGCCTACTTTGGCCTGGGTGCCTACGCGGCGGCGCTGCTGGTGCGCTCCGCGGGCATTCCCATGGAGCTGGCCCTGGTGCTGGCACCGCTCGCGGCCGCGGCGGGCGCGCTCATCTACGGCTGGTTCTGCGTGCGGCTGTCGGGTGTGTACCTGGCCATGCTCACGCTGGCCTTCGCGCAGATCACCTGGGCCATCTGCTACCAGTGGGACGGCTTCACCGGCGGCAGCAACGGCCTCACCGGCGTGTGGCCGGCGGCCTGGCTGTCGGACAAGCGCAACTACTACTACCTCACGCTGGCACTGGTCGTGGGGGGCGTGCTGCTGCTGCGCCGCATCCTGTTCTCGCCGTTCGGCTATGCGCTGCGCGCAGGCCGTGATTCGGTGCTGCGCGCCGATGCCATCGGCATCGACGTCAAGCGCATGCAGTGGACGGCCTTCGTGATCGCCGGGCTGTTCGCGGGCCTGGGCGGCGCGCTGTTCGCGTTTTCCAAGGGCAGCATCTCGCCCGAGACGCTGCACGTGGGCCGGTCGGTCGATGGCCTGGTGATGGTGCTGCTGGGCGGCATCCAGACACTGGCGGGCCCCGTGGTGGGCGCCGTCACGTTCACCTGGCTGCACGACACCGTGGCGCGCAACACCGATTACTGGCGCGCCATGCTGGGCGCCATCATCCTGATCCTGGTGCTGCTGTTCCCCCAGGGCATTGCGGGGGCCATCAAGCAGCTCTTCGACAACCGGCGCGAAGCCGATATCAACAAGCAGGAGGGCAAGGCATGAGCTTGCTCAAAGTCACGGGCCTGGGCAAGTCCTTTGGCGGCGTCAAGGCCGTCGATGGCATCCATTTCGAGCTGGCCGCCGGCGAACTGCTGGCACTCATCGGCCCCAACGGCGCCGGCAAGTCCACCACCTTCAACATGGTCAACGGCCAGCTGGCGGCGGACGCGGGATCGATCCAGCTCCACGGCCAGGAGCTCGTGGGCCGCAAGCCGCGCGACATCTGGCGCATGGGCGTGGGCCGCACCTTCCAGATCGCAGAAACCTTCGCCTCCCTCACCGTGGTGGAGAACGTGCAGATGGCGCTGATCTCCCACGACAGCCGCCTTTTCGCGATGTGGCGCAAGGCGGCCGACCACAAGCGAGAAGAAGCCCTGGCGCTGCTGGACCAGGTGGGCATGAAGTCCCAGGCCGACCGCCCCTGCAGCGTGCTGGCCTATGGCGATGTGAAGCGCGTGGAGCTGGCCATCGCCATGGCCAACGCGCCCAAGCTGCTGCTCATGGACGAGCCCACGGCCGGCATGGCGCCCAAGGAGCGCAACGAACTCATGGCGCTCACCAAGCAGCTCGTGATCGACCGCGGCATGGCCGTGCTGTTCACCGAGCACAGCATGGACGTGGTGTTCGCGTACGCCGACCGCATGATCGTGCTGGCGCGCGGGCGGCTCATCGCCGAGGGCAAGCCCCTGGAGCTGCGCGACCACCCCAAGGTGCAGGAGGTGTACTTCGGCACCGGCAAGACCTTCGAGAAGAAAACGGCAGCCGCTGCTGCGGAGGCCGCATGAGCATGACGACCAACGAAACCAAAGAAGTGCTGCTGCAGGCCCAGGGGCTGCAGGCCTGGTACGGCGCCGCGCAGATCCTGTACGACGTGGATCTGGACGTCCGCCGGGGCGAGGTCGTGGCCCTGATGGGCCGCAACGGCGCGGGCAAGTCCACCACGCTCAAGACGCTGATGGGCATGCTCGCCAAGCGCAAGGGCCAGATCCGGTTCATGGGCCAGGACATCTCCAGGAGCGACCCGCACGATGCGGCGCGCCTGGGCCTGGGCTTCGTGCCCGAGGACCGCCGCGTGTTCACCGACCTCACGGTGATGGAAAACCTGGAGGTGGGGCGCCAGCCCGCCCGCAGCTGGCCCGATGGCACGGCAGCCCCGGTGTGGACACCCGAGCGTCTCTTCAAGCTGTTCCCCAACCTGGGCGAAATGCCCCAGCGCCCGGGCGGGCGCATGAGCGGCGGCGAACAGCAGATGCTGACCGTGGCCCGCACGCTCATGGGCAACCCCTACCTGGTGCTGCTGGACGAACCCTCCGAAGGCGTGGCGCCCGTGATCGTGGAGCAGATGGCGCACATGATCCTGGAGCTCAAGGAACAGGGCGTGAGCATCCTGCTGTCCGAGCAGAACATGCACTTTGCCGAACTGGTGTCCGACCGCGCCTATGTGCTGGAGAAGGGGCAGATCCGCTACCAGGCCACGATGGCGGAGCTGGCGGCGAACGAAGAGGTTCGCCGCGCCTACCTCAGCGTATAGCACCATGGCCGCTGCCCGCCCGCCCATGGCGCGGCCAGGGCCCGGGGTGGCGGCTATGACGGATTCACAACACCTCGCGGAAATGGTTGCACAGCCGCTTCGCTTGCAGGGAAACTTGCGCCTTTGATGTAAGGAGCGTTTCATGAAGTTTCGTGGGATGGAGGATGGGAGCATCGACCGCCGGGTGGTGCTGACGGCCCTGGCCGCCGCCGCTCTGGGAGCCGCTGGCCCGGCAGCGGCCGAGACCGGGGTGACGGACACCCGCATCAAGGTGGGGCAGTCGGCCGTTTTCACGGGGCCGGCCAAGGATTTCGGGGTGGACTACAAGGCCGGCATCGTGCTGGCGTTCGACAAGGCCAACAAGACCGGCGGGGTGCACGGGCGTGCGCTGGAACTCGTCTCGCACGACGACGCCTATGAGCCCAAGAAGACCGCCGAGAACACCACGCGCCTCATCGAGGAGGACAAGGTGTTCGCGCTGATCGGCTACGTGGCCACGGGCAACCTGATCGCGGCCATGCCCATCGCCGAGAAGGCGGGCGTGCCCATGTTCGCGCCGCTGGTGGGCACGACCTCGTTCCGCACCAACCACAACCGCCACCTGTTCCACGTGCGCGCCAGCTACGAGACCGAGCTGCGCAAGATCGTGGGCCACCTGGCCACCCTGGGCATCAACAACATTGCCGTCATCTACCAGAACAGCGCGTTCGGCAAGTCCAACCTCGAGACCTGCCTGCAGATCGCGCAGGGCCTGAAGGTGAAGGTGGTGGAATCCGTGCCCATGGAGATCGCCGCCACCGACGCCAAGCCCCAGGTTGCCGCGCTCACCAAGGCCCAGCCCGGTGCCGTGGTGATGATCATGGCCGGCAAGATGGTGGAAGTGTTCCTGCGCGACTACCGTGCCAGCGGCAGCGCGGCGCCGCTGTACACCATCTCCGTCGGCATCACCGACGCGCCGGGATCTGCGCAGCGCCTGAACGGCGGCATCGAAGGGCTGGTGACCGCCAGCATTGTGCCGTCGCCCCAGTCCAGCCGCATGCCCATCGTGGCGGACTACCGCAAGGACCGCGCTGACGCCGGCGAGAAGATCGACAGCTACACCATGCTGGAAGGCTACATCGCCGCGCGCGTGTTCGTCGAAGGCCTCAAGCGCGCGGGCCGCAACCTCACGCGCGATGGCTTCATCAAGGCCATGGAGGACATGGGGACGACCAAGCTCGGCGACTTCCCGCTGCAATACGGCCCGGGCAACCACAATGGCTCCAACTTCGTGGACCTGGAGATGTACACGCGCTCGGGCACCTTGAAGCGCTGAAGGCCAGGAGTCCGTTCGCCCCATGCACGCCACCCCCAGCGCCACGGCCACCGTCAACGGCCAGCCCTGCGCACTGCCCGCCACCGGTGCGGACGGCGCCACGCTGCTGCACGTGCTGCGCAACGACCTGCAGCTCAACGGCCCCAAGTACGGCTGTGGCCTGGGGCAGTGCGGCGCGTGCACGGTGCTGGTGGACGGCGTGGCCGCGCGGGCCTGTGTGATCCCCGCGCGGGGCGCGGCGGGGCGCGACGTGACCACGCTGGAGGGGCTGCCGGCGCGCTGCGGCCAGGCCACGGGGCTGCACCCGGTGCAGCAGGCCTTCATCGACGAGCAGGCCGCGCAATGCGGCTATTGCCTGAGCGGCATGGTGATGATGACCGTGGCCCTGCTGGAGCGCAACGCCGACCCCGACGAGGCCGCCATCCGCCGCGAACTGGCCAGCAACCTGTGCCGCTGCGGCACCCATGTGGAGATCATCCGCGCCGTGTTGCGTGCGGCCGTGCTGATGCGGGAGGCCAGGGCATGAGCACCACGCCCGCCGGCGCCTGGCCATTGCGCGCCCACGCACCCCTGACCCGCGCCGACTTCCATGCCGCGCAGGGTGTGCTGCTGGTGGTGCGCAACCCGCCGCCCGCGCCGCCGCCCGTCAAAGGCCAGCCCGCGCTGGTGGCGGGCAATCCGGCCGAGGGGGTCGAAATCCTGATTGCCGTGTGGGACGACGGCAGCGTGACCGCGCTCAACGGCCACGTCGACCTGGGCACGGGCATCCGCACGGCGCTGGCGCAGATCGTGGCCGAGGAACTCGATGTGCCGCTGGCCCGGGTGCACATGGTGCTGGGCGACACCGCGCGCGCGCCCAACCAGGGCGCGACCATCGCCAGCGCTTCGATCCAGATCCACGCCAGGCCGCTGCGCATCGCTGCGGCGCAGGCGCGCCACTGGCTGGTGGCGCGCGCCGCCGCGCGCCTGGGCGTGGCGGCCGACACCCTGCGGGTGCAGGCCGGGGTGGTGCAGGCGGCCGCCGAACCGGCGCGCCAGATGGCCTATGGCGAACTGCTCGCTGGCGCGCACACCACCCTGGAGCTCGCCGAGGCCACGCCCACCAAGCCCGCGGCCGACTACACCGTGGTCGGGCAGCCGGTGCCGCGCGTGGACATCCCCGCCAAGGTCAGCGGCGAGCTGGTCTTCGTGCACGACATGCGCGTGCCCGGCATGCTGCATGGGCGCGTGGTACGCCCGCCGTATGCGGGCGCCGACCATGGCGACTTCATCGGCAACACGCTGGAATCGGTGGACCAGTCGTCCATCGCCCACATCCCGGGCATCCGCGCGGTGGTGGTGATCCGCGACTTCGTGGGCATCGTCGCCGAGCGCGAGGAGCAGGCCGAGCAAGCCCTGCGCGAGCTGAAGGTGCAGTGGAAGCACTGGCCCGGTTTCCCGCGCCAGGACAGCGCTGAAGCGGTGGAGCAGGCCATTCGCGCCAACCCCGCCACCCAGCGCCGCCTGGTGGACGAGGGCGATGTGGATGCCGCGCTGGCCGCTGCCGACCAGCCCATGCCGCGCACCTATGTGTGGCCCTACCAGCTGCACGGCTCCATCGGCCCCTCGTGCGCGGTGGCCGAGTGGCGCCAGGACGAAACCTCGGGCCGTGCCCGCATGGCCGTCTGGGCCGGCACGCAGAACCCCCATGTGCTGCGCGCCGACTTGGCCCGGCTGATGGGCCTGGCCGACGTGGACATCGACCTGGTGCGCATGGAGGCTGCGGGTTGCTACGGCCGCAACGGGGCCGACGACGTGGCGGCCGATGCTGCGCTGCTCTCGCGCGCTGTGGGGGCGCCCGTGCGCGTGCAGCTCACGCGCGAGCAGGAGCACCTGTGGGAGCCCAAGGGCACGGCCCAGCTCATGCAGGTGCGTGGCGGGCTCAACGCCGATGGCTCGGTGGCGGCCTACGACTTCGAGACCTCCTACCCCTCCAACGGCGCGCCCACGCTGGCCCTGCTGCTCACGCGCACCATCGAGCCCGTGGCCCAGGCCTACGAGATGGGCGACCGCACCGCGCGCCCGCCCTACGGTTACGAGAACCTGCGCGTGGCCGTGAACGACATGGCGCCCATCGTGCGGGCCTCGTGGCTGCGCGGCGTCTCGGCGCTGCCCAACTCGTTCGCGCACGAGTCGTATGTGGACGAGCTGGCCACGGCGGCGGGCGTGGACCCGGTCGAATTCCGCCTGCAGCTGCTGAACGATCCGCGCGCGGCCGAGCTCGTGCAGGCCACGGCGGAAAAGGCGGGCTGGGTGCGCCGCACCGGCCCCTTGCAGCGCGGGCTGGACGGCGACTGGGTGCAGGGCCAGGGTTTTGCCTACGCGCGCTACATCCACAGCAAATGGCCGGGCTTTGGCGCCGCCTGGGCGGCCTGGGTGGCCGACGTGGACGTGAACCGGAAGACCGGCGAGGTGCATGTGCGCCGCGTGGTCGTGGGACACGATGCGGGCCTGATGGTCAACCCGGCCGGCGTGGAGCACCAGGTGCACGGCAACGTGGTGCAGACCACCAGCCGCGCGCTCAAGGAGCAGGTGCGCTTCGACCCCGTCACGCAGGCGGTGGACACGCGCGAATGGGGCAGCTACCCGATCCTGAGCTTCCGCGAGGTGCCGGTCATCGAGGTCATGCACATGCCCCGGCAGGACGAGGCGCCGCTGGGTGCGGGCGAGTCGTCCTCCGTGCCCGGCACGGCGGCCATCGCCAACGCGATCTTCGACGCCACGGGTGTGCGCTTTCGCGCGCCGCCCTTCACGCCCGAGGTGGTGCGCGCCGGGCTCAATCCGCTGCAGGGCAACGCCGGTGCGGGAGATGCGGGCACGGCAGGCACCGCCACCACGCAGCCTGCCGACGTGCTGCCCACCCTGGAACTGCCAGCGCCTACCGTGCCCGCCACCGCCACGTGGCCGCGCCAGCGCAGCCCCTGGGCGCGTGCACTGGCCCTGGCCGCGGGTGGCCTGGCCATGGGCGCCGCGCTGCTGGGCTGGCGCCCGTCCATCGCGCCCGTGGTGCAGACGGCGGGCGGTGCGGCGGTGTACAACGCCGCCACCATCGAGCGCGGCCGCCTGCTGGCCGCCGCGGGCGACTGCGTGGTCTGCCACACTGCGCCCGGCGGCACGCCCAACACGGGCGGGCGCGGCATGGAAACGCCGTTCGGCACCGTCTACACCACCAACCTCACGCCCGACGCCGAGACCGGCATCGGCCGGTGGTCGTTCAGCGCCTTCCAGCGCGCCATGCGCGAGGGCATCTCGCGCGACGGCCGCCACCTGTACCCGGCGTTCCCGTACACCTCGTTCGCGAAGATGAGCGACGACGACCTCACGGCGGTCTACGCCTACCTCATGGCGCAGCCCGCCGTGCGCGCCGAGGTGCCCGCCACCCGACTTGCATTCCCCTTCAGCGTGCGCCCGCTCATGGCTGGATGGAACGCGCTGTTCCACGACGCCACGCCCTGGAAGCCCGACCCCGCGCGCCCGCCCGAGTGGAACCGGGGCGCCTACCTGGTACAGGGCGTGGGCCACTGCGGCGCCTGCCACACGCCGCGCAATGCGCTGGGCGCGGAGCAGGGCGGGGCGGCCTTCCTGTCGGGCGCGCTCATCGACGGGTGGGAGGCCCCCGCGCTCACCGGCTTGTCCAAGGCACCCGTGCCCTGGAGCGCCGAGTCGCTCTACGGCTACCTGCGCCACGGCCACAGCGCGCAGCACGGCAGCGCCTCCGGCCCCATGGCACCCGTGGTGCGCGAACTGGCGCACCTGCCCGACGGCGACATCCGCGCCATGGCCACCTACCTCGCCTCGTTCACGGCCGCCACGGAGCCTGCCGCCGACGCGGCGCGGGCCCGCGCCACGGCGGCCGTGGCCCAGGCCGCCGCGCTCGCGCCCCAGCCCGGCTCCGCGCAGCGCCTGTTCAACGGCGCCTGCGCCGCCTGCCACCACGACGGCGATGGGCCGAAGCTGCTGGGCGTGAACATTCCGCTGGCCCTCAACAGCAACCTGCACAGCGACCGGCCCGACAACCTGCTGCAGGTCATCGTGCACGGCATCCGCGAACCCGCCGCGCGCGACATCGGCTTCATGCCCGCGTTCGGCCACGCGCTCAGTGATGCGCAGATCGCCGAGCTGGCGCTCTACATGCGCCAGCGCTATGCCCCGGGCCGGCCCGCGTGGACCGGCGTGCCCGAGGCGCTGGCGCGTGTGCGTGCGGCGCCCGCCCATCCCTGATTCAGGGTGTTTTTGGCCTCTGGCGCTTTATTGATAAGCGCTGGCAGCTATGAAAATATGAGTGAATGAGGCCGGGCGCGCTGCGCTGGCCACCCGCTGCGGGCCGTGGGTGCAGTAGGTGGCGCCGCCACCGGAGGATGAACAGCGCCGCCATTCCCCCTCACATCCCTGCCTTGCCCGTGCGCCGCGGGGGCACAGTGGCATGGGGCCCGGCCCCTGGTTGGGCGGGCCCGGGTGCCTGCCGGCCAGCCGCGTGCACCCAGAGGGGCCGGCCAGCCCGCGCGGCGGTCGGGGGACTTTTCTCCAAGGGGAACACCATGACCGCTGTCGAACTGGAAATCCATGGGATCGTGCTGCGCATGATGCGCGAAGGCTATGCCGCCCTGACCGCTGCCCAGCGAAGAACCGTGGACGCGTTGATGGCCGTGTGCTGACCGGTGGGGCGCGCCGGCAGGCGTGCGTGCGCCCTATGCCAGGTGCAGCAATGTGGCATCCGCCCCCATCGCCCGCGCGATCAGGCGCATGTCATGGTCGCTGACGGAGAGCAGCCCAAAGCGGAACTTGCTGCCCCAGCGCTGGCGGTCGTCCACAAATTCAAAATCGTCCAGCAGCGGCGCAATCGCCGCCTCACGTGCAGGCACATAGGCCACGTCCCGCCGCGACGGCACAAACCCGCCGCCCATGTCAAACGCATACGGCGCGCCCGGCTGCACGATGCCGATGGAGACAAACGCCTGCAGCCGGTCCTTGCCCCCCATGGTGACCGTGGGCGCGTAGTAGGCCACGCGGTCTCCCGGCTGGATGCGCCTGAGCGGCGCGGCCTTGCCATGGCACACCTGCATGTAGCCGGCGCCCGGCTCGGCGCAGCCCCGGCGGGCGTGCTGGGCACTGGCCACGGCGATCCAGTTGCGGCGCGCGGGGGCGTCAGAGGTTCCCGCCGATACGGGCATTCGCACAGGCTCGGCATCCGGCCAAAGGGTGTGTTGCAGCACGGCGTCGGTCATGAGAAAAGCTCCTGGTCAAAGAAGCCACCGATGGTGCGGGCGTGCTGCTGACACCGCAGTGTCAGTACCCTTGCAGCATCTCCTGCGTTGGCTACACGAGCCGTCAGACCAGCTGCACCCACTGCCACAGCGCGAACCCGCCCAGCAGCAGCGCCGATGCCTGGTTGATGCGCTGGCGCCAGGCCGGCGTGAAGCGCCGCCGCTGGTACGCGATGGCGCCGGTCAGCAGCAGCCACCACGCTGCCGACCCAGCCAGCACGCCCGCCACCATCCACAACGGTGACGGCATGGCCTGCCGGCCGCCGCCCAGCGACCCAAACACCGCGATGAACGACACGATGGTGGTCGGGTTGGCCAGCGTGAGCGCAAAGGTGCCCGCCGCCAGGCCCAGCAGGCCGCGCGCATCGCGCGCCGGGGCGGCGGTGTGGGCTACCGGCGCATGCCAGGTGCGCCAGGCGAGCACCAGCAGCAGCGCGCCGCCGCCCAGCGCGAGCGGTGTCTTGGCGCTGGCCAGCAGGTCGATCAGCCAGCGCACGCTGAAGGCGCCGATGGCGCCGTACACCGCGTCCGCGGCAGCGGCGCCCAGGCCGGTGGCCAGCCCGGCCGCCAGGCCCCGCTCCAGGGTGCGCTGCATCGTCAGCAGGCCGATGGGCCCCACGGGGGCCGCGATGAGGACGCCAATGAGGGCGGCTTGAAGAAAGAGGGTGAGTGATGCGAAGTCCATGCACCGATGCTAGGGGGGCGCCTTGCGAAGGAGAATGCTGAAAATTAGGCATTTCTCAATTCTGGTTTCCTATTTTTCTGCATTTACTCAAAAGGGCGTTCCATGGAAGTCGATGACAAGGCCTGGCGGCTCATCACCGCGCTGCAGGCCGACGGGCGTGCATCCCTCAAGGACCTGGCGCACACGGTCGGGCTGTCGGTGCCCGCCACGCTGGAGCGCCTGCGGCGCCTGCAGGAGGCCGGGGTGGTGCGTGGCGTGCATGCCGACATCGACCCCGCCCAGGTCGGCTACGGCGTACGGGCGGTGGTGGGCATCAACGTGCCGCAGCCCGGCAAGAAGGCGCTGATCGACAAGCTGCGCCAATCCGCGCGGGTGCTGGAATGCCACCATGTCAGCGGCAACGATTCGTATGTGCTGCAGGTGGTGGCGCGCGACCTGCCGGATCTGGAGCGTTTCCTGGGCGACATCAACGGCTATGGAGAAACACGCACTTCCATCGTGTTCTCCACGCCGATACCGCTGCGCGGCCTGGCCCGCCCCGAGGTGGGTTGTTGATCCAGTGGCGGGGCCCGGGGCGTCAGGCCATCAGAACGTCACCTTGACCGACGGCGCGCTGCGCTGCGCCTCGCCGTGGAACACCGCCTCGATGTTGTTGCCGTCCGGGTCCAGCACAAAGGCGGCGTAGTAGCCGGGGTGGTACGGCCGCTCGCCCGGGGCGCCATTGTCCGTACCGCCATGGGCAAGGGCGGCCTGGTGGAATGCCTCCACCATGGCGCGGTCCCGGGCCTGGAAGGCCAGGTGGTGCCGGCCCGTGAGATGGCCCTGGGCAGCGGCGCTGTCGGCGGTGGAGACAAACAGCTCATCCGCCCAGAAGTACCCTTCGCCCGTGCCGCCCATTGGCACCTGGAGCGCCTTGAACACGGCGGTGTAGAAGGCCTGGCTGGCCGGCAGGTCGCGCACGACCAGCTGGATGTGGTCGATGAGGCGGCCCCTGTGCAGTTCCTGTGTTTCCATGCGGTTGTCCTTTCTTCAAGACAGTGCGTGAAGACCCACGCGGTTGCCATCCAGGTCATGGATGTGCGCGAAGAACCCCATGCCCGGCGGCAGTGCCTGGCGCGGCAGGGCCACGCGGCCGCCCTGGGCCACCGCGCGCTCCAGCGCGGCGTCGAGCGAGGGCGATGCATCGAGGTACACCAGTGTGCCACCGCCAGAAACCTGCGGCGCCGTGGGGCCCATCATCAGCGCGCCGCCCACGCCGTCAGCAGCGCCGTCGTAGGCAAACACGGCGCCTTCGCTCGGGCCCATGTTCTCGCGGCGCATGGGCTGGCCCAGCACGGCTTCATAAAAGGCCTGGGCGCGGTCCAGCTGGGTGGTGGGGATCTCGAACCAGGCGACGGCGTTTTTCATGGGGGCTCCTTGTGTGTGAAAGAAAGAAGCCCTGATGGTGATCGGGGGCTGCTGACAGCGGCGTGTCAGCAGCCTGTCACGCGGCATCACATCGCCGGGGTGGGCGCCGACGCAGCCACCTGCGCACGAAACGCGCGGGGTGACAGGCCCGCATCGCGCGTGAAGGCACGCGTGAAGTACGCCGGGTCCGCATAGCCCAACGTGTAGGCGATGGTGGCCACGCCCAGATGGGTGTAGGCCAGGTTGCGCCGCGCCTCGCGCATCAGGCGCGCCTCAATGAGGCGCTGGGCCGATACCCCGGTGGTGGCGCGGGCCACCCGGCTCAGGTGCGTGGGCGATACGGCCAGCGCGCGCGCATAGTCCGCCACCTGCCAGTGCTCCAGAAAATGCGCCTCGATCAGCGCCTCCAGCCGCTGCACCAGGCTGGACTCTGGCGCCGCGGTGTCGCCCGGGCTGTGCTCTTCCATGGCGCGGGCCACCCAGCCCAGCAGCGTGGCGCTCAGGCCCCGCAGCACCAGCGCACGCGCCTTGGCGCGGCCCGAGAACTCCTGCCAGATCTGGCCCATGGCCTGGTGCAGTTCAGGCGGCGCAGGCGCCACGGCGGGCCGCGCCAGGTCGCGCCGCACATCGCCCACGCGCACAAAAATCTCGTCCATCAGTTCATCGGCCAGCGTGGCCACCCAGCCCTGCGTGTGCTGCGTGAAGCGAAACGCATGCACGTGCCCCTGCGGCACGTTGATGAGCGCACCCGCAAACAGCGCAATCCGCTCGCCATCCAAGTGCGCCACGCCCCCGCCCGAGGTGATCAGCAGCACCTGGTGCAGCCGCGTGTGCCGGTGCGGCGCCAGCTCCCAGTCGTGCAGCACCGAGCGCTCGGCAATCGTCTCGCAGTGCAATACATCGGGCAGGTGTTGCGACTCGCCGAACAGGCTGTACGAGTGGATGGTTCCGATGTTCGAAAAGTGCATGTTCTGGCTCCATCCGTCCATTCAACGCGGCGACTGTGCCACGTATCTTTGGGTGGTCCGTTTGACCCATGTCATGAACGCACCAACCACTACAGGAGACACCATGAAAACCCAGGTCTGCATCATCGGCGGAGGCCCCTCGGGCCTCATGCTCTCCCAGCTCTTGCACCTCAAGGGCATAGCCACCATCGTGCTGGAGCGCCAAAGCCGCGAATACGTCCTGGGCCGCATCCGCGCCGGCGTGCTGGAGCACGGCTTTGCCGCACTCATGCGCGAGGCCCAGTGCGGCGAGCGCATGGACCGCGAAGGCGAGATCCACGACGGCTTCATCATCGCCCACGACGGCAAGATGGAACGGGTCGATTTGCACAAGTACAGCGGTGGTAGCTCGGTGGTGGTGTACGGCCAGACCGAGCTGACGCGCGACCTGTATGAAGCGCGCGACCGCATGAAGGGCGTCGTCATCCACAACGCCGAAGACGTGCAGCCCCACGACCTCAAAAGCGCCAACCCGTATGTGACTTACCGCCAAGGCGACGAGGTGGTGCGCATCGACTGCGACTTCGTCATCGGCGCCGACGGCTTCCACGGCGTGAGCCGCAAGTCCATCCCGCGCGACGTGCTCAAGGAGTATGAAAAGGTCTACCCCTTCGGCTGGCTGGGCGTGCTCTCGCGCACCCAACCCGTCTCGCCCGAGCTGATCTACGCCAAGCACGAGCGCGGCTTCGCGCTGTGCTCGCTGCGCTCGCAGGTGCTGAGCCGCTACTACATCCAGGTGCCGCTGACCGACACCGTGGAAGACTGGTCCGACGAAGCCTTTTGGGACGAACTCAAGCGCCGCCTGCCCGCCGAGGTGGCCGCCAAGCTCATCACCGGCCCCTCCATCGAAAAGTCCATCGCCCCCCTGCGCTCCTTTGTGGCCGAGCCCATGCGCTACGGCAACCTGTTCCTGGCGGGCGACGCCGCCCACATCGTGCCGCCCACCGGCGCGCGGGGCCTGAACAGCGCCGCGTCGGACATCTACTACCTGTACCACGCCATGGTGGCGCACTACAAGGATGGCGACAGCACCGGCCTGGACAAATACTCCGAAAAGGCCCTGGCCCGCGTGTGGAAGGCCCAGCGCTTCTCATGGTGGATGACGACCATGCTGCACACCTTCCCCGACTCGCTGGCCTACGACCAGAAGCTGCAGGACACGGACCTAGCGTATCTGTTCTCATCGGAAAAGGCGCTGGGGTCGCTGGCGGAGAACTATGTGGGGTTGCCGTTCTGAGCATCCGGCATTCGCACTGTCACCCCAATCAAAGGCTTGCATGGGGTTCCCTCATGCAGGCCTTTTTTGTGTGCCCGCATCGGCGTTGATTGCAACCGACGATCCGTCGGCTCACTCTCGGCGCGCACCACGGCCCGCGCATCGCGGCCACACACAGCCCCAATGACAAAGCCGCTTTCCAGGCAGTTGCCCTGCACGGCGATCTTCATCTGCTACGCAAAATTTAGGCAGAACTGATGCTTACGCCCGCACAGCAGGCTCGATAGCATCGCACCAAGTTTTCAGATCATTTGCCCAGTGCTGTCGATGTGAGGTTCGACGATGGCTTGAACACGATGAAGCTGCTGACGCAGCGTTTTAAGTCAGTGCACTTCACGGTAGTGACTGCCAATCAACAGCCAGGAAAATCTCAAAGATGGATTGGGTCCCGATAGTCTTCATTGTGTTCAAGGTGGCCGTGTTCGGCACCGGCATGTTCTTCGCCATCAAGTGGCATTACGACCAAGGGAAGAAGGCGAAGAGCGAAGCCAGCAGATCGCCATTGCCGACTGAACGCACACCGGGCGCGTCGGAGCAATAGCTAATTGCTGTCGATGGTCATAGCTGCGTCAACCCAACTCCGTGCGCCTACTCCACCCTGTATCCAGCCCTGCCAATGTCGTTGCTTGGCGTGACTTCGGCACTGTCAACCGGCTGGCAATCGAGCTTGCGAATTGAGCCAGTGCGAAAGTACAGTAATAGACGGGCGACCGCTTCAGGCCGGTTGCGGACGTACGCTCCACTTTCGTGAATGAGTACTATCGGCCACAAGCGGACACTGAAGATCATGGCTATGCAGACTGTCTCCATCGCATTTGGCGCTCTAGCAACCCTGCTGGGCCTCTACTACTCGTTTCTTGGGTTGTCCGCAGTCCGACATCTGCGGAAGGCCGATGAAATCGATAGGGTCGCGGGATGGACGCTTTTGTGGTGCTTAGATACAGACCGCTACGAGCTAGAAGGAAAACGACTTTGCAAGATTGGGCTGATTGTTTCCCTATGTAGCGCAGCGCTTTGGATTGGCGCTTTTACCGTGCATCGTGTGTCTTGAGGGTCGCCTGCTCAGGGCCCGTTAGCGTCCCTCACGTCAGCGCTACGATGGCGTAATCGGGAGTTGTTGTGTTGCCTATAGCCTTCAGGAGCTTTGTGCAGAGAGGTGTCGTTTTTGGAGTGCTGCTTGCGGCATCGGGGGCGTTCGCATTGGCACAGGAGATACTTGAGCACGTTGAATTTTTACGGCTGCAAACTGACAAGTTGTCGCCACGCGAATGGCCAAATGCCGAGTACGTAGTTCGAACCCAGCAACAGTGGGATGAGATCTGGGCGATGGGCAAACTAGAACCCAATCCGCGGGATGCTGAGAGCATAGGCGCACCGAAGGTCGACTTCAGTCAATTCACTCTCGTTGGCGTTTCACGCGGAAAGCAGAGCCATGGGTGTACGAGCCTAAATATCAAATTTGTAGTCCGACGCGGAAAACGAATTGACGTGCACTTCACCGACCCTGAGAACGCGAGACGAACCTACGGAGCGATGACGGTCTGCCCTGCGGTGGTTACCTATCTGAACGACTGGGTTTTGATACCGCGTACGCCCCGGCACTCGGTGATCAGATTCGTCGATAGCCAATCGATGCGCTAGAAGCTGCCTCGCAAAGCTGTAGCAAGATCTGCCCCGCCCCTGGCGGCGTGTCAGCGTCGCCTTTGGGCCCGTTGCAGACCTTTGGTTTCCCCGGTAGTAGACGTCCGTGAACAGACATGCCGGTGTACATCATCCTGATTGAAGGATTAGGTTTCACTAAGGTAGCCCCCCTCCACCTGCTGCTGCTGATTCTTAAAGATGGCCATAGCCGTCTTCATTCGCATGAAGCCGAATTTCCTGTAGAAAGGCTCTTTGCCAGGGACCGCATACAAGATGATTTTCTTGTGACCGGATGACATTTCCACCAAGTCACTGACAACCTGTTTGCCGAGGCCTGTGCCTTGATGGCTGGGCAATACCGCAACGTCGCATATGTACGAGCAATCTCCGCCATCAGCGAGCGCGCGCCCCACCGCCACAAGCTTCGCATTCTCATAGACGAAACACGTGAACATGCTGTTGGAGAAGACTTTCTGCAGATGAAGCGGCGGCTTCTCGCCTAGTGGGGCGGCCCGATAGAGGGCAGAAAGCTCTTCCCAATCAACTCCCTCGGTGGAGTGTTTCCATTCGAGTGGCATTTGTGACTCCAATGTCCGCTTGTGGCCGATAGTACCCATTCGTGACCGAGATGCGAACGGCAGCAACCGCTGCAAAGCTGCCAATGAACCTGCGCAAATCGCTTCTCACTAGTGTGTACCCCGGGCCCAAAAGTCTGGAACTTCCGGGGCTGCACGAAGCAGCGCTTCTAGTCACCCCTTCGCCCGATGAAAAAGCCCGGCACAAGCCGGGCTTCCCACTTTCAACCCCCCTCACTTGCAGCTAAAACTGCTCGCACTCTCCACATCCCCCGTCCCGTTGTAGCGCGCCACCTTGGGGTACACACACAGCGGCCGCGTGCGGTTGGCAGACCAACTGGCAGGCAGCTCGGCATTCACCACATTGGCCCCCGCGCCGCGTGCCTTGGCGGTCACGCTGTCGGGGGCCTTGCCCTGTTCCACCCAGGCGACCAGCGGGGCCAGCATGTCGAACTGATCGGTGGCGGGGCCGCCGGAGCAGTGGTTCATGCCGGGCACCAGGAACAGGCGGGCAAAGGCATCGGCCTTGCCGCTGTGGTTGGCCTGCAGGCGGTCCATCCAGTTGGCGGTGTCCATGGGCGAGAACACGCCGTCGGCCACGCCGTGGAAGACGATCATCTTGGCGCCCCGGTTCTTCAGGGTGCCCAGGTCAGCTTCGTTGGGCGGGGTCATGTACGACCAGGGCGACTCGGTGTACGTGATGTTGGTGGCGAACATCTTGGGGTAGTCCGTCTCCATGCTGAAGTTCAGCGCGTACTGCATGCCGGGGATGGCGGTGAACGCTGCCACGCTGGATGGGGGCGAGGTGAAGATGAAGGCCACTGCACCTGCGTCACGCGTGGCGGGCGAGCCAAAGTGCCACGACGCAAAGTTGGCGCCTGCAATGCCGGGGTCGAACCAGGTGCCGGTGTACAGCGCCTCGCCCTTGCTGTTCTTGGGGCCTGCAAAGATGCTGGCCAGCACGCCCTTTTGCTCGCTGGTGATGCAGCTGCCGTCGCGTGCGCCGGTGCAGGTGGGCACGTCGGTCTGCAGGTTGAAGGCGGCCTGGCAGGCGGCCACGTCGTTGACCTGGCCGTCAGCCACGCCGTCCAGCGCGTCGCACTTGGCGACGATCTTGCTGCCGATGAGCTTGAACTCGGCGGGGCTCACGGCCGTGTTCAGGTCGGGCAGGCCGGTGGTGGCGTCCTTGGTGGATACCTTGGCGTATTGCTGGGCCTTCCACAGCTGCGTGGTGGCGGCCTTGGGCAGGTGAAAGCCGGGGTTGCCCGCCAGGATGCCGTCGTACTGGTCGGCATAGCGCGATGCGCCCACCATGGCGTGGCGGCCGCCGTTGGAGCAGCCGGCCAGGTACGAGCGGTCGGGCGCCTTGCCGTAGGCGCTCTTGATGAGGTTCTTGGCCATGGGGGTGAGGGTGCCCACGGCCTGGTAGCCGTAGTCCAGCCGGGCCTGCGGGTCCACGCCGAAGAAGGGGGTGGGCGCGCCATGGCCTGCGTCGGAGCTGAGCACCGCAAAGCCCTGCACCAGGCCGGGGGCCACCGGCGCGGCGCCGCTCACCGAGCCCAGCGCGGTGACCACGCTGCCGTCCAGTCCGCCGTTGGCCTGGTGCAGAAAGCGGCCGTTCCACGCCACGGGCAGGCGCATCTCGAAACCGATGGCGTAGCTGGCGCCATCCACGGGGCCGGTGCGCTCCTTCATCTTGCCCTTGACGAGGCAGTGCGCGGGCGCCTGGGTGGTCACGCCCTGCAGGGCCAGGGGCCCCTCGGGCACCTGCTCGGCGGAGGTGATGCGCGTGTCGGGCAGGGCCAGACTGGTGGCGAGCGTGGCGCACGACTGCAGGGGGGCCGGTGTGGCGGCGGAGAGCTGGGGCAGGGCGGCATCGGACGAGCCGCCGCAGCCCATGAGCAGGGCCGTGGTCACGGCCGACAAAGCGATGGGATGGGCGTGCATTCTGGTCCTTCTTTTTTTCAAGCTCATGGTGTGTCTCCTGTTTTTCTGAGGCGCAAGGAAACCCGCAGCGTGGCCTCAACACGCTGTGGGCGGGAGATCGGCGGAAGGCGGATTGCTACTGAATCAGGAGCTGCTGGCGCATATGGATCCAGCGCCTGTGGCCTCCTGGGGCCTGAATTCCAAGGCGTGCGCGATGCGCTGGCGCAGGATGCCGGTGCGCAGGTCGAATTCGGGCAGCACCCACAGGGCAAAGGCCTGGGCGGGGGCGGTCCAGCGGTCCGTGGCGCTGGTGGGTTCGCTCCCGCGTTCGCGGGGGCTGGCGGCGCCGATCTGGCCCCAGGCCCATTCCAGCAGCACCAGCGCCACGGCGCGCAGGTAGTCGTCGGCCACCCAGTAGGGCAGCTCGGGGTCGGACTGGGCGGCGGCCGCCAGGGTCTGCGTGATCTCGACCAGCGCATGGCGGCGCGCGCTGGCGGCAGTGCTGGGGGCCGCGCCGGGCAGACTGCCCAGCAGGGCGCCCAGGCCCTGGCCGCCATCGGCCAGCACCTTGCGCACCAGCAGGTCGATGGCCTGGATCTCGTTGGTGCCCTCGTAGATCATGGCCACGCGCGCGTCGCGCACGATCTGCTCGATGCCCCATTCACGCACATAGCCGTGGCCGCCAAACACCTGCAGGCAGGCGCTGGCGCCGTGAAAGCCCTGGTCGGTGAGCGCGGCCTTGAGCACGGGCGTGACCAGCGCGCACCAGCGCTGGGCGGCGGCGCGCGCGGCAGCGTCGGTGCTGTGCTTGGCCACGTCGAGCTGCAGGGCCGTGTGGTAGGCCAGCACACGGCCGCCGTCGATCCAGGCGCGCTGCGTGTGCAGGATGCGGCGGATGGCGGGGTGGTCCTGGATGAGGCTGGTGTCCTTGGCGCCGGGGCCGCGCATCTGGCGGCGCTCGGCCGCGTAGGCACTCGCCTTTTGCCATGCGGCCTCTAGCAGGCCGATGCCCTGCAGGCCCACGTGCAGGCGCGCCGCGTTCATCATCACGAACATGGCGTTGAGGCCCTTGTTCGGCTCGCCCACCAGCCAGCCGGTGGCGTCGTCAAAGCGCATCACGCAGGTGGGGCTGCCGTGCAGGCCCATCTTTTCTTCGATGCGCTCGCACACCACGGCGTTGCGGCTTCCATCTTGAAGAATCTTGGGCACCAGGAACAGCGACAGGCCCTTGGGCCCCGCAGGCGCATCGGGCAGGCGCGCCAGCACCAGGTGCACGATGTTGTCGGTCAGGTCGTGCTCGCCGCCGGAGATAAAGATCTTGCTGCCGTTCACCCGCGCGCTGCCATCGGGCTGCGGCACCCCACGTGTGCGCACCAGGCCCAGGTCGCTGCCCGCGTGGGCTTCGGTCAGGCACATGGTGGCCAGCCATTCGCCGGTGGCGACTTTCTCCAGGTATTGCGCCTTGAGTTCGTCGCTGGCGTGGTGTTTGATGCATTCGTACGCGCCGTGCAGCAGGCCGGGGGCCATGGTCCAGCCGTGGTTGGCGCCGGCCAGCCATTCGAACAGCACACATTCGAGCACCGCAGGCAGGCCCTGGCCGCCGTCCTCGGGCGCGCATGACAGCGACGGCCAGCCCGCCTGCCAGAAGGCCTGGTAGGCGTCGCGGAAGCCTGCGGGCGTGCGCACCTGGCCTGCGTCGAAGCGGCAGCCTTCTTCGTCGCCGCCGCGCTGCAGCGGGGCGATGGCGCTGTCCACAAACTTGGCGGCTTCGTCGAGCACCTGCGCGGCCAGCTCGCCATCGGTGTCCGCAAACGGGGGCAGCGCCTGCCAGCGGCTGGGCGCCTGCAGCACATGGGTCAGCAGATGCTGGATGTCGGCAAGGGCCTGGCGTGCTTGCATGGTTTGCTCTTGTTCTGATAGCTATTGGCGCTTGATGGACGCGCGGTAGCGGCTGTTTTTGCTTGGAATCCTGGTCAGCCAGCGGCAGCCCGTTCACCCTGATCCGGTCGAACGGGCTGCGCGGGTGGCATGCCCAGGCTTCGACAGGCTCAGCCTGAACGGGTGGGGAATGGCTGCGCGCCCTCCCGC
Source organism: Acidovorax sp. GW823-FHT01C06 (assembly GCF_058798375.1). Taxonomy (NCBI): domain Bacteria; kingdom Pseudomonadati; phylum Pseudomonadota; class Betaproteobacteria; order Burkholderiales; family Comamonadaceae; genus Acidovorax; species Acidovorax sp. GW823-FHT01C06. Next base: position 154,981 of record NZ_JBXAKN010000001.1, read on the forward strand.
CGCGTTGCGCACTGCCCGTGATGCCGGCGCGGCCCCGGCCAGCGCCACCGTGGAGCTGGCTTTGCCAGGCCACGGGTGGCGTCCCCCTCAGAGGGAAGCGGCGAAGCCGCTCAGGGGGAGCTCAGGAATCCGCGGTGAAGCCGATCTTCTTGATCAGCGGACCCCAGGTGTCGTACTCGGCCTTCTGCCAGCGCGCCTGCTCCTCGGGCGTGGAGCCGTGGGGCATCAGGCCCACGATGGCCAGGCTGTCGATGACCGACTTTTCCTTCAGGGCTGCGTTGATGGCGGCGTTGGCGGCGGCGATCACCGGCTTGGGCGTGGCGGCGGGGGCGTAGAAGCCAAACCATTCCTCGGTCGTCAGCTCGGGGAAGCCCTGCTCGGCAAACGTGGGCACATCAGGAACGTACTGCGAGCGCTTGGGGCCCGAGGTGGCCAGGATGCGCAGCTTGCCCGCCTTGTAGTTGGCGATGAAGTCGCCGTGTGGCGTGACCATGGCCGCCACCTGGCCGCCCACCACGTCCGTCACGCCGGGGATGGAGCCACGGTAGGGCACGTGGCGCAGGTCCACGCCGCTGTTGATGCCCAAGAGCGCGCCCAGGAAGTGGGGCGTGGAGCCCGCGCCGGGCGAGCCGTAGCTCGCGTCCTTCGGGTTGGCCTTGGCCCAGGCCAGGAAGTCCTTCACCGTCTTGACGCTGGCGGGCACCATGGGGCCCACGGCCAGGCCGTGGTGCATGATGGCCGCGATCGACACGGGCGCGAAGTCCTTGTCGGTGTAGTTCATCTTGCTGTAGATGTGGGGGTAGTTGGCCAGGGCCGACACCTGCGCCACCGCCAGCACCGAGCCATCGGCCGGGGCCGACTTCAGGGTCTCCAGCGCAATGCGCCCGCCCGCGCCGGGCTTGTTTTCCACCACGCCGGCGTTCTTGCTGAAGGCCGAGCCACCCCATTTTTCGGCCACGCGCCGCGCCACGGTGTCGCCCGAGCTGCCGGCCGGAAAGCCGAAATACACCTTGACCTGGTCCACCTGCGCATGGGCGGCGAAGGGGTGCAGGGCGCCCAATGCGGCGCTGGCGCCAAGGGCCTGAACGAATTGACGGCGTGTGGTGGTCATGGTTTGTCTCCTGGTGTGTATCTGACGGACATCTCAAAAATCAACCGGGGTGTTCGCACACCCTCTCGTTATCAGCGGTGCGGCGCCTCCCGGGGCGCAAGAAACTGGCGCTGCCCAAGCCAGCGCCACCGTGGAACTGGCTTTGCCAGGCCACCGGTGCCGTCCCCCTCCCGCAGGAGAGGGGGAAGGCGCGAAGCGACTCGAGGGGGGCATTACCGTGGTGCCATGCGCAGGGCACCATCGAGGCGGATCACCTCGCCGTTCAGGTGCCCGTTGGTCACGATATGGCACGCCAGCTCGGCAAATTCCTCGGGCTTGCCCAGGCGCGGCGGGAAGGGGATGCTCGCGGCCAGCGATTGCTGCACGGCCTCGGGCAACTCCTTCATCAGCGGCGTGGCGAACAGGCCGGGCGCCACGGTGCACACGCGGATGCCGTGCTGCGCCAGGTCACGCGCCATGGGCAGCGTCATGCCCACCAGGCCGCCCTTGGAGGCGCTGTAGGCCTGCTGGCCCACCTGGCCGTCGAACGCGGCGGCCGAGGCGGTGAACATCATCACGCCGCGCTCGCCGTTGGGCAGGGGCTCCAGCTTGGCGCAGGCGGCGGCGAACAGGCGGCTCACGTTGTAGCTGCCGATCAGGTTGATGGTGACCACGCGCGTGAAGTCCTCCAGCGGCGCGGCGCTTCCGTCGCGCTGCACGATGCGCTTGGCGCTGCCGATGCCGGCCACGTTCATCAGGATGCGCGCGGGGCCGTGGGCCGCAGCGGCCTTCTCCAGCGCGGCGGTGACGCTGGCGGGGTCGGTGATGTCGCAGGCGCAGGCCACTCCGCCGATATCGGCAGCCACTTTCTCGGCAAGCTCGGCATTGCGGTCGAGCACGGCGACCTTGGCGCCCAGGCGGGCGAGTTCGCGGGCGGTGGCTTCACCGAGGCCCGATGCGCCGCCGGTCACGATGGCGGCTTGTCCTTGGATGTCCATGCTGTGTGTCCTTGAGAAAAATGGTGGGTGTGTCTTTGGCGTTCAGCGGCGCGGCACCAGCGTGCCGGGCAGCGTGCCGCCGTGCAGTGCGTCCACCACATGCGCGCGGTGTTGCAGCACGGCGCGCTGGTTGATGGAGCCCTTGTCGGTGATCTCGCCCTTGTCGAGCGAGGGCGGTTCGGCCATCAGGTGCGCGCGGGCCACGCGGGTGGCGCTGCCGGTGGACTCGGCCGCAAGCTTGTCCAGCACCTGCTGGAAGTGCTGCTGCACCGGGGCGCTGTGCAGCACCTCGTGCAGGCTGGCGCTCTCTGGCAGGCCGCTGAGCGTGCGGATGGTGGGGGTGGGCACGAGCAGCGCGCCGATCTCCTTGAGGTTGATGCCGGTGATGACCGCGTCCTGCACGTAGGGCGCGCAGGCCGCGATGATCTTGGCGCGCATGGGGCCCACGCTCACGAAGGTGCCGGTACTGAGCTTGAAGTCCTCGGCAATGCGGCCGTCGAACTTCAGGCCCTTGTTCGGGTCGGTCTCGTCGATCCATTTCACGGCATCGCCCGAGCAGTAGAAGCCCTCTTCATCGAAGGCGTCGCGCGTGGCTTCGGCATTGCGCCAGTAGCCGGGCGTGATGTTGGGGCCGCGGTAGCGCACCTCGACCTTGCCGTCCACCGGCACGAGCTTGAGTTCGAGCCCCGGCGTGGGCACGCCGATGTCGCCGGCCTGCACGTCGGGGCTGTTCACCGCCACGCAGAAGGGGCAGCCCTCGGTCATGCCCAGGCCCGTGTTCATCACGATGCGCTCGCCCACCTCGCGCTCGGCGCTCTCGAACAGCGAGTCCCAGATGGGCTGTGACAGCGCGGCGGCGGCAAAGAAGAACATCTTCACGCGGCTGAGCAGGTTCTTGCGCAGCTGCGCGTCGGTCTTCATGGTCTGCGCGATCACCTCGAAACCCGTGGGCACGTTGAAGTACACCGTGGGCGCGATCTCGCGCAGGTTGCGGATGGTCTCGGCCATGCCCTTGGGCGTGGGCTTGCCTTCGTCCAGGTAGAGCGTTCCGCCGTTGTAGATGACGATGCCGAAGTTGTGGTTGCCGCCGAAGGTGTGGTTCCACGGCAGCCAGTCCACCAGCACCAGGGGCTCCTCGGCCAGCACGGGCATGGACTGGTTCATCTGCTGCAGGTTGGCGGCCCACATGCCGTGCGTCACGATCACGGCCTTGGGCAGCTTGGTGGAGCCCGAGGTGAACATGAACTTGGCGATGCTGTCGGCCGTGATGGCGCCGTGCGCCGCATCCACGGCCGGCGTGGCAGGGGTGGCCAGCAGGTCGCTGAAGGCCACGGTGCTGCGGCCCGGGATGCTGCCGGTGCCCAGCACCACCTTGACGTCGGCGGCCACGGTGGCCTCGATGGCGCGCGCAAAGCGCGCGGCGTCGCTGGCGAACACCAGGCCGGGGGTCAGCGTGTCCAGCACATGGCGCAGCTTGTCGAAGTCCTGGCTGATGGTGGAGTACGCGGTGGAGACGGTGCACTGCGGCACGCCGGCCACCAGGCAGCCCAGCGACAGCAGCGCGTGGTCCAGGTCGTTTTCGCTCAGGATGGCCACGGGGCGCTCGGCGCTCAGGTGCATGTCGAGCAGGGCCTGGGCAATGCTGCGCGCGGCCTGCCAGGCCTGGCCGTAGGTGATGTGGAGCCACTCGCCCAGGCTGCCGTCGGCGTTCTTCACGCGCTGGGCCATCCAGGTGTGGTCGGGCACGGTCTGGGCCCAGTGCGCGAGCCGGTCGGTCAGGCGCAGCGGGTAGGCCTGCAGGTCTTGCGTGGCCCGCACGTAGACCACGCCGTTGTCTGCCTGGCGCGTGCTGACCTCGGTCACGCCAAAGCGCAGCGGACGGTAGCGGGGGGAAGGGTTGCTCGTCATGGGTGCGTGTCGGTGGGCTTGCGCGGGCGCGTGCTGTCTGTGCTATCTGTCCTGTCCGGGGCGCTGCGGTCAGCCCTTCTGGACCTTGGCGGCCTTGCCGTCGAGGAAGGCGCGCACGCGCGCCTTGGCCTCGGGGGCGCTCTGGGCGATGGCGGCCATCATGGCTTCGGTCATCAGCCCCTGGTCCGACGGCTGCTCGGCGATGCGCGGCAGCGCGTGCATCAGCGCGTAGTTGGTCAGCGGCGCATTCTGCGCAATGCGCTGGGCCAGCTCGAAGGCCTTGTCGAACGCGGTGCCTGTGGGCACGAGGTACTGCGCAAAGCCCACGCGCTCGCCGTCCACCGCGTTGTAGACGCGGCCGGTCATCATCATGTCGGTCATGCGCGCCGTGCCGATCAGGCGCGGGATGCGCACCGCGCCGCCGCCGCCCACGAAGATGCCGCGCGAGCCCTCGGGCAGCGCGTAGAAGGTGGACTCGTCGGCCACGCGGATGTGGCAGGCGCTGGCCAGCTCCAGGCCGCCGCCCACCACCGCGCCGTGCAGCGCGGCCACCACGGGCACGGGGCCGAACTGCACGCGGTCCAGCGCCGCATGCCACATGCGCGAGTGGTGCAGGCCCTGGCCCGCATCGCGCTCCTTCAATTCGGACAGGTCCAGGCCCGAGCAGAAGTGCTCGCCTTCGCCATCGATCACGGCCGCGCCCACGGTGGCGGGCAGGTTGTCCATCACGTCCCGCAGCGCCAGGATCAGGCCGTCGTTCAGGGCATTGCGCTTGGCGGGGCGGGCGAGGCGGATGACCGCGATGTCCTCGCGTTCGCCGCGGATTTCGAGGGAGATGTCGGAGTGCTTGGTCATGGTCATCGAGGTGAGTTGGAGAAATTATGGTTATCAAAAATAACTAAAACAAGGCCATGGAAGCGGTCTTTGCTAGGTGCTTTCCCTAGCTTTTCTGGGTGCTCATATGATTATGATAAATAACTAAAATGGCACCGATTCACAGCAAGGAACCGTCATGAACGCCTTCATCCCCTACGGCATTTACTGGTCGTCCCCGTTCGCCAAGTGGCAGGGCTCGCTGGCCAACCTCAACGCGCTGCCGCTGGCGGCCACGGTGGGCAAGCAGGCGCTGGCCGCGCGCGGGTACGACCTGGCGGCGGTGGACCTGGCGATCCTCGGCATCACCAACCCGCAAAAGGGCAGCTTCTACGGCCTGCCCTGGGTCACGGGGCTCATGGGCATCGATCGCGTGGCCGGCCCCACGGTGCAGCAGGCCTGCGCCACCAGTGTGCGCGCGCTGCAGATGGCTGCGCAAGAGGTGGCGTGCGGCACCGCCACCAGTGCGCTGCTGGTGATGGCCGACCGCCAGTCCAACGGCCCGGTGGTGTACTACCCCGATTCGAGCGGCACCGGCGGCTACGGCATCACCGAGCACTGGGTGCCCGACAACATGGGCCACGACCCCTACGCCAAGAACCCCATGCTGCAGACCGGCGAGAACGTGGCGGCGCGCTACGGCATCACGACCGAAGAGCAGCACGCGCTCAAGCTGCACCGCTACACGCAGTACCAGGCGGCGCTGGCCGACGACCGCGCCTTTCAAAAGCGCTACATGGCCGACGTGCCCGTCACCGATTCGAAATTCCGCAAGCAGACCGGCACGCTGAGCACCGACGAAGGCATCTTCCCGACCACGGCCGAGGGCCTGGCCAAACTGAAGCCGGTGAAAGAAGGCGGCACCGTGACCTTTGGCGGCCAGACGCACCCGGCTGACGGCAATGCGGGTGTCATCGTCACCACGCGCGAACGGGCGCGTGCCGTGGCTAGCGACCCTGGCATCGAGGTCGAGATCCTGGGCTTTGGCATGTCGCGCGTGGAGGCGGGCTTCATGCCCATGGCGCCGTCGCCAGCGGCGTTCAACGCCTTGAAGCACGCAGGACTGTCCATCGCCGACGTGCACGCCATCAAGACGCACAACCCGTTTGCGGTGAACGACATCGCGCTGGCGCGCGACACCGGCTTTGCGTGGGAGCGCATGAACAACTACGGCAGCTCCATCATCTGGGGCCACCCACAGGCGCCCACCGGCCTGCGCGCCATCATCGAACTCATCGAAGAGCTGGTGCTGCGCGGCGGCGGCGTGGGCCTGTTCACCGGCTGCGCCGCGGGCGACACCGGCTACGCCACCGTGCTGCGCGTGACCGACAGCAGAACCAGCACCACCCCCAAGGCCTGACCATGACGACCACTGCGACGACAACCAGCAACGAACATTCCTTTTCCGCCCCGCTGAACGCCTGGCTGGTCGACGGCGTGCGCACGCCCATGGTCGACTACTGCGGCCCGCTCGGCCATGTGTCGCCCACCGACATGGGCATCAAGGTCGCCCGCGCCGTGCTCGACAAAAGCGGCGTGCCCGCCGCCGACGTGAACTCGGTCATCACCGGCTCGATGGCGCAGGCCGACTTCGACGCCTTCGTGCTGCCGCGCCACATCGGCCTGTATGCGGGCGTTCCGCAGAGCGTGCCGGCCATCCTGGTGCAGCGCATCTGCGGCACGGGCTTCGAGCTGTTCCGCCAGGCCGCGGACCAGATCGCGCTGGGCTATGCCGACGTGGCGCTGGTGGTGGGCACCGAGTCCATGACGCGGAACCCGATCGCCGCGTACACGCACCGCACGGGCTTCAAGCTCGGTGCGCCGGTGGAGTTCAAGGACTTCCTGATGGAGGCGCTGATCGACACCGCTGGCCCGGTGACGATGATCGAGACCGCCGAGAACCTGGCCAAAAAATACGGCATCACCCGCGAAGACGTGGACGCATACGCGGCACGCTCGTTCGAGCGGGCGCTGCAAGCCCAGGCCGACGGCTTTCTGGCCGGCGAGATCGTGCCGGTGACGAGCGAGAAGTTCGAGCTGGCAGGCTACGCCACGCGCGGCATCACGCTGCCGCGCAAGGTGGCGCAGCTCGACCGCGACACGCACCCGCGCCCCTCGCCCATCGAGGCCCTGGCGGGGCTGCGCACTGTGTACCCCGGTGGCGTGCAGACGGCGGGCAACAGCTCGGCCCTGGTCGATGGCGCCGCGGGCGCCGTCGTGGCGAGCGACGCCTATGTGCAGCGGCGTGGTCTCAAGCCGCTGGCGCGCCTGCGGGGTGCCGCGGCCGTGGGCGTGGCACCTGAAACCATGGGCATCGGCCCGGCGCCGGCCATCCGTGCGCTGCTGGCGCGCACGGGGCTCACGCTCGCGGACATCGGCCTTTTTGAAATCAACGAAGCGCAAGGCGCGCAGACCTTGGCCGTGGGGCGTGAACTGGGCCTGGATCTGAACAAGCTCAACGTGAACGGCGGCGCCATCGCCCTGGGCCACCCGCTGGCCGCCACCGGCGTGCGCCTGACGGTGACGCTGGCGCGCGAGCTGCGCCGCCGCGGGCTGCGCTACGGTATCTCCGGCGCGTGCGTGGGCGGCGGGCAAGGCATTGCCTTGCTCATCGAGAACCCGGATGCTTGAAATTTAAGAGAAGCAGGGCTCAAGCGCTTATGGGATAAGCGCGAGCAGCTATCGAAGTAATAGTGTTCAATTGAAGGTCACCATGAAAATCATCACCGCAGCCCAGGCCGGGGCCCTGATCCCAGACAACGCCACCATCTTTCTGGGCGGCCTGGCCGTCTCCAGCCTGCCCGAGGAAGTGCTCAAGGGCGTGGAGAAGAATTTTCTCGACACCGGACACCCGAAGAACGTGACCACCTGGGCCTGCGGCGCCATCGGCAACAGCAAGGACGCGGGCATGGTGCACTTTGCCCACCCGGGCATGATCAAGCGCACCGTGGCGGGCCACTTCGGCCAGACCGGCGCCGAGATGATGAAGATGGTCTTCGACGGCGAGGTGGAGGCGTACAACTTCCCGCAGGGCAGCCTGTCGCACCTCACGCGCCACATCGCCAGCCGCAGCCCCGGGCTGCTGACCAAGGTGGGCCTGGGCACGTTCGTGGACCCCCGCATCGAAGGCGGCAAGCTCAACAGCAAGTCCACCGAAGACCTGGTCAAGCTCGTCGAATTCAACGGCGAGGAATGGCTGTTCTACCCCGCGCCCAAGGTCGATGTGGCCATCATCCGCGGCACCTTGGCCGATGAGAACGGCAACATCACGCTGGACAAGGAAGGCGTGCTGCTCGAGCAGATCAATATCGCCCACGCGGCCAAGGCCAGCGGCGGCATCGTGATCGCGCAGGTGGAGCGCATCGTCAAGGCCGGCAGCCTGCACCCCAAGTCGGTCAAGGTGCCGGGCGTGTCGGTGGACTACGTGGTGGTCAGCCAGCCCGAGAACCACATGCAGACCATCACCACGCAGTTCAACCCCGCGCTGTGCGGCGATGTGCGCGTGCCGCTCAACTCGCTGGCGCCCATGCCGCTGGACGAGCGCAAGGTGATCGCGCGCCGCACGGCGCTGGAGCTCACGCCCGGCGCCATCACCAACCTGGGTATCGGCATCCCGGCCGGCGTGCCGTCGGTGGCGGCGGAAGAGGGCGTGTCCGACCAGTTCACGCTGAGCGTGGAAAGCGGCATCACCGGCGGCATCCCGGCGCAGCTCGGGGACTTCGGCACGGCCTACAACGCCGACGCGATCATCGAGCAGTCGCTGCAGTTCGACTTCTATGACGGCGGCGGGCTGGACGCGAGCTTCCTGGGCCTGGCGCAGGCCGACAACCACGGCAACGTGAACGTGAGCAAGTTCAACGGCCGGCCCGTGGGCTGCGGCGGCTTCGTGAACATCACGCGGTCCACCAAGCACCTGGTGTTCTGCGGCACCTTCACCGCGGGCGGGCTGGAGGTGCAGGTGGCCGACGGCCAGCTCACCATCGTCAAGGAAGGCCGCTCGCGCAAGTTCATCGAGAAGGTCGAGCAGATCACCTTCAACGGGCTGGACGCCGCGCAGCGCGAGCAGAACGTGCTGTTCGTCACCGAGCGCGCCGTGTTCCGTCTGACCACCGAAGGCCTGGAGCTGACCGAGATCGCGCCCGGCATCGACCTGGAACGCGACGTGCTGGCGCACATGGGGTTCAAGCCCCTGATGCGCGATGTGAAGATGATGGACCCGGGCCTGTTCCGTGCCCAGTGGGGCGGGCTGGCGCAGGCAATGGCCGCCAAGGCCAGGTCCGCTGCCTGATACGGAACGGAGCAACCCTGCGCGGGCTCTCAGGAGGCGGGGTCCGGCGAATAGACCTTCTGCAGCAACCGGATCAGCGTCTTGCGCTCGGCGGCGGTCAGGCCCGCCGTGGCGTCCACTTCCAGCTGGGCGGCGGTCTCCTCGGCCTGCGCGGTCAGCTCCACCCCCGCGGGCGTGAGGTGCACGCCCATGGCGCGCCCGTCGCTGGGGTGCGGGCGGCGCTCGATCAGCCCGCGCCGCTCCAGCGCGGCGATCAGTCCCACCAGGTTGGGCGGCAGTACATTGAGCGTGGCGCACAGCTGGCGCGAGGTGATGCCCGGGTTGTGGGCCACCAGCGACAGCACGGAAAACTCCACCACCTTCAGGCGGTACACCGCCATGCGCTCCATGAACACCTCGATGACCGCCAGCGACGCACGGCGCGCGTTGTAGCCCACCAGCGTGCGCAGGAAGCTGGTGTCCACGGCCTCCGGCGTGGAGAGCGCGGTGGCGGGGGGCGGTGGGTTTCTGAAGGGGCGGGCGCTGGACATGGGGCGATGGGTGCCGGAGCAAGGTCGGGTTTGGCGACGCATCGGGCAAGACCACTTTCTGACTCCCTTTCGCCGCTGCTGCTTATTTTATATACATCTTTTGCTACTAAAAATATAGCTATATCGCGAAATCGAAAAACGCGGCTCCACCCGCCTCAAGCGGGGCTGCGCAGCACGCGGCGGTATTGCACGGCCTCGGCCACATGGATGACCTCGGTGGTGGGCGAGCCCGCCAGGTCGGCGATGGTGCGCGCCACCTTCAGCGCACGGTGCGTGCTGCGGGCCGACCATCCCAGCCGCGCGGCGGCGGTGTTCAGGAATCTGGCGGCCGCATCGTCCAGCCGCAGGTGCGTGTCGATCTCCTGGCCCTGCAACGCCTGGTTGGCCTTGCCCTGCCGCGCCAGCGCCAGGGCGCGGGCATGTTCCACCCGCCCGCGGATGGCGGCGGTGGGCTCGCCCGCGGGGGCCTGCACCAGTTGCTCGGCGGGGAGGGCGGGCACCTCCACATGCAGGTCGATGCGGTCCAGCAGCGGGCCGCTGAGCTTGCCCTGGTAGCGGTTGATCTGGTCGGGCGTGCAGCGGCACGCGCGTTGCGTGGACCCGAGAAAGCCGCACGGGCAGGGGTTCATCGCCGCGATCATCTGAAAGCGCGCGGGGAAGTCCGCGCGCTGCGCGGCCCGCGAGATGGTGATGTGGCCCGTCTCCAGCGGCTCGCGCAGCGCCTCGAGGGCGGCGCGGGGAAATTCCGGCAGCTCGTCGAGGAAGAGGACGCCGTGGTGGGCCAGCGAGATTTCGCCCGGCCGGGGCGGCGATCCACCTCCGACAAGGGCCACCGCGCTGGCCGTATGGTGGGGCGTGCCCGTGGGCCGTTGCCCCCACAGTTCGGGGCGGAACCGCCCGGCCAGGCTGGCGATCGCTGCGCTCTCCAGCGCCTCGTCCACCGTCATGGCCGGCAGCAGCCCGGCAAAGCGCAGGGCCAGCATGGACTTGCCCGAGCCCGGCGGGCCGGCCATCAGGACACTGTGGGCTCCGGCGGCCGCGATCTCCAGCGCGCGCTTGGCCGTGGCCTGGCCTTTCACGTCGGCCATGTCCAGGGAGGCGGCTGCGGCCGCCATCGGCGTGGCTTGCAGGCGGGTCCAGCCATCGTTGTCCACGGAGGCATCGCCCGCCGCGGCGCTGCCCGGTGGCAGGAAGGCGCGCACCACGTCCAGCAGGTGCCGGGCGCGCACCACCTGCGCGGCGGGCACGAGGGCGGCCTCTTCGGCGCTGCCGGGCGGCAGCACCAGCACGGCGCTGATCTGCTGCGTCTGCAGCGCGAGGCTCGTGGCCAGCGCGCCGCGCACCGGCCGCAGTTCGCCCGACAGCGACAGCTCGCCCGCGAATTCGTGCCCCGGCAGGCGGGCGCCGTCCAGCTGCCCGCTGGCCGCCAGGATGCCCAGCGCGATCGGCAGGTCGAACCGGCCGGAATCCTTGGGCAGGTCGGCGGGGGCGAGGTTGACGGTGATCCGCTTGTTGTGGGGGAACTCCAGCCCCGCGTTCTGCAGTGCCGACCGCACGCGCTCGCGCGCTTCCTTCACTTCCACTTCGGCAAGGCCCACCAGGGTGAAGCTGGGCAGGCCGTTGGCCAGGTGCACTTCGACAGTGACGGACGGCGCCTGCAGCCCCAGAAGGGCGCGGCTTTGCACCAAAGCAAGACTCATGAAGCGATTCCTCCCCAGATGGGTGCGTTTTATGGCGTTCCCGCGCGGGCCCTTGGCGCCATGCACCAATAGCGTGCGTATGGCCGTGGCACGGTGCTGATGCCCACTGTACCGGGGATCGTTGTAACGCGAAGCAACGGCGCGCGCGGATGTATTGCGCCGCGTGGCACGGTCCGTGCTTAAAGCGCTCGTCCCTACTTTGTCCAACCGGAGGAAACATGACCCGCGCCATCATCAAGACCCTGGGCGTTGCCCTTGCAGCATCCCTTCCCCTGCTGGCCAGCGCCCAGCTCACCGGCAACGTCAGCCTGACCACCAACTACAAGTTCCGTGGCCAGGACCAGGACGCCTCCAAGGCCAAGGCCCTCAAGCCCGCGCTGCAAGGCGGTTTTGACTATGCCTTCGGCGAATCCGGCTGGTACGTGGGCAACTGGAATTCCAGCGTGGACTGGCTGGCCAACAACTCGCTCGAAGCCGACCTGTACGGCGGCTACAAGTTCAAGGCCGGCGGCGCCGACCTGGACCTGGGCGCGCTGACCTACATCTACCCCGGCAATGCCAACGGCAACACCACCGAGCTGTATGGCGCGGCCACCATGGGCCCCTTCACCGCCAAGTATTCGCACACCATCTCCAAGGACTACTTCGGCTGGGCCGGCGCCAAGTCCGGCTCGGGCCTGAAGGGCCGCAACACCGGCTACCTGAACCTGGCGTTCGCCCAGGAAGTGGCTCCCAGCGTCACCCTGAAGGCCTCGGTGGGCTTCACCCGCTTCGCCAGCGACATCAAGGACCTGGGCGTGCCCAACTACATGGACTACAGCGTGGGCGGCGCGTATGACTTCGGCAGCGGCCTGTCGCTGGGCGCCGCCGTGGTGGGCGCCAACAAGAAGGCCTTCTTCGGCCACGTCAACAAGTCGCGCGTGATCGTCACGCTCACCAAAACCCTGTAAGCAAGTCTCGATGGGCGCCGGGTGCGCCCATCGTCGGAGGAACCAAAATGAAAATGGTGACAGCCATCATCAAGCCCTTCAAGCTCGACGAGGTGCGTGAAGCACTCTCGGACATCGGCGTGCAAGGCATCACGGTGACCGAGGTCAAGGGCTTCGGCCGCCAGAAGGGCCACACCGAGCTGTACCGCGGCGCGGAGTACGTGGTCGACTTCCTGCCCAAGGTCAAGATCGAGGCCGCCGTGGCGGATGACCTGGTGGACCGCGTGATCGAGTCCATCGAAAGCGCCGCGCGCACCGGCAAGATCGGCGACGGCAAGATCTTCGTGACCCACCTGGAGCAGGTGGTGCGCATCCGCACTGGCGAAACCGGCAAGGAAGCCCTGTAAGGGCCCGGCCGCATCACACCCAAGAAGAGAAACGCCATGAAAAAACTGCTTGCTTCCTTCATTCTGGGGCTGGGCCTGCTGACCATGGGCAACCTGTCCCTGGCCCAGGCGCCCGCCGCCTCCGAGCCGGCCGCCGCCGCGCCCGCTGCGGCGGCCGCTCCCGCCGCTGAAGCCCCTGCGGCTGCCCCTGCTCCCGCGGCCGCCGCTGCACCGGCCGCCGCCGCCGAAGCCCCCGCTCCGGTCCCCAACAAGGGCGACACCGCCTGGATGATGACCTCCACCATCCTCGTGATCCTGATGGTCCTGCCCGGCCTGGCGCTGTTCTACGGCGGCCTGGTGCGCAGCAAGAACATGCTGTCCGTGCTGATGCAGGTGATGGTCACGTTCTCGCTGATCGTGGTGCTGTGGTTCATCTACGGCTACAGCCTGGCCTTCACCGAGGGCGGCGCCTTCATCGGCGGCTTCGACCGGCTGTTCATGAAGGGCATCTGGGACAACGCCGCCGGCACGTTCGCCAACGCCGCCACCTTCAGCAAGGGTGTCGTGATTCCGGAAGTGGTGTTCGCCGCCTTCCAGGCCACGTTCGCCGGCATCACCTGCGCCCTGATCGTCGGTGCGTTCGCAGAGCGCATCAAGTTCAGCGCCGTCATGATGTTCATGGTGCTGTGGTTCACCTTCAGCTACCTGCCGATCGCCCACATGGTGTGGTTCTGGATGGGCCCTGACGCATACGCCTCCAAGGAAGTGGCCGACGCCATGACCGGCAAGGCCGGCCAGATCTGGCAGTGGGGCGCGCTGGACTTCGCCGGCGGTACCGTGGTGCACATCAACGCCGCCGTGGCGGGCCTGGTGGGCGCGTTCATGGTGGGCAAGCGCATCGGCTACGGCAAGGAAGCCATGGCGCCCCACAGCCTGACGCTGACCATGGTCGGTGCCTCGCTGCTGTGGGTGGGCTGGTTCGGCTTCAACGCCGGCTCCGCCCTGGAAGCCAACGGCTTTGCCGCCCTGGCCTTCATCAACACGCTGGTGGCCACCGCCGCCGCCGTGCTGGCATGGTCCATCGGTGAAGCGCTGATGCGCGGCAAGGCGTCGATGCTGGGTGCCGCGTCGGGTGCCGTGGCCGGCCTCGTGGCCATCACGCCCGCTGCCGGCAACGTCGGCATCGGCGGTGCGCTGGTGATCGGCCTCGTGGGCGGCTTTGCCTGCCTGTGGGGTGTGAACGGCCTCAAGAAGCTGCTGGGCGCGGACGACTCGCTCGACGTGTTCGGCGTGCACGGCATCGGCGGCATCGTGGGTGCCCTGCTGACCGGCGTGTTCAATGCGCCTGGCCTGGGTGGCCCCGGCTACGTGGCCGACTGGGTGACCGCCACCATGGTGACCTCCGCCGACTACTCCATCGCCGCCCAGGTGTGGACCCAGACCAAGGCCGTGCTGCTGACCATCGTGTGGTCGGGCGTGGTTTCCTTCGTGGCCTACAAGATCGTCGACCTGACGGTGGGCCTGCGTGTCTCGGAAGAAGACGAACGCGAAGGCCTGGACATCACCTCGCACGGCGAAACAGCGTACAACCGCTGAAGCAGGCCGGTGCGCCCGACGCGCCGCGGTGTCTGGTGGCACCGTGGCGTCGCAACAAGAACAAGCGAGTCGCTCCTTTGGTTGTTGAACCCGCCGGCAACGGCGGGTTTTTTTCGTACCGGGCGGGGGACTTGCTTGTCTGCATTCTGTTCTGGCACGCACGCCCAGAGCACACGTCCGCAGACATCCCTCCCGGCGGTCCCGAGCCATTTGCACGCGCGCTGTTCAAAAAATTCACGCGCTCTCCGCGTGGCGCCGGACATCGCTGGAGCTACGATGCAAGGCATGGACCTCGCCCTTGCCCAGATCGCCGACCGTGTGCGCACCGCCGCCGCCGACCAGACCCCCTTGCGCATCCGGGGCGGGGGCACCAAGGACTTCCATGGCCTGGCGCTGCATGGCGAGGTGCTCGACACCCGCGTGCTGCGCGGCATCGTGAGCTACGAGCCCAGCGAACTGGTCGTCACCGTGCGCGCGGGCACCCCGCTGGCCGAGCTGGAGGCCACGCTGGCCGAACAGGGCCAGTGCCTGCCCTTCGAGCCCCCGCACTTCGCCAAGACCCCGCCGGATGCCGCCACCGTGGGCGGCATGGTGGCGGCCGGCCTGTCGGGGCCGGCCCGCGCCAGCGTGGGCGCGGTGCGCGACTATGTGCTGGGGGTCACGCTGCTCAACGGCCGGGCCGAGCTGCTGAGCTTTGGCGGGCAGGTGATGAAGAATGTGGCGGGCTATGACGTGTCGCGCCTCATGGCCGGCGCCTGGGGCACGCTGGGCCTGCTCACCGAGGTCAGCCTCAAGGTGCTGCCGGTGGCCCCGGCCGAGGCCACGCTGCGCTTCGAATGCAACCAGGCCGATGCCTTGCGCAAGCTGCACGCCTGGGGCGGCCAGCCCCTGCCGCTCAACGCGAGCTGCTGGGTGCAGGACACGGGCACGGGCACCCTCTACGTGCGCCTGCGCGGGGCCGTGGCCGCCGTCGAGGCCGCGTGCAAGACCATGGGTGGCGTGCGCATGGACGACAGCGCCGCCGTGGCTGCCGATTGGGCCGCCTGCCGCGAACAGACCCTGCCCTGGTTCAGCGACCGCGCCCAGCGCCCCGGCCACGCGCTGTGGCGCCTGTCCCTGCCGCCCACGGCCCCCGTGCTCCAACTGCCTGCGGCGGCCCAGCCGCTCATCGAATGGCACGGCGCCCTGCGCTGGGTGCAGGCGCCGGAAGCGGCGGGCGATGCCCTGCGCGAGGCCGCACGCGCGGTGGGCGGAAGTGCTTCTGTTTTCATAGCTTCCAGCGCAGGTGCATCAAGCGGTAGCGGCCAGTTTGGCTTGAAATCCAGTGCGCTGGAGCAGATCCACGCGCGCCTCAAGCACAGCTTCGACCCCGCGGGCATCTTCAACCCCGGGCGCATGGCCCGCGCCTGGTAAGCCACGCGCCAGCCTGCGGCACCCATGCGACGCCTGCGCCATCTCACCGGACACCACCGCACGGTGGCGAGCAACCGCGTGCTGGGCCTGCTGCTGGCCTTCAATGCGGGCGCGGTCAATGCCGGGGGGTTCCTGGTGGTGCACCTGTACACCTCGCACATGACCGGCTTTGTCTCGATGCTGGCCGACAACCTCGTGCTGGGCAACATGGCCCTGGTGCTGGGCGCGGTGGGGGCGTTGCTGGCCTTCGTCAGCGGCGCGGCCACCACGGCCGTCATGGTCAACTGGGCGCGCCAGCGCAAGCTGCACAGCAGCTATGCGCTGCCGCTGCTGGTGGTGGCGGTGCTCATGCTGGTGTTCGGCCTGGTGGGCGCCATCACGCTCAACTGGCGCACGCCGTTCGCCGTGCCCACCACGGTGCTGCTGCTGTCGTTCATCATGGGCCTGCAGAACGCCACGGTGACCAAGATGTCCTCGTCCCAGATCCGCACCACGCACATGACCGGCGTGGTGACCGACCTGGGCATCGAGCTGGGCAAGATGCTCTACTGGAACCGCACCGGCACCGCGCCGGAATCCCAGGTGCGCGCCAACCAGGCCCGGCTGCGGCTGTTCGCGGGGCTCGTGGCGATGTTCCTCGTGGGAGGCGTTGCCGGGGCCGCTGGCTTCAAGCACGTGGGCTTCGTGTTCGTGGTGCCGCTGGCGCTGGTGCTGCTGGGGCTGTCGCTGCCCCCCTTGTGGGCCGACCGCGCGCGCCTGCGCCACCCCTTGCGCAAGGCGCTGCCGCTGGAGCCGCCGCTCACCCCGCCGCCCGCGCTCTGAGCGTTTCCGGCCCTGTTTTACCTTCCCCTGTCCAGGCATGCTCCATGCAAACCCAACTCGCCCCTGAATACCGCGCCCGCGCCGATGGCCTGGAGGCCGAGGCCATCCTGCGCAAATGCGTGCACTGCGGCTTCTGCACCGCCACCTGCCCCACCTACCAGCTGCTGGGCGACGAGCTCGACGGCCCGCGCGGCCGCATCTACCTCATCAAGCAGGTGCTCGAGGGCGCCGAGCCCACGCGCAAGACCCAGATGCACCTGGACCGGTGCCTGACCTGCCGCAACTGCGAAAGCACCTGCCCGAGCGGCGTGCAATATGGTCATCTGGTCGATATCGGCCGCAGGATCGTCGATGAGAAAGTCGCCCGCCCGGTGGGCGAGAAGGCCTTGCGCTGGGCGCTGAAGGAGGGCCTGCCTTCGCCCCTGTTCGCCCCCGCCATGAAGGCCGGGCAACTGGTGCGCGGCCTGCTGCCCGCATCCCTCAAGGCCAAGGTGCCTGCGCCCCAAAATGCCGGCGCCTGGCCCGTGCGCGAACACGCGCGCAAGGTGCTTTTGCTGGCCGGCTGCGTGCAGCCGGCCATGATGCCCAACATCAACACCGCCACCGCCCGCGTGCTCGACGCCGTGGGCATCCAGACCGTGGTCGCGCCCAAGGCGGGCTGCTGCGGTGCCGTCAAGTTCCACCTCAACGACCAGGACGGCGGCAAGGCCGAGATGCGCGCCAACATCGACGCCTGGTGGCCGCTGGTGGAGCAGGGCGGGGTGGAAGCCATCGTCATGAACGCCTCGGGCTGCGGCGTCACCGTCAAGGAATACGGCCACATCCTCAAGGACGACGCGCAGTACGCCGCCAGGGCCGAACGCATCAGCGCGCTCACGCGCGACCTGTCGGAGCTGCTGCCGGCCCTGCTGCCCGAGCTGGCCGACAAGCTGGCGGGCCGCGCCCAGCCCGCCGCCGACGTGCTGTACGCCTACCATCCGCCGTGCACGCTGCAGCACGGCCAGAAGCTGCGCGGCGGGGTGGAAACGCAGCTTGCGCGCCTGGGGTTCCGGCTGCGCGCGGCGCGCAACGAGGCCCACCTGTGCTGCGGCTCGGCGGGCACGTATTCGGTGCTCAACCCGGACCTGGCGTACCAGCTGCGCGACCGCAAGCTCGGCGTGCTCGGCGAGGCGTTCGGCGACCAGCCCCCGGACGTGATCCTGTCGGCCAACATCGGCTGCATCACCCATTTGCAAAGCGGCACCGGCACGCCGGTGCGCCACTGGATCGAGGTGCTGGACGAAGCCCTGGCCTGACAAGGGGATGCCGCCGCTGGCGGGCTTTTCTCCAACGCTGGCATGATTGAGGGTTTTGTTGCCCTCTCCCTCACCCATTCGCACCGCCATGACCGACTCCGTGCCCGCACAAGAACAACCGAGCGCAGCCCCTGCCACACCGCTGGCGGCGCCTGTTTCGGCCGCACCGGCCGAGGCGGCTGCCGCCGCTCCCGGGGCGTCCGCCGCCGCTCCCGGGGCGTCCGCCGCCGCCGACGCTGCCGGGGCACCCCAGCAGCGCGCGGGCGGATCACGCCGTGGCGGCCGCAACCGCCGCAAGCCCGAAGGGCGCCCGGCGCCAGAGGGCGGCGCCGAGGCCTCTGCCCCCGCACCTGCGGGCGCGCGCGCGCCGCAGCGTGTGCACCCCGCGCTGGAGCAGCTGGCGGGACTCTACCCGCACCTGTTCGGCGCGGTGTTCCGCCCGCTCAAGCGCGGCATCTTCCAGGACCTGCTGGCCGCGCACCCCGAGGTGTTCGAGCGCGAGGCGCTCAAGGTGGCGCTGGGCATCCACACCCGCTCCACGCGCTACCTGCAAAGCGTGGCGGCGGGCGACCGGCGCCATGACCTCTCGGGCCAGCCCGTGGAGGACATGGCCCCCGAGCACGTGCACCATGCGCTGCTGGAGGTCTACCGCCGCAAGAAGGCCCGTGCCACCGAGGACCTGCTGCCCAAGCTGCGCAACCGCATGATGGCCGCGTTCGAGGCCTCGGGGCTCACGCGCGAGGCCTACACCGAGTTGGTGCAGGGCCGCGACGAAGCCGCCAACGCCATCCTCGAAGAGGCCTTTGCCGAATGGTCGGCGCGCAACGCCAAGGACGAGGCCCTGCTGCGCGCGTTCGAGGCCAGCGGCCAGACACTGGAGGCCTTTGCCGACATGTACGGCCTGGTGCCCCGCACCGTGGGCCAGCAGCTCGAGCGCGCTCGCCGCCTCGCCGCCGCGCGGGTGCAGGCCGCGGCGGCCGCGGCCGTGGCCGCCATCGCACCGGCCCCGCAAGACGCCTGACGCGAGAGGCTCGCCCGTGCCGGCGGCACCTTCCAGGCTGATCTTCCTGCCGGGCGTGGGGGGCGACCCCGCGTTCTGGCAACCGGTCTCGTCGGCCATGCCGCTGCCCGCCGCGCGCGTGCTGCTGGGCTGGCCCTGGCGCGATGCAGGAGCCGGCGCGGGGCTGGCGCCGGACGCGGCCGGTGGCATGCAGGATCTGGTCGATGCGGTCACGCCGCACATGGACCGGCCCTGCGCGCTGGTCGCGCAGTCCCTGGGCGGCGTGGTGGCCCTGCTCGCCGCCCTCGAGCGGCCCGACCACCTGACCCACCTGGTGCTCGTGGCCACGTCGGGCGGCGTGCCCATGGACGACCTGCATCCCCACGACTGGCGGCCCGATTTCCTGCGCGCCAACCCCGCGTTTCCGCCGTGGATGGCCCAGGCGCGGTGGGACCTGTCGGCCCGGCTGGCGTCGGTGCGCGCGCCCGCCCTTTTGCTGTGGGGCGACAGGGACCCCATCAGCCCCGTGGCCGTGGGGTGGCGCCTGTGCGGCCTGCTGCCCGGCGCGCGCATGCACGTGCTGCCAGGCGGTGCCCACGACCTGGCCCGCACGCACGCCGGGGCCGTGGCCGGGCACATCCACCGCCATCTGCGGGGCGGCGCCTCAGGGGATGCCGGACAGGGCGCTTCGCAGAACGCCTAGAATCCCGCTGCGGCCCGGTTCATGGGTTGCCGTAAGCGTTTACGTCAATCAACGTGCCAACCAACGCCGGCCTTGCCGGGGTGGTGGCCTCTTTCCTGTCCCGGCGCGGCCCGCGCCGCGTGGGCGGGCGGGGGCGGCACCTTGTCTGACCGGCTGCTTTCTGGAACTGCAATGAACCACTCTTCGTCGCCCACCCCACCGCCTTCCCCCAGGACCTCCTGGGGCCTGCGCAAGCTGCCCGCGCGGTCCGCGGCCTGGGTCATGCCCCTGCTGCTGTCGCTGCTCATGACCTTCATCGTGTCCCTGATCAGCACCGTGCGCGTGGTGGGCTTCTCGCTGGATCTTCCCCGCCTGTGGATGAGCTCCTGGGCACTGTCCTGGCTCGTCGCCTTCCCCACGCTGCTGCTGGTGCTGCCCGTGGTGCGCCGGGTGACGGCCGCCATCGTGGAGCCGCAGGGCTGAGGCCCCCCGGGGCAGGCTGCTGACACGGTGTGTCAGCAGCCTGCCGCCCGGCCCCCAGCGCGTTGCGCACGCTACTGACATCAGGCTGTCAGCAGCGGGTCCGCACCATCGGTCCTCGCAGCTGCACACCACCGATCGATCCATCGATCCCCTTCACAGACAAGAGAGGACCAGCCCATGACCACACCCACCACCGTCCAGATTCCCGCCTTCAGCGTGGCCGGCATTGCCGTCCGCACGCGCAACAGCGACGAGATGAACCCCGCCATCGCGCGCCTCGGGGGCCTGTGGGACCGCTTCTTCAGCCAGAGCTGGGAGCGCAAGTTGCCTGGCCGCGACAGCGATGGCCGCATCTTCGGCGTCTACAGCGGCTACGAATCCAACGAACACGGCGCCTTCGACGTGACCGCCGGCGTGGCCACGGCCGACCCGGAACTGGCCCAGGCGGTGCCCGGAGCCGCCCGCGTGGACATCCAGGCGGGCGACTACCTCGTCTTCACCGGCCACGGCGACATGCCCCAGATGGTGATCGACACCTGGGTCCGCATCTGGCGCTACTTCGCCGAGAACCCGCAGGTGCAGCGCCGTTTCGGCACCGATTTCGAGGCCTACGAGGGCCCGGACAGCGTGGCCATCCACGTCGGCGTGAAGCCGTAGCGCCGCCGGCCTGCCGATGGCGGCGCACCCCGCCCAGCCGCCACGCGCAGCGCCTTGGCGTTGGTGCATGATGCTATATGTTCAATAGCTTCCCGCGCTGATGGCATGAGCGGTGCAAGCCAGGAATACCCACAAGATGTCCCCTTTCATCCATGCGCCGCGCTGACCGCCTTTTCCAGATCGTCCAGCTCATCCGGGGGCGGCGCCTGTCCACGGCGGCGTTCCTGGCCGAGCGGCTCGAGGTGTCTCCGCGCACCATCTACCGCGACGTGGCGGACCTGCAGCACCAGGGCGTGCCCATTGAGGGCGAGGCCGGCGTGGGCTACCGGCTGGGCGCCGGCTTCGAGCTGCCGCCGCTGATGTTCAGCCAGGGCGAGGCCAACGCGCTGGTGGCGGCCGCGCGGCTGGCGCAGGCCTGGCTGGACGCGGGGCTCGCGCGCGAGGTGGAAGGGGCCCTGGGCAAGATCCTGTCGGTGCTGCCGCCGGCCGCGCGCGCGGCGGCCGAGGCGCAGGCGCTGTATGCGCCGTCCGTGGGGCTGGACCCCCGGGCGCAGGCCACCCTGCAGGCCCTGCGCGAGGCGGTGCACAGCCGCCACGTGGTGCAGATCGACTACGCCGACGTGCACGGCCGCCCCAGCCTGCGCCGCCTGCGGCCGCTGGGGTGCTTCTACTGGGGCAAGGTCTGGACGCTGTCGGCCTGGTGCGAGCTGCGCAACGATTTCCGAGGCTTTCGCATCGACCGCATCGTGGACCTCGTGGTGCTGGAGGAGCAGTTTCGCCAGGAGCCCGGCAAGACGCTGGCCGACATGCTGCGCAAGGTGGAGGCGGAGATGGCCTCGCGGCCGCCCGAATGGC
This sequence comes from Acidovorax sp. GW823-FHT01C06, assembly GCF_058798375.1. Classification (NCBI taxonomy): domain Bacteria; kingdom Pseudomonadati; phylum Pseudomonadota; class Betaproteobacteria; order Burkholderiales; family Comamonadaceae; genus Acidovorax; species Acidovorax sp. GW823-FHT01C06. The sequence goes on from NZ_JBXAKN010000001.1 coordinate 176,486, forward strand.
CGCCCGCGCCGACGCCCGGGCTGACGGCCTGAGGGCCTTTGGGCCCTGGGCCGCGCCGGCCCGCCAGGCATCAGCCGCGCCGGGCCGCCTCGATCGTGGCGATGTCGATTTTTTTCATCCCCATCATGGCTTCGAACGCGCGCGCGGCCGCCGCCTTGTCGGGACCGGTGACCGCGGCCGTCAGGGCCCGGGGCGTGATCTGCCACGACAGGCCCCAGCGGTCCTTGCACCAGCCGCAGGCGCTTTCCTGGCCGCCATTTCCGACAATCGCATTCCACAGACGATCGGTTTCGGCCTGGTCGTCGGTCGCCACCTGGAACGAGAAAGCCTCGCTGTGCCGGAAGGCGGGGCCTCCGTTCAGGCCCAGGCAGGGGATGCCCATCACCGTGAACTCGACCGTCAGGACGTCGCCCTGCCGGCCCGAGGGAAAGTCCCCGGGCGCCCGGTGGACCGCGCCCACGGCGCTGTCCGGAAACGTCTCGGCGTAGAACTTCGCGGCATCCAGCGCGGTGCCGTCGTACCACAGACATACCGTGTTCTTGCTGACCATCTTGGTGCTCCTTGGGGGCGGGACAGCGCAGTAGCCTCTCACATCTGGCGGCAGGCTGCAATGCGCGCGAGGGGCCTTGGGTGGCGGGGCATTGGTGGTGCGGCGGCTTCTTGATGCTATTAAAAAAATAGCTATTTGCGCAGATTCGATAAGCGCTGATGGGACTTTGAGCTACAGATGCCCGGCCTGGAAGACGGCCCTCGCATGGGGCGCCAGGGCCGCGGGCCTGGGGTGCGGCGGTCCTGGCACCATAGTGCAACGAATTGCTACGCACCGGGATTTGCATGCGGTTTCGGGACGCTCGATCAAGGATTCCGGGCCCCCAGGATAATCCGGGCCGGCGCCGTCGCCGTCGCCGTCGCGCAAGATCCGCTGCCGCGCCTGGGGCGCATGGCGGCCGCGAACCCGTCGTGCCCACCGGCGCCACGGCCTCCCTGGCGGCCGACCAGGCCGGCAATGCGCGGTACCTGGGCGCCGCCCTCGTGGCACCCGGGCACGCCGTGGTGCATGAAGGAGGCTGCGGGGCGCTGGCGCCCGCGCGACTGGGGCCGGTGGTGGAGCCGCGGGTCCTGGTGGCCGGGACGGTGGTGCGGCGTGTGGCGTGGCTGCGGCCGCTGTTCGGGTTGCCGGGCGGGCGCGGGCGCGTTCCGAAGACAATGCCAGCATGCAGCCCCGCTCCCATGCCCCTGGCGTCCAGCCCGTGATCCGGCCGGCGACCGATGCCGACAGCCACGCCGGCCTGGCCCGCGTGTGGCGCAGGGCCTGGCGTTCCGCCAACCCCTCGGTGAGGCCCGTGGCTCCGCCCGGCCACTGGGAGGCGCGGGTGCGCGCGGAATTCGGTCCGCCGTGTGCGGTGCTGGTGCGTGCGGTGGGGCCGGAGGTCACGGCGTTCCTGGTGCTGGACGTGGGCGGCGCGCATCTGCACCAGCTGTTCGTGGACCCCGCATACCAGGGCCGGGGCGTGGGGGCCGAAATGCTGCAGCAGGTGATCCGCCTGTGCCCGGGCGGCTGGACCCTGCACGTGGCCACGGGCAACCACGGCGCGCGCCGCTTCTATGCGCGCCATGGCCTGGTGGAGGGGCCGGTCGATACCCATCCGGCCACGGGCCGCGAGCGGGTGCTGTGCCGCTGGGCGCCTGCGGCGGCAGCGGCAGCAGGCTGAGCGCGGCCTCAGGCCGCGAGGGCCGCCTCGATGTCGCCCGCCAGCTTCTTGGGCGCGTCCTGCGGCGCATAGCGGCGGATCACGCGGCCGTCCTTGCCAACCAGGAACTTGGTGAAATTCCATTTGATCGCCTTGCTGCCCAGCAGGCCGGGCGCTTCAGCGGCGAGCCACTGGTACAGGGGCGACGCGTTGGCACCGTTCACATCGATCTTGGCCATCATCGGAAAGCTCACGCCGTAGTTGAGCTGGCAGAAGCTCGCGATCTCGTCGTTGCTGCCCGGGTCCTGGCTGCCGAACTGGTTGCAGGGAAAGCCCAGCACCACCAGGCCCTGGCCGCCGTACTGCTTGTGCAGCTCTTCCAGGCCCCCGAACTGGGGCGTGAAGCCGCAGGCGCTGGCGGTGTTCACGATGAGCAGCACTTTGTCCTTGTATTGCGACAAGGGCACGGTCTGGCCGTTCATCTGCTGGGCTTCAAAGTCGTAGATGCTGTCGGGCATGGCGCATGCTCCTGAAGGTGGAAGACTGTGCATGGTAGGGGTTGCGCCCCTTTTCCGCTTTTCGCCCCGGCGGTTCAGGGGGTGCTGGGGCCCGCCCTGCGGAACTGCAGCGCGGCGAGCAGGGACGCCAGCAGGATCATCGCCCCGCCCAGCACGGTGCGCGTGTTCAAGGCCGAGGCGCCCAGCAGCGCGGAAGACACGCTGGCGAACATCACCTCCGACAGCATCACCAGCGCCGTGGTGCCGGCCGCCAGGCGCGCGGCGCCGAACTGCAGCGCCCAGTTGCCCAGCATCAGCACGCCGGCCAGCAGCAGGCCGGTGACGACCCAGGTGCTGTTGGGGGCGGGGAAGGGCTCGACCACGCCCACCTGCAGCCCGAGGCCAGCCACGGCCAGCGCCATGAGCATGCAGCCGCCGAACATGGTGGCCATGCGCGCCGGCCCGGGCACGGCGTGCAGGCGGCGCAGGGTGACGTTGGTGAGCGCGAACATGAAACCGCCCAGCAGGGCCAGCGCGTCGGCCAGGCTGAGGTTCTGCAGCAGCCGGGCGGCGGGCGCGCCCTCGGGCAGCAGCACCAGCACCACGCCGGCGAAGGCCAGGGCCAGGCGCAGCAGCGCGGCGGGCGTGGGGCGTTCGCCCAGGACCCGCCAGGCCAGCAGCACGGCCCAGGCAGGCATGAGATAGAACAGCAGGATCACGCGCACCACGTCGCCGATGGTCACGGCCCAGTTGAAGGCCACGTTGTTCAGCCCCGAGGCCAGCGCCAGCAGCCACAACTGCGGATGTTCGCGCACCTGCCGCAGAATGCCCGGGCGCCAGGCCATGAGCGCGAGCAGCACCACGGCGTACATGCAGGCCGTGGCCCACAGCGGATGCAGCCCCGCCTGGTGCATGTGCTGGAACGGCCACCACGCCAGGCCCCAGACGAAGGCGTTGAACAGCAGGGCGGCAAAGGGCAGGGGAGATTGCATCGAGAATAAAAATAGGCTATAGCGCTTGATAGATAAGCGTCAATAGCTATCGATTATGTAGCAATTTGCGCAAGTGAGGCGGCGCCAAAAACTGGCACGCTTCCCCGCCAGTGCACCCGTGGAACTGGCTCTGCCAGGCCACTGGGTGCGTCCCCATCCGGGGGAAGCGGCGCAGCCGCTCAGGGGGGCAACTCAATGATGCGTATCGTGCCGCGCAATGTGCAGCAGGTGGTTCACTTCGTCGCGGTGGTTGATGCAGTTGCGCTGGTGCCAGCGGCGGATGATCCACATGATGGCCGCCACCACGAGGCCGAAGGTGATGATCGCACCAAACACCGACAGGCCCAGCTTGAGCGACAGGCTGTAGAACGCGCCCAGGCCCAGGATGCAGGCCTGCTCGTTGAAGTTCTGCACGGCGATCGAGCGGCCCGCGCCCATGAGGTTGTGGCCCCGGTGCTGCAGCAGCGCGTTCATGGGCACCACCAGGTAGCCGCCCAGGCCGCCCAGCAGGATGAGGAAGGGGATCGCGAGCCAGATGTTGCTGATGAACACCATCAGGATCAGCAGCAGCCCCATGGCGATGCCCAGCGGGATCACCCGGGTGGCCATGTCCAGGCGCATGCGCATCGAGGCCACCACCGCGCCCACGGCGGTGCCGATGGCCACCACCCCGGTGAGTGCCGAGGCCTGCGTGGTGTTGTAGCCCAGCGCCACGGCGGCCCAGGCCAGCACGATGAACTTGAGGTTGCCGCCCGCACCCCAGAACAGGGTGGTGGTGGCCAGCGAGATCTGGCCGAGCTTGTCGCGCCACAGGCGGCCGTTGCAGGCCCAGAAGTCCGGCAGCAGGGCCAGCGCGTTGGAGAACACGCTGCGCGCGGGGTCGGCGCGCAGGGGGCGCATTTCCACGCCGGTGTGCGGGATGCGGGTGTTGAACCAGGCCGCCAGCGCATACACCGCGATCAGCGCGGCGATGGCGGACTCGGCGGGGGTGTCCACACCCGTGTCGATCATCGGCAGGTCGAAGCCCAGCAGCATGCCCGACAGGTGCTGCCCCACGAGCTGCCCGCCGAACAGCACGCCAAGGATGATGGACGCGATGGTGAGCCCTTCGATCCAGCCATTGGCCTTGACCAGTTGAGAGGCTGGCAACAGCTCGGTGAGGATGCCGTATTTGGCGGGCGAGTAGGCCGCGGCGCCCAGACCCACCACCGCATAGGCGATGAGCGGGTGCGAACCGAACAGCATCATCAGGCAGCCCACCACCTTGATGGCGTTGCTGACGAACATGACCTTGCCCTTGGGCAGGGCGTCGGCAAAGGCACCGACGAAGGGCGCCAGCACCACATAGAACAGCGCGAACATGGGCACCAGGGCGGCGCGCTGCCACTCGGGAGCGCCTTCTGTGCGCAAAAGCTCCACGGCGGCCACGAAAAGTGCATTGTCGGCCAGCGAGCTGAAAAACTGCGCCGACATGATGGTGTAGAAACCGCGCTTCATCGAATGGCTGGTGGCTGCATCAGTTCGGCTGATGCCCTGTTAAATGTGGGGACCCTGGCAAGTGACGGACGGTTATATCACGCGGATAAACGGCCACGGTGCCAGAATCCTGCGCGTATTCCCCGGTAAATCCCTTGCCCCACCTGGTCCTTTCCATGCCCCGTCCCATCGCCGCCACCATCCACACCGCAGCCCTGCACCACAACCTGGAGCGTGTCCGACAGGCGGCGCCCGATGCCAAGGTCTGGGCCGTGGTCAAGGCCAATGCCTACGGGCACGGCATCGAACGCGCGTACGAAGGCCTGCGCGGCGCCGACGGCTTCGCGCTGCTGGACCTGGCCGAGGCCGAACGCGTGCGGCATCTGGGCTGGCGCGGGCCCATCCTGCTGCTCGAAGGCGTGTTCGAGCCGCGCGACCTGGAGCTGTGCTCGCGCCTGGGCCTGTGGCACGCGGTGCATTGCGACGAGCAGATCGACATGCTGGCCGCCCACAAGACGCAGGTGCCGCACCGCGTGTTCCTCAAGATGAACTCGGGCATGAACCGGCTGGGCTTCGCGCCGCAGCGCTTTCGCGCGGCCTGGGCGCGGCTCAACGCGCTGCCGCAGGTGGACGAGATCTCGTTCATGACCCACTTCAGCGACGCCGATGGCCCCCGGGGCGTGGCGCACCAGCTGGCCGTGTTCAACACCGCCGCCCAGGACCTGCCGGGCGAGCGCACGCTGAGCAACAGTGCCGCCACCCTGCGCCACGCGGCGGACGCGCGCGTGCGCGCCGACTGGGTGCGCGCCGGCATCGCGCTGTATGGCAGCGCGCCCGACTACCCCGAGCATGACGCCAGCCATTGGGGCATGCGCCCCACGATGACCCTCGCCACCCGCCTCATCGCCACGCAGCAGCTGCAGGCGGGCGACACCGTGGGCTATGGCTCGCGCTTCACTGCCGAGGGGCCGCTCTTGATCGGCGTGGCGGCCTGCGGCTATGCCGACGGCTACCCGCGCCACTGCGATACCGGCACCCCGGTGCTGGTCAACGGCGTGCGCACGCGGCTGGTGGGGCGGGTGAGCATGGACATGGTGACGGTGGACCTCACGCCGCTGCAGCAGGCGGGCGTGGCCGCGGGGTTCGGCTCCGAGGTCACGCTGTGGGGCCAGGCTGGCAACGGCACGGTGCTGCGCGTGGACGAGGTGGCCGCCGCCGCGGGCACCGTCAGCTGGGAGCTGCTGACGGCACTGGCCCAGCGCGTGCCCGTGTCGGTGGATGGCATCGGCTGATCCGAACCGTCGACAAGTTCACGCACGGCGGGGCGCGGGGCTGCACCGCCGGGCCAAAGTGGTGTGAAATGGCGCGGCGCTGGCACGCAACACCGCCGGCCGCCCCCCTCTTTCCACCGCAGGTGTTTCCTCCATGGCCACTTCCCGCAGCGACCGCCACAGCAACAGCAAGAAGAAAACCTCCACCTGGCGCTCCGTGCGCATGCCCCACCACGGCACGGTGGCACGCACCCTGCAGCAGCGCTACAGCCTGCGCTGGCATGGCCTGCTGATCGGCAGCTTCACGCTGCTGCTGATGTGGTGCACCTCCCACGTGCAGATGCTGGTGGGCGTGGAGTCGCTGGCGCTGCGGTATTTCGTCACCCTCTCGGTCGGCTACCTGGGGTACCTGCTGGTGCTGCGGGCCTGGGCGGCGCGGCTGGTGCGGCAGGACCGCGACACGGGTGGCGATGGCAGCGGCCTGGATGTGCCCGACGTGTCCTGGCCCGGCAACGGGCCGTCGGGCGGTGGCGGTGGCCAGGTGCCGCTGCCGCGCACGGGCGGCGGTGATTTTGGCGGTGGCGGAGCGTCGGGCGATTTTGGTGGCGCATGGACGCAGGGCCTGTCCAGCGGGGGCTCCGGCAGCGATTCCAGTGCGCTGGGCGACCTGGCCAGTGGCGCCGCCGACGCCTTGGGCAGCGCCGACGAAGGCGCCGTGGTGGTCGTGCCCGTGGTGGCGATCTTCCTCATCGGCGCGGCGATCATTTTTGGCGCGGGCTCGCTGGCCATGCTGTTCTTTGGCTGGGATGTGCTGCTGACCGTGGCGGTGGAGATCGCCTTCTCGGTGGCCACTGCGCGGGCCGCCGTGGGCGTGGAGCGCGAGGGCTGGCTCACGGCCGCCGTGCGCCTGACCTGGAAGCCGCTGCTGGGAGCGCTGGTCTGCGCCGTGGTGCTGGGTGCCACCATCGACCATTTCCTGCCCGGCGTGCAGTCGTTGCCCCAGGCCGTGCGCGTGATCCAGGGGCAGTGATGCAAAAGGCAGAATGCTACTAAATTAGTAGCTTGAAATATAGACTTATCAAGCGGTAGGGGCCGGTTCTTTTCATGTCCTGGCGCCTCCCGGCCTGGGTCAGGCTGGCCCCGCGTTCCCTCTCCCGGCCTCAGCGGCGGCAGTCCCGGCCACCTTCGCAGCCGGTCTCGATGGCGTCCAGGTTGCTGCGCACCTGCGCCAGCAGGGCGAGCAGCTGGGCCTGCGTGGCGTCGTCGCACCCTTTGAGCAGGGACGCAGCCAGCCCCCGGCGGGCGTCGCGCAGCGCCTGGTGCAGGGCCGCACCCTGGGCGCTCAGGCGCAGGCAGCGGCTGCGTTTGTCCTCGGCATTCGGTGCGCTCTCCAGCCAGCCCTTGTCCTGCAGCATCCCCACCATGCGGGCCACCTGTGCCTTGTCGGCGCCGCTGTGGGCCACCAGTTCGCGCTGCGTGGTGCCGGGGTGGCGGCCCACGAACATCAGCGCCCGCACTTCGTTGTGCGTCAGGTCGGGGTGGATGGCGGCCATGGCGCGCACCATGTGGGCCCGGTAGACATGCAGCAGGTCGTGCATGGCTTCAAAGACATCGGCGGGCGCGTGGGTGGTCATGGCGATTTGTGGTTGACAAAATCAACCAATGCGCAGATCATTGGTTGATTAAATCAACATTTTAAGTCATGAACGCACCCCTGCCTACCGCCACACCCCGCGCCGACGCTGCGCACCTTGCCATCGAACGCGTCCGCCACCCCTTGCAAGCCCGCCACCTCCAGGTGGTGCGGCGCACCGCCGTCAGCCCCGGTTTCGTGCGGCTCACCCTGGCCGGGCCCGAACTGGCCGGGTTTGTGAGTGCGGGGTTTGACGACCACCTCAAGCTCATCCTGCCCCAGCCAGGCCAGGAGCGCCCGTCGCTGCCGTCGATGCAGGACGGCCGCCCCGTCTTCCCCGACCCACGCCCCGTGCTGCGCGACTACACCCCCGCGCGCCATGACGCCGCTGCGGGCGAGCTGGACATCGAGGTGGCCTTGCACGACGCAGGCCCCGCCACCGACTGGGCCGCGAGCGCCGCCGTGGGCCAGTGGGTGGGCATTGCCGGGCCGCGCGGCAGCATGGTGGTGCCGACCGGTTTTGACTGGCATTGGCTGCTGGGCGACGAAACCGCCTTGCCCGCCATCGCCCGCCGCCTGGCCGAGCTGCCCGCGCACACCCAGGCCACCGTGCGCATCCAGGTGAGCAATCCTGCCGACCAGCGGGTCCTGGCCAGCGCGGCGCGGCTCGATCTGCAATGGGTAGACGCGCTGCCCGCGGCGGTGGAAGATCTGGCGCTGCCCACCGGCGCGGGGTTTGTGTGGGCCGCCGGCGAACACGGCGACATGGCCGCCGTGCGCCGTGCCGTGCTGGCCAAGCCGGGCGTGGACGCCAAGCGCATGCGCATCTCCGCCTATTGGAAGCGCGGCGCTGCGGACCACCACGAAGACCTGGTCAGCGCAGCAGCGTAAGCGCCGCCGCTTGCTGCACCGCTTCGGTCATGCGGTGCAGCGCCTGCACGTTCAGGCGCCAGTACTGCCAGTACAGCGGAACATCGACGGGCTTGCCCGGAATCAGCTCGACCAGCGTGCCGGCCTTCAGGTCGTGCTGCACCATCGGGTCCGGGGTCATGCCCCAGCCCAGGCCAGCCCGGGAGGCCATGACAAACGCGTTCGCCTCGGGCAGCCAGTGCACGGGCGGCGCGAGTTTGCGGCGCGTGATGCGCCCCACGAAACGCGCCTGCAGCGCATCCTTGCGGTTGAACACCAGCATGGGCGTCTGTGCCAGGGTGGCGGCGTTCACCCCCTGGGCAAAGTGGCGCTGCAGGAAGGCGGGGCTCGCCAGCGCGCGGTACCGCAGCGTGCCCAGCGGCAGCACCTTGCAGCCCTGCACGGGTTGGGGGTCGGCCGTCACGGCGGCCATCACGCGGCCTTCGCGCAGCAGGTTGGCCGAATGGTCCTGGTCTTCAACATGGATGTCGAAGGTGATGCTTTGGCCCTCCGCGGCCTGCGCCATGGCATGGGGAAACCAGGTGGCCAGCGAGTCGGCATTGACGCCGATGGCCAGGCGCGTGGACGCGTGCTGCCCGCCGCCGAGCGTGGCCAGCGCGTCGGCCTCGCTCAGCGCCACTTCGCGGGCGTGCCGGTACAGGGCCTGACCGGCCTCGGTGGGCGCGCAGGGTGTGGCGCGGCGCACCAGCACCTGGCCCACGCGTTCCTCCAGCAGCTTCACGCGCTGCGACACCGCCGAGCGCGTGACATGCAGCACAGCGGCGGCGCGCTCGAAGCTGCCCTCGTCGATCACGGTGGCAAAGGCGTTGAGCTGGGCGGAGTCGAGGCGCATGGATAGTTAGCCATTCTGACGGATCGTTAAAAAGTATAGCTGGCGTGACCATGGCACGCGGCCCACAATCCGCGCCCATGAGCACCACTGCCTTTCTTCACGGATTCACGTCGACGGCCATCCTGATCATGGCCATCGGCGCGCAAAACGCCTTCGTGCTGCGCCAGGGCCTGCGGCGCGAGCATGTGCTGCCGGTGGTGCTGGTGTGCGCCCTGTCCGACGCGGCGCTGCTGCAGGCGGGGGTGTGGGGCATGGGCGGCGTGCTCCTGGCCCGGCCGGAGTGGGCGCAGTTCATGCGCTGGGCGGGGGCGATTTTTCTGGCCGCGTACGCGGTGCAAGCCGCCAGCCGGGCCTTCAAGCCGGCCCATCTGCTGGTGTCGGCCAACGGGCCGGGTGCGAGCCTGCGCGCCACGCTGCTCACCGTGGTGGCGCTGACCTGGCTGAACCCGCATGTGTACCTGGACACCGTGGTGCTGCTGGGCACCATGGCCAGCCCCTACCCGGTGTGGGGCCGCGCCACGTTTGCGGCCGGGGGCTCGCTGGCCAGCGCCCTGTGGTTCCTGAGCCTGGGCTTCGGTTCGCGCTGGCTGGCGCCCGTGTTCGCGTCGCCCGGGGCCTGGCGGGTGCTGGACGGGGTGACGGCGGCCACCATGATGGTTCTGGCGGTGGCGATGGGTCTAAGCTAAGAAAGATAAGTTCGTTGGGTAAAACGCGGGCTTGCTCCATAGTCGGTCTATTGACTGATCTGGAGTGTTTTCCCCATGCGTTTCAAGACCCTTTTGCTCGCGGCCGCCCTGGCCACTGCCCTGCCGATGGCGGCACAGGCCAAGACCTTCCGCTGGTCCCGGTCGGTGGACATTTCCACCTGGGACATCCACGCCCAGAACGTGGGCGTGAACAACACCATGCACGGCGCGGTGTACGACACGCTGGTCGAATACAACAGCAAGACCTTCAAGCCCGAGCCTTCGCTGGCCACCGAGTGGAAGCTCATCAAGCCCACCCAGTTGCGCCTGACCTTGCGCAAGGGCGTGAAGTTCAGCGACGGCAGCGAGTTCACGGCCGACGATGCCAAGTTCTCGCTGGAACGGGCCAAGGCGAAAAGCTCCAACTTTGCCGTATACACGCAGGGCATTGACCGGGTCGAGAAGATCGACGCCTACACCATCGACATCCACTCCGACCTGCCCAACCCGGTGCTGGTGAACCAGCTCACCGAGCTGCGCATTCTGAGCAAGGCCTGGGCCGAAAAGAACAAGTCGGTCGAGCCCAAGGACATCAAGACCAAGGACGAGACGTACGCCCACCGCAATGCGCTGGGTACCGGCCCCTACCAGCTCAAGCAGTGGACGCCCGACCAGCGCGTGGTGCTGGAGCCCAACCCGCACTGGTGGGGCAAGGGCAAGTACCCCACCAACCTGACCGAGATCGTCTACACCCCCATCAAGGCCGACGCCACGCGCACGGCCGCGCTGCTGTCGGGCGAGATTGATTTCGTGATCGACCCCAGCCTGCAGGACCTGGCGCGCATCAAGCAGACGCCCAACCTGCAGGTGCTCGAAGGGCCGGAGTACCGCACCATCTTCCTGGGCCTGGACCAGTTCCGCGACGAGCTGCCCGGCTCGGACGTGAAGGGCAAGAACCCGCTGAAGGACCTGCGCGTGCGCAAGGCGCTGTACCAGGCCATCGATATCCAGTCCATCCAGCGCGTGGTGCTGCGCGGCCTGGCCCAGCCCACGGGCACGCTGATCGCCAACCAGGTGAACGGCTGGACCAGGAAGGCCGACGTGCGCTACCCCTACGACCCCAAGGCCGCGCAGAAGCTGCTGGCCGACGCGGGCTACCCCAACGGCTTCGAGGTGGACTTTGCCTGCAGCGCTGGCCGCTACATCAACGACGAGCAGCTGTGCCAGGCCATCACGTCACATTGGGCCAAGGTGGGTGTGAAGGCCAAGCTGCGTTCGCTGCCGTTTGCCACCTACTTCCCGATGATCCAGCGCAACGAGGCCAGCATCTACCTGCTGGGCTGGGGCGTACCCACGTTCGACGCGTTCTACAGCCTGCAGTCGCTGGTGCGCTCGCCTGGCGCGGGCGGCGACGGCAACTTCAACCTGGGCCGCTTCTCCGACCCGCAGCTCGATGCCCTGGTGGAGCGCGTGAAGAAGGAGTCCGATGCCACCACGCGCAACGGCCTGATCGAGCAGGCGCTGATCAAGGAGCATGAGCTGGTGTCGCACATCCCGCTGTACAACCAGGTGATCCCGTGGGCGGCGACGAAGAAGGTGGACATCATCCACCGTGCCGACAACCGGATCGACTGGCGTTATCTCAAGGTGAATTGATCACCTGCGCCCCGCAAAAAACAAGCCCCGGTGCTGCCAGAGCCCGGGGCTTTTTTTTCCTGCCGCTGCTCGCCGCGGGCTTCAGGCCAGGGCGCGCTGCACGGCGGGGCGTTGCAGCATGCGCTGGGTGTGGGCGTGCACCTTGGGAAAGAGCGCAATGTCCACGCCATCGCTGGCCAGCCAGCTGGCGATGGTGAAGAGATAACCATCGGCCACGGTGTACTGCGCGCCCATCACCCAGGGGCCGTGTTCCGCAGCGGGCAGGTAGTGGCTTTCGATGAGGTTGAAGCAGTCGGTCATGTTCTGCGGCACCTTGCGCTGCATGGCGGCAATCGCTTCGGGCTCGTCGGCCCAGCGGCTGGCGCGGGGGCGGTGCGCATGGGCGATGTGCACCGTGGAGGCCAGGTAGCTGTGGAACTCCTGCAGACGCGCAAAGCCGTGGGCATCGGTGGGGGCCAGGCGCGCCTCGGGGAAACTCTGCGCCACATACGCCAGCAGGGCGGGTGTTTCGGTCAGGGTACCGTGTGGCGTGGCCAGCGCGGGCACGCGGCCCTTGGGGTTCACGGCAAGGTATTCGGGCGTGCGCTGCTGGCCCGCGGCGAAGTCCACGCGCACCAGTTGGTACGGGGCGTCGGCCTCTTCCAAAGCGATGCGAACGGCCTGCGCGCAGGTGCCGGGGGTGTAGTAGAGCGTGAGAGTGGTCATGGTTGATGTGCTATAAAATAGATAGCTATTGGCGCTTGATAGGTAAGCGCTGACGGCCAATTTTCTTGAAATATTTCAGTACAGGCCTCGTGTGCGTGCCATCAGGCGGGTCAGGCCCAGCAGCGCATCGGTGTGGGGCGTGGGTGTGTGGGTGATCTGCCCCAGTTCACGCACCGCGCCCACCAGGGCGTCGATCTCCATGGGCTTGCCGGCCTCCACGTCCTGCAGCATCGAGGTCTTGAACGCGCCCAGCTTGCGCGTGACGGCGTGGCGGTCCTCGGGCTGCTGGTCGATGGGCAGGCCCAGTTTCTCGCCAATGGCCTTGGCTTCCAGCATCACGGCGCTGACAAAACCGCGCACCAGGTCGTCGTCCAGGATGCGGTCGGTGGTGGCGCCGGTCAGCGCGCTGATCGGGTTCATGGTGAGGTTGCCCCAGAGCTTGAACCAGATGTCCTTCTGGATGCAGCCGGTCACCTCCACATCGATGCCGCCGCGCTGCAGCGTGTCGGCCAGCGCCTGCAGCCGCTCGCTGCGGCGGCCGTCGGGCTCGCCCACGATGAGGCGGTTGCCAAAGTGCTGGCGCACAAAACCGGGCGATTCCAGCGAGCAGCTGGTGTGCACCACGCTGCCCACCACGCTGCGCGCCGGGATGGCTTTGGCAATCACGCCGCCTGCATCCACCGACTGCAGGGCATGGCCCTGCGCCGCGCCGCCAAAACCGTCGAGGAACCACCACGGCACGCCGTTCATGGCCGTGAGCACGGTGGTTTCGGGCCCGATCAGCGGGGCCATGGCGCGCGCCACCTCGGGCAGGCCCGGCGCCTTGACTGCGACCACCACCAGGTCCTGCACGCCCAGTGCCGCCGGGTCGTCGTGCGCGGTGACGGCCACCTGCGCCAGCGTGCCGTCGGCGCGCCGCATTCGCAGCCCCTCGGCCTGCAGGGCGCGCAGCGTGTCGCCGCGCGCCACCATGCTGACCGGGTGGCCCGCCTGCGCGAGGGCCACGCCCAGCCAGCCGCCGATGGCGCCCGCGCCGTAGATACATGCTTTCATGGTTGTAGAGCCTTTGTCTTCCAGGGTTGTTGTTTGTGGTGGTGAGGGATTCGGGGCGCGCGACTGCTGCGGGGCCTCAGTAGCCCGCCGGGCGCTGGGGGGTGCCCACGGCATCGGTGCGAAAGCGGGCCAGCAGATCCTGCGCGGCGCTGGCCAGCAGCATGGTGTCCACGCCCACGGCCACGAACAGGGCGCCCGCCGCCAGCCACTGGCGCGCCTGCGACTCGGTGGTGGCCAGAATGCCCGGCGCCTTGCCCGCGCGCAGGATGCGGGTGATGCCATCGTGGATGGCGGCCTGTACGTCAGGATGTCCCGGGTTGCCGGGGTGCCCCATGGAAGCCGACAGGTCGGCCGGGCCGATGAACACGCCGTCCACGCCGGGCGTGGCGGCAATCGCATCCAGGTTGGCCATGGCTTCCACCGTTTCGGCCTGCACCAGCAGGCACACCTGCTGGTTGGCCTCGTGCACATACCGGGGGTAGGCCTGCCAGCGCGACGAACGGGCCAGCGCGCTGCCCATGCCGCGCACACCCTCGGGCGCATAGCGCGTGGCGCGCACCAGCTGCCGTGCCTGCTCGGCGGTGTCCACCATGGGCACCAGCAGGGTTTGCGCGCCGATGTCCAGGTACTGCTTGATGAGCGCGGTGTCGCCCACGGGAACCCGCGCAATGGGGTGGGGCGCCCGCGCGCCGGGGGCGAGGGCGCTGCCGGCGCTGGCGATGGCCTGCAGCTGGTGCAGGATGGAGCGCACGTCGTTGGGCGCATGTTCGCCATCGACCAGCAGCCAGTCGTAGCCGGTGCCGGCGATGATTTCCGCGCTGTAGGCGTCGGCCAGCGCAAGCCACAGGCCGATCTGCGACTGGCCCTGGGCCATGGCCTGTTTGAAGGGGTTGACGGGTGTCTGCAATGTGAGCTTCCTGCGGCGGGGTGCCAAGCCCTCCATCGTACGGGCTGTTGCCAGCACGTGGGGGCATGGCCGCTATAGTCGGCTGCCCCACCCCGGGGGCTTTCCCTCTACATCGCCATGGCCAAAGAAAAAACCACGTTCACCTGCACCGAATGCGGCGGCACCAGCCCGCGCTGGCTGGGCAAATGCCCGGCCTGCGGTGCCTGGAACACGCTGATCGAGCAGGTGGCCGACGCGGGGCCGGGCAAGAACCGCTACAGCGGGTCGCAGTTTGCAGGCCTGGCCCAGGCGCAGGCGGTGATGCCCTTGTCGGCCATCGAGGCCAGCGATGTGGAGCGCACACCGAGCGGCATCGATGAGCTGGACCGGGTGCTGGGCGGCGGCATTGTCGAAGGCGGCGTGGTGCTCATCGGCGGCGACCCGGGCATCGGCAAGTCCACCCTGCTGCTGCAGGCGCTCGATGCCCTGCAGCGCGTGGGCCTGCCCACCTTGTATGTGACGGGCGAGGAAAGCGGCGCCCAGGTGGCGCTGCGCTCGCGCCGCCTGGGGCTGGACCACAGCCAGGTGAACGTGCTGGCCGAGATCCAGCTCGAGAAGATTCTGGCGACCATCGAGTCCATGCAGCCCGCGGTGGCCGTGATCGATTCCATCCAGACGGTGTATTCCGACCAGCTCACGTCCGCGCCCGGCTCCGTGGCCCAGGTGCGCGAATGCGCGGCGCACCTCACGCGCTGTGCCAAGTCCACCGGCGTGGCCATCGTGCTGGTGGGGCATGTGACGAAGGAAGGCGCCCTGGCCGGGCCGCGCGTGCTGGAGCACATGGTGGACACGGTGCTGTACTTCGAGGGTGACACGCACAGCCAGTTTCGCCTGGTGCGCGCCATCAAGAACCGCTTTGGCGCGGTCAACGAGATCGGCGTGTTCGCCATGACGGAAAAAGGCCTCAAGGGCGTGAGCAACCCGAGCGCCATCTTTTTGAGCCAGCACAGCGAGCCCGTGCCGGGCAGCTGCGTGATGGTCACGCTCGAAGGCACGCGCCCGCTGCTGGTGGAGATCCAGGCGCTTGTGGACAGCGGTGGCCCCAGCCCCCGGCGCCTGTCCGTGGGCCTGGACAAGGACCGCCTGGCCATGCTGCTGGCCGTGCTGCACCGCCACGCGGGCGTGGCCTGCATGGACCAGGACGTGTTCGTGAACGCGGTGGGCGGCGTGCGCATCAGCGAGCCGGCGGCCGACCTGGCGGTGATGCTGGCCATCACCTCCAGCCTGCGCGGCAAGGCGCTGCCGCGCGGCTTCCTGGCCTTTGGCGAAGTGGGCCTGGCGGGCGAGGTGCGGCCCGCGCCGCGCGGCCAGGAGCGCCTCAAGGAGGCTGCCAAGCTGGGTTTCAGCGTGGCCGTGGTGCCCAAGGCCAACGCGCCCAAGAAGCCCATCGAGGGCCTGACCATCCACGCCGTGGAGCGCGTGGAGGAGGCGATGAACGTGGTGCGGGAGATGGGCTAGGAGGGCCTGCAGACGGCGGTGACGCGCTGGTACAGCACGCTGCCGCTGTACAGGCCCAGCACCTCCTCGCGCGTGCATTGCATGGTCAGCACATGCTGGCCCTGGGCGGAAATGGCCGCCGCCGATTCAGACCGCGCCGTGGCCTGGGTGCCATCGGCATTGACGCGGATGTCCAGCTTGCCCAGCCGGCTTGCGGAGCGCAGACCGCTGGCCTGCATGGCCTGCGCGGACTGCTGCTGCAGCGCACAGATCTCCGCGCGTCCGCCGGAGTACACGCTCGCGGGGCTGCTGCTGTGGTCGGTGAGCTTGAAACTCAGGTCGGGCGCGGCCAGCGCGCACTGGGCACGGTAGTCCGACCGGTCGCCGAGCTCCACGGCTCGCCGCAGCACACCCTCCACCACGGCCGGGGTCAGCCTGGTGATGTTCTCGGCCTTGGGGCTGCTGGCGGCGGGCGCGGCCGGTGGCGCGGAGGGCGCGCTGGCCTTGACCTTGGCCACGGGTGCCGTGGCGGGGGACGGCCGTGGGCTGGGCGGCGCGGCCGGGCGTGGCGCCTGGGCGCAGGCCCGGTCGGAGAAGGTGGTGTGCCCCTTGTCGTCCGTGCACTTGAACAGGTTCTGGCCGCTGGCCGTGGAGGCGGCCAGCATGGCGGCGAGGGCCGCCAGCAAAAGGGGAGGGTTGCGCATGGAAAGCGGTGGGGGGCTGGATGCAGAAGTGCGCAATTAGAGCAGCCGATGGTGGCGGCCCGTGCCGCACCGGCACGTCAGAAAGACTCCCAGTCGTCATCCGACGCCTTCTGGCCCGCCGGGGCCGCGGGTGCGGGAGGCGGTGCTGGGCGCGCCGCGGGGGCCTGCAGCGGCCTGGCAAGGGGCGGGGCGGCCTTGGCGGGGGCGGCTTTGAGCGCGCTGCCCGCCGCCCGCGGCCTGGGCGCCGGGGCCGGCGCGCGGGCAGGGCTGGGCGTGGTGCTGGCGGGCTGGTGGCCCACGTTGAAGACGGACACGACCTCGGCCAGGCGCTGCGCCTGGTCGCGCAGCGAGGCCGCGGCGGCCGCCGATTCCTCCACCAGGGCGGCGTTCTGCTGCGTCATCTGGTCCAGGTTGCTCACGGCCTGGTTGACCTGGCCGATGCCGTCGCGCTGTTCGCTGGAGGATGCGGTGATCTCGCCGATGAGGTCGGACACCCGGCGCACGCTGGCCACGATCTCGTCCATCGACTGGCCCGCCTGCGCGACCTGGCCCGAGCCGGTCTCCACGGTGTCGACCGAGGCGCTGATCAGCTCCTTGATCTCCTTGGCCGCGGAGGCGGAGCGCTGGGCCAGGCCCCGCACCTCGCTGGCCACCACGGCGAAGCCCCGGCCCTGTTCGCCCGCGCGGGCGGCTTCCACGGCGGCGTTGAGGGCGAGGATGTTGGTCTGGAAGGCGATGCCGTCGATCACGCCGATGATGTCGGCGATCTTGCGCGAGCTGCTGGTGATGTGCTGCATGCTCTCGACCACCTGCGCCACGACCTCGCCGCCCCGCGTGGCCGCCTGCGCGGCCGTGGTGGCCAGCTGGTTGGCCTGGCGCGCGGTGTCCGCCGACTGGGTGACGGTGGCGGTCAGCTCTTCCATGCTGGCGGCGGTCTCTTCCAGGTTGGCGGCCGTCTGCTCGGTGCGCGACGACAGGTCCTGGTTGCCCGTGGCGATCTCCACCGAGGCATTGGACATGGAGTCCACGCCGCTGCGCACCTCGGAAACCAGGCCGCGCAGGCGGGCCGCCATCTGCGATACAGAGCGCAGCAGGTGGCCGAACTCATCCTGGCGATCGTCCTGCGCGGACACGGTGAGGTTGCCGCTGGCGATGGCATCGGACAGGTCCACCGCCCGGTTCAGCGGGCGCGTGATGGAGCGCACCAGCAGGAACGACAGCACCAGGCCCAGCGCGAACACGGCCCCCTGGGTGATCCAGGCCAGCAGGTTGGCGCGGCTGCGGGCGGCCTGGGCCTCCTGCCGGGCCGCGTCGCGCTGGCTCTGCTGCAACTGCACGAAGGTCTCGAGGCTGTCCACATAGCGGCCGATGGACGGCAGGTACTTGGATTCGATGAACGACTTGAAGGCGGCCCCGTCGCCACCCTGCTTGATTTCGCGCGCCTGCTTGTTGAGGGCCAGCACATGGGTGCGCTCGGCGGCCACGCGCTCGAGGGCGGCCTTGTCCGCCGGGCTGGTCGCCAGTTCCACCACCTTGGCCTGGATGGCCGAGATGCCGGCCACGCCGGCCTTCACGCGGCCGTCGAACAGGGCCGTCAGGTCCGCATCGGGCGTGGAATTGCTGGCCAGCACCCGCTCGCCGGTGGTTTCGGTGGCGCCCTTCCATTGCGCGGCGAGCGTGATGCGGTTCTCGAACGATGCCATCGACTCCATGGACCGGTCCATCACCTGGGCCACCTGGTGCTGCGCCCAGACCGACACCAGCAGCATGGCACCCAGCAGCCCCACGATAGAACCCCACAGCTTGGGCGACAGGCGCACGTTATCCAATTTCATTGACCATCTCCAGAAAGGACGAGTCCGCATTTTTCGTGCTTCCGCCACGGCCGTAAACACTTGCGGGGGCCCGGCCCGCCTTCGCGTGCGATGTTCTTTCATTAATGTAGTGCTTACACAACGAAACAATTTCTCGGCCAGCGTCTGGAGGTGCCTTGCCGGCCGCTTGGCGCCCCGGCCTCGGGATCTTTGCCGGCGGCCCGGGCGCTCATATGACAATACCGCCCATGAATTTGCGCAAAATCCTGGTGCCCCTGGGCGTGGTGGGGCTGGTTGTTTTTGGTTTCATGGCCTACGGATGGCCCGGTGTGGCCGCCGTCATGGGCGGGCTGGTCATGTGGGCGCTGCTGCATTTCACGCGGCTCATGAATGTGATGAAGAAGGCCGCCAACCGCCCCATCGGGTATGTGGGCAGCGCGGTCATGCTCAACGCCCGCCTCGGCGAGGGGGTCAACCTGATGCATGTGGTGGCCATGACGCAGTCCCTGGGCGAGCAGCTGTCGCCGGCGCAGGCCGAGCCGGAGGTGTACCGCTGGACGGATGGCACCCAGTCGCACGTGACGTGCGAGTTCCGCCACGGCAAATTGGCGAAGTGGACGCTGTGGCGGCCCGAAGGCGACGGTTCCGCCGCCCCGGCGGGCCAGCCCCCGGCCGCCCCGTAAAATCCCCGGTTTGCGACCCACAGCAACAAAAGGACACCCATGAGCCCCGTAGTTCCCTCGATGGCCGACCGTGACGGCAAGATCTGGATGGACGGCCAGATGGTCGATTGGCGCGACGCCAAGATCCATGTGCTGACCCACACCCTGCACTACGGCTGCGGCGCCTTTGAAGGCGTGCGCGCCTACAACACCGCCAACGGCACGGCCATCTTCCGCCTGGAAGAGCACACCGACCGCCTGTTCAACAGCGCCAAGATCCTGCGCATGAAGATTCCCTTCAGCAAGGAAGAAGTGAACGAGGCCCAGAAAGCCGTGGTGCGCGAGAACAAGCTTGAATCCTGCTACCTGCGCCCGCTGACCTGGATCGGCTCGCAGAAGCTGGGCGTCTCCCCCAAGGGCAACCAGATCCACCTGATGGTGGCCGCCTGGGCCTGGGGCGCCTACCTGGGCGAAGAGGGCATGAAGCGCGGCATTCGCGTGAAGACCAGCAGCTACACGCGCCACCACGTCAACATCACCATGACGCAGGCCAAGGCGGTGAGCAACTACACCAACTCCATCCTGGCCAACATGGAAGCGCTGGACGATGGCTACGACGAGGCGCTGCTGCTCGACAGCTCCGGCTTCGTGTCCGAGGGCGCGGGCGAGAACATCTTCGTGATCAAGAACGGCGTGATCTACACGCCCGACCTGTCGGCCGGCGCCCTGAACGGCATCACCCGCAACACCGTGTTCCACATCGCCAAGGACCTGGGCCTGGAGATCGTGCAAAAACGCATCACGCGCGACGAGGTCTACATCGCCGACGAAGCCTTCTTCACCGGCACGGCCGCCGAGGTGACGCCCATCCGCGAACTCGACCGCATCGAGATCGGCGCGGGGTCGCGGGGCCCGATCACCGAAAAAATCCAGAGTGCCTTCTTCGACATCGTCAACGGCCGCAATTCCAACTACGCCCACTGGCTCACCAAGGTCTGATGAACATGTCGCAAGCAACCGTTGAACTCCTGGCCAAGGACCTGAACGCACAGGGCGGGGTTTTCTGCCCCAGCCCCAAGGCCGACATGAAAATCTGGAACAGCCACCCCAAGGTGTACCTGGACGTGGCCCGCACGGGCGAGGCCAAGTGCCCCTACTGCGGAACGGTGTACCGCCTCAGGGCGGGCGAGCGCGTGCACGCCGGTCATTGATTGATGCCAGTTGCAGCCGGCGGCGCATCGCCGCCGCCCACGTTGACCGTGGCGGTGCTGACCCACAACGAGGCGCACCGCATTGAAGCCTGCCTGAAGAGCGCCGCCTTTGCAGACCAGCTGCTGGTGGTGGACAGTGGAAGCACGGACGACACCGTGGCCATCGCGCGGGGCCTGGGCGCCGAAGTCCATGTCCACCCGGACTGGCAGGGCTTTGCCGTGCAGCGCAACCGCCTGCTCGCCCATGCGCGCGGCGACTACATCTTCTTCCTCGATGCTGACGAAGTGATGACACCGGCCTTCGCGCGGGAGCTGCAGGCCATCGTGCGCTCGGGCGAGCAGGCCGTGTGGAAGATCCGCTGGCGCATGGTGGCGTTCGGGCAGGAGCTCACGCACTTTCGCTCGCAGTCCCAGATCGAGCGGCTGTTCGTGCGCGGCATGGTCCGGGAATACACGGGCGTGGTGCACGAGCAGGCGCAGCTGCATGCGCTGCCCGGTGGCGGCGAGGTGCCGCGCCGCCTGATCAAGGCGCGCCTGCTGCACTACTCGCGCACCACGGTGCGCGGCAGCCTGGAGAAGCTCACGCAGTACGTGATGCTCGGCGCCGCGAAGCGCGCCGAGAACGGGCAGCGGGGGGGGGTGCTGCGGGGGCTGGCTTCGGGCACTTCCATGTTCGTGCGCCTGTACGTGTTCCGCCTGGGCTTCCTGTGCGGGGGCGCGGGCTTCCTGTACTGCTTCTTCGTGGCGCTGGAGGGGTTCTTCCGCTATGCGGCGCTGCGGTACGACCGTGACCGCCTCACGGGCCGGGTGATCCGCGGATGAAGGCCTACCGCTGGTTCGGGCGCTGCGCCAGCCTCGGCGCGTTCATGGTTCCGGGCCTGGCCCTGTGGCTGCCCTCGGGCTATTCCTATGGGGCGGTCGTGCTGCTGCTGGCCGCGCTCGCCAGCGCGCCGGTGTGGTGGAACCGGCCCGCGCCGCGCGCGGCCTGGTGGCTGACGGCGGCGTTTTCCTGCATGGCGGCGCTGTGGCTGCTGGACGTGGGGGCCACCTGGGGCTGGGGCAGCATGGACCGCCCCGTCAAGTACCTGCTGGCGCTGCCCTGCATCTTCTACCTGATGACCTTCGAGCCGCGCGCATCGTGGCTGTGGATGGGGGTGGCGGTGGGCGCGGTGGGCAGCGGCCTGGTGGCCATCTACCAGATCTGCGTGCAGGCGCTGCCCCGCGCCAATGGCTTCACCAACGCCATCCAGTACGGCAACCTGAGCATGCTGCTGGCCGTGATGAGCGGCCTGTTGCTGGTGGTGCAGTGGAAGCGCTGGGTGCTGTGGCAGCGGGTGCTGCTGGCGGCGGCCATCGTGCTGGGCGCGGTGGGGTCGGTGCTGTCGCAGTCGCGGGGCGGATGGCTGGCGCTGGTGCTGCTGCTGCCGGTCAGTGCGTGGCTGCTGGTGCGCACCACGGGGCAGCGCCGGATGTACTGGGGCCTGTGCGCGCTGGCGCTGGCGGCGGCCGCGTTGTCGCAGGTGCCCGCGGTGGAGCAGCGGGTGGACGAGGCGCGCCAGGAAGTGCAGACCTACAAGGACCACGGCGATGGCCGCAGCTCGGTCGGGCAGCGGCTGGCGCACTGGGGCCTGGCGTGGGAGATGGGCTGGGACCGGCCTTTGACCGGCTGGGG
Source organism: Acidovorax sp. GW823-FHT01C06 (assembly GCF_058798375.1). Classification (NCBI taxonomy): domain Bacteria; kingdom Pseudomonadati; phylum Pseudomonadota; class Betaproteobacteria; order Burkholderiales; family Comamonadaceae; genus Acidovorax; species Acidovorax sp. GW823-FHT01C06. Next base: position 198,354 of record NZ_JBXAKN010000001.1, read on the forward strand.
CCGCGCGGGCTATGCCGAGGAGAAGGCGCGGCGCGTGGCGGCCGGGCTGGCACACCCGGTGGTGCTCGAATTCGGCCACGCGCACAACGAAATCCTGGATCTTTTCGCCAAGCGGGGGCTGCCCGGCGTGCTGCTGTTGCTGGCGTTCTATGGCATTCCGCTGGCGATGTTCTGGCCCACGGCCCGGCGCATCCGCGATGGGGCGGGAAAGATGGACAAGGAATCGCTTTCCCTGTGCCTGGTGGGAGTGATGGTGCCCCTGTCGTACATCGGCTTCGGCCTCACCCAGGTCTTCCTGGCCCACAACAGCGGCAACATGTTCTATCTTTTCATGTGCCCGCTGCTGCTGGCCGCCCTGCACGAGCGGCGTGCCCGCATCGGCTGCGGCCGGCCGTTCTAGATGCGACACCCCCCTGAGCGGCTTCGCCGCATCCCCCCGCTCTCGCATTGCTGTGCAATGCGGGCAGGGGGACGCAGCCCTCGCTGCGGGGCGGCCCTTGCTCGGCTGCCCGGGACTGGGCCGTGCCGGTTTCAACCGTTGCGGGCCTCGCACAGAGCCATAGACAACTGAGACAGAGGCATTCTTCATGCACATCCTGCTGGTCAACAACTCCCCCATCCCCGTCTACGGCTACGGGGGAACCGAGCGCGTGATCTGGGACCTGGGCAAGACACTCGTCCAGCAGGGCCACCGCGTGAGCTACCTGGTGCCCGAGGGTTCGACCTGCGACTTCGGCGACGTGCTGCCCATCCGCCCGGACGAGCCGTGGGAGGGGCAGATCCCGAAGGGCGTGGACATCACGCACTTCCAGTTCAACCCCCGTACCGAGCTGGCCAAGCCGTACCTGGTGACCGAGCACGGCAACGCGCGCAAGCCCAAGCCGCTGCCACTCAACACGGTGTTCCTGTCGCGCGACCACGCCGCGCGGTATGGCTCCACCGAGTTCGTCTACAACGGCCTGGACTGGAGCGGCTACGGCCCGGTGGACTTCCAATCGCCGCGCCCGCGCTACCACTTCCTGGGCAAGGCGGCGTGGGGCGTGAAGAACGTGCGCGGCGCCATCAAGGTGGCACTGCGCGCGGGTGTGGAGCTGGATGTGCTGGGCGGCACGCGCATCAATTTCAAGCGCGGCTTTCGCTGGACACTGTCGCGCAAGATCCATTTCCACGGCATGGTGGGCGGCACGCAGAAGACGGGCTTGCTCAACGCATCGCGCGGGCTGATCTTTCCGGTGCGCTGGCACGAACCCTTCGGGCTGGCGGTGATCGAGAGCCTGTACTTCGGCTGCCCGGTGTTTTCCACGCCCTATGGCGCGCTGCCCGAGCTGGTGCCGCTGCACTGCGGCGTGCTGTCGGCCGAGGCGAACGTGCTGGCCGAGGCGGTGCGTGGCAACCGTTTCGATGCGCGCGCCTGCCACCAGCACGTGGTCGACCATTTCAGCGCCGAGCGCATGGCGCGCAATTACCTGCGGATGTACGAACGTGTGCTCGCAGGCGAGAAGATCAATGCCCAGCCGCCGGTGATCCAGGGGCCTGCGCGCGAACTGCCCTGGAGGCAGTGAAGCCCCCCTGAGGCGCTGCGCGCCATCCCCCGAGGGGGACGCACCCGGTGGCTCGGCAAAGCCGGTTCCACGGGTGCACTGGCGGGGCCGCGCGCTTTGCAGAGACCGGGATTGGCCGTCCGCACTGCCTCCATCACTCCCACCCGTTCGGGCTGAGCCTGTCGAAGCCAGGGCGTACACGGTGTTGCAAAGCCCGATCACTCTCCAGAGAATCCTGGTTGAATTGCCGCTAGCGCTTGTCCAGTAAGCGCTAGCAGCTATCGAATAGATAGCGTCACTGCGCTTGCAGCAACGCTGCCTGCGCGGCCAGCGCCGTCCGCCATTCCGCTTCCAGCGCGGCCACCAGCGCGGCGGCGGGCATGGGGCGCACCGCGGCGACGCCCTGGCCGGCCCACAGGGACAGGTAGTCTGCGCGGCCGGCTTCGGCGCTGGCCCGGCGCAGGGCGCCGGTGAGGGCGTTCTGCACCGGGTAGGCCGGCACCTCCGTCTCGTGCGCATGCAGGCGCTGCAGCATGGGGTTGACGATGCCGCGCGCGGGGCGGCCCGAGAACACGCGGGTGGTGCGCGTGTCGGTGGCGATGGCCTGGGCCATGGCGTCGCGGTAGGCGCGGCCGATGCCCGATTCGTCGCAGGCGAGGAAGGCCGTGCCCATCTGTACCGCCTCGGCCCCCAGCGCCTGCGCGGCGGCGATGCCGCGCCCATCCATGATGCCGCCCGCCGCGATCACGGCCACGCCGCGTGGGCGCAGCGCATCCACGCACTGTGGCACCAGCGCGAGCGCGCCCACCATCGCGGCGGCAAAGTCGGCCTGCGATGGCACGCCCGCGCGCACGGTGGCGTCCGCGGGGGCAAGCCCTTCGGCCTGCGGCCGGCCCGTGGGCAAAAAGGTGCCGCGGTGGCCCCCGGCCTCCATCCCCGACGCGCAGACCGCATCGGTCCCCACGTCGGCCCAGGCCAGGGCCTCGGCCACCGTGGTGGCGGTGCCGATCACGTAGCAGCCCGCGTGGTGCAGGCGCTCGACCTGCGCGGCAGTGAGGATGCCGAAGGTGAAGCTCGCCACGGCGGGCCGGGCCTCGACCAGGGCCTCGAATTGCGCAGGGAAGTCCTCGCACCAGCGCGCGGGCACGGCGGCCTGCAGGCCGAACTCGGCGTACAGCGGGGCCACGCGGGCCAGCGCCTGCTCGACGGTGGCGGCATCGGGCGCGGGTGTGTCTTGCACGAACAGGTTGAGCCCGAAGGGCCGGTCGGTGCGGCGGCGCACCTCGGCGGCGGCCTCGGCCATGGCCGCCGGCGAGCGCATGCCGCAGCCCAGCGTGCCCAGCCCGCCCGCGGCGGACACGGCGGCCGCCAGGGCCGGCGTGTCGGCACCGGTCATGGGCCCCTGCACGATGGGCAGGCGAAGGGAGAGGGCGGTGCGCAGGCTGCGGTCGGGCATGGTGACGTTCCGTGAAAGAAAGAAGGAAATGAAGTGGGAAACAAAGGGGGAAACGAGCTGAAGGCGGTCAGTCGACCAGCACCTGCTGCAGCGCATCGAGCGCGGCCGAGCGGTAGCCCTGGCGCCAGGTCAGCAAGGTGGTGATGGTGGTGATCGGCTGCTGGCTCAGCAGGGCCGCGTTCGGCGAGATGCTGAGCACCGAGCGCGGCACGATGCCCGCGCAGCCGCCGCCCGCCACACTGGCCAGGATGGCGTGGTACGAGCCCAGTTCCAGCAGCTGCATGGGCTCGCGCCGTGGCGCGAACCAGTCCTGCGCGATGCGGCGGTAGGTGCAGCCGGGCTCGAACACCGCCAGTGTGCCGGGCTGCACCTGGTCGGGCCCGGCGGCATGCGGGTGGCCGGCGGGCAGGACCAGCAGCAGCTCTTCGGTGAACACCGGCCGGGTTTCCAGGGCCGGGTCGGCGGGCTGGCCCGGCGGCCAGGCCACCAGCACCGCATCGAGCGCATGCGCGCGCAGGCGTTCCACGAGCACGCGGGTCGCGGCGGTCGTCAGCTCCAGCGCCACGCCGGGCCACTGGCGGTGCAGGCGCGCGAGCGGCGCGGGCAGGCGGCTCGCCGCGGTGCTTTCCATCGACCCCAGGCGCAGGCGGCCGGCGGGCGGCCCCGGGTGCAGCGCCTGGCGGGCTTCCTCGGCCAGCGCGAGCAGCCGGTCGGCATAGCCCAGCAGTACCTCGCCCTCGGGCGTGAGCGCCATGCGCTTGCCCTCGCGCAGGAACAGCGGGGTGCCCAGGTCGGACTCCAGCTGGCGCACCCGCGTGGTCACGTTGGACTGCACGCGCTGCAAACGCTCGGCCGCGCGCGTGACGCTGCCCTCCGCCGCCACGGTGCGGAAGATGTCGAGAGCGGCGAGGTCGAGCGGAGGTGGCCCTTTGTCCATCATGAAAAAGTATGAATTACAAAAATTCAATCTCTTGCTAAGATGATATGCAACAGCATTCCCCGTGGCAACCCCATGTCCCCACCGTGAACCCGGCGTCTCTTTCCCCTCCCACCTCCCGGCACGCTGACGGCGCCACGGCCCTGCAGGTCGCCCTGGCCGGCATGGCCGCGCTGGCGGCGGCCATGGGCATCGGCCGTTTTGCCTTCACCCCGCTCTTGCCCATGATGCTGCACGACGGCGTGGTGGACATCGCCACGGGCAGCTGGCTGGCCACGGCCAACTACGCCGGCTACCTCGCGGGGGCGCTGCTCTACATGGCCTTGCCCTGGCTGGGCCGGCGCCTGGGCGGCGTGCCCGGCAACGCGGCGCTCGTGCGCGGCGGGCTCGTGGCCACGGTGCTGCTCACGGGGCTGCTGGCCGTGCCGTGGCCGGCCTTTTGGCCCCTGCTGCGCCTGCTCGCGGGCGTGGCCAGCGCGCTGGTGTTCCTGGGCACGGCCAACTGGTGCATGGGGCGGCTGGCGCACCTGGGGCGCCCGGCCCTGGGGGGGCTGATTTTCTGCGGGCCGGGGTTGGGCATCGTCATCACCGGCCTGCCCACCAGCGCCATGGTGGCTGCGGGCTGGAGCGCCGCGGCGGGCTGGGCGGCCTTCAGCGCACTGGCGGCCGTGCTGTGCGCGGGGGCGTGGGCGGTGTTCCAGGGGGTGGACGCCCCGGCCGCGGGGGCGGCGGGGGCCGCAGGCGGCGCCTCTGCGCCCGCGCGCCCCGTGGCCGAGCGGACCCTCCTGGCCGTGGCCTACGGCCTCGCGGGCCTGGGGTACATCGTCACGGCCACCTTCCTGCCCGTCATCGCACGCGCGGCGCTGCCCGCCGGATCGGTCTGGCCCGACCTGTTCTGGCCGCTCTTCGGCGCGGGCGTGGCGCTGGGCGCGCTGCTCTCCACACGGATCGCACCCACCCGCGACCGGCGCATGCTGCTGGCCTGGGCCTACCTGCTGCAGGCGGCGGCCATCGGGCTGGGCCTGCTCTGGCCGGGGCGCGCGGGGTTCGCGCTGGGCAGCCTGTTGCTGGGGCTGCCGTTCACCGCCATCACGTTTTTTGCCTTGCAGGAGGCGCGCCACCAGTGGCCCCAGGCGGGCGCGGGCTTCACCGGCCTGATGACCGCGCTCTATGGCATCGGCCAGATCGTGGGGCCGCCCATGGCGGCGGCGCTGCTGGCACGCGCGGGTTCGCAGGCGCAGGGTTTTGACTGGGCGCTGGGCGTGGCGGGCTCGGTGCTGGTGCTGGGGGCCGTGCTCTACGGCGTCATGGCATGGCGCTGGCGCCCGCCGTGCTGACCGGCAGGCGCAGCACGAAGCAGGCGCCGCCGCCCTCGCGGTCCTCGCAGTGCACGGTGCCGTTGTGGCGCCCTGCGATGGAGCGCACCAGGGCCAGCCCCAGGCCCACGCCCCCCGCGCGCTCGCTGGCGCCCGGCAGGCGGTAGAAGGGCTCGAAGATGCGTTCGCGCTGGCTGGCTGGCACGCCTGGTCCCCGGTCGCACACGCGCACCTCGGCGTGGCCCTGGCGGCGGTGCACCACCACCGTGATCTCGCCCGTGCTGTAGCGCCGGGCGTTTTCCAGCAGGTTGCGGATGGCGCGGCGCAGCAGCTTGGAGACGCCGCGCACGTCCACGGAGTCGGCGCTGGAGCTCACATCCAGGTCGGCATCCACGCGCGCGCACTCCTCGGCGGCCAGGCCGATGAGGTCCACCAGCTCCACGGTGCCCACGTCGGCCTCGCGCGCATCGAGGCGGCTGGCCAGCAGGATCTCGTCCACCAGTTGGTCCAGCTCGGCGATGTTGCGCAGGATTTCCTCGCGGAACGCGGGCGAGGGCTGCTGCCCGCCCATCAGCTCCATGCCCATGCGGATGCGGGTGAGCGGCGAGCGCAGTTCGTGCGAGGCGTTGGCCAGCAGGGATTTGTGCGACTTGACCAGCGTTTCCACGCGCGCGGCGGCGGCGTTGAACTGGCGCGCGAGGTCGGCCACCTCGTCCTGTCCCTGCTCGGGCACGCGTACCGACAGGTCGCCCTCGCCGAACTTCTGCACGCTGCGCTGCAGCGCCTCCAGCCGCAGGGTCAGGCGCCGGATGATGGGGTACACGCCCACGGCCACCGCCAGGCTCACGATGCCCAGCAGCCACAGGAAGCCGAACGGCGGCCGGGTCCAGAAAGCCGCGTCGCCCTGATTGGGGCCGCCGGGCCGGCCGCCGCGTTCGCCGCGCGGCTGGCGGGGCGCCATCTGCAGCACGAACGGCTGGCCGGTGCCCGACTCGATATGGAACTCGGCCCCTTCGCCGGGTTCGCTGGGCTGGCGCGTGGCCAGGCCGCGCAGCACCAGGTTGCCGGCGGGGTCGCGCAGCACCATCTCGCGCGACGGCGGCACAAAAGGCTGCGCGTTCTGCGCCTTCTGCTCTTCGGCCATGCGCCAGGCCCAGCCCACGGTCAGCGTCAGCACCGCGATGCCGCCGACCACGGCCAGCCAGATGCGCAGATACAGGCGGCGGGAGAAGGGGGTGGAGAGGGACATTCAGCAAAGCGGGGTGCGCGCCGTGGCAGGGCCGCGCTCCACCGGTCAGTCTTGTTGTTTCGCGAATACATAGCCCACGCCGCGCACCGTGAGGATGCGGCGCGGGTTCTTGGCGTCGGCCTCGATGGCGGCACGGATGCGGCCCATGTGCACGTCGATGGAGCGGTCGAACGCCTCCAGCTCGCGGCCGCGCACGGCCTCCATGATCTGGTCGCGCGTGAGCACGCGGCCCGCGCGCTCGGCCAGGGCCACCAGCAAATCGAACTGGTAGGAGGTGAGGTCGGCCAGCTCGCCGGACACGGTCACGGTGCGCGCGTCGCGGTCGATCTCCAGCGTGCCGAACCGCAGCACCTGCGTGGCCGCCGAGGCACCGCCGCCATCGGTGCGGCGCCGCAGGATGGCGCGGATGCGCGCCAGCAACTCGCGAGGCTCGAAAGGCTTGGGCAGGTAGTCGTCGGCGCCCAGCTCCAGGCCGATGATCCGGTCCATGGGGTCGCCCTTGGCGGTGAGCATGAGCACCGGCACCTGCGCCGCGCTGCCCTGCAGCGAGCGGATGCGGCGGCACACCTCCAGCCCGTCCATGTCGGGCAGCATGAGGTCCAGGATCACGAGGTCGGGCAACGGCCCGGCGTCCGGCCCCTGCAGCTGCGCCAGGCCGCTCTTGCCGTCCGCGCGGTGCGTGACCTGCAGGCCCGACTGGCCCAGGTACTCGCCCACCATCTGCGCGAGGCGGGCGTCGTCTTCGATCATCAGCAGTTGGGAGCTCATGGGGGCAGTGTAGTGGGAGGCCCCCGATAGTGCGGGCAGGGCGTCAAACGGCGTTGTCGGCCTTGTAAAGCTGCCGTAAAGGGCTGGGGCCGACAATGGTTGCGGTTGGCCGTTGATGCTGTAGCGTTAGGTGTTTATCCATCAAGTGCCAGAGGCGATTCCTAGTACGAAAAAGGCTCCCCGAAGGGAGCCTCAGCCTTGGCGTCGTACGCAGTGCCGGGCTACAGCCCCAATTGCGAGCGCATGGCGGCCCACGCCACAGCATTCAGGCGCCGCAAGGCGGTCAAGCTCGATGACCCGTCGGCCTTGCCTTCGCGCACCAGGTACACACTGCTGCTGCTAGTCACGGTGGGCGCGTTCGCCACTTCAGCGTAGCCACGGGTGTGGTTCATTGTCGTCGGCGCATGACCCGCAAAGCGCATCACACGCGTCCCGTGCAAGGTTTCGATGGCATAGGTGCCGGTTTGCGTCGTTGAGCAGTTGGAAAGCACTGTCTGCGTGCCGTCGAGGTCGCATTCGTAGAACTGAACAGTACCCGACGTGGCATTGACCGTGCCCGTGAACGCGACGCGCAGTGCGCGGGTTGGGCCGCTTGAAAGGCCCAACCCCAGGGTGCCTGCGCCGGTGGCCAGCTTCACGGACGCCGCAGGCCGAGCGGCGATGAGTTTTTCCAGCGTCGATTCTGAAGCCGGGCGTGCGTCCGTGCTGATGCTGTTGATGTAGACCGGATGCGAGACGGACAGGTTGTAGCGGGTGTGCAGCCTGGCACCCGCGGGAAAAACGGCGGTGCCCAGGCTGCCTACCAGCGTGGCCGTGGAGGTTCCGTTGCTGTAGATGGTGTTGGTGGCAGCGTCAGCCTGCAGGTCCGTTACTACGGCGGCCATGCCCTTGGCTTCGATCGGCTCGCGCACCGTGAAGCCTGCCTGCACGAGGGCACCACAGAACGTGCTGCGGCTGGGCGAGCCGAGCGTGCCCTGCAGGTCCACGCTGTCATTGCAGCGCTGCCAGCCGGTGGGCGTGAGGTAGGCCTGGTTGTAGAGGGTGCTGGCAGGCGTAGGGGTGCCGGCCGTCAGGCCGCCGCGCACGTCGCGCGATGTGGTGCCCAGCGTGCCGCTGGCTTTGGCCACAGTGTCGATAGTGCGGTATGAATAGTTCGTTGAGTCGGCGTAGGTGAAGCTGGCTAGGTCGCCGGAGGCCGCATCGACGGAAGCCCGCTGGTCCCCCACCACGAGCGTGGCGCCATCCTCCAGAGCCTGCGCGACCACCTGCGCCGTGGTGCGCGCGGTGTCAGCCGCCACGCCGGCGGATGCCGGTTCGTCTTGGTAGCCGTCGATCTTGCTTTCGGTAATCGCCAGTTGCAGCGCGGTGTTGCTGCGTGCGGCGGCTTCGGTCATACCGGCGGCCATGCCTGCCGTGACCAGCGTAGTCAAAGGGTTGATCTGGCCGCTCTTGCCAGGTACCTGACGCAACACATAAGGCCTGGCTGTGTTTCCCTCCGTGGGGACGGCTGCGTCGATGGTGGTAGCGGCATCACTGGGCGTGCCGGGCACCATGGGCGCCACCAGCGATGCGGCTGCCGCCTGCGCCGTGCTGACCTGGGCGCTGTCGTAGGTCAGGGTGTAGGCGCCGTCAGCGCCGGTACGCGCCGAAGCGGGTTCTCCGGCGTCGCATGCACCATTGGCATTGAGGTCCATGCAGACGACGGCGTTGCGTATGGCTTGGTCGATCATCACCGTGCCGCTGAGCGTTACTTTCGTATCTGGAGAGGGCGGCGCGGTCGCATCGGACGACGAGCCCCCGCCGCAGGCCGTGAGCGCCAGCGCCAGGGTGCCGCCAAAGGCCAGCGCCAGATGTTTGGATGATGGTGAAAAAGAGTGCATGGAAGGTCTCCTGAACAAGGTCGTGGGAGGAAGAAGGATTCGGAGGAAGTACCGTCGCCGGTGGTCGCGTTCGCGTCCGCCACCGGTTGCCAAGACTGTCTTCCAACGCTGCTTCCTGCGCATCCCATGAATATGGGGGGGGGGCCAGGGGGTTTTGGCACTAAGCTCTGATCCATGGCATCAGCTCACCCGATTTCCGTCGCCATGGTGGAGGACGATCCACGCACGCGCGAGCGGCTTGTCCATGCCCTGGCGCGCGCACCGCGCCTGTGCCTGGCGATTACCGCTGCCACGGTGAAGGAGATGGTGGGCTGGCTGCGCGAGAACAGCGTGGATGTCCTGCTTGTCGATCTGGGCCTGCCCGACGGGTCGGGGCTGGAGGTGATCCGCCAGTGCCAAGTACTGTCCCCCGGGACGGAGGTCATGGTCATCACCATGTTTGGCGACGAAGCCAACATGATGAGCGCCTTTGAGGCGGGCGCGCGCGGCTACCTGCTCAAGGATGGTACCGAGGACGACCTCGCGCAGCATGTGCTCAGCCTGAGCGCGGGCGGCTCGCCGATGACACCCATCATTGCGCGCAAGTTGTTGGCGCGCCTGTCACCCAAACCTGCCCTCGGCGTGTTGCAGCAGGCAGATGCCATGACGGCACGCGAGCAGGATATCCTGGCCAAGCTCGCCCGCGGCTACACGTATGCCGAGGCCGCCGAACTCCTGGGCATCGCACCATCTACGGTCCAATCCCATGTCAAGAATATCTACAGCAAGCTGGCCGTCCATTCGAGGTCCGAAGCGATCTTCGAGGCGCGTCAACTGGGATTGCTGTAGGGCTCTGAGCGTGGCGGCATGGCTGCTTTCGCTGGCGCTGCTGTTGGCTGGCCACGCGCATGCACGAGCGGATGACGTGCTCACCTTCACCACGGCCCAGGTGCACCTACAGCCCGAGGGCGCACCGGCCTGGTCGGGCGTGGTGCCGCTGCCGCACCGCTGGGACAAGGCCTTTCCAGGCCATGCGGGGCAGGCGCGCTATGTGCTGGAACTGCCTCCGGTGCCTGCGGACGGGGTGCTGCGGGGGCTGTACTTCTCGCGCATGGGCAACCAGGTGGAGGTTTACGTGGGCGGCGATCTGCTCCTGAGCCGCGGCGCGCTGGGGGACAGCCGCCACGATGCGACGAAGACGCCACAGTGGGTACCCGTACCCGCGCGCTTGCTTTCAGCCAGCGGCCCGACGCGGCTGGAAGTCCGCGCGACGATGCAGCCGGTGCGCTGGGGCGGCCTGGCCCCGCCCAGCTTCGGCCCTGCGGCGAGCCTGCTGCCGCAATACCGCGAACGCTATGTCTGGCGGCAGTGGGGCGCGGTCGGCGTGGTGTTTGCGCTGGCCCTCACGGGGGCGATCGCGGCGGGGCTGTGGCGCCTCAATCGCGATCCCGTCTATGGCTACTTCGCACTGTGTGCACCTTTTGGCATTCTGCGCCATAGTGAGAGGCTGTGGGAGGCCGCTCCACTGGGCTGGCCGCTGTGGGGCGCGGTCATGGGCTTCTCGTTCGCGATGCACGCGCTGCTGATGGCACGTTTTGGACTGGCCCTCATGGGTTGGGATGACGCCCTCGTGCGGCGCAGCTTCTGGGCCTTGGTGGGCTGCGAGGCGGTATTGGTGCTTGGGGCTTTTGGCCTGGGCAGCCCGGCGTGGTGGACCGGGGCCCTGGCGCTGCTGATCGTTCCGTCGCTAACGGTCTACTCCTTCGCAGTACACCGAGCTCTGGTGGAACGCCAGCCCGAAGCCATCGCGCTGTCCGTCGCCAGTCTCATCCCCATCGGCACGGGTATTTATGACTTCCTGTGGATCCGCGTGGCTGCCGAGGGCGCGGACCGATCGTACTTCCTGCCACTCGTGACGCTGCCTTTCTCACTGGTCGCGGGCTGGCTCATCCTGAGCCGCTATGCGCGCCAGATGAGCGCCTACCAGGGGCTGAGCCTATCGCTGGACGAGAAGGTGCGTCAGCGCGAACAGGAACTGCAGGCCAGCTATGCGCTGCTGCAGCACGAGCACGCCCAGCGTGCCGCATTGGTGGAGCGCCAGCGCATCATGCGCGATATCCATGATGGCGTCGGCTCGCAACTGGTAGGCCTGCTCAGTCTCATTGGCAAGGGCCGCACGAGCCGCCAGCAACTGCGCGAGCATGCCAACGCCGCGCTGGACGAACTGCGCATGGCGGTAGATGCAATGCAGACTGTGGACGGCGACCTTGCCACTGTGCTGGCCACCTTGCGCTACCGGCTGCAGCCCCGGCTGGCGGCCACGGGCATCCGGGTGGATTGGAGGGTGGAGGAACTGCCCGCACTGGACGGCCTCACGCCGCACATGGTGCTGCAGATCCAGCGCATTCTGCTGGAGGCATTTACTAACGTGTTGCGCCATGCGCACGCCGGCCGAGTGCGGGTGAACGCGCGCTGCCAGGGTGAGCCGCAGTGCACTGCGCCACAACTGGTGCTGGAGATTGCTGACGACGGCGTCGGCCTGCCGGGTGCAGGTCATGGCACCGGCGGACAGGGCCTGGCCAATATGCGGGCCCGCGCCCAGGCCATTGGCGCCGTGCTTGAGATTACTTCGACGCCGGGCCAGGGGACGTGTGTGCGGCTCGCACTGCCTGCACCCGGGATGCCAGCCACACCAGCACCAGCACCGGCAACCCCAGCATCGCGGTGGCCGTGAAGAAGTGCGCGTAGCCGAAGGCATTCACGTAGTCGCCCGAGAACCCCGCCACGAACTTCGGGGCAAGCAGCATCATGGAGCTGAACAGCGCGTACTGCGTGGCCGAGTAGCTCACGTTGGTCAGGCTCGACAGGTAGGCGATGAACGCCGCCGACGCGATGCCGCTGGCCAGGTTGTCGGCCGACACCACGGCGATGAGCGCCGTCACGTCGTGCCCGTGACCCGCCAGCCAGGCGAACAGCAGGTTGCTCGCGGCGCTCAGGATGGCGCCCAGCATCAGGATGCGCATCACGCCAAACCGCATCGACAGCACGCCGCCCACGAAGGCGCCCGCCAGCGTCATGATCACGCCGTACACCTTGGTCACGGCGGCCACCTCGTCCTTGGTGAAGCCCATGTCCACATAGAACGGGTTGGCCATGATGCCCATCACCACGTCGCTGATGCGGTAGACGGCGATGAGCGCCAGGATCAGCGCCGCGTGCCAGCCGTAGCGGCGCAGGAAGTCGGCGAAGGGCTCCACCATGGCGCCCTGGATCCACTCGGCCGCGTTTCTGGCCGGGGGCAGTTGCACGGGCGCGGGCTCGCGCGAGAACAGCACGGTGACCACGCCCACCGCCATCGACGCCGCCATGGCCAGGTAGGCCGCCTGCCAGGCGCCGTTCTGGTACGCGGCCGCGCCTTGCGCCACCACCTGCCCCACCGCAGGGGCCACTTCGGAGCGCGCCGCAATCCACAACACGCCCGCACCGGCCCAGATCATGGCCAGGCGGTAGCCTGTCTGGTACGAGGCCGCCAGCGCGGCCTGGTGATTGGCGTCGGCCGATTCAATGCGGAACGCATCCAGCGCGATGTCCTGCGTGGCCGAGCCGAACGCCACCGCCAGCGCGCACCACACGATGGGTCCGAGCGTCTGGCGCGGGTCGGCCAGCGCCATGCCGATGAGTCCGCCCACGATGAGCGCCTGCGACAGCAGCAGCCAGCTGCGCCGCCGTCCCAAGGCCCGGGTGAGCAGCGGGATCGGCATGCGGTCCACCAGCGGCGCCCACACCCACTTGAAACCGTAGGCCAGGCCCACCCAGCTCAGGTACCCGATGGTGCTGCGGTCGATGCCCGCCTCGCGCAGGCGAAAGCTCAGCGTGCCCAGCACCAGCAGCAGCGGCAGCCCGGCGGAGAACCCGAGCGTGAGCATGCGCAGGCTGGCGGGCTCCAGGTACACGCGCAGGGTCTGCAGCCAGGGCGTGCGCGCGGACTTTTCGAGGCTGAGGCCGGGGGGGGAGGAAGTGGATGTGTCTGACATGGGGGGCGGAGGTTTTGTCTATCATCGCCGACACCCTTGCAGCCCGGCCTGCCAGCCTCCATCTGGCGACAAGCCCTGGTGTGTGGTGCGCCAGCGCTGCTTATTATTCCTTCAGGGATTGCCTGTATGTGCCTTTTCTGCCCCGCTCCCTCCGTTGCACCGTCGTCCCCTTGGTCGGCGCGCCGTGCGTTCCTGCTGGCGGCCGGCGCCACTGCCGCCGCGCCGGTGCTCGCGCAGGTGGACGTGGGCACGGCGTCCAGCCTGCGCAAGCTGGTGCCCGCCGAGACGCTGGAAAACTCGGCCGCGCAGCAGTACCAGCAGATGCTGCAGCAGGCCAAGGCCAAGCGCGCGCTGGCGCCCGAGGGGCACCCGCAGCTGCAGCGCCTGCACGCCATCGCCAAGCGGCTGATCCCGCACGCCGCGCCGTGGAACGACCGCGCCAGGCAGTGGCGCTGGGAGGTCAATCTCATCGGCAGCCAGCAGATCAACGCGTTCTGCATGCCCGGCGGCAAGATCGCGTTCTACACCGGCATCCTGGACCAGCTCAAGCTCACCGACGACGAGGCCGCGATGATCATGGGCCACGAAATGGCCCATGCGCTGCGCGAACATGCGCGCGAGCGCATCGCCAAGACGCAGGGCACCAACCTCGCGCTGAGGCTGGGCTCGCAGCTGCTGGGCCTGGGCGACCTGGGCCAGGCGGCCGCCGGCCTGGGCGGGCAGCTGCTCACGCTGCAGTTCAGCCGCTCGGACGAGAGCGAGGCCGACCTGGTGGGCCTGGAGCTGGCCGCCCGCGCGGGCTACCAGCCCTCGGCCGCCGTGAGCCTGTGGAAGAAGATGGGCAATGCCAGCGGCAGCAAGCAGGGCGGGCTGGCGTTCCTGTCCACCCACCCCTCGGGTCCCGCGCGCATCCATGAGCTGGAGCTGAACGTGCCCAAGGTGCAGGGCCTGTACGAGGCGGCGCGGCGCAACGGCTGAGGCGCCGGGCGGCCCCGGGGCCGGGTGTTGGTGCTGAGTTGCTATTAAAATGGTAGCTTTCTGCGCTTGTCCATCAAGCGCCAGCTGCCTTTTTTGTGCCCTGCCCCGCTCGGCATGGACGTTGGCCTCAGGCCACGCTCACGCGGTTGCGGCCCGCGTGCTTGGCTTCGTAGAGCGCCTTGTCGGCGCGCACGATGGCGGCCTGCAGGTCGTCCGCGCCATGCACCTGCGCCACGCCAAACGACATGGTGAGCAACAGGGGCGCGGGGCCCACCTCCATCGGCGTTGCTTGCACCGCGGCGCGGATGCGTTCGGCCGTGGCGCAGGCGGCATCGAGCGGGTTGGCGGGCATCAGCGCCAGGAACTCCTCGCCGCCCCAGCGGGCGAGCACGTCGCCTTCGCGCAGGCTCTGGCTGAGCGTGCGGGCCATGGCCACCAGCACCTCGTCGCCCACGGCATGGCCGTACTGGTCGTTCACGCGCTTGAAGTGGTCCACGTCGCACAGCAGCAGGGCGATGGGCGTGCCGTCGCGCTGGCCGCGGGCCAGCGTGTGGGCGGCCAGCGCCTCGAAGTGGCTGCGGTTGTTCAGGCCGGTCAGCGGGTCCAGCGTGGCCTGCTTGCGCAGCCGGCCCTCGGCGATGAGGATGGTGCGGCGGTAGAACGCCGCCAGCGCCGCCGACATCGCGAACACCAGGCAGATGTGGATCCAGTTGACGATCTTCACGCTCAGGGGCGGCAGGGGGGCCAGTGGCCCCAGGTGGTCGCACAGCACCTGCAGGCCCAGGTAGTACGCCAGCAGCGCGATCACCATGGGCGCCGCGAAGCCGCGCGTGTTGGCGATCACGATGGCCGGAATGAACAGCAGCAGGTAGTAGTGAAAGCCGCTGTTCCAGCCGATGAGCAGCGAGCCCAGTGCCGCGTGGCCCACCACCTCCAGCCAGATCAGCGCCAGCGCGGCCGCGTTGTAGCGCGACTGGATGAGCCGGTAGGCCCCCAGGTACATCGCGATGCTCACCAGGTTGACGGCCGCCAGCGGCAGCGACCCCAGCCACAGGAACAGCACGATGTAGCCGCCGTCGATGGCCGCCGCCGTGAGCGCCACGCGCTGCACCATGGCCCAGTAGGCCTTGCCCGCCAGGCTGGAGCCGCGCTGCGGGATGGCGAACGGGCGGGGCGGGCGGGGCTCGGGGCGGACGGATGCGGAATGTGCCATGGCGGGCAGGGGCCTCGCCGGTGTTCGGGCACCGGTGCGGCGCGATAACAAAATGTCACATTCTAGGAAGCGCCTGTGCTGCCCATCGTCCGATGTGGGCGGCAGGCGCGCCGCAATTGGGGCTTAAGGGGCGGGGGGCGCCGTGCCAGCCGCCGGCGCGCTGACGGTTTGCACGGGCTGCCAGTCCACGGCCATGGGGCTCTTGCGCGAGAACAGCTCCACGTGCGAGTCGATCGCGAACTGCACCCGGTCCAGGCTGGCCTGGTCGTCGGCGCTGCAGTCGAAGTGCAGCGCCGCGCCATCGGCCCGCAGCAGGCACAGGCCCCAGGGAAAGTGGGCCTGGCCCTGGTGCTCGTCATACGTCACGGTGATCTTGCGCGTGAAGTGGTAGCACAGGCGCTGCAGGTAGCGGCTGGCGTCGGGCGTGGGCACATGGCCCTGGCGTCGCATCATGGGAAGGGGCTGGTTGTGGTCATGGAAGAAGCGGCATCCAGCGGCAGCGCGGCGTCGGCCAGCACCAGCAGGTTGCCTTGCGAGCAGCGCTCCACGCGGGCCTGGACGCCATAGGCGCGCCGCAGCAGCGCGGGGGTCAGCAGCGGGGCCGGCGCGCCGGCGGCCAGCACGCCGCCGCCGCCCAGCACCAGCACCTGCTGGCAAAAGCGCAGCGCCAGGTTCAGGTCGTGCACGGCCACCAGGCCCACGGTGCCCTGCTGCTGCACCAGGTCGCGCACGGCCTGCAGCACCTGCAGCTGCCAGCGCAGGTCGAGCGCGCTGGTGGGCTCGTCCAGCAGCAGCAGGCGCGGCGCGCGCACGATGGCCTGCGCCAGTCCCACCATCTGGCGCTGCCCGCCCGAGAGTTCATCGAGCCGGCGCAGCGCCAGCGCCTGCAGCCCCAGCGATGCCACGACGGATTCGATGGCCGCCTCGCGCCGGGCGGCGCTCCAGTCGCTGCGCACGGCGCGCAGGGCGCTGTGCCAGGTCTCGTAGGCCACGAGCGAGGTGCTCTGGGGCAGCGCCTGCGGCAGGTAGCCCACGCGGCGCAGGCGCTCGCGGGGCGGCAGGGTGGCCAGGTCCGTGCCCTCGAGCCACACGCGGCCCTGCGCCGGCCGCAGCCCGGCCACGGCCTTGAGCAGCGTGGACTTGCCCACCGCGTTGGGCCCCACCACGGCCACCAGCGTGCCGGCGGGCACGGCAGGCAGGTCCACGCCCTGCAGCACGGGCCGGCCGGGGTAGCCGGCGCTGAGTTGTTGGAGGCTCAAGCCTGTTGTCATGTCAAGCCTCCATGGCGCCGTGCGCCCCCGGCGGCCGAGGAAACTGACGCGGCCCAAGCCAGCGCCCCCGCGCAAGGGCCGCCCCGCCGCGCTGGGGGTGTCCCCCTCCCGCATTGCGCAGCAATGCGAGAGAGAGAGGGGGAAGACGCGCAGCGGCTCAGGGGGTGCTTCATACGGCCCTTCTCTGGCGCAGCACCAGCACCATGAACAGCGGCACGCCCACCAGCGCGGTGATGATGCCGATGGGCAGCACCACGCCGGGCACCAGCGCCTTGCTGAGGATGGACGCGAGCGACAGCATCAGCGCCCCCGCCAGCGCGCTGCCGGGCAGGTAGTAGCGGTGGTCCTCGCCCAGCAGCATGCGCGCGATGTGCGGCCCCACCAGGCCCACGAAGCCGATGGTGCCCACGAACGACAGGGCGGTGGCCGCCAGCAGGCTCACGCGCAGCAGCGTGACCAGGCGCAGCCGCTCCACCCCGATGCCGAAGCTGCGCGCCTGGTCCTCGCCCGCGCGCAGCGCCGTGAGGGCCCAGGCCTGGCGCGCCGACCAGAGCATGCACAGTGCGAGCACGGTGCCCACGATGCCGATCTTGGTCCAGGTGGCGCGGCCCAGGCTGCCCATGGTCCAGAACACGATCTGCTGCAGCGCGTTGCTGTCGGCGATGAACTGCAGCAGCCACAGCAGGGCCTCGAAGCTGAACAGCAGCGCGATGCCGAACAGCACCACGGTGTCCACCGTGGCGCCCTGGCGCCAGGCCAGCAGCTGGATCAGCGCCGTGGCGCCGGCCGCGCCCGCGAAGGCGCACAGCGGCACGGCCAGGTTCTCGCCCCAGGCCACGAGCGTGAAGCCCGTGACCACGGCGGCCGAAGCGCCCACGGCCGCCGCCGCCGACACCCCGAGCGTGAACGGGCTGGCCAGCGGGTTGTTGAGCGCGGTCTGCATCTCGGCCCCCGCCAGGCCCAGGCTGGCGCCCACCAGCACGGCCATCACCGCGTAGGGCAGGCGCACTTCCCACAGGATGACCTGCTGCGCCTGCGGCAGGCTGGCGGGGGCGAACAGGCCCCGCAGCACGTCGGCGAACGCGAAGGTGGAGGGGCCGAGCGCGATGTCGGCCACCACGCTGGCGCACAGCACGGCGAGCAGGGCGGCCAGCAGCAGCAGGCGCAGGCGCACGAAGTGCTGGTAGCGCCGCGCCAGCGAACCAGCGCGGGCCGCGTCCAGGGGCTGCGGCAAGGGAGACGGGGCGGCGGGGTTCAACGAAGGCAGTTCCGGGGCAGGGCGTGTGGGGTGCGAGAGGGTTCCATGGCGCGGGGCGGCGGTTTTCAGCGGGGCTGCTGGGCCCATGCCAGGGCGTCGATGAGCCCCGGCGCCATGGCGCCGCCATGGTCCACGCCGGGCAATATGCCCATGTGAACGCGCAGTTCGGGCCAGTGCAAGGCCTCCAGCTGGTCCGCCAGCGCCTGCGTGCGTTCGATCATGCGGCGTTCGTGCTGCACGGCGGCGCGTGCCGCGGTGGGGGCGGCCCGGGGCTGCTCCAGGCTGCCCACGCGCAGCTGCAGCCGGGCCCGGAAGGGGCGCGGCGCCGTCGCGTGCGCCTGCATGAACTGCGATGCCGTCTGCAGCACCTGCGCGCCGTTCCACCACACCGACGGGCTGGTGGCCGCATACCGGGTGAACAGCGCGGGGCGCGTGAACAGCGCGTGCAGCACCAGCAGGCCGCCGAACGAGTGCCCGCTCAGCGCCTGGCGCTGCGGGTCGATGGCAAACGCCCGCGCCACGCGCGGCTGCAGCTCGCGCGCGATGAAGTCGAGCAGGATGTCCGCGCCGCCGGCCTCGGGCGTGGCCGAGCCGCCGGGCGCGGGCGGCGTGTAGTCGCGCTGGCGTTGCGCGGGGTGGACCACGGCATCGCCGGGGTGGCCGATGCCCACGACGATGGCGCTGTCCGCGCGCATCTGCGCGGGGCGCGCGGCCTCATTGCGGGCCAGCTGGGCCGCGAGCGCAAAGGCGGCATTGCCGTCGAGCACATACAGCACGGGGTGTCCGGTGGCGGGCGCGGGGCCGGCGGGCTGCTGCACCCAGATGCGCCAGACGCGGCCGCTCGCCGGGTCGCGCAGGTCCAGCTGGTGCGTGTCCGGCAGCCGCGCGGGGCCCGCCTGCAGCAGGGACGCCTCTGGCGCGCCGCTGGCGCAGCCCGCCAGCCACAGGCTGGCACCAGAGGCCAGCAGCGCGCGGCGGCGGGTGTCGCGGGGCATGGGCATGGAGCGCATCAGAGGCTGGTCCAGTACACGCCCGTCAGCGGGATGGGCTGGAAGCGGGTGAACATCGTCTGCAGGGTGTCGCGCGGGTCCAGGTCGGCAAACAGCTCGGGGTGCAGCCATTTGGCGAACACCTGCACCGCCACGACGTTGAAGGGCGAGTTGTAGTAGTGGTGCCAGATGGCATGCGCGCGGCCGGGCTGCTGCACGGCCTGCAGCTGGGCGATGCCCCGGCGCTGCGTGGCGCGCGCCAGCGAGGCGCGGGCGGCCTCGGGCGTGGCGTCGGCGCCCAGCACGATGCGCAGGGGGGATTTCTCGGCCGTGGCCATGCTGCCGATGCCGGTGCCGATGTACAGCTGGGGCTGCGTGGCGATCAGGAATTCGGGGTTGAGCGTGCCGTGCTCGCCCGGAATGCGACCGCGCGCCACATTCTGAGCCCCGGCGGCATCCAGCAGCACGCCCACCAGGCCGACCATGGTGGCGCAGCATTCATCGGCCAGGCCCACGCGGTTCTCCAGGAACACGCCGGGGTGCCGCGTGCCGGCCGGCAGGGTGCGCAGGCGGGCTTCCACGCGGTCGAGCTGGGCCCGCCAATAGGTGTTGAACGCCTGGGCCTCCTGGCGCTTGCCCAGCACGGCGCCCAGCAGCTCCATGCTGCGCGTCGTGTTGCGGAGCGGGTCGTGGCGGAAGTCGACGAACACCACGGCCACGCCGGCCGCCTCCAGGCGGGCCAGCGTTTCGCGGTCGTTCTTGCTCGGGCCGTGGCCACCCGCCAGCCCCAGGATGGCGACCTGCGGACGCAGCGCGATGGCCTGTTCGTCGCTGAAGCTGCCGCTGCTGTTGCGGCCCACGCGCGGCACCTTGTCGATCTGCGGGAAACGGCCGCGCCACTGCGCATAGCCGGCGGCATCCAGCGTCTCGTAGTCGCCCATCATGCCCACCAGGCGGCGGGCCACGTCGTCGCGCTCGAACACGCCCAGCGCGGGCAGCAGCCGGCCTTCGCCCAGCAGGATGCGCTCCACCTTGGCCGGCAGGGTGACGGCGCGGCCCGCCAGGTCGGTCACGGTCTGCGTGCCCCCCTGCGCGCGCGCGGGCGAGGCACCCAGGACCAGGGCGCAGAGCAGGGCCGCCAGTGGCGCCCAGGGGCAAAAACGGATCAGGGGCATGGGAGGGACGGTGTGCGGGCGGCCATCGGCGGCGGCCGGTTCGATGGCCAATATTGAGAATCATTTGCATTTATTATGCCGACTTGCTAGCATCCCATGCCGCGGTGCCCGCCGTGTTTGCCAAGCGGAGAAAAACCTTTGCGCAAACGCCAGGCCCCGGGTTCCACGCGCCGTGGCGCATTGCCGTCCGCTGCCCCTGCCGCTTTTTCGCCGTCACACCTGCCTGCCCATGTCTGTCGTCAGCCCCTTGAGTGTGCTGTCCGCCGCGCCCGCGTCGGACGGCATGCAGGCGTCGCTGCAGCGCCATCTGCAGCGCCTGCGCGTGCTGCGTCCGGGCCTGCACCTGCACGCGGACGATGCGGCCGATGCGCAGGATTTCACGGCCAGCGGCGAGATGGAGACGGGCCTGCGCATCGTGGTGCTGCTGGAGGGCTCGGTGGACGTGAGCTACGGGCCGCGCCGCGTGGCGCTGTCGAGCGCGGCGGACCACGCCCGCCAGTCCCACGATGCAGGCCTGGCCAGCCTGCCGCGCGCCCTGCTGGTGTCGGTGGCGGAGCCGGAGCGCTTCGAGCGCCGCGCCCGCAAGGGCGCGTATGCGCGCCGGGTGAGCGTGGGCCTGGGCGGCGAATGGCTGGAGCAGGTGGCCGGCCCGTCGGCCTCCGGCGCCATCGAGGCCTTCCGCCGCCAGCACCTGGCCATGCACCACTGGCAGCCCTCGGCGCGCATCGCCGCCCTGGCCGAGCAGCTCACCCATGCGCCGGACCTGAGCCCCCTGCTGCTGCACCTGTACCTGGAGAGCCGCGCGCTGGAGCTGGTGGGCGAGGCGCTGGGCAGCCTGGCGCAGCACGCCCCCGGGCCCGCGCCCGCGCCGGCGCCTGCTCCCGCGCCCACCGGGCTGCGGCTGCTGCCCCACGAGCACCGGCGCATGCGGGCGCTGCATGCCTTCCTGCAGACCGAAGGGGCCATGGACCTGTCGCTCGATGCCCTGGCGCGCCAAGCCGGCACCAACGCGAACACGCTGCAGCGGCACTTTCGGGCGGTGTACGGCACGACGGTGTTTGACTTCGTGCGCGAAAGCCGCCTGCAGCGCGCCCGCAAGGCCCTGGAGCAGGAGGGCCTGACCGTGGGCCAGGCGGCGCTGGTGGCGGGCTACAACAGCGCCGCCAATTTCGCCACGGCCTACCGCAAGCGCTTTGGCATGCCCCCCAAGCTGGCGCGAGTGAGGGTCTGAAGCCCGCCGGGCCGCCTCGCGGCTCCCCCGGTCCTGGCAAGGCCCGTTCCACGGCGGCCCTGGCGGGGCCGCGGCAAACGTCTTTGTTGGGCGTGCAAACACAGGGCGGCGGGCTGCGTGAAATCATCGCTCCCATGCCGGGTGGAACCAGCCGGCACGCCTTGCAACACGTTCCGGGCACCGCGCCTGGATGGCTTCCTCGCGGAGCCACTGCGCGCCCTGAGTGAAATCGCATTCATTCCTGTTTGCAATCCGTTGGCGAGGCGGACTCCCTTCTCCTTCGTTTTTGATTCAGGACTTCTATGCAGACTCGCCGCCCATCCCCGGGTGTCCCCCGGGCACATCCTTTTGCCTTGCGCCAGGTCGCCCAGGCCTGCGCGTGGACCTTGCTGGCGGGTGCCGGCGCGGCCCTGGCGCAGCAGAACGCGCCCGCCCCGTCCGCCACGCTGCTGCGGGAAGTCACGGTGAATGCGGCCGCCGAGACTCCCGACAGCCTGCCAGCCGCGGCCCCGGGCGGCCAGGTCGCCAGGGGCACGCGGCTGGGCGTGCTCGGCAACGTGGGGGTCATGGACACGCCGTTCAACATGACGGGCTACACCGCCGAAGGCATCGCCGACCAGCAGGCGCAGACCGTGGGCGCGGTGCTCAAGAACGACCCTTCGGTGCGCACCACCACCAACGAAGGCCACATCGTCGAGAACTTCATCATCCGGGGCTTCGGCGTGGGCGCCGGCTCGCTGGCCATCAACGGTGCCTATGGCCTGGCGCCCGAGCAGAACACGCCCACCGAGATGTTCGAGCGCGTGGAGGTGCTCAAGGGCCCCGGCGCCATGATGATGGGCCTGCCCCCCGCGGGCGACGTGGGCGGCGCGATCAACCTCGTGCCCAAGCGCGCGGGCAAGGAGCCGCTCACGCGCGTGACCACCACCTATTCGTCTAAGTCCAATGTGGGCGCGCACGCCGACGTGTCGCGCCGCTTCGGCGGGGAACAGCGCCTGGGCGTGCGCGTCAATGGCGTGCTGTCGGGCGGCGAGACCTGGCTCGACCACCAGACCAAGGCGCGCGAGATCGGCCACCTGGCGCTCGACTACCAGGGCGAGGGCTGGAACGTGGAGGCCGATGCCTATTCGCTCAGGAACAAGGTGCGCAAGGGCTCGCCCATGCAGCCCATCATCGCGGGCTGGACCACGGTGCCCAAGGCGCCCGACGGCTCCACCAACTTCTTCTACGGCGAGGGCGTGTACAGCAACACGCAGACCCAGGGCCTCATCGTGCGCGGCCAGGCGAAGATCAACGCGGGCTGGACGGCGTTTGCCTCGGCGGGCAAGGCCGAGCATTCCTACGACGGCTTCATCTTCGGCACCCGCCCGGTGTGGACGGCGGCGAACGCGGCCTCGGGCAACGCCACGGGCACGGCCTACAACTCCTGGGGCGAGTACGGCACCACCACGGCCGAGCTGGGCCTGCGCGGCCAGTTCGGCACCGGCGCCGTGGCGCACAGGCTGACCCTGGCCGCCAACGTGATGAATTACGAAGGCGGCAGCCGCGGCAACGGCACGGCGCCCATCAACAGCAACATCTACCACCCCACGCCCATCACCATGCCGGCCGGGGCGGCGGCATCGACCTACAGCAAGATGAACGATGACGCGATGACGGCGCTGAGCGCGGTCGACACGCTGTCGTTCGCCGACGACCAGGTGCAGCTCACCCTGGGCCTGCGCGCGCAGCGGGTGCACCAAAAGCTCAACAAGTACAAGGAGAGCGCCGTGACGCCGCTGGTGGGCGTGGTGGCCAAGCCTTGGGGCGAGACCGTTGCGCTGTACGGCAACTACGTGGAAGGCCTGAGCGCGGGCACGACCGTGAAGGCGCCCTATGCCAACGAAGGCCAGACCTTCGCGCCGTACAAGAGCAAGCAGGTGGAGGTCGGCGTGAAGTGGGTGAGCGGCAGCCTGACGCAGACCGTGAGCCTGTTCCAGATCAGCAAGCCCGCCCTGATCGAGCAAGACAACCGCCAGGTGCTCGACGGCGAGCAGCGCAACCGGGGCGTGGAGTGGAACGTGTTCGGGCAGTTGGCCCCGGCGCTTTCCCTGCTGGGCGGCGTGGCCTACACCGAGGCCGACCAGACCCGGACGAACAAGGGCGTGAACCAGGGCAGCGCGCAGTTCGGCGTGCCCCGGCTCACCCTGAACCTGGGTGCCGACTGGGCGGTTCCCGGCGTGCAGGGCCTGTCGGTGAACGGCCGCGTGAACCACACCGGTTCGCAATGGCTCACGGGCGACAACAGCGTGAAGCTGCCGTCCTGGACCACCCTGGACGTGGGCGCCCGCTACGCCACGCGTCTTGGCGCGCAACCGGTGGTGCTGCGCGCCACGGTGACCAACCTCGCCAACCGCGCGTATTTCGAGAGCATCTGGGGCGCGGGCCGGGTGAACGTGGGCGCGCCGCGCGCCGTGCGCCTGTCGGCCTCGTTCGACTTCTGATCCCGGCGAAGCACGGCGCGAGCGAAGCAACCCCGCCACGGGGTCTGGCGTGTGTCCTGGTGGGCACGCCAGGCGCCTGTGGTGGGGCTGGTTATGCTATCAATATAATAGCTATTGGCGCTTGATGGATAGGCGCTGGCGGCCAAAAACATCCAAAACACCAAGACTTCCGTCGGCACGGCACGGCACGGCACGGCACGGCATGCAAGCCGGGCCACGGGCCGCGCGCCGCCGCGGGGCTGTCCAGCGGGGCTCAGGTCCCGCCCACGTAGGGATTGCTCTGGCGCTCCCGCCCGAACGTGCTCCCGGGGCCGTGGCCGGGAATGAACACCGTCTGATCTCCCATCGGCCACTGTTGTGACAACGTGAGGCCCAGGCTCCGAACCTCCGTGAACAGCAGGTCCAGGTTGCTCACGGGGTCCATCATGACGACCTGGTGGGGTGTTGCTGACAGAGATAGGCGGTTGCAAACAGGGATTGACGATCTCGCGGGGCCGCGCTGGAGCACCATCAGGATGCCGTGGATGCTTGGGGGCGTCGCATGGGCCTGTGCCCAGGCAAGCCGCCGGAGGATGTTGTGCCACGTCGGGCATGCCCGCACGCAGATTTTGATACGCACAGTCAATTTG
Source organism: Acidovorax sp. GW823-FHT01C06 (assembly GCF_058798375.1). Classification (NCBI taxonomy): domain Bacteria; kingdom Pseudomonadati; phylum Pseudomonadota; class Betaproteobacteria; order Burkholderiales; family Comamonadaceae; genus Acidovorax; species Acidovorax sp. GW823-FHT01C06. The sequence goes on from NZ_JBXAKN010000001.1 coordinate 222,741, forward strand.
TCTGAAACTCCCAGTCAATCTGGATGTGGTTGACCCTCCTAGGATGCGATAGCTGGTCAGCGATGTTCGTCTCGCGCTCACTCCAGCCAGGAGGTACTGGCTTTCATTCGGCGCCTTCTCCCCCCAAAGACTCATTCAGGGAAGACGGTTCCAGTGAAGCCATTGCAAGCCCAGTGCACAGCGGTCTTATTTCGCATTCATCAGATCCGGCGTTCGCTGTCCCGGATTTACCAGACGCCTGGCTCCCGTAGCGGGGCCATGGCGATGATCCGCCGCTCCGTCCCGGGGGCGCTTTTGCGCTGCACCGTCGCGTTGGCCATGGTGCTGCTGTCAGGTGTTGTGCAGGCGCAGACCAACACCTGGGCTGGCAGCGGCAGCCTGGCTACCGCACGCAAAGCCCATACCGCAACAGTCCTGCCCGATGGCACCGTGCTGATTGCGGGGGGCTGGGCCTACAGCAGCAGCAACCTTGCCAGCACCGAGTTGTATGACCCGGTCGCAGGCACCTGGAGCGCCAAAGGAAATCTAAATGCTGGGCGCGCGTACCACACCGCCACCCTGCTGCCCAATGGCAAGGTGCTGGTTTCCGGTGGAGCAGGGAGCCGCGGCGCGCTTGCCGGCGCCGAACTCTACGACCTTGGCACAGGCAGTTGGAGCGCCACGGGCAGCATGTCCGGCGCACGTTTGTTCCACACCGCCACCCTGCTGGCCAATGGCAAAGTGCTTGTCGCGGGGAATGGCGCAGAGGTCTACGACCCGGCCACCGGCCAGTGGAGCACCACGGGCACCATGGTCACCACGCGCGACGCCCACACTGCCACGTTGTTGCCCAACGGCAAGGTACTCGTCGCGGGGGGGAACAACGCGGACGTTGGCTACCTTGCCACCGCTGAACTTTACGACCCGGTCACTGGCACATGGAGCGCCACAGGCACTATGACCACACCGCGTATCAGTCACACCGCCACCCTGCTGCCCAGTGGCAAAGTGCTGGTGGCTGGTGGGGGAGGCAACGGCGCACGCTCCAGTGCCGAGCTGTACGACCCCGCCACAGGCATGTGGAGCACCACTGGCAACCTGGCCAACAAGCGCAGTTCTCAAACCGCCACGTTGCTGCACAGCGGCAAAGTGCTTGTTGCCGGAGGAGATGGCAGCACTTACCTCGCTAGCGCTGAGCTCTACGACCCCGCTACCGGCACCTGGGACACTACCAGCAGCCTGGCCACCGGCCGGGTCAGCCACACGGCCTCCCTGCTGTCCAACGGTAGAGTGCTCGTTGTAGGCGGGTGGAATACTGGCGGCTACCTCGCAAGTGCCGAGCGATACGAAGTAGGCCCTGGCGCCTGGAGGGCTACCGGCAGCATGATTGGCGGGCGCAGTGTCCACACCTCCACTTTGCTGCGCAGTGGTGAAGTGCTCGTCACCGGCGGGTTCGGCGGTGGCGGGGGTTTTCTTGCAAGCGCTGAACGGTACAACCCCGCCACAGATAGCTGGAGCCCCACGGGCAGCATGATCACCGGGCGCACTTTTCACACCGCCACCGTGCTGCCCAGCGGCAAGGTACTGGTCACTTCAGGGGTCGCGAACGGCGGTGCGCTTGCCAGCGCAGAACTTTACGATCCCGTCGCTGGCACATGGAGTGCTGCCGGCACCCTCGCCGTCGCTCGCTACAACCGCACGGCCACTCTGCTGGCCAATGGCAAGGTGCTTGTCGTGGGAGGTGAGGGCGCTGGCAGCGTCTTCACCAAAGGCGAGCTCTACGATCCCGAGACGAACCAGTGGAGTGTCACAGGCAACATGGCCGATGAGCACATTTATCACACGGCCTCCCTTCTGCCCAATGGCAAAGTGCTTGTCGCAGGTGGATACACCAGCGTCGGCATGCTCTCCAGCACTGAACTCTACGACCCCGCATCCAACGCCTGGAGCCCCGCGGGCGGCATGGCCACCTGGCGCTATTCCCACACGGCCACCCTGCTGCCCGACGGCAAGGTCATCGTCGCGGGGGGGCGGGGCGTCAGTGGCATGCCGGCCGATGCAGAACTCTACGACCCTGGCGCAAATACCTGGAGCGCCGCGGGCAGTCTGGTACGCACCCGCACAGGTCACACGGCCGCCCTGCTGCCCAGTGGCAAGGTCCTCCTCGCGGGCGGAAGCAGCGGCGATTTCGCCAGCTCTGAGCTCTACGACCCGGCCACCGCCACTTGGAGCGCCACGGGCAGCCTGAACACCGGGCGCGTCAACCACCGAGCCACCCTGCTCGCTGACGGCAGGGTCCTGGCTACAGGGGGCAGCGGCAGCTCTGACGCCAGCGTCGAGCTTTATGCAACTTCTGCCCCTGCAGTGCAGACATACAGCGCCATGGTGTCCGTTCTGGTTGGTGGCGGGCCGGGCGGAGGGGGGAGCGTGGGCACGGGTGTGGGGTCGGTAGCGATCAGCGGCGGCGCGCCAGGCTGCGCGCTCGATACCACCGCCACGGGGTTCAGCAGCGCGGTGCCTTCAGGCCTGCCAGCCAACGCCAGCACGCCCGCCGGGATGTTTCGCTTCCGCTCCACAGGCTGCGCGGGCAACACGCTGACGGTGCGAATCACCTACCCCCACGCACTTCCTGCCGGGGTGCAGCTGATGAAGTATGGGCCTGCCAGCGTGGGGGCCGCCAGCAGCTGGTATCCAATGACCGGTGCAACGCTGAGTGCAGACCGGTTGACTGTGGCGTACGCGATCACCGACAACGGCATGGGCGATGGCAATACAGCCGATGCGGGGGTGATTGAAGACCCGTTCGCACCGGTGTTGCTGGCTGCGATCCCCGGCACGTCAGGCCCAGCTTCCATTCCCACCCTGAGCGAGTGGGGGCTGATCCTGTTGTCGCTGATGGCGGCTGGCCTGGGCATGCACCAGATGCGCCGTAGCAGCGCCTTCCGGTCCCGTGCCTGTGGGCGGGGGGCATAGGGCGAAATCGTAGACCTGCGTGACGGGGCATGTCCCGAGAACTTCACGTCCTTGTCGACATGCTCGCTGCGCCGGCGCCACCATGGCAGGCGTCACCAGGTAGTAGCCGTTGCGCCACTGCATCCTGGGCGAAGTCCGCTGGCAGCGAAACGGCCCAGGTCAGGTATTGCCCACGTAGGGATTGCTCTGGCGCTCCCGCCCGAACGTGCTCTCGGGGCCGTGGCCGGGAATGAACACCGTCTGATCTCCCATCGGCCACAGGCGCTGCGTGATGCTGTCGATGAGCTGCTGGTGGTTGCCCTGCGGGAAGTCCGTGCGGCCGATGCTGCCTGCGAACAGCACGTCGCCCACAAACGCGCGGTCGATCTGCGGCGCGTGGAACACCACATGCCCCGGCGTGTGCCCCGGGCAGTGGCGCACGTTCAGCGTCTCGTTGCCGATCTGCACCTGGTCGCCATCGTGCAGCCAGCGCGTGGGCGTGAAGTGCTGCGCGGGCGGAAAACCAAACATCGCGCTCTGCTGCGGCAGGCCGTCGATCCAGAACTGGTCGCCCGGGTGGGGGCCCACGATGGGCAGCGAAAGCCGCTGGGCCAGCTCGCCCGTGCCGCCCGCGTGGTCGATGTGGGCGTGGGTGAGCCAGATCTGTTCGAGCGTGAGGTCAAGGCGCTGGATTTCTGCCAGCAGCACATCCAGGTCACCGCCAGGGTCGATCACGGCGGCTTTGTGGGTGGCGTCGCACCAGACGAGGGAGCAGTTTTGCTGGAACGCAGTAACAGGGATGGTGAGGTAGCGGAGCATGGTGGGTGAGGGTGGTTGTGTGTATTTTGCGGTCCGGCGCATGGCGCAGGGTGGACGGGCCAGGCTCAAGCCCGCGCCAGCCGATCGACGAGGAAATCCACCAGCACGCGCACGCGCAGCGGCATGTGCCGGTTGGCGGGGTACAGCAGCGAAAACGGGCGGGAGGCGCCCGCGTGCGCGGGCAGTAGCTCTTGGAGCGCGCCGCTGCGCAGGTCGGCCTCCACAATGAACCGGTAGGTCTGCAGCAGCCCCGCGCCGGCACGCGCCAGGGTCACGGGGCCCAGGATGTCGTCGGCGCAGCGCAGGCGGCCTTGGGTGGGCACCTCCACATCGCGCCCGGCGGCGTCGCGCAGTATCCATGGCACCGCTTGGCCGCTGCTGGGCAGCACGAACTGGATGCACTCGTGCGCCGCCAGGTCGGCCGTTTCGTGCGGCGTGCCGCGACGCGCCAGGTACGCCGGGGCGGCGACCACCACCAGGGCGGCGTCCTCCAGCTTGCGCGCCACCAGCCCCGAGTCGATGGGCGCGCGACCGCGCACGGCCAGGTCAAAGCCTTCCTCGGTGAAGTCCACGTTGCGGTTGCTCAACTGCAGCTCCAGCTCCACGCCGGGGTAGGCCTGCGCAAATGCGGGCAGCAGCGGCAGGATGCGGCAGTGCCCGTAGGACGTGGGCAGGCTGAAGCGGACCAGGCCTGCCGGGCTTTGCTGCTGGCCTGACAGTTCGCGCTCCGCCTCGGCCAGCTGCCCCAGTGCCTGGCGGCATTGCTCGTAGTAGCGCTTGCCGGCGTCGGTCAGCCGCACCTGGCGCGTGGTGCGCTGGAACAGGCGCACGCCCAGGCGCGCCTCCATGCGCGCCACCGATCGGCTCACGGCCGCCGCCGTCAGCCCGGCCGCCTGGGCGGCGGCCGTGAAGCTTTGCCACTGCGCGGTCAGGCAGAACAGCTCGATGCTGCCCAGCTTCAGGTCGTCGAATTGGCGCGCCATGTCTTGTTTATTACTTCATGTAATCAGTGAAATTCCCAGAACCTAGTTTATTGCTGTTTACATCGCCAATACCATCGCTTCACCTTTCCACCACACCCCCTGGGCCTCTCCATGAAGCTGTACTTTTCCCCCGCCGCCTGCTCCTTGTCGCCCCACATCCTGCTGCTGGAATGTGGCTTGCCGTTTGCGCTGGAGAAGGTCGATACCGCGCGCCACCAGACGGCCGACGGACAGGATTTCCATGCGATCAACCCCAAAGGCCAGGTGCCCGTGCTGGAGCTGGACGACGGCTCCCGCCTCACCGAAGGCCCGGTCATCGCGCAATACATCGCTGACCAGGCCCAGGCCACGCAACTGATGCCGGCCGCCGGCACGTGGGCGCGCTACCGGGTCATGGAGTGGCAGAACTACGTCAGCACCGAGCTGCACAAGTCCTTCACGCCCCTGTTCCAGGCCGGGCTGGACGACAAGGCCAAGGCCGCGCTGGCCGCCCTGCTGCGCAAGAAGATGGAGTGGCTGGACGCGCAGCTGCAGGACGGCAACTACCTGACGGGCGAGCACTTCACGGCGGCCGACGCCTATCTTTTTGTGGTGCTGGGCTGGGCCAAGTTCGTGAAGCTGGACATCAGCGACCTGGCCCATCTGCAGGCGTTCATGCGCCGCGTGGCCGCGCGCCCTGCCGTGCAGGCCGCGATGCGGGCCGAAGGGTTGCTGGGCTGAGACGCCGTTCATTCATCCATCCACAAGGAACACGCCATGCCTTACATCAACATCAAAGTGACCCGCGAAGGTGTCAGCAGTGCGCAAAAGGCCGCACTGATCCAGGGTGCGACCGATTTGCTGGTGCGCGTTCTGAACAAGGAGCCCGCCACCACCTTTGTCGTGATCGACGAGGTCGAGACCGACAACTGGGGTGTGGCCGGTGAGACGGTGACCGTGCGGCGCCAGCGTGCCCGGGTGGCCGCCGCAGGGAATGCGCCATGAGTGACCCGCGCTTCGACGCAGTCGCCGCCGTGCTGCAGGAATATTTCGACGGCCTGTGCCACAGCGATACCCAGCGCCTGCGCCGCGTGTTCCACCCGCAGGCGGTCTATGCCTGCGCCACGGCCGAGCCTGCGGTGATCCTGCGCATGGAGGCGTATTTCCCCATCGTGGACCAGCGCCCCTCGCCCGCCAGCCGGGGCGAGACGGTGCAGGAGCGCATCCTGTCGATTGAATTCGCCGGACCGGTGACGGCCCTGGCCAAGGTCGAATGCGCCATCCTGCCCAAGCACTTCACCGACCTGCTGACCCTGATCCATGTGGACGGGCGCTGGCAGATCATTGCCAAGGTGTTTCACTACGAGCTGGATCGCTGAGGCGACGGCGTGAACAAGTCGGCGACTGGGGCTCAATCCGGATGAGACTCATTTTTTGATAGCTGCTAGCGCTTATCCGTTAAGCGTTAGTGGCCAATTTGGTCACATTTTTACAGTGATCGCCATCTCCGAAGTGGGCCCATCTCACAGGTTGGTCGCGGCCACCACTTCCGACATGTCGGTCAGCCCCTGCAGCACCTTCTCGATGCCGTCCTGGCGCAGGGTCAGCATGCCGGCGGCCAGTGCCGAGTGGCGGATGTCCGAGGCGGGGGCGCGGTGGCGGATGTGCTGCCGGATGGTCTCGTCGCTCAGCATCAGTTCATGGATGCCCAGCCGGCCGTGGTAGCCATGGCCGTCGCATTGCGTGCAGCCCACATGGCGCCACAGGCGCAGCTCGCCCTGCGCTCCGCCGTGCTGCTGGCGCCAGCGCGCCACCTGTGCCGCGCGGGCCTCGGGGGTGTTGTGGGTGCCGCTGTCCAGGTACTGCGATGCCAGGCCCAGCAGCGTGTCGTGGTCGGCCACACGCGGCGCGCGGCAGGCCGTGCACAGGCGGCGCACCAGGCGCTGGGCCAGGATGGCGAGCAGCGAATCGGAGAAGTTGAACGGGTCCAGGCCCATCTCCAGCAGCCGCGCAATGCTCTCGGGCGCCGAGTTGGTGTGCAGGGTGGACAGCACCAGATGCCCCGTCAGCGAAGCCTCGATGGCGATGCGCGCGGTTTCCTCGTCGCGCATCTCGCCGATCATGATCACGTCCGGGTCGGCGCGCAGAAAGGTGCGCATGGCGGCGGCAAAGGTCCAGCCGATGCGCGGGTTCACCTGCACCTGGCGCAGCCCTTCCTGGGTGATCTCGATGGGGTCTTCGGCCGTCCAGATCTTGCGGCCTGCCGTGTTGATGTCGCGCACCACCGAGTGCAGCGTGGTCGTCTTGCCGCAGCCCGTGGGGCCGCACACCAGCACCAGGCCATAGCTTTTCTGCACCACCGCCCGCAGGGCCTGCAGGTTGGGCGGGCTCAGGCCGATGTTCTCCAGTGGCAGCGGCTTGGCACCGGCCAGCAGGCGCAGCACCACGTCCTCCAGCCCGCGCGAGGTGGGCACGGTGACCACGCGCAGCTCCACCGGCGGGCCGCCGAAGCGGGCGAAGTCGATCTTGCCGTCCTGGGGCTTGCGGTGCTCCGAGATGTCCATGCCCGCCATGATCTTGATGCGCGCCACCATGGCGAAGCGGTAGCGCGCTGGCAGCTCCAGGTAGGGCGTGAGGTCGCCGTCGATGCGCAGGCGGATGCGCACGTTCTGCGGCGCGGGCTCGGTCTCGATGTGGATGTCGGACGCGCGGTGGTGGATGGCTTCGTCGATCACCGAGTTGATGAGCCGCACCAGGGTGTTGTCCGACTCGCTGATCACGTCGGCCTGCTCGGAGTCCGTGTCCGGGACGGTGCTGCCCAGGTTGGCGGCCAGCTCGCGCGAGGTGGCGCGGGCGGCGGCGGTGGCGTCAGAGGCGCCGCCAGGCTGGGTGCGGTAGGCGCTGTGGATGGCGGGCATCAGCGTGCCTGGCGCGGCCTGCAGCGGAATGAGCCGGCGCTGCGTGAGAAACCGCAGTTCGTCCAGCAGCACGCGATCGAGCGGGTCGGCCATCAGCAGTACCAGCGCATCCTCGCGGGCGATCAGCGGCAGCACGGATTCACGTTCGGCCATCGCCCGGGGCACCAGGGCCAGGGCCGCCGCCTCGGGCGTGATGTCGCCGGGGTGCACGGTGTACTCGCCCAGCCACGCGGCAATGACCTGGCGCAACTGCTCCTGGGTCAGGACGCCATCCTCCACCAGAATCTGTCCGATCAGCCGGTGCTGCCCGCCGCTGCGCTCCTGCTGCTGGGTCTGCAGGCCGTCTTGCAGGGCCGAGGGTGACACCATGCCGGCATGGATCAGCGCCTCGCCCAGGTGCCGCGCTTTGCCGACGGTGGGGTGGGGAGTGGAGAGCTGCTTCCACAAGGATTCCGCGTTGACGGGGCGAAAACCATGGGGCGGGGGGGCGGTGGAGGCAGCGGTGTCGGGCATCAATGGTCAGGGGCGGGCATCGTCAAAGGCTGAAGTCATAGTCCACCGTGATGGGCGCGTGGTCCGAGAATTTCTCACCTTTGTAGATGGATTCAGCACGTGCCAGCGCCGCGATCGCGGGGGTGGCCAGGTGGTAGTCCAGCCGCCAGCCCACGTTGTTGGCATACGCCTGCCCCCGGTTGCTCCACCACGTGTAGGCGGTGTCGGTGGCGGTAGGTTGTAACTGGCGGTAAACGTCTATGATGCCGCCGCCTTCATCAGTTGTGTGCAACAACTTTGTCATCCAGGCCCGCTCTTCGGGCAAAAAACCACTGTTTTTCTGGTTGCTGCGCCAGTTTTTGAGGTCGATTTGCTGGTGCGCAATGTTGATGTCGCCGCACAGGATGAAGTCGCGTTCGCCCTTGACTTTCATCAGATGGGGATGGAACTCGGCGAGGAAGCGGAACTTGGCCAGCTGGCGTTCCTCGCCGGACGAGCCGCTGGGAAAATAGGCGCTGATGATGGACAGCTTGCGGGCCGGCGTGTCAAAGCGCAGTTCCACGTAGCGGCCTTCTGTATCGAACTCTGGCGACCCATAGCCAATGACTACATCAGAGGGTTCATGCCGGGTATAGATGCCCACGCCGGAATAGCCCTTTTTCTGGGCAAAGTGGAAGTGGCCCTGCAGGCCGGCCAGGCGCTCGAAGCGGTTGGCCATGTCGGCCGCCTGGGCCTTCACTTCCTGCACGCAAATACAATCCGGCCGCGTGGCTGCCATCCAGCTTTCCACGCCTTTGCTGGTGGCCGAGCGGATGCCATTGAGATTGAGGCTGGTTAACTTGAACAAGGATTTCCCCATGGTGGATGTTGGCGCGCAAACCTCAGAGCAGGGCCAGCTCGCGCAGGATTTTGTACGGTTTGCCGTCGAATCAGGCGTGCTGCGGTTCGGTGAATTCAAGACCAAGGCGGGCCGCCTGAGTCCGTATTTCTTCAATGCGGGCCTGTTCGATGATGGCCGCAAGATCGGTCGGCTCGCGGAATTCTATGCAAAAGCCCTGCTGGCCAGCGGCATTGAATTCGACATGGTCTTCGGCCCCGCGTACAAGGGCATTCCCCTGGCGGCCACGGTCGCGGTGGAGCTGGCCCGGCTGGGGCGCAACGTGCCTTTTGCCTACAACCGCAAGGAGGCCAAGGACCACGGCGAGGGCGGCACGCTCGTGGGCGCCCCGCTCAAGGGGCGGGTGCTGATCGTGGACGACGTCATGTCGGCCGGCACCGCCGCCCGCGAATCGATCGCCATCATCCGCGCCGCGGGCGCCACGCCCCACGCGGTGGCCATAGCGCTGGACCGGCAGGAAAAAGCCACGGAGAATGGCCAGGATGTGGACCACAGCGCGGTGCAGTACGTTCGCGGGCAACTGGGCATGCAGGTGTGCGCCATTGCCCGACTGGCAGACTTATTGCTGTACCTCTCGCACAACGGGGAAGAGGGGATGCGCTCCCATCATGAGAAAGTGCTGGCCTACCGCCAGCGGTATGGCGTCAACGAAGGGTAGATGATTTGAGCAAGTCGGCGTGGATCATGGGCGGTGTTCTGCTGGTCACCCTGGGCGCCGAGCTGGCCTCGGCACAGCCCCAGGGTGCGCCCGGCAGCATCTATACCTGTGTGGACCGCAGTGGGCGCCGGCTGACGGCCGACCGGCCCATTCCTGAATGCCTGGACCGGGAGCAGCGCGAGCTGAGCCCCTCGGGCATCACGCGCCGGCAGATCGGGCCGTCGCTCACCGAGCTGGAGCGTGCGGCCCAGGACGCCCAGAACCGCAAGGATGCCGAGGAGCGGGCCCGCGTGGTGGAGGAGCGCCGGCGCGAACGCGTGCTGGTGACGCGCTACCCCGACAAGGCGGCCCACGATGTGGAGCGCGCGGCCGCGATCCAGCTGGTGGACGATGTGACCGCCACCGCCGAAAAGCGCATTGCCGAGCTGAAAGCGGAGCGCAAGAAGCTGGATGTGGAAATGGAGTTCTACAAGAAGGACCCCAACAAGGCACCCATGACGCTGCGCCGCAAGATCGGTGAAGTCGATGACAGCGTTGCCGAGCAGCAGCGGTTCATTGCCGGCCAGGACCAGGAAAAGCGGCGCGTGCACGCGCGGTTCGATGCGGAACTGGCCCATCTGCGCAAGCTGTGGGACGCGCAGCGTGTGCCTCCCGCCATGGGCTCGGCCAGTGCCGTTCCCCCCGTTGGCGCACCGGCGGCGCGCGTGCCCTAGGGCCGGGCTGGGGCAGTAAAAACAAAAGGGGCCCTGAGGCCCCTTTTGTTTTTTTACCGTGCCTTTGCCCCGCAGGGCAGGCCGGTCAGGCGTCAGCTGCCCAGCTTTGCGCGCAGCAGATCATTGACCTGCTGCGGGTTGGCCTTGCCCTTGCTGGCTTTCATGATCTGGCCGACCAGCGCATTGAACGCCTTGTCCTTGCCCGCGCGGAACTGGGCCACGTTGTCGGGGTTGGCGGCGATGACTTCGTCGATGATTTTCTCCAGCGCGCCGGAGTCGTTCATCTGCTTGAGGCCCTTGGATTCGATGATCTCGTCGATTTTTTTGAGATCTTCTATCGCGCGGTCAACATATCCATCAGAGATAGGTTGCCCAGCAATCACACCTGCATCCCACAGTGTTTCAAACACCTGCTTCGCAGCGTTGTTGCTAATCGTGCGATCGCCAATGCGCTGGATCAGAGCGCCCAGTTGAGTGCTACTCACCTTGGCATCGTCGATACCAATCTCTTCCATGTTCAAGCGACGCGATAGCTCGCCCATTACCCAATTGGATGCCAGCTTGGCTTGGCCGCAAACCTTGGCAGCCGCCTCGAAGTACGCCGCCATGGCCTTGCTCTGCGTGAGCGTCGTGGCGTCGTACTCGGGCAGGCCGTAGTCGGCCACGAAGCGCGCGGCCATGGTGCGGGGCAATTCGGCCATCAGCGCCCGCTGTTCCTGCACCCATTGCTCCGAAATGTGCAGCGGCGGCAGGTCCGGGTCGGGGAAGTAGCGGTAGTCCGCCGCGTCCTCCTTGGTCCGCATCGCACGCGTTTCGCCCGTGTCCGGGTCGAACAGCACGGTGGCCTGCTGGATGGCGTGGCCGTCCTCGATCTGGTCGATCTGCCAGCGGATCTCGTAGTCGATCGCCTGCTGCATGAACTTGAACGAGTTCAGGTTCTTGATCTCGCGGCGCGTGCCCAGCGGCCCGCCGGGCTTGCGCACGGACACGTTGGCGTCGCAGCGGAAGCTGCCTTCCTGCATGTTGCCGTCGCAGATGCCGATCCAGGTCACGATCTTGTGCAGCTCTTTCGCATAGGCCACGGCTTCGTCGGACGAGCGCATGTCGGGCTCGGTCACGATCTCCAGCAGGGGCGTTCCGGCGCGGTTCAGGTCGATGCCCGATTGGCCGATGAAGTCCTCGTGCAGGGACTTGCCCGCATCCTCTTCCAGATGGGCGCGGACCAGGCGCACGGTTTTCTTTTCGTCGCCGAGGAAAAATTCCACCTCGCCGCCCTGCACCACCGGGATCTCGAACTGGCTGATCTGGTAGCCCTTGGGCAGGTCGGGGTAGAAGTAGTTTTTACGGGCAAAAATACTCACTGGCGCAATGTGGGAACCGAGGGCCAGTCCTAATTTGATAGCGCAGGCCACCGCCTCGCGGTTCATCACGGGGAGCGTGCCGGGCAGGGCCAGGTCCACCGCGCAGGCCTGGGTGTTGGGCTCGGCGCCGAAGGCGGTGGGCGCGCGGCTGAAGATCTTGCTCTGCGTGGCAAGCTGGGTGTGGGTTTCGAAGCCGATGACGACTTCATAACCGTGGATCAATTTGCTGGTCGTCGTCATGTCACAGGCCTCCGGGTTGGCGGAGGTGGAAGTCGGTGGCTTGCTGCAGGCGGTGCGCAGCGTTCAGAAGGCGGGCTTCCTGGAAGTAGTTGCCGATGAGCTGCAGGCCCACCGGCATGCCGCCTTCGCCAAAGCCGGCGGGCACGCTCATGCCCGGCAGGCCGGCCAGGGAGCCGGGCAGGGTGAAGATGTCGGCCAGGTAGTCGGCCAGCGGGTCGTTGCCATGTTCGCCCAGCTTCCAGGCCACGGTGGGGGCCACGGGGCCGGCGATCACATCGCATTCCTTGAACGCGTTCTGGAAGTCGTCGGCGATCATGCGGCGGATCTTCTGTGCCTGCAGGTAGTAGGCGTCGTAGTAGCCGTGACTCAGCACGTAGGCGCCGATCATGATGCGGCGCTTGACCTCGTCGCCAAAACCTTCGGCGCGGGTCTTCTTGTACATGTCCACCAGGTCGGTGTAGTCCTTGGCGCGGTGGCCGAACTTCACGCCGTCAAAGCGGCTGAGGTTGGACGACGCCTCGGCGGGCGCGATGATGTAGTACACCGGGATGGACAGTTCGGTGCGCGGCAGGCTGATGGGCACGAGCCTGGCGCCGAGCTTTTCGTATTCCTTCAGGGCGCCGTCGACCGCGGCGCGCACGTCGGGCGCGAGGCCCTCGCCAAAGAACTCGGCGGGAATGCCGATGCGCAGGCCGTCGATGCTGCCGTTCAGGTGGGCGCTGAAGTTTTCGGCTGGCACATCGAGGCTGGTCGAATCGCGGTCCGGGTCGGGGCCGCACATGGCAGACAACAGCAGCGCGCAGTCTTCGGCGCTGCGGGCCATGGGGCCGGCCTGGTCCAGGCTGGAGGCGAATGCGATCATGCCGTAGCGGCTGGCGCGGCCATAGGTGGGCTTGATGCCGGTGATGCCACAGAACGATGCGGGCTGGCGGATGGAGCCGCCTGTGTCGGTGCCGGTGACGGCAGGGGCCAGGCGCGCGGCCACGGCCACGGCGCTGCCGCCCGACGAGCCGCCGGGGATGCGGTGGGTGTCCCAGGGGTTGCGCACGGGCGCGGGGGCGTCGAAGCCCACGGGCGCCACGGCCGAGTTTTCATTGGACGAACCCATCGCGAACTCGTCGCAGTTGAGCTTGCCCAGGGTGACGGCGCCCGCGTCGGCCAGGCGGGTGACCACAGTGGCGTCGAACGGAGACTGGTAGCCCGCGAGCATCCTGGAGCCTGCGGTGCAGGGGAAGTCGCGCGTGACGAAGATGTCCTTGTGGGCGATCGGCACGCCTTCCAGCGCGCCCGCCGTGCCGGCGGCAAGGCGGGCGTCAGCGGCCTGCGCCTGCGCCAGGGTGGCGTCTTCGTTCAGGGCCACGTAGGCGCCCAGGTTCTGGTGCGCCTTGGCGCGGGCCAGGAAATGCCGGGCGGCTTCGACGGCGGAGAATTGCTTGTCGCGCAGGCCGGAGGCCAGCTCGGAAACGCCCAGGTCGTGCAGGGCTTTGGTCGTTGTCGTGCTCATGCGCGCCTCACTCGATCACTTTGGGGACGAGGAACAGGCCACGCTCCACGGCGGGGGCGCTCTTCTGGTTGGCTTCGCGCTGGTTGGGCTCGCTGGCCACGTCCTCGCGCAGCCGCAGGGCCACGTCCTGGACGGCCGCGACGGGGTGCGCCAGGGGCGTGATGCCCGAGGTATCCACAGCCCGCATCTGTTCCACGATGTCAAAGAAGCCATTGAGCTGGGTCAGCATGCGCTCACTTTCAGAGGGGGTCAGCTCAAGCCGTGCCAAATTGGCGATGCGGCCGATGTCCTGGGGGGTCAGTGCCATAGGGAGGAGAATTGAGGGAAACCAGAAGTAAAGCTGTGATCCGGGCCGCGCCGGAGGGAGTTATTCACAGGGGATGGGGTATTATCCCGGCTTTGCCGCAATACCCTCCTACCTGCCGGTCATTGTGCGAAAAAAGCGATATTTGACCCCGTAAACCCGGCGATGGCAGGCCGACGTGCATGCCGTGCCTGAGAGGATTTTTGAATGTTCGGAGCTTTCCGTCGGTATTTCTCCACCGACCTTGCCATTGACCTTGGCACAGCCAACACCCTCATCTTCGCCCGCGACAAAGGCATTGTGCTCGACGAGCCCTCTGTCGTCGCCATCCGCCACGAAGGCGGGCCCCATGGCAAGAAAGTCATCCAGGCCGTAGGCCACGAGGCCAAGGCCATGCTGGGCAAGGTGCCCGGCAACATCGAAGCCATCCGGCCCATGAAGGACGGCGTGATCGCCGACTTCGTGATCACCGAGCAGATGATCAAGCAGTTCATCAAGATGGTGCACCCGCGCACGCTGTTCACCCCCAGCCCGCGCATCATCATCTGCGTGCCCTGCGGCTCCACCCAGGTCGAGCGGCGCGCCATCAAGGACGCGGCCGAAGCGGCCGGCGCCACGGCGGTGTACCTGATCGAGGAACCCATGGCCGCCGGCATCGGCGCGGGCCTGCCCGTCTCCGAAGCCTCGGGCTCCATGGTCGTGGACATCGGCGGCGGCACCACCGAGGTCGGCGTGATCTCGCTGGGCGGCATGGTCTACAAGGGCAGTGTGCGCGTGGGCGGCGACAAGTTCGACGAAGCCATCATCAGCTACATCCGCCGCAACTACGGCATGCTGATCGGCGAGCCCACCGCAGAAGCCATCAAGAAGAACATCGGCTCGGCCTTCCCCGGCTCCGAAGTGCGCGAGATGGAAGTCAAGGGCCGCAACCTGTCCGAAGGCGTGCCACGCAGCTTCACCATTTCCAGCAATGAAGTGCTCGAAGCCCTGACCGACCCGCTCAACCAGATCGTCTCCGCCGTGAAGAACGCGCTGGAACAAACCCCCCCTGAGCTGGGCGCCGACATCGCCGACCGCGGCATGATGCTGACGGGTGGCGGCGCGCTGCTGCGCGACCTGGACCGCCTGCTGGCCGAGGAAACCGGCCTGCCCGTGCTGGTGGCCGAAGATCCGCTGACCTGCGTGGTGCGCGGCTGCGGCATCGCGCTGGAGCGCATGGACCGCCTGGGCAGCATTTTCACGAGCGAGTAAGCCCCCGGGCCTGTATGCTGCAGGCACTTTTTTTGCGCTCTGAACTGCATGATTGCACCCGCTCCAATGCTTTTTGAGCATGCGTCCGTGGCCCCGGCTCCACGCGACAGATCCTGACCGCTGCGCACGATGCCACTGGGTACCCTCGAGCGCAGCGCTCCGCCTTTCTTCAAACAGGGCCCTTCGGCCCTTTCGCGCCTGGCCGTCTATAGCGCGCTGGCGCTGTTCCTCATGGTGGCCGATGCACGTTTCCAGCTCACGGGGCCGTTCCGCCAGGCGGTTGCCACCGTGCTTTACCCGGTGCAGTGGCTGATGCTCAAGCCGGTGGAGTTCGCAAGCCATGGTTCCGGGTACTTCCAGTCGCTGCAGACCGCGCAGCAGGAACTGGACGCCGCGCGCAAGAAAATGACCGTGATGGGCCAGCGCGCCAACCAGGCGGAGCAGCTGGCCCTGGAGAACGAGCGGCTGCGGCAACTGCTCGCGCTGCGCGGCCGCCTGGAGACGCCCGCGCAGGCCGCCGAGGTGATCTATGACACCGCCGACCCCTACACGCGCCGCGTGGTCATCGACCGGGGGCAGATGGGCGGCGTGGAGATGGGCGCGCCCGTGATGGATGAGGCGGGCGTGCTCGGCCAGGTGACGCGTGTCTTTCCGCTCGTGAGCGAGGTCACGCTGCTGGTGGACCGCGACCAGGCCATTCCGGTCCTCAACATTCGCACGGGTGCGCGGGGTGTCGCCTATGGGGATCCGGTGGCCGGGCATGGCGGCGGCATGGAGCTGCGCTTCATGCCCGCCAACGCCGATGTGCGGGAGGACGATCTGCTGACCACCAGCGGCGTGGATGGCCTGTACCCGTCGGGGCTCCCCGTGGCGCGGGTGGTGCGCGTGGAGCGCAGGGCCGATTCCGCCTTCGCGCGCATCTACTGCGTGCCCCTGGCCCAGGTGCAGGGCGCCCGCCATGTGGTGGTGCTCAAGCCGCTGGCCGACAACGAGCTGCCGCGGCCGGAGCCCGCGCACCCGGCGCCAGCGAAACGCGGGGGGCGCAAGGGATGAGGGCATCGCCTGTGCCTGCCATGGCCCTTGTGGGGCCGCGCGTCCTGCGCGATGGCCCGTGGCTGCCGCGGGGAGGTGCGCGATGATCATGCCGCGCGGCGAGCCGCTGCTGCTTCCGGTCAATCCGGTCTTCATCGTCGCCAGCCTCGCTGCGGGGCTGGCCATCAACATGCTGCCGCTGGGCCGCATTGTCTGGACGCCGGATGTCCTGATGGTGCTGCTGGTCTTCTGGGGCGTGCACCAGCCCCTGCGCATTGGCATGGGCGTGGCTTTCGTGCTGGGCCTGTGCATGGATGTGAGCCAGTCGGCGCTGCTGGGCCAGCACGCGCTGTCCTACACCGTGCTGTCGTTTGGCGCCATCGCCATCCACCGCCGCCTGCTGTGGTTCAGCGTGCCGTCGCAGGCCCTGCAGGTGCTTCCCCTGTTCGCTCTGGCCCATGCCATCGAGCTCTTGCTGCGGATGGCGTCCGGGGGCATATTCCCGGGCCTGTGGAGCTTTCTGGCGCCGGTGCTCGAAGCCCTGCTCTGGCCGCTGGCCAGCTGGGTGCTGCTGGCGCCGCAGCGCCGGCCTCCCGACCGCGACCAGAACCGGCCTCTGTAGCCATGAAGCAACCTCCTGAGCGCCCGCGCCGCATCCCCCTTGTCCCGCAGCGCTGCGGGCCGGGGGACGGGCGCGCGCCGGTTTCAGCGCACGCCTTCGGGGCGTGGCGCGATGGAGCTGCCGCATGACCGAGGTGCGCAGCAGCGAGGCCGATGCCTCGCGCTTTCGCGTGCGGGCGCTGATCGTCGGCGCCCTGGTGTTCTGTGCGTTCTGCCTCATCGCGGCCCGGCTGGTGTTCCTGCAGGTGGTCCGGCACGAAGACCTTGCGGCGCAGGCCGAGAGCAACCGCACGGCGGTGGTGCCCATCGTGCCCAACCGGGGCCTCATCCTGGACCGCAACGGCGTGGTGCTGGCCACCAACTATTCGGCCTATACGCTGGAGATCACGCCCTCGCGGGCGGGAACGCTCGACGACACCATCGACGAGCTGTCCAAGGTGGTGGAGATCCAGAGCCGCGACCGCCGCCGCTTCAAGCGGCTCATGGAAGAGTCGCGCAACTTCGAATCGCTGCCCATCCGCACGCGCCTGACCGACCAGGAAGTGGCCCGCTTCACGGCCCAGCGCTACCGCTTCCCGGGGGTGGACATCAAGGCGCGCCTGTTTCGCAACTACCCGCTGGGCGACGTGGCCAGCCATGCCATCGGCTACATCGGCCGCATCAACCAGAGCGAGAAGGCGCGCATCCAGGATTCCGAGGACGAGGCCAACTACCGGGGCACGGAATACATCGGCAAGCTGGGGATCGAGCAGAGCTTCGAGTCCGCGCTGCACGGCGCCACCGGGGTCGAGCAGATGGAGACCTCGGCGGGCGGGCGGGCGGTGCGCAAGCTCTCCAGCCACGCGGCCACGCCCGGCGACAGCGTGATGCTGTCCATCGACATCAAGCTGCAGAAACTCATCGAGGAGCTGTACGGCACCCGCCGTGGCGCGCTGGTGGCCATCGACCCGCGCAACGGCGAGATCCTGGCCCTGGTCAGCAAGCCCACGTTCGACCCCAATCTTTTCGTCGAAGGCATCGATGTGGAGAACTGGACCGCGCTCAACGAATCCATCGACAAGCCGCTGCTGAACCGGGCCCTGCGGGGTACGTACCCGCCAGGCTCCACCTACAAGCCCTTCATGGCGCTGGCCGCGCTGCAGCTGGGCAAGCGCTCGCCCAGCCTGGTGGTGAACGATCCGGGGTACTACACCTTCGGCGGCCACACCTTCCGCAGCCACGAGGGCGGGCTGGGCGGTGTGGACATGCACCGCGCCATCCAGCAGTCGAGCAACACCTACTTCTACTCGCTGGCGGTGGACATGGGCGTCGATGCCATCCATGACTTCATGAAGCCGCTGGGCTTTGGGCAGTCCACCGGCATCGACCTCAATGGCGAAGTGCGGGGCACGCTGCCCAGCACGGAGTGGAAACGCAATGCCTACAAGCGCCCGGACATGAAGCGCTGGTTTCCCGGCGAGACCGTGTCCCTGGGCATCGGCCAGGGCTACAACAACTTCACCATGCTGCAGCTCGCGCTGGCGCAGGGCACGCTGGCCAACGGCGGCATCCGCTACCGGCCGCACATGGCCAAGGCCGTGAAGAACGCGGTCACGGGCGTCGTCACCGAGATCGTGCAGCCGCCCGGCGAAGACCTGGGGTATCTGCCCCGGAACGTGGACATCGTGCGCAATGCCATGGTCGCCGTGAACAAGGGCGGCACCGGCACGCGCGTGTTTGCCGGGGCGCCGTACACCTCCGGCGGCAAGACCGGCACGGCGCAGGCGGTGACCATGGGCCAGAACGTGAAGTACAACGCGAAGGCGCTGGAAGAGCACCAGCGCGACCACTCGCTGTATGCGGCGTTCGCCCCGGCAGAGCAGCCCACGATAGCGCTGGCGCTGATTGTCGAGAACGCCGGGTTTGGCGCGGCCCATGCGGCGCCCATCGCGCGCCGCGTATTCGACTACTGGCTGATGGGGGACTACCCGAGCGAGGAAGACATCGCGGCGGTGCAAAAGGGCCAGGCCGGCGCTCCCATTGGCAAGCCGCGCAAGGCGGCGGATGTGCCCGTGGCGGCGCCTTGATATAAAAACAATAGCTGTTAGCGCAATACAGATAGGCGCTGGAGCCCAATCCGGCATCGAATCGCGGTGCCGGCCATTCTTGAAATGAACCCGGTGCCTGCGCTGGGCGCTGGCCGATGCCGGGCCGCCCTCAGGCCGCCGCCGCCCGCGCTGGCGGTGGCTGAAGCTGGCTGAACACCAGCGCCGCCACGATCAGCGCCGCGCCGCCCAGGCCCGCCCATCCCAGCCGCTCGCCGAGCAGGGCCCAGGCGGTGAGCGCGGCGAATACCGGCTCCAGCCCGAACACGATGGCGCTGCGCATGGCGTCCACCCGCTGCTGGCCCCAGGCCTGCAGCGTGACCACCACCACGCTGGCCAGCAGGCCCAGGTACAGCAGCGCCACCCAGGCATCGGCGGGCAACTGCGCGGTGGTGTGCAGCCAGCCCATGCCGCCGCCCTGGCCCAGCAGCATGAACGTGGAAGCCAGTGCCATGACGGTCGCCTGCGCGGCCGCCATGCGCGTGGCCCGCGGCGGGCTTGCCGCCGTGCGGCGCGCGCACTCCTCCAGCGCCAGGATGTAGATGGCGTAGAACACCGTGCTCGCCAGCGTCAGCGTATCGCCCAGGTTCCAGGGCTCGTTCTCGTGGAACATCAGCGCCATGCCCGTGCAGGCCAGGGCACACGCCGCCCACAGCGGCCAGCCGTAGCGGCGCCCCAGCGCCGCCATCGCAATCAATGGCACCACCAGCACATTGAGCCCGGTCACGAAGGCATTGCGGTTGCTGCTGGTGCGCGCCAGCCCCTCGATCTGCAGCCAGAACGCCAGGAACAGCAGGACCCCCAGCGCACAGCCCCACCGCCGCTCGTGGCGCCGCATGCCCCACCACAGCGGGGCCAGCACCACCAGGGCGATCACGAACCGCAGCCAGATGATCTGCAGTGCATCGAGGTGCGCGGACAACAGCTTCATGGCGGGGAAGGTGGTGCCCCACACCACGGTCACCACCAGCAGGGCAATCAGGCCCAGACGTTCGGGTTTCATAGGCTCCAAAAACAAGAAAAGACTGGTCGGTTCCCCGGCCAGCCACTTGCAGAAGATTTCCTCGCAGCGCCTGCGCACGACCTGCTGCCGTCGCACTGGCGCGGCCTCAGCGAGGTAGCCGCGGAACTGGCTCTGCCAGGCCACCGGTGGTGTCCCCCTCCCTTGGCGCGCAGCGCGTAGAGAGAGGGGTGAAGGCGCGCAGCGCCTCAGGGGGTGTCAATTAAAAAGATAGCGTGCCTGCAGGTTCAGGCGCAGCATCTCGCCCTGCTGGCCGTCGAACGTCGTGCGGCGGCCGCCGATCAGCTCGCCGCCCAGTTCCACGTTCTTGATGGGCAGGTAGTACATGCCGGCATGCCATTGGTACAGCTTGTGGTTGCCTTCGGCGCCGTAGGCGTCCACGTAGGCGTCGCCCAGCTTGTGGCGCGAGCGGACCATGCCCAGCGACACGGTGCCGCGCAGCTTCTCGCTGAACACGTTGGACAGGCCCAGCACCACGCCGTGCGACTTGTCCAGGCGCACGGTGCCGCCGTCCAGCACGGGGTAGTTGGTGCCCACCAGGTAGGCGCCGTCGCCGTCGCCGTCCAGGCGTGTGTACTGCGCCATCAGCGTGGTGGTGCCGGTGATCTTGTAGCCCGCGCCCAGGCCGAAGCCGGTGCCGCGCTTGCCGATGCCGTCCACGCGCTGCTCGTGCGAGAGCAGGCGGGCGTTGATGTTGCCCCAGTCGAAGGCCTTGTCCACGCGGGCCACGAAGTTCAGGCTCTTGGCGCCGTCGGTGGGCTCTTCCACCGCGAACTGGAACTTGGCCAGGTCCGGGTTGTTGTAGGTGTAGCGCACCTGGGCCGGGCGGCGGAAGGTGGCGCCGGGCGGGCCGTTGAAGTCCACGGTCTCGGGCAGGTTGTCCACGTCCATGAAGGTCGACCAGGTCTGGCCGATCAGCCAGCCGGCGTACTCGCCGTAGGCGTGGCGCAGGCGCAGGCGGTTGCGGTTGCACTCGGCGCCGCAGTAGGCGTAGAAGTCGGCCTCGATCTTGGTGTTGAAGGTGCCGATGGAGGTGGGCGTGGAGGTCTCGAAGCCGAAGCGCGAGGTCTGCGCCGTCAGGCTGCTCTTGCCGTGGCGGCTGTCGCCCAGGGGCTGCTCCATCAGGTTGGTGAAGGTGTCGCCGGGCGCCGTTCCCTTGAAGTCCTTGACCATGTTGGCCTCGGCAAAGCCGTACACGCGGATCGAGGTCTCGCTGCCCGGCAGGCGGAAGCTGCCCGGAATGTCGCCCAGCACCACGGCGTCCTTCTGCTTGAGTTCCACGGCCTCGATGCGGTCGTTCCAGGCCGATGCCGACGCGGCGGGCGCGGCAGGCGCCTGGGCCTGCTGGGCCTTGAGCTGGTTGAGCTCGGCGCGCAGGGCCTTGAGCTCGTTGCGCATCTCTTCGAAGTCCTTGGCGGACTGCGCGAACGCGGCGGGGGGCAGGCTGCACAGGCCGGCGGCCAGCAGGGCGAGGAACGTGGGGTTCAGTTTCATGGTCACTCCGGTAGGGGCTGGTAATGGCATTGCATGGGCCTGGATCTCAGGCGCTCATGCGGCCGATGAAGGCGCGGATTCGGTCGTTGGCGGGGTTGTTGAAGAATTCGGCGGGCGTGGCGTCGTGGGCGATGCGCCCCTGGTCGAAGAACATCACGCGGTCGGCCACCTCGCGGGCGAAGCCCATCTCGTGGGTCACCACGATCATGGTCATGCCGCCACGGGCCAGCTCGCGCATCACGTCGAGCACCTCCTGCACCATCTCCGGGTCCAGGGCCGAGGTGGGCTCGTCGAACAGCATCACCTGCGGCTGCATCGCCAGCGCGCGGGCGATGGCCACGCGCTGCTGCTGGCCGCCCGACAGCTGCCAGGGGTACTTGTGCGCGTGGTCCTGCATGCCCACGCGGCGCAGCAAGGCCATCGCCTGCTCGTTCGCCTGGGCCCGCGGCGTGCGGCGGATGCGGCGGGGCGCCAGGGTCACGTTGTCCAGCACGCTCATGTGGCCGAACAGGTTGAACTGCTGGAACACCATGCCGACCTCGCTGCGCTGCTTTTGCAGCGTGGCCAGGTCGTCGGTGACTTCCTCGCCGCCGATGGTGATGCGGCCGGAGTCATGGGGTTCGAGCCGGTTGATGGCGCGCAGCAGCGTGCTCTTGCCGGAGCCCGAGGCGCCGATGATCACGGTGACCTCGCCGGTGTTGAACACGGTGGACACATCGCGCAGCACCTGGTGGGCGCCGAACGACTTGCAGACCCGGTCCACCACGATGAAGGGTGTGGCCTGGCGTGTCATTGGTTGCGGCCTTCCACGTCGAAGCGGTATTCCACCGCGTTCGAGATCTGCGTGACCAGGGTGGTCAGCAGCAGGTAGGTGATGGCCACGGTGGACAGCGTGGCAATGGGCTGGAACGTGGCGGACTGGATGCGGTTGCCCACGTTGGTCAGCTCCACCACGCCGATGGCGTAGGCCAGCGACGAGTCCTTGAGCAGCGCCACGAAGTTGCTGACCAGCGGCGGCAGCGATATCTTGAAGGCCTGTGGAAACACCACGTCCAGGAACACATGCATGCGGCCCAGGCCCAGGGCCTTGGCGGCCTCGGTCTGGCCGCGCGGCACGGCCAGCAGGCCGGCGCGAATGGCCTCGGCGTTGTAGGCGCCCACGTTCAGGCCCAGCGCCAGCACGGCGGCCGCGAAGTCGGGCAGGTTCAGGCCCGGCACCAGCACCGGCAGCGCGAAGTACACGAACAGGATCTGCACCAGCAGCGGCGTGCCGCGGATGACCCAGATGTAGAAGCTGGCCACCCAGCGCACGGCGGCAAAACGCGCGGTGCGGGCGAGCGCGGCGGCGGTTCCCAGCACCAGCCCGACGCTGCCGCTGATCAGCGTGAGCCACAGGGTGGTGCGCGCGCCGTCGGAGAACGCCTGGGCGTTGGGGCCGATGGGCTCGGGCAGGAAGGACAGCAGCTTGCCGAGCAGTGCCAGCACCAGCACCATCAGGATGACGGCCGAGACGAGCGTGGCGTTGCTGCGCTGCTGGCGGCTCCAGCGCTGCGGCCAAAAGGCGGTGAGCATGAAAAAGACCCCTGTGACTACAAGCGGGTCGTGCTTACTGGCAGCGGACGTCTTCGTTGAAATACTTCTTGGACAGCGCGGCATAGCTGCCGTCGGCCATGACTTCGGCCAGCGCCTTGTTCCAGCCGGCGGCCAGCGAGCTGTTGCCCTTGGCCACGGCGGCGGCGATGCGCTCGATGAACAGCATGTCGCCGAGCTTGAAGCCGGCGCCGGGGTTCTTCTCTGCCACGGCCTTGGCCACGAAGCGGTCGGTCACCCAGGCGTCCACGCGGCGCGAGTTCAGCGCGCTGCGGGCATCCACGTCGGTGGGGAAGTTCTTCATTTCCTTGATGGACGAGACCTTCTGCACGTTCTCGAGGTAGCTGGTGCCGGTCTGCACGGCCACCACCTTGCCCGCCAGGTCCTTGGCGCTCTTGATGGCGGGGTCCATGGCGA
The DNA here is from genome assembly GCF_058798375.1 of Acidovorax sp. GW823-FHT01C06. NCBI lineage: Bacteria > Pseudomonadati > Pseudomonadota > Betaproteobacteria > Burkholderiales > Comamonadaceae > Acidovorax > Acidovorax sp. GW823-FHT01C06. The sequence continues at coordinate 246,051 of NZ_JBXAKN010000001.1, forward strand.
TGATCATGCCGCCCGAGCAGTAGTGCGGGTCGGTGAAGGTGACGGCCTTGGCGCGCTCTTCGGTGATGCCGTGCGAGGCGATCACCAGGTCCCAGCGGTCCTGGCGCAGGCCGGTGAGCAGCGCATCGAAGCCCAGGGTCTTCCACTGGATCGCGAGGCCCATCTTTTTGGCCACCAGTTCGGCCGTCTCCACCTCGAAGCCGGTCAGCGTGGTGCCGTTGAAGAAATTGAACGGAGCGAACTGCCCCTCGGTCGCGATGAGGATCTTGCCGTCCTTCTTGACCTCGTCCAGCGTGCGGGCCTGGGCAGAAGCGAAAGCGGCGCAGAGCGCGAGGGCGGTGGCAACAGCCTTGAACAATTTCATGGGATGGGTCCTGTCGGGGGTATTTCAGGTACAAAAAATCCGGCATGCGGGTAGCAGGCCGGAGGCTGGTGGATCGGATGCACAGGCATCGCGAAACGCGAAGTCTGCCGTCATCAAGTAGTAACGATTATAAATATGCGAATTTTTTCCTTGGGCCTGCGGACAACCCTCAAAGCCCCGTTGTGTGCCAATTCACAACAGGTTTAGAGCGGTGTCCCCAACCGGACGCAGGCGCTACGCCTCCGTCTACAGGGCGCGGTCTGCGCTACCGGCGCGAGCCAGACCAGTGCCCCCGCGCAAGGGCTGCCCCGCCGCGCTGGGGGCGTCCCCCTTCAGGGGGAAGGCGCCGAAGGCGACTCAGGGGGTCATCTCAAGAACGCGTCGTACCCCGTCTTGAGGATCAGCGTGCTCACCACCACGATGAAGATGCCGCGCACGAAACCCGTGCCGTGCTTGAGCGCCAGGTGCGTGCCCAGCAGGCTGCCCACGACGTTGGCCACGGCCAGCGTCACCGCGAAGTGCCACCAGACGTGACCCTTGGCGGCAAACAGCACGATGGCGGCGACATTGGTGGCGCAGTTGAGCAGCTTGGCCGAGGCCGAGGCATTGAGAAAGTCGTAGCCGAGCAGCCGCACGAACAGGAAGACGAAGAAGCTGCCGGTGCCCGGGCCGAAGAACCCGTCGTAGAAACCGATCAGCACGCCGATCAGGCAGGCCGCCAGCACTTCGGCGCGGCCCGCGAAGCGCGGCGTATGGTGCCGCCCCAGTTCCTTCTTGGCCAGCGTGTAGGCCAGCACGCCCAGCAGCACCAGGGGCAGCAGCTTGCGCAGGAAGTCGGCCGACATCACCGTCACCGCCCAGGCGCCGGCGAACGAGCCGGCGAAACCGGCCGCCGCGGCCGGCAGCATCGCCGGCCAGCGGATCTGCACGCGGCGGCTGTACTGCCAGGTGGCCATGGCCGTGCCCCACACCGAGGCGGCCTTGTTGGTGCCCAGCAGCGTGGCCGGTGGCGCCCCCGGAAAAGCCGCGAACAGCGCCGGCACCATCACCAGCCCGCCGCCACCCACGATGGCGTCCACGAAGCCCGCGAGCAGCGAGGCCAGGGTAATAAAAATCCATTCCATCGCAGTATTTTCGCACCCAGCCTGCTATGGATTTAGGAACAGATACAGAGACCAGCGCACCGGGCCCGGCGACGAACGGGCAAGAAAAAGGCGCTGGGATCGCCAGCGCCTGAAAAAAAACGCACCTCGTTGGGTGCTTGAAATTTGGTTATTGGTAGAAAGGATGTCTCCTCGGGCCCCTCGCTTGGCACACCGAAGCGCGCTTTCGAGTGCTGCAACTGTAACGGCTGCACCCCACTGGTGCATTGGGGGTTTCCCGCCCCCGTTGTGGGGCGGGAAAACCGCGCGCGGGGCCACGAATCGGGGTTCGCGGGTTGGCACGGCTCATGCAATGCGCTTGTAACAATTTGCGAAAGGGAGCCTTCATGCGGGCAGTCAACCACCGGTTCATCGCGGTCGTGTCGTTGGGTCTGGGGCTATGCGCCAGCGCACTGGCGCAGGCCGTGCCCGAGGTGGCGGCGGCCCCCGCCGCGCCCCTGGCGCGCCCTGGCCTGGTGGCGCACGGCGCCGTCAGCGCGGCGGACACCGCCTGGATGATGACCTCCACGGCGCTCGTGCTGCTGATGACGCTGCCCGGCATTGCCCTGTTCTACGCGGGCATGGTGCGCAAGAAGAATGTGCTCAATACCATGGCCAGCGTGGTCGCCATCGCGGCGCTGGTCAGCCTGCTGTGGTTCGGGGCGGGCTACTCGCTGGCGTTCACGCCCGGCAACGCCTGGGTGGGCGGCTGGGAGCGCGCGGGGTTCACGGGGCTGGACTTCGACCTGGCGGGCGGCAAGCTCGCCGTGAGCCATGTCGCGCCGCACATTCCCGAATCGGTGTACGCCATGTTCCAGCTCACCTTCGCCATCATCACGGCCGCGCTCCTGGTGGGCGCGTTCGTCGAGCGCATGCGGTTTTCCGCCATGCTGATCTTCATCGGCCTGTGGACCTTGCTGGTCTATGCCCCGGTGGCGCACTGGGTGTGGGAGCCGGGGGGCTGGCTGGCGCGGATGGGCGCGCTGGATTTCGCCGGGGGCTCCGTGGTGCACGTGAACGCGGGCGTGGCGGGGCTGGTGTGCGCGTGGTTCCTGGGCCGCCGCACGGGCTATGGCCGCGAGCCCTTCGAGCCCTACAACCTGGGGCTCACCATGGCGGGCGCGGGCCTGCTGTGGGTGGGCTGGTTCGGCTTCAACGCGGGCTCGGCCGTGGCGGCCGATGGCCGGGCGGGCCTGGCCATGGCGGTCACGCACCTGGCCGCCGCCGCTGGTGCGCTGTCCTGGATGCTGGGCGAGTGGGTGGTGCGCGGGCGCCCTTCGCTGCTGGGGCTGTGCTCGGGCCTGGTCGCGGGACTCGTGGCGATCACGCCCGCCGCAGGCTTCGTCACGCTGCGCTCGGCGGTGGTGATTGGCCTGGTGGCCGGGCTGGCGTGCTACTGGGGGGCCACGGGGCTCAAGCGCCTGCTGCGTGCCGACGATTCGCTGGATGTGTTTGGCGTGCATGGCATTGGCGGCATCGTGGGCTCGCTGCTCACGGGGGTGCTGGCCAGCAAGACCGTGGGGGGCGTGCAGGGCAGCCTGCTCACCCAGGCCATCGGGGTGGGCGCCGTGATGGCCTACAGCCTGGTGGTGACGGCCGCGCTGCTGTGGATCATCAATTTTGCGATGGGTGTGCGCGTGGATGCGCAGAGCGAGCAGACCGGACTCGACATCGCCCAGCACCGCGAACACCTGGGCGGCTGAATGAAGCCCGCTCTCCCGAGGCCCTGCGGGCCTTCCCCCGCTCTCGCACCGCCGCGCAATGCGGGCCGGGGGGCGCAGCCAGCGCGGCGGCCCGCGCCTGGGCCGCACCGGTTTCATTCGCCGCGGGTTGTGCGCAGCGCAATGGATGACTGAAATGCAGTAAGGAGCCGACCATGCCCGATTCCGACAAGCTCGCCATTGCCGCCCACCTGCATGTGCTGCTGCGCCGCAAGACGGGGCGCGTGACCGACACCGAGTGGATGGCGGCCAACGCCGAGTACGCGCTGGAGATCGTGCGGTTCGCGCGCCAGCGCGCGCAGGAGGACAACGCGCCCGAACTCACCGAATGGGCGGACCGCCTGGACCAGGCCATCCATGCCGCGCCACCCGCCGCCCCGCGCCGCCCCTTGCTGGATGTGGCCACCCAGGCGGTGCGCCAGCGCATGGCGCCGCCGCCGCCAGAGCCTGCGCCGGAGGTTCCCCGCTATGTGGGAGGGATTCGCTGACCGCGCTGCGGCCGGGTGGCCGTTGCCCGGGTGGTGTCAGTGCGCTGCCGCGCCCTGCACGAACAGGCCCGCCGTAGGCAGCAGCCCGGCCAGCTTGTCGTCGCCATAGGTGCGCAGCACCTGCGCAATCACGACCTGGTAGCCGTTGAGCCACTGCGCTTGCGCCGCCTTGGCCTTCAGGTGGGCGGGGTGCTGCATCAATGCCTGCAGGGCCTCGAGCGACTGCCAGTAGTACACGTTGGACACCAGGCCCTTGCCCGTGTCCTCCCACGATTCCTCGCCCAGGTAGCCGTCGATGGAGCGGGCGGCGGTGGCAATCGCCTCGTCCAGGCGGTGGAAGGCGTCGTCGAACTGTTTGGTGGCGAAGATGAAGGTGGAGGAGTACATGGGCGCGATGGTACCCACGCTTATGCCGCGCGCCGCGCCTGGATGATCCACTCCGCCGCCTTCTCGGCCAGCATCAGGGTGGGCGAGTTGGTGTTGCCGCTGGTGATGGTGGGCATGGCCCCCGCGTCCACCACCCGCAGGCCCGCAATGCCGCGCACGCGCAGTTGCGAGTCCAGCACGGCCATCGGGTCATCATCCCGCCCCATCTTCGTCGTGCCCACGGGGTGGAAGATGGTGGTGGCGATGTCGCCGGCCAGGCGCGCCAGGTCCTCGTCGCTCTCGAACTGCACGCCGGGCTTCCATTCCTCGGGCCGGTACTTGGCCAGCGCGGGCTGGGCCACGATGCGGCGCGTGACGCGCAGGCTGTCGGCCGCCACCTGGCGGTCTTCGGCGGTGCTCAGGTAGTTGGGCGCGATGGCCGGTGCGGCCTTGAAGTCGGCGTTCTTGATGTTCACCGTGCCCCGGCTCGTGGGGTTGAGGTTGCACACACTGGCCGTGAAGGCCGGAAAGCTGTGCAGCGGCTCGCCAAACGCGTCGAGCGACAGCGGCTGCACGTGGTACTCGATGTTCGGCCAGGGCTGGTCGGCGCTGCTGCGCGTGAAGGCGCCCAGCTGCGAGGGCGCCATGCTCATGGGGCCGCTGCGTTTGGTCGCGTATTCGAGCCCGATCTTGGCCTTGCCCCAGAGCGAGCTGGCCATGGTGTTGAGCGTGGGCACGCCGCCCACCTTGAACACCGCGCGGATCTGCAGATGGTCCTGCAGGTTGGCGCCCACGCCGGGCAGGTCGTGCACCACGTCGATGCCGTGCTGGCGCAGCAGCGCGGAGGGGCCGATGCCCGAGAGCTGCAGCAGCTGCGGCGAGTTGACGGCACCGGCGCTCAGGATGACCTCGCCCGTGGCGCGGGCCGTGACCATCTCATGCCCGTCCCACACCAACACGCCCGTGCAGCGCTTGCTGCCGTCGGGCTGCGTCTCGATGAGGAGCTTGGCGGCCTGCGCGCTGGTCCACATCTCGAAGTTGGGGCGGCCGTAGCAGGTGGGCCGCAGGAAGGCCTTGGCGGTGTTCCAGCGCCAGCCGCTTTTCTGGTTGACCTCGAAGTAGCCCACGCCCTCGTTGCTGCCGCCGTTGAAATCGTCGGTGGCGGGGATGCCGGCCTGCTGCGCGGCCTGGGCGAAGGCGTCCAGCACGTCCCAGCGCAGGCGCTGCTTTTCCACGCGCCACTCGCCGGAGCTGCCCGTGGCCTTGTTGCCGTGCAGGCGCTTGAAATTTTCATTCACGCCATCGGGCTGGTCCAGGCGCCAGTGGTCCTCGTGGCGGCGGAAGTAGGGCAGGGCGTTCTCCCAGCGCCAGCTGGCGTCGCCGGTCAGCTCGGCCCACTGGTCGTAGTCGCGCGCCTGGCCGCGCATGTAGATCATGCCGTTGATGCTGCTGCAGCCGCCCAGCGTCTTGCCGCGCGGGTAGCGCAGGGTGCGGCCGTTCAGGCCCGCGTCGGGCTCGGTGTTGTAGAGCCAGTCGGTGCGCGGGTTGCCGATGCAGTAGAGATAGCCGACGGGGATATGGATCCAGTGGTAGTCGTCCTTGCGGCCTGCTTCGATCAGCAGCACGCGGTGGCGGCCGTCGGCGCTCAGGCGGTTGCACAGCAGGGCGCCGGCGGTGCCTCCGCCGATGATGATGGTGTCAAACGTGGTGTGGTCGCTCATGGGCAGGCGGTGCGGTGCAAGGGTTGGGACGGAGGGCCATTGTGCGGATGGCACCACGCGTGTCGAGAGGGTCACTGCCTATTGCTACTAAATATGTAGCTTGAAGCGCTTGATGCCAAAGCGCTGGAGGCCTGTTTGATATTAATTTCACGCGGCCCCGGCCGGCCTGTGCTTGGCGGCCCGTGCGGGCGGGCGTAAATCCTACGCGCCGCCTGTGCGTGGCTCCGCTACCATGCACCCTCTCTTTCCCTCTTGGCGGCCGCGCCGCCCAGTCCATGACCGACCACGCACCTCGCATTGTTCGCGCCGACACGCCCCAGGGGGCGAGTGCGCAACTGCATGGGCGCTGGGGCGCGGCCGAACTGGGCACACGGTCGCAGTGGGAGGCGGTCTGCGAGCAGCTGCGCGCCAGCCCCCCCGCGCCCGGGCTGGGCTGGGACCTGACGCAGCTGCAGTGGCTGGACCACGTGGGCGCGCAGCTGGTGTGGAACCACTGGCAGCGGGCCTGGCCGGCGCAGCTGGCCTGTACCGACGGCCAGCGCGACATGCTGGAGCGCGTGGCGGAGTTCACCACGGCCACCCCGCCGGCCCGGGAGCCCTGGCGCCTGGCCGAGCAGGCGGACCACCTGGGCGTGCTGGTGCTGCACGGCCTCAGCCATGCGCGGCACATGCTCGAAATGGTGGGGCAGTTGCTGCTCGACCTGGGCCGCCTGGCGCGCGCGCCGCGCCGGGGGCCGTGGCGCGACGTGTCGGGCCACCTGTACCGCATGGGCGCCACGGCGCTGCCCATCACGGCGCTGGTGGGATTTCTGATCGGCGTGGTGCTGGCCTACCTGATGAGCCTGCAGCTGCGCCAGTTCGGGGCCGAGTCGTTCATCGTCAACATCCTGGGCATCTCGCTCATCCGCGAGCTGGGCCCCATGCTGGCGGCCATCCTGGTGGCGGGGCGCTCGGGCTCGGCCATCACCGCGCAGATCGGCGTGATGCGCGTGACCGAGGAACTCGATGCCATGCGCGTCATGGGCATCCCGCACGGCTTTCGGCTGGTGATGCCGCGCACGCTGGCGCTGGCGCTGGCCATGCCGCTCATCAGCGTGTGGACCACGCTGGCCGCGCTGGCCGGGGGCATGCTGGCGGCCGACATCTCCATGGACATCTCGCCCGCGTATTTCGTGCAGGCGCTGCCCGCGGCGGTGAAGGTGGGCAACCTGGGGCTCGCCATGGCCAAGTCGGTGGTGTTCGGCGCCTTCATCGCGCTCATCGGCTGCCACTGGGGGCTGCGCGTGAAACCCAACACCCAGAGCCTGGGCGAGGGCACCACGGCCTCGGTGGTCACGTCGATCACCATGGTCATCATCGTGGACGCCTTGTTCGCGGTGGCCTTCAAGAACATCGGAATATGAAGATGAGGTGGCTTCCCCCTGAGCGGCTTCGCCGCTTCCCCCTTCTCCCGAACTGCTGCGCAGCTCGGGAAGGGGGACGCCGCCAGCACCCGCATGTGAAGCCCCCCCTGAGCCGCTTCGCGTCTTCCCCCCAAGGGGGGACGCCACCCGTGGCCTGGCAAAGCCAGTTCCACGGAGGCACGGGTATTGCGCCGCGCCAGTTTCTACCGGAGCGTGGCCATGACTGAACGCATCGCCAAGCCCGAGCACATCGCAGTCGCGCCGGGCGAGCCGCCCATCGTGGACGTGCAGGGCCTGTGGACGGTGTTCGGCAAGGGCGACGAAGCCTTCACCGTGCACCAGGACCTGAACTTCACCGTGCAGCGCGGCGAGATGCTGTCGCTGGTGGGGGGCTCGGGCACGGGCAAGACGGTACTGCTGCGCCAGATCCTGGGGCTGGCCAGGCCGGCGCGCGGCACGGTCACGGTGCTGGGGCGGCCGGCGTCCGAGATGGGGCGCGAGGGCGCGGCCAGCCGCGTGGGCATGCTGTTCCAGCACGGCGCGCTGTTCTCGGCCTTCAACGTGCTCGACAACGTGGCCTTCGCGCTGCGCGAGCAGGGCACCCTGCCCGACGACCTGGTGCGCGATGCCGCGCTGGTCAAGCTGCAGATGGTGGGCCTCAAGCCCGAGCACGCCAGCCGCATGCCGGCCGACCTGTCGGGCGGCATGGTCAAGCGCGTGGCGCTGGCGCGCGCGCTCATCATGGACCCGCCGCTGCTGCTGCTCGACGAACCCACCGCCGGGCTGGATCCGAGCAGCTCCGACGATTTCTGCGCGCTGCTGCGCGAGCTGCGCGCCGCGCTCGGGCTCACGGTGGTCATGGTCACGCACGATCTGGACACGCTGTTCGCGCTCAGCACCCGCGTGGCCGTGCTGGCCGACAAGAAGGTCATCGTCACCGGCCCGCCGCACGAGGTCGCGCATTTCAGGCACCCCTTCATCGAGCACTTCTTCATGGGCGAACGCGGCCAGCGCGCCATGGCCCCGGTACCGGCGGCGGCGCGGCCGGCCGCCTCCCCGCCAGACAAGGAACATCCCTGATGGAAAACAAATCACACGCCCTCGCCGCAGGCATCTTCGTGCTGGTGGTGGCCGCCATGCTGGCGGGCCTGGCCATCTGGCTCACGCGCGACAACGCCAACTACGAGCAGTACGAGCTGTCCACCAAGGACGGCGTGAGCGGCCTGCAGCCCCAGGCCACCGTCCGCTACAAGGGCGTGGCCGTGGGCAAGGTCACGCGCATCGGGTTCGACCCCCAGGTCACCGGCAACGTGCTGATCCGCATCGCCGTCAACGAACAGGCGCCCATCAGCCCCACCACCTTCGCCGTGCTGGGCTACCAGGGCGTCACGGGCCTGGCCCATGTGCAGCTGGACGACGCCGACAAGCCCTATCCCGAACTGCCGCCCGGCCCCAGCGGGCTGCCCCGCCTGCCGCTCAAGCCCTCGCCGTTTGGCAAGCTCGCCGAGCAGGCGCCGGCCATCCTGGCGCAGGTGGAGGAGGCCACGCGCCGCATCAACCAGCTGCTGGGCGACACCAACCAGCAAAAGCTCACCGAAGCCCTCGCCAACATCGGCCAGGCCGCGGGCAGCGTCAACACCCTGAGCCAGCGGCTCGATGCCACCGTCGCGCAGCGGCTGGACCCGGCCCTGGCCGCGCTGCCGCCGCTGGCCAGCGACGCGCGCAAGACGCTGCAGTCGCTGCAGCAGGCCGGCGCCAGCGTGACGTCCCTGGCCGCCGACGTCAGCAAGACCACCCAGCGCCTGGGCGCGGAGGGCGGCCCCATCGACCAGATCACCATCGGCACGCAGTCCCTCGCCCGCGCGGCCGACCAGTTCGGCGCCTCCACGCTGCCGCGCCTGAACCGCGCCGCCGACGACACGTCGCGCGCGGCCCGCCAGCTCGGCCGCACGGCGGGCGGCGTCACCGACAACCCGCAGCTGTTCATCTATGGGTCCGGCCGCATACCGCCCGGCCCCGGCGAGCCCGGCTTTGCGGCACCGTGAGGAGTGTTCATGAAAAGTACTATTAAAAACATAGCTGCCGGCGCCTTCCCGAAAAGCGCTGGCGGCCTGCTGGGCGGCATGGTTCTGGTGGTGGTGATCGGCCTGGCCGGCTGCTCGGCCCTGCCCAGCCCGCCCTCGCGCCCCGTGCTGTACGACTTTGGCCCCGGCCCGGTGGCCCCGGCGCCGGCCGACCGCCGGGCACCGCTGCAGCCCCTGGCCCTGGCCGACGTGGAGGCGCCCGGCCTGCCCGAGGGCAGCAATGCCGTGCTCTACCGCCTGGGCTATGCCGATGCCCAGCAGCTGCGCCCCTACAGCCAGGCCCGCTGGAGCCAGCCCCCCGCCCAGCTGCTGCAGCAGCGGCTGCGCGAGCAGCTGGGCCAGCGGCGCGCCATCCTCAAGGCCGACGACGGTGCGGCCCAGGCGCGCGACGCCAGCCAGGGCGGCCGGCTGCCCCCGGTGCTGCGCGTGGAGCTGGAGGAATTCAGCCACCTCTTCGCCAGCCCCACCGAAAGCGCTGGCGTGGTGCGCCTGCGTGCCACGGTGGTGGACCTGACGCTGGCGGGCGAGTCGCTGCGCGGCCAGCGTGTGTTCATCGTGCGCACCCCGGCGCCCAGCGCCGACGCGGCCGGCGGCGTGAAGGCCCTGGCGGAGGCCTCCACACAGGTCGCCCAGGAGCTGGCGGACTGGCTGGAACAGGTGACGCGGCGCACGAACTGAGCTGCCGGGGGCACCACCGGTCCCCGCCCGTGCGCCCTCTCGCGGCGCGCGCGCTCCCGGGCCCCCCGGGCCATCCGCCCGCCGCAGCGGCGTTCGCCGCGCGGTGTGGTGCCTGGCCCGCGTCAGGACCGCGGGGGCGGCGGGGCCGTGCCCGGCTCGATCCCCGTCACCACACGCGCATACCGTGCAAAGCTCCAGTACGCCCAGGCCCAGTCGAGCAGCACCACCAGCCGGTTGCGGAAGCCGATCAGGAAATACACGTGCGCAAACAGCCAGAACAGCCAGGCAAAGTAGCCCGAGAACCGCACCGGCCCCGCGGGCGAGGTGAGGTCCACCACGGCGGAGTTGCGGCCGATGGTGGCGAGGTTGCCGTAGTCGCGGTAGCGAAACGCTTGCGTGGCCTGGCCGCGCAGGCGGCGCAGGATGTTGGCGGCCGCCGCGCGGCCCATCTGCTTGGCGCCGGGCGAGACGCCGGGCACCGGCCGGGGAGGCTGGCCGGGCGCGTGGCTCTGGGCGGCGGCCAGGTCGCCGATCACGCTGATCTCCGGGTGGCCGGGCAGCGTGAGGTCGGGCGCCACGACCACGCGGCCCGCGCGGTCGATCGTGCAGCCGGTGGCCTCGGCCAGATGGCGGCCCAGCGGGGAGGCCGCCACCCCGGCCGCCCAGATGATGCATTTGCTCTTGATTTGATAGCTGCCTGCGCTTGATGAATCAGCGTCAGGGGGCGATTCGACCCTCAGGCCGTCATCGTCGATGGTGGTGACGCGGGCTTGCAGGCGCACTTCCACGCCCAGTTTTTCCAGCTGCTCCCTGGCGCGCTGGCTCAGTGCTTCCGGCATGGCCTGCAGCACCCGCGTGCCGCCTTCGAGCAGGATGATCCTGGCGCTGGCCGGGTCGATGTGGCGGAATTCGCCGGGCAGTGTGTGGCGCGCGATCTCGGCCAGGGTGCCCGCCATCTCCACGCCGGTGGGCCCGGCGCCCACGACCACGAAGTTGAGCCAGTCGGCGCGGCGGACGGGGTCGGGCTCCTTCTCGGCGGCCTCGAAGGCCAGCAGGATGCGGCGGCGGATCTCGAAGGCATCGTCCAGCGTCTTGAGCCCGGGCGCGTGCGTGGCCCATGCATCCTGGCCGAAGTAGCTGTGCGTGGCGCCGGCCGCGACGACGAGGTGGTCGTACGGCAGGGGGGCGGAGGGATGGGGGCCGTCCTTCAGATACACGGTTCGCGCCGCCACGTCGATGCGCGTGACCTCCCCGAGCAAGGTGGTGGCGTTGGGCTGCTGGCGGAACAGGTGGCGGATGGGGGCCGCGATGGCGGGGGCCGACAGACCGGCGGTGGCCACCTGGTACAGCAGCGGCTGGAAGAGGTGGTGGTTGGTCTTGTCGACCAGGGTGATGTCCACGGCCGCGCCGCGCAGCGCCCGGGCGGCTTCCAGGCCGCCGAAGCCGCAGCCGATGATGACGACGCGGGGGCGGGACGAAGGTGTGGAGGCTGGGGTCATGCCCCCATTATTGGGGCACCGCCCGCGCCGCTTCAGGGAGGGCCCATGAACCCCATGTCCACCGGATAGTCGGGCCGGCCGGCGGCGGCGCCGAAGTGCGTGATGTTGGGTAGCACGCCGGCCATTTCGCTGTCGGCCACGCCAAACCACCTGGCCAGGGTGGCCGCGTACTGGTCCACCGAGGTGGTGGGCAGCAGGCGGCCCTGGCCCACGTGCCACTGGTCCTCGGGGGCCGCGGTGTTGGTGATGCTCACGGGCGGTGCGCTGCCGTAGAACGCCTTGCCCTTGACGGCGCCGCCCACCACCAGGTGGTGGCTGCCCCAGCCGTGGTCCGAGCCGTCGCCGTTGGAGCTCAGCGTGCGGCCGAAGTCCGACGCGGTGAACGCGGTCACCTTGTCGGCCACGCCCAGTTCCACCGTGGCGCTGTGGAAGGCCGTCAGGGCGTCGCTCACGCGCTGCATCAGCAAGGGCTGCTGCGAGATCAGGTTGTCGTGCAGGTCGAACCCGCCCAGCGACACCATGAACACCTGGCGCTTGCTGCCCAGCGCGTTGCGCGAGCCGATGAGGCGGGCCACCATCTTGAGCTGGTCGGCCAGCGAATTGTTGGCGGGGAACGGCGTGCCCAGCGTGGTGCCGGCCAGCGCGCCGGTGATCTGGCTTTCGGACGTGACCGCGCGGGTGGTCACGCGGGTGTACTCGTTCTCCAGCGTGTGCGCGCTGGGCTGCTGGATGAGCGCCGACAGCGCGCCGCGCACCGCGCTGGACCCGTAGACATTGTTCTTCACGCCGTTGATGGCCACGGCGCCGTTCGTGCTGACCTGGTATTGCAGGGCCGAGTCGCCCGAGAGGAACACCGCGTTGCCGGTGACGGCGATGCAGGTGAACAGCGAGTTGCCGTTGGACGAGAGCGCCAGGTCGCCGATGTTGCCGCCCCAGCCCACGGTGGAGCCCTCGGGCGAGGACGACTGCCACACCGACTGCTGGTCGTTGTGCGAGAACAGCTTGGGCGGGACGGGGTAGGCCTTGCGGTCGGGGCTGTTGTACTGCGCGCGGGTCAGGGGCACGACCAGCGGGCCGACGTTCAGCTGCACGGCGGCCTTGCCGCTGTTGAACAAGCCCGCCAGCCCGGTCATGGCGGGGTGCAGCGCGTATTGGCGCCCGTCGGGCAGCGGCGTGGAGGGGTTGAGCAGCGTGGGCGTGAGCGAGGCCTTGGGCAGCGCGATGCTGCCGCGGATGGCGCTGTAGCGGCCGTGGCTGGCGTCGTCGTAGGTGACCACGGTGTTGGCGTAGTCGTTGCCGCCATAGAGGAACACGCAGACCAGGGCCTTGTAGTCGTTGGCCGCGAAGGCGGCTGCCTCGCCCATCGCGGCGAGGTTCATCGCGAAGGGCAGGGCCGTGCCCGCCAGGCCCAGCTGGGTGGAGCGGCGCAGGAACGCGCGGCGGGTGTGGAGTTCGGGTTGAAGCAGGTGCATGGCGTGGCTTCTCGGGTGCGGTCCGGGCTTGTTGCTTATTTCTGGATGAGGTACTCGGCCGAGGCCATGACCAGGAAGACGGCGGCCGCCACGCGGTCGCGCCGGACGTTGTCCGCGCTGGCCGCGGTGACGTTGGTGGCCTTGAGCGCATCGGTGATGAGCTTGACGGTGCCGGCCGAGAGCTGGCCCGCGCACATGAGCAGGTTGATGCGCGCGACGAGCGCGTCCGCGTCGGCGACCAGCGCCAGTTCCTGCGCGTAGCTGGCCTTCAGGTCGAAGCCGTTGTTGGCGGTGCTGGCGTTGTGGGGCAGCTCCGGCGCGTTCACGAAGATGCCGTTGCGGATCACGCCCTGCATGAAGTTGAGGTAGCCGCCCACGCTGCTTTCGTTGACCAGCTGGAACTCGGGCGCCACCGCGCCATTGGCCGCCAGCGCGGTGGACGGCGGGATGTAGCCAGGCCGAAAGAAGTTGAACACCGAGGGCGAGCGCAGCGGGCTTTGCCCCAGCCGCGAGCCCGGGTCGCTGAAGTTGCCGATCTTCCAGCTGCCCTGGGCCGACTCCAGCCCGAAGGTGCGGCCCCACTGGACAAACCGCAGCATGGGCTCGCGCAGCTTGCCAAACCCGGGCTGGGCGAGGCCGGCGGGCGCGCGCGCCTCGTCGTCGAGCAGGATGGCGCGGACCACCGCGCGCATGTCGCCGCGCACGCCGGCACCGTTGTTGTTGAAGGCGGCGGTCACGCGCGCCACATAGGCGGGCGAGGGGTTGCTGGTGACCAGCCGCTGGATGAGCTGCTTGCCGATGAACGGGCCCACGTTGGGGTGGTTGAACAGGGTGTCCAGCGCCGTCTTGAGGGCCGCCGCGCCCGGCGTGTTGGCCGGGATGGTGGTGCCCAGGAAGGAGGCCGCCAGCGTGGAATGGCGCGACTCGGTGAGCGCCATCGGCAGGCGCGCGAAGGTGGTGCCGGGCACGACGCGCGTGGTTCCCGGCACGGTGGTCGGCGTGTTCTGCGACTGGTCGTAGTCGTAGCCGGTGAACACGCGCGCCAGGTTGGTCACGTCGCTTTGCGTGTAGCTGTCGATGGGCTTGCCCGCGCTGTCGCGCTGGGGCGTGCCATCGGGGTTGAGCAGCACCAGGCCGATCGACATGAGCTGCATCACCTCGCGCGCGTAGTTCTCGTCGGGCTGGCGGCCGGTGGCGGCGTTTTCCTTCTGGTTGCCGCGCGTATTGAGGTAGTAGCCCATGGCCGCGTTGAGCGTCACGTCCTGCAGCAGGTTGCGGTAGTTGCCAAACGCGTTGGCCACCAGCTGGTCCCAGTACCACGCGAGGGCATGGCTGCGCCAGCTCAGGTCCAGGCCCGAGAGCGACACCACGCAGATCTCCGACAGCGCGAGCGCCACCCGCTTGCGCACCCCGTCGCTGGACTGCAGGAGCTGGTGCCAGATCATGTAGTCGCCCGGGTAGGTGTTGTCGTAGTAGGCCGTGTCCTTGTTGACGTCGGCGTAGCCGCGCTGGTTCAGCCAGTCCCAGCCGCTCAGCGACGGGGGGGCGCCGAACTGGCTCTCCAGCCAGCTGGCGTAGGTGGTGGAGCGCAGGGCGGCGATGTCCGCGGTGGAGGCGGAGAACTGGGCCTGCAGCAGGAAGCGCGCGGCCTCCGCGTCCGTCAGCGGCGCCGTGTGGGTTGCGCCGGGCAGCGCGGAACCGGCGCCCGGGCTGGCTGTCGTGCCCTCTTCCCCGCCACCTCCGCCACCGCCGCAGGCCGCCAGCGCCGCGGATGCGGCCAGCCCGGCCAGCAGGGGAAGGGGGTTCTTCGTGTCTTGGGAAGAAACGGCGGCCGGCGCGGGGTGGCGCGGGCTGTCTTGTGCCTCGCCCGCAGTCTGCGTTGCGGGAGGCGCCTCGGAGGTGGTGTGCATGGATCGTGGGGGGTGAAGGTGCGCGTTCAAAACCAGCGCATTTCAGGACTTCACCACATGCCGTTGCGGCGTGGAAACACAAGCGTTACCAAACGAAACAGCTTGCTGGGAAGGGGCCGCGCGTAACAGTGGAGCAGTGATGGCAAATTGCAACACTTTGTTGGCCGCTGGCGAGGGGAGCCGCCCTCGCCGCCGCGCCCTGTCCTTCAGCCGCCGTAGTCCTGTGCTGACGCGTGCTGCGTGGCATGGCCTACGGTCCCCGCCGCGAATCATTTCTAGAGTCAATCCCATCGCATCACGCACCTGTTCCACGCATTCCGGGTGGATGGCTGACGCGAAATCTTTTCGAGGATGCACGCCATGAATGAAGACACCGTCAAGGGCAACTGGAAGCAGTTCAAGGGAAAAATGATCGAGCAGTGGGGCAAGCTCACGAATGACGATTTCGACGTCATCGACGGCAAGCGCGAACAGTTCCTGGGCAAGCTGCAGGAACGCCAGGGCATCGCCCGCGACGTGGCCGAGAAGCAGCTCAGCGACTGGCAGGCCCGCCACCCCGATTTCCGCTTCAACGACTGAGGCCACGGCCCCTTCGTTTCCCGGCCCCTCCCTTCCTATTTCTATCCATTACCGATCGAGGAGAAACCCATGAAATTCACCCGCACCCTGATGGCTTCTGTCGCAGCCGGCCTGCTGGCCACTTCCGCCTTCGCGCTGACGGACGCCGAATACAAGGCTGGCAAGGAACGCATTTCCGCCGACTACAAGGCCAGCAAGCAAAAGTGCGATGGCCTGCAAGGCAACGCCAAGGACATCTGTGTGAAGGAGGCCAAGGGCGCCGAGGACGTGGCCAAGGCCGAGCTCGACGCGCAGCACAAGCCCAGCCCCAAGGCCACCCGCAAGGTCGCCGACGCGCGGGCGGATGCGGCCTACGGCGTCGCCAAGGAAAAGTGCGACGACCTCAAGGGCAATGACAAGGACGTGTGCGAGAAGGATGCGAAGGCAGCCCGCGTGAAGGCCAAGGAAGATGCCAAGGTGGCCGAGACCCAGGCCAAGCCCGCGGACAACGCCGCCGAGAAGAACGCGGCGGTGGCCGAGGCCCGCAAGGATGCCAACGCCGAAAAGAACGATGCCGCCTACAAGGCCGCCAAGGAGCGCTGCGACGCGATGTCCGGCGACCTGAAGTCCAAGTGCGTGGATGACATGAAGCGCATGTACGGCAAGAGCTGAGCGCGCAGGGCCCCGGCCCGCGCCCACCCAGGAGCCCCGCCCCGTGCGGGGCTTTTTTCATGGGGATGGCCGCGGCCCTGGGGCGGAACCCTGACCTGCATCAATATGCGGGCCGCCGCGAAAAACTAACCTCGCTCCCCTGTCTTTGACCTGGTGCACAAGGGGATTTGCATGGCTCAACTCGAATGGTCCGACGCCCTGGCCCTGGACCTGGCCCTGATGGACGACACCCACCGTGAGTTCGTCGACCTGCTGGCCGCCGTCGATGGCGCGGACGACGCGCGCCTGCTGGCTGCCTGGCAGGCGCTGGTGGAGCACACCGACCACCATTTCGCGCAGGAGGACGCCTGGATGGCCTCCACGCGCTTCGCATCGGGCAACTGCCACAGCATGCAGCACCGGGTGGTGCTGCAGGTGATGCGTGAAGGCACCGCGCGTGCGCAGCAGGGCGACCTCGCGGTGCTGCGCGTGATGGCCAGCGAACTGGCCCTGTGGTTTCCGCAGCATGCGCAGAGCATGGATGCCGCGCTGGCCCTGCACTTGCGCCGCGTGGGATTCGACCCCGTCTCGGGCGTGGTGCACGCCCCCGGGGCGCTGCCGGGCGAGCTGATCCACGGATGCGGCGGTGCGACCTGCTCGGAGGATGCCGGGGCTCCATCGCCCGCCGCCGCCTGCGCACCGCGGGAAGCGGTGGCCTGACCTTTCTCCCGCCTGCCGGTGCGCCAGGCCCGGCCAGCCGCAATGGCCGGGATGGGTAATGCGCTTTTGTTTTGATAGCTGCCAGCGCTTGCCAATCAAGCGTTGGCGGCTATTTTCATCAAGAACCCGGCGCCGGGCACTCAGTGCCGCGGGCTGCGCGGCAGCAGCAGGCCCGCCATGCGCCATGACAGGTCGCGCAGCGCCCTGCGCAAGGCGGGGGAGTCGGTGGGGTCGCAGGCCGCATCGGGGGCGCCGCACGGGTGGTAGGCCGCTTCCAGCACGTGCTGCTTGGCGCTGAGCAGCGCCGCCCGGTCCTGCGCCCGCAGGGCCGCCGTCAGCTGGTCGCGGTGGCGCTGCACGCGCTCGGCTTCCGCCGGGGTCAGCGTGGGCACGGGTGCGCCGGTGCATGCCGCCGGGTCTGCCAAGTGCTGCGCCCAGGCTGTCGGCGCGGTGTGCGTTCTCATGCGGCCTCCGCGCGGGGGGCGGTGGGGCGGGCGGCGGGCGGGGTGGGGCGGCTTGGCGCGCCGCCTTGCGACAGCCCGTACCAGTTCACCTTGCGCGTGAGCACCATCACGGCCGCCAGCACCAGGAAGAGCGCGATGGCACCGACGACCAGCGCCGTCTGCTCCAGCTGCAGCAGCAGGTACAGCAGGCCATACAGCAGCGCGATGCCGGCCCCCAGGGGAATGCCGCGCGCCAGGCTGCCCAGCATGTGGCTGGCGTAGTAGGCCAGCAGCAGCACGCAGGCGGTCGCCGCCACGGCGTAGGAGGCGCCGAACGGCAGGTGCTCCGACAGGCTCACGAGCAGCAGGAAGAAGCTGCACAGCGCGCTGCCCACCAGCAGGTACTGCACGGGGTGCACGCGCAGCTTTTTCATCAGCTCGAACAGGCCCACGGCCACGAAGGTGAGTGCGATGAACAGCACGCCGTACTTGGTGGCGCGGTCGGAGAGGGAGTAGGGGTTCACCGGGTCGACGAAGGCCACGCTGAAGCTGTCCGCGCAGTCGCCCGGCGTGGCGCCGGAGGGCGCGTCGTCGCCGCGGGCACCGTCGTCCGCGCCCCCCAGGCAGATGCGCTTGCCGTGGGCGACATCGGCCTGCGCCGTGGTGGCCAGCGACGACAGCCGCCATTGCGCCGAGAAGCCGGTCTTCTTGACCTCCCGCTCCGACGGCAGGAAGCGCCCCGCGAACGAGGGGTGCGGCCAGCTGCTGGTCATCACCACCTCGGTGCTGCCCCCCAGGGGCACGATGGCCAGGCGCTCGGTGCCCACCAGTTCCAGGTCCAGCGTGGCGGTCAGGCCATCGGCCTTGCCGCGCACCGATTCGGGCAGCACGGCGTGCAGGCCCCGGCTGTAGGTGGGGTGGAAGGTGCCGGGCTTGAGGGCCAGGGCCTGGTCCGCCAGCGTGAGCTGCGCCGTGCGGATGCCGCGCGCGTCGCCCACGGCCATCATCGCGATGGGCGCGCCGCAGTGCATGCGCGAGTTCTTCATGGTGCTTTGCGGCTCGAGGCTGGCCAGCGACCCCCACTGCGCCGTGACGTGGGCCTTGAGGTTGTAGGTGTTCACCTTGTGCAGGCCGCGCGCGCGCTCCTCCATCGCCGCGCCCGTGCTCAGCTTGAGCTGCTCGGGCATGGCCGTGAGCAGGAACTCGCGGCGCTGCTCCACCATGCGGCGCTCGTCGCCCTTGCCGGTTTCCACGTCCCAGGTCTCCACGCAGGCGCTGTGGATCATGGGGCCCATCAGCGTCTGCGGCCCGGCCAGGCTGTCGGCCACGCTCTGCGCGGTGAGGCTGCGGTAGCGCTGGCGGTCGCGCACCACGTTGTCGATCATGCCCAGGCCAAGGAGCAGCAGCAGGGTGACGGCCGCGAGCGCGGCCAGTTTGGTGAACAGGGGGTGCTTGAACAAGAGGTCCTCCACAAGTGAATGTTGTGGAGGCAGTGTTGTGGGCCGGTGTGAGGGCGCTATGAAGTTTGTGAGGCCAGTGTGAAGTCTGGTGCCGCGCCGCCATGACCTGCCAGGTCATCGACGGCCGCGCCCCTTGCGCCTACAACCACCGCTTCACAACAAAGGGGCTGGCATGCGCCATGTGGTCGCGGTGATTCTGGGGGTGGTGGCGGTGGTCCACGCCCTGCCCGTGGTGGGGGTGCTGGGGGCGGGCAGGCTGGCGCAGCTGTACGGCACCCCGGTGCCGGATGCGGGGCTGGAGCTGCTGCTGCGGCACCGGGCCGTCCTGTTCGGGCTGCTGGCCGCCTTCATGGGGTATGCCGCCATGCGCCCCGGACTCCATCGGCTGGCCCTGGTGGCGGGGCTGGTGAGCGTGGTGTCCTTTCTGCTCCTGGCGTGGCTGCAGCGGGGCAGCGGCCTGGGCGCCCCGCTGGCCGTGGTCGTGCGGGTGGATGCGGTGGCGCTGGCCCTGCTGGTGGCGGGGGTGGCCGTGCACCTGCGCCAGCGGAGCTAGGCCGCGGCAAAGTCCAGCGTGGCGCGCAGCCCCGGTGCGGTGTTGCGCACCACCAGCTGCCCCCCGTGCAGCGCCATGACGCGCCGCACGATGGCCAGGCCCAGGCCCGAGCCGCTGCGCTCGCCCCCCGGGCGCGCCGTGGTGAAGAAGCGCTCGCCCAGGCGCGGCAGCGCGTAGTCGGGCACGCCCGGGCCGCTGTCCTGCACGGCCACGCAGCTGCCTTCCAGCTCCACCTGCACGGTGCTGCCCTGCGGGGCAAAGTCGATGGCGTTGTCCAGCAGGTTGGTGAGCGCCAGCGTCACCAGTTCGGCCTCCCACGGGCCGCTGGTGCCGTGCCCTTGCAGCGCCAGCGTGATGCCGCGCTGCCCCGCGCGGGCGCGGGTCTGGGCGATGGCGGCCTCGGCGCAGTCGTGCAGCGCCACGGGCGCGCGGCCTTCGGCGTGCTGGCGTTGCTCCAGCTTGGACAGTTCCAGCAGCCGGTCGATGATGCGCTGCAGGCGCTCGCTTTGCTGCACCACCTGGGTGGCGAATTCGGCGCGGTCCGCGGCGGGCAGGTCGTCCTGCAGGAGTTCGCCCGCGCCCCGGATGGCGGCCACGGGGCTCTTGAGCTCGTGCGTGAGGGCGCGCACGTAGCCCTCGATGTAGTCGCGCCCTTCCAGCCGGGCGCGCATGCGGTCCATGGCGCGGGCCAGGTCGCCCAGCTCGCCGGGCACCTGGGGCACGGCCAGGGCCGCCATGGGCGGGGTGTCGGGGTCGCGGTGTTCGCCGTCGGCCGGCCCCTGCACGCTCAGGGCGTAGTCGCGCAGGCGGCGCACGTTCCACACCATCCACAGCGTCACGGCCACGCCCACGGCGGCCGAGAGCGCCAGCAGCAGCAGCCCGCCCATGAACACCTTGCGCTCGGCGCGGTCGATGAAGCGCTGCACGGTGCGCGTGGGCTTGGCCACGGTCAGCACGCCGGCGATCTCATTGTTCACGTAGATGGGGGCCGCCACGTGCATCACGCCGCTGGTGTCGTCGCCCTCCACGTCGCGCGTGGAGCGCGCGCCGTACTCGCCGCGCAGCGTGCGGGCCACGTCGCGCCACCGCGAATAGTCAGCGCCAATGGCGCGGTTTTCGGAGTCGAACAGCACGCGCCCCGTGGTGTCGGTCACGTAGATGCGGTAGTCCAGCGACTGCTTGGAGAAACCCCAGATCGCGGCGTCGATGGGCCGGCTCGCATAGCGGCGCACGTGCTGCGCGAACGGGCTGTGCTGGCCCGTGCCGTCGGACAGCCGGCCGGCCGCCAGGTCCTCGCTGGCCAGCTCGGCCAGGATGTTGGCCGTGTCCACCATCATGTCCTCCATCACCTCGCGCACGCTGGGCTTGATCTCGGCCATGAACACGCGCAGCACGAAGAACGCGGCGATGCCGTTGATGAGGAAAAACGCAAAGAGCAGGCGGATGCCGAGGCGCATGGATCTGTGGGGTCTGCTTCAAGAACAATATCTGTCAGCGCTTGATGGGCAAGCGCCAGTGGCCCATTTGGTTTCAGACGTCAAGGCAGTAGCCCATGCCGCGGTGCGTGCTGATGTACTCGCGCGCCGGGTCCACTTCGCGCAGCTTGGCGCGCAGGGTCTTGATGTGCGTGTCCACCGTGCGGTCGGTGCTGTCGCTGTCGTCGCCCCAGGCGGCGGCCAGCAGCGCGTCGCGCGAGTGGATGCGGCCCGCGCCGCGCAGCAGGCACGACAGGAGGCGGTATTCGCGCCGCGTCAGCGGCAGGGGCTGGCCGTGCAGGCTGATGCGCTGCCCGGCCTCGTCGTCATGGAACAGGCTGGCCGTGGCGGTGGGCGCCGCGGCGAGGCGGGTGCCCGCGCGCCGCAGCAGGGCCTTCACGCGGGCCGCCAGCTCGCGCGGGCTGAAGGGCTTGGCCAGGTAGTCGTCGGCGCCCAGCTCCAGGCCCAGCACGCGGTCGATCTCCTCGCCATGGGCGCTGAGCATGAGCACGGGAACGGCCGCGGTCTGCGGGGCGCCGCGCACATCGCGCAGCAGGTCGAGCCCGCTGCCGTCGGGCAGGCCCACGTCCAGCACCAGGAGGTCAAAGCGGTGCGAGAGCATCTGCTGGCGCGCGTCGTGCACCAGCAGGCTGTGCGTCACGGACAGCCCGTCGCGTTCCAGCGCGTACGCCACGGTGCGGGCGATGGCGGGGTCGTCCTCCAGCAGCAGAAGCCTTGCAGACATGCCTAGTCGCCCCTCGTGCTGCGAGACACCCGCGGCATACGAAACTGGCACGGTCGCGGCCGGGAAGGCCGCCGAAGGCGATTCAGGGGGTGCTCCATCTCAGCGGGAGATGAGGATGGGAAAGAGCTTGCCCAGCCCGTCGGCCATCACTTCCACGGCCAGCGCGGCCAGGATCAGGCCCATCAGCCGGGTCATCACGTTGATGCCGGTCTTGCCCAGCACGCGCGCGATCGGGTCGGCCAGCGCGAAGCACACGGCCGTGGCCAGGGCGATCACCACGCCGTAGCCCACCAGGGCGGCATGCTGCCAGAAGGTCTGCGCGCGGTCGGCGTAGATCACCACGGTGGACATGCTGGCCGGCCCGGTGAGCAGCGGGATGGTCAGGGGCACCACGGCGATGCTGCTGCCCGCGGCGGCCTTCTCGGCGCCTTCCTCGTATTCGTTGGTGCTGGGCTTGGCCTCGGCGGGCTGGGCGTTGAGCATGTTCATCGCGCTGATGAGCAGCAGCATGCCCCCGCCCACCTGGAAGCTCTGCAGCGAGATGTTGAAGAAGTCCAGGATCTGCAGGCCCAGCAGGGCGCAGGCGGCGATCACGCAGAACACGCTGAAGCTCGCCACCTGGATGGTGCGCCGCCGCTGGGGGTACGAGAAACCCTGCGTGTAGTGGATGAAAAAGGGAACGATGGCCAGCGGGTTGACGATGGCCAGCAGGGTGATCAGGGGTTTGAGGTCCATCAGGGCGCTCCGGGAGGCAGGGGGCAGGGCGGTGGATCGGGCTGGGCCCGGCAAGGCAGCGCACAGGCGCCGCCGCCGGGCTGCTGTGCGCGAGTATGCGGTGTTTTTGGCGCGGTTTGGCGCCCGCGCATGCTGCACCGCAGCGCTCTAGCGCCCGCCCGAGACGTCCATCAGCGTGGCGGTGGTGTAGCTGGCGGCGGGCGACATCAGCCACACGATGGCCTCGGCCACCTCCTCGGCCGTGCCGCCGCGCAGCATGGGCACCTGGTGCGAGAGGTCGCGCACGCGGTCGGGCAGGCCGCCGCTGGCGTGGATGTCGGTCTCGATCAGGCCGGGGCGCACGGCGTTCACGCGGATGCCGTCGGCGGCCACCTCGCGCGCCAGCCCCAGGGTCATGGTGTCGATCGCGCCCTTGGCGGCAGCGTAGTCCACGTACTGGCCCGCCGCCCCCAGCCGCGCGGCGGCGCTGGACACGTTGACGATGCTGCCGCCGGCCCCGCCGTGGCGCGTGCCCATGCGCAGCACGGCCTCGCGCGCGCAGACGAAGCTGCCGATCACGTTGATGTCGAACATGCGCTTGAGGCGCGCCACGCCCATCGCCTCCACCCGCGCGGGCACGTCCACCACGCCGGCGTTGTTCACCAGGGCCGAGAGGCGGCCCAGCTGCGCGTCCACCGTGCGGAACATGGCCATCACCTGCGCCTCGTCGGCCACGTCGGCCTGCACCGCCAGGGCGCGGCCGCCCTGGGCGGCGATGGCGGCGACCACGGCCTCGGCGGCGTGCGCGTCGCGGGCGTAGTTGACGGCCACGGCCCAGCCCTGGCGCGCCGCCAGCCGGGCGGTGGCCGCGCCGATGCCGCGCGACCCTCCGGTGATCAGTGCTACTTTGTGGGTGTGGGTCACTGCAAGGACTCCTCTGAAAATGGCCCGCATTTGAACAGAGGTCCGCTCAGCGGCCAGAATGGCGCGTTCAGCGGGCGCCGGGACCGGCGCGTGGGGGAGCCCCGGCACCCGCGCTGGCCGCATGCCCCCGAGTCACACATCAGTCCATCAACGCAGCAAGGAGTCAATGCCATGGGTCAATTCGTCAATCTGACATCAAGCGATGGTCTCGCCGTGCCCGCCTGGGTGGCGCAGCCCGATGCGGCGCCGCGCGGTGCGATTGTGGTGCTGCAGGAAATTTTTGGCGTGAACTCGCACATCCGCGCGGTGGCCGACCGGTTTGCCGCGCGCGGCTACCTGGCCGTCGCACCGTCGACGTTTCACCGCGTGCAGCAGGATGTGGACATGGGCTACACCGGCGACGACATGAAGGCCGGCATGGGTCTGAAGGCCGCGGTCGAGGCCTTGCCCGCGCCAGGCGTGATGCCCGACATCCAGGCCGCCATCGACTACGCCGCGCAGCAAAGCGGCCGCAAGGTCGGCATCGTGGGCTTTTGCTGGGGCGGCCTGTTGACCTGGCGCGCGGCCTGCACGCTGAGCGGGCTGTCGGCGGCCGTGCCTTATTACGGCGGCGGCATGACCTCAGCCGACGAAGCAGCGCGCCACCCGCAGGTGCCGGTGCTGGCGCACTTCGGCCAGCGCGACCACTACATCCCGCTCGACACCGTGCAGGCATTTGCCCGCGCCCATCCCGAGGTCGAGGTCCACATCTACGACGCCGACCACGGCTTCAACTGCGACCAGCGCGGCAGCTACGACGAGCCTTCGGCCATGGCCGCGCGCGACCGCACGCTGGCGTTCTTCGACAAACATCTCGCCTGAGGGGCGGCACCATGGCCGCCCCGCTTCAGAGTGTGAAGCCTTTTTGGCATCTGGCGCTTGCTGGTAAGGCGCTGATAGCTATCGGTTTGATAGCGTTCGGGATCCAGCCTCATGCGGCCGACTATCCCGGGCCGCTGTTCGACGCCCACCTGCACTACAACGAAGAGGCGTGGGACGGCAAGAACGGCCCGCACCCGCCGGCCGACGTGCTGGGCCGCATGCAGAAAAGCGGCGTGCGGGCCATCGTGGCCAACTCCCGGCCCAACACCGGCTCGCTCACGCTGGCCGGCCTGCGCGAGACGCGCGAGGCCGGCGTCGCCGTGGTGCCCTTCGTGCGGCTGTACCGCAGCCGCGCCGACTACACAGGCTGGTTCGCCGACGAGAGCATCTACGCCATGGTGCAGGCCGAGCTGGCGCGCGGCACGGCGGCCGGGCCGTACCGGGGCATCGGCGAGTTCCACCTGTACGACAGCGCCAATGCCGACGGCCCGGTGGCCAGGAAGCTCATGGCGCTGGCCGAGGAGCGCGACCTGGTGGTGCTGGCCCATGTGGACGACGTGGCCATCGACAAGCTCATGGCGCACACCCCCACGCAAGGGCGCAAGCTGCGCCTGATCTGGGCGCACACGGGCATCGGCGGCGCGCCGGCCGAGCGGGTGGACGCGCTGCTCGCGCGCTACCCCGGCCTCGTGGGCGAACTCTCGTACCGGCCGGGCCTGGTGTGCGACGACGACCAGCTGTGCCCCGCGTGGCGCGCGCTGCTGCTCAAGTACCCCACGCGTTTTGTCGTGGGCTCCGACACCTGGGTGAACCAGCGCTGGCAGCACTATGAAAGCCTCATGCAGGGCTACCGCACCTGGCTGGGCGGCCTGCCCGCCGATGTGGCGCGCAAGGTCGCGTGGGACAACGGCGCCGGCCTGTTCGGCGTGGCGCGGCCCTGATCGATCCCCGCGCGGTCCGCGCATCCTCCTCTTTTTCAGGCCACCGGTCCCCCCGCACAACACCATGCTCGAGCTTCACCACGCCCCCAGCAGCGCCGCCATGGTGCCGCACATCCTGCTTGAAGAGCTGGGCACGCCCTACGCGCGCGTGCCCGTGGACATCGGCCAGCGCGCCCACCAGGCGCCCGCCTATCTGCGGCTCAACCCCAACGGGCTGGTGCCCGTGCTCACCGACGGGGACCTGGTGCTCTACGAGACGGCCGCCATCACCCTGCACCTGTGCGACACCCACCCCGCCGCGGCCCTGGCGCCCGCGCTGGGCACGGCGCAGCGCGCGCAGTTCTACAAGTGGCTGATGTGGCTCACCAACACGCTGCAGGCGACGCTCATCGTGTACTTCTATCCCCACCGCTGGGTGGACGAGGGCCATGAGGCCGGCATGCTGGAGCTGCAGCGCCACGCGGAGCTGCGCATCGACGGCCTGCTGGCGCAGCTCGATGCCGAGCTGGCCCGCCACGGCGGCCCGTGGTTCCTGGGCGCGGGCTACAGCGCGCTCGACGCCTACGTGTTCACGCTGTGCCGCTGGACCCGCAACTTCCAGCGCACCGCGCCGGCCCGCAGCCGTCCCCACCTGGGGCCGTACCTGCGGCGCATGCTGGAGCGCCCCGCCGTGCAGCGTGTGCTGTTCAACGAGGCGCTGGCCGAACCCTTCGTCTGACGGCGGCGGGCAGGCGCGCTCCCTTACCTGCTCGTGCGCGCCAGATAGCGCTTGCGCCAGAACACCAGCACCAGCGCCACGGCGATGAACGCCATCGAGCCCATCGCCCACCAGAAGCCGTTGGCCTTGTGGATCAGCGGAATGAACTCAAAATTCATGCCGAAGATGCCGGCGATGAGGTTCAGCGGCAGGAACACGGCGGTGAGCGCCGTGAGGGTGCGCATGATGTCGTTGGTGCGGTTGCTCTGCACGGAAAAGTGCATCTGCACGGCGGTCTCCGTGCTCTGCTCCAGCCGCCGCACGTGGTGCACCACGCGCTCGATGTGCTCCAGCACGTCGCGGCTGCGCACCTTGAGCAGGTCCAGCTCGCGCAGGCCGGCGGGGGTGTCGGGCAGGGCCCAGGTTTCGAGGGCGTCGATCCAGTCCTGCACGGCGGTGCGCTGGTCCTCGCAGATTTCATCGAGCTTGTGCAGCGCCAGCCGCGCCTCGAGCAGCGAGCTCCAGTTCACGTAGCGGGCGCGGGGCTTGAGCAGTTCGGTCTGCCAGTGGTCCAGCTGGCGCGTGAGTTCGCGGCGCAGGTCCAGGTAGCCGTCCACCATGAGGTTGACCACGCGCAGCATCAGGTCGGCCGGGCTGGTGGGCCGGCGCGCCCCGGGCACGGGGCTGCTGCGGCCCTCGCTCGCGGGGGCGGGCGTGGCGGCCAGCAGGCGCGCGGCATACGCATCGCGCACGGCGCAGTCCGTGGGGTGCACCGTCAGCAGCAGCTGGTCGAACACCGCGAAGCCCACGGGGCTGGTGTCGATGCGGCGCAGCACCGGCGGGCCGGCCCGCCTGAGCGGGGAGGCGGCGTCGCCGGGCTGCCCCGCTTCGGCCTCCGGGCCGCCGCCCTGCGCGGTGGCCAGCCGGCGGAACACCAGCAGGTCGTACTGGGAGGTGTAGTCGTAGTGCGAGGGAAGCTGCGCGTTCAGCAGGTCGGAGACATGCAGGTCCACCAGCTGCAGCCCCACCAGGGCCTGCAGGCTCGCCTGGATCTCGGCCAGCCGCGCCTGGAAGGCCGGGCGCGCGCAGGCGATCCAGACAAAGCCCTGGGCAGGCATCTGCGTGGGCAGCTCGGCCAGCTCCTGCACGCTGCCGCTGTGGATGTGAAAAATGCGCATGCGACCCCGGGTGGCAATAAAAAGTGCTTCTGGCGCCTGTCCATCAAGCGCTGGCAGCTCTTATTTTCGGAGCAAGCGCGCGGCATCGCGCGCAAAGTAGGTCAGCACGCCGTCGGCGCCCGCGCGCTTGAAGGCCAGCAGCGATTCCATCATCACCGCGTCGTGGTCCAGCCAGCTATTGGCGGCGGCGGCCTTGATCATGGCGTACTCGCCGCTCACCTGGTAGGCGAACGTGGGCACCTTGAACTCGTCCTTCACGCGGCGCACGATGTCCAGGTAGGGCATGCCGGGCTTGACCATCACCATGTCGGCGCCCTCGGCGATGTCGATGGCCACCTCGCGCAGGGCCTCGTCGCTGTTGCCGGGGTCCATCTGGTAGACGTTCTTGTCGGCCTTGCCCAAGGCGCCGCGCGTGCCCACCGCGTCGCGGAAGGGGCCGTAGAAGGCGCTGGCGTACTTGGCGCTGTAGGCCATGATGCGGGTGTGGATGTGGCCCTGCACCTCCAGCGCCTCGCGGATGGCGCCGATGCGCCCGTCCATCATGTCGCTGGGCGCGACGATGTCCACGCCCGCCTCGGCGTGCGTGAGCGCCTGGCCGGTGAGGATCTCCACCGTGTCGTCGTTGATGATGTAGCCGGTGTCGTCGAGCACGCCGTCCTGGCCGTGGCTGGTGTACGGGTCCAGCGCCACGTCGGTCATCACGCCCAGGGCCGGAAATTCCTTCTTCAGGGCGCGCACCACGCGCGGGATCAGGCCGTCGGGGTTGAGCGCCTCCTTGCCGTCGGGTGTCTTGAGCGCCGGGTCGATGGCCGGGAACAGCGCCAGCACCGGAATGCCCAGCTGCACGCAGTCCTCGGCCACGGGCAGCAGCAGGTCCAGGCTCAGGCGGTCCACGCCGGGCATGGAGGTCACGGCCTCGCTGCGGCCCTGGCCCTCGTGCACGAACACGGGGTAGATCAGGTCGTGCGGCGTGACGGAGTTCTCACGCACCAGATTGCGGGTGAAGGCATCGCGGCGCAGGCGGCGCGGGCGGTTCTGGGGGAAGGGGGCGGGGCTTTGGAGATGCATGTGAAGATTATCCCCCTGAGCCGCTGCGCGGCTTCCCCCAGAGGGGGACGCACCCGGTGGACCGGCAAAGCCGGATCCACGGGTGCACTGGCATGGCGGAGCGCCCGTTGCCAAACGCTGGCGCCGCAGCGCCGCGCCCTGGAAATGCCGCTTGTAACACCTCTTGCCCGGTGCTAAATTGGCGCCGGGCGGCTTGCTGCCCCCCGCTTTCCCTCCCTGAGCGGGGCCTTGGATTGCAGCGATGCAAAACAGGCTTTCCCGGCCCGGCGGATTTGCCGGGCTTTTTTTTGGCGTGGCCCCGGCGGCATGGTGCGGGCCCTTAAACTGCCCCCATGCTCTGGGTCAAAGCCTTTCACATCGTCTTCGTGGCCAGCTGGTTTGCCGGCCTTTTCTACCTGCCGCGCATCTTCGTCAATCTGGCGATGGTGGCGCCGGGCTCGGCCGCGGAGCGTGACCGCCTGCTGCTCATGGCCAGGAAGCTGCTGCGCTTCACCACGCTGCTGGCCGTGCCCGCGCTGGCGCTGGGCGCGTGGCTGTGGATGGGCTATGGCATCGGGCGCGGCCCGGGCAACGGCTGGATGCACGCCAAGCTGGCGGTGGTGCTGCTGGTGATCGGCTACCACCACGCCTGCGGTGTGCTGCTGCGCAAGCTGGCCAACGGCACCAGCCGCAGGAGCCATGCGTGGTTCCGCTGGTTCAATGAAGTGCCGGTGGTCCTGCTGCTGGCCGCCGTGGTGCTGGTGG
The DNA here is from genome assembly GCF_058798375.1 of Acidovorax sp. GW823-FHT01C06. Classification (NCBI taxonomy): domain Bacteria; kingdom Pseudomonadati; phylum Pseudomonadota; class Betaproteobacteria; order Burkholderiales; family Comamonadaceae; genus Acidovorax; species Acidovorax sp. GW823-FHT01C06. The sequence goes on from NZ_JBXAKN010000001.1 coordinate 274,631, forward strand.
TGGTCAAGCCGTTCTGAAGTGGGCAGCTCCCTGCGGCGCCGCGCGCCTTCTCCCTGGTCCCCTCTACCGGCCCGCTGCGGTGGCCGGGCCCCGCGCGGCGCCCCTGCCCTGTACCGCGCCCGTGCTTGCGGGGCATGGGTGATACATGGCGCCATGGATGGCTGAGACGGCATGCACAAGACCTCCGCCTGGCCTCTGGCGCTGATCTACACGGCGCTGATCGTCTTCGCCAGCCTGTTCCCGTTCGACGGGTGGCGCGCGCAGGGCATCGATCCCCTGGTGTTCCTGCTGGCGCCGTTGCCGCCGCCGTACTGGACGGGCTTCGACATCGCCACCAATGTCGTGGGCTATGCGCCGCTGGGTTTTCTGCTGGTGCTGGCCATGCTGCGCTCGGGCTGGCGGCGCGGCGCGGTGCTGCTGTCCACGCTGGTGGGCGTGCTGCTGTCGCTGGCCATGGAGTTTCTGCAGATCTACCTGCCCCGGCGCGTGCCCTCCAACCTGGACCTGCTGCTCAACGCGGCGGGGGCGCTGGTGGGGGCGCTGAGTGCCGCGCTGCTGGAGCGCGCGGGCGCCATCGACCGCTGGAGCGACTTCAGGGGGCGCTGGTTCGTCGCCGATGCCAGCGGCGCCATCGTGCTGCTGGCGCTGTGGCCCCTGGCGCTGCTGTTCCCGGCGGCCGTGCCGTTCGGGCTGGGCCAGGTGCTCGAGCGGCTGGAGGCCGCGCTCATCGAGCTGCTGGCCGATACCCCGTTCCTGGAATGGCTTCCGCTGCGCGACGCCGCGTTCGACCCGCTCTCGCCCAGCGGCGAGCTCCTGTGCGTGACGCTGGGCCTGCTGACCCCCTGCCTGCTGGGCTACTGCGTGATCCGCTCCGTGGGCCGGCGCGCGCTGTTTGCCCTGGGGGTCGTGGCCGTGGGCGTCACGCTCACCGCGTTGTCGGCCGCCCTGAGCTGGGGGCCCGTGCATGCCTGGGAGTGGATGGGCCTGCCCACGCGCGTGGGCGTGTGGGGTGCGCTGGCGCTGGCGCTGCTGCTGCTGGCGCTGCCCCGGCGTGCCTGCGCGGCCGTGCTGCTGGTCGCGCTGGTCTGGCACCTGGCGCTGCTCAACCAGGCGCCCACCAGCGCCTACTTCGCGCAGACGCTGCAGATCTGGGAGCAGGGCCGGTTCATCCGTTTTTACGGCCTGGGCCAGTGGCTGGGCTGGCTGTGGCCCTATGCCACGCTGCTGTATGTGCTGTTGCGCGTGTCCCGGCGCGAGTCGCAAACCTAAAATGGGTGGATGAGCGACACCAACCCCTCGCCGGCCGCAGCGCCCGGCTACTACCAGCGCCACATCTTTTTCTGCCTGAACGACCGGACCAACGGCGAAGACAGCTGCGCCCACCACAACGCGCAGGCGGGCTTTGACCGCTGCAAGGCGCAGGTCAAGGCGGCCGGCCTGGCGGGCGCCGGCAAGGTGCGCGTGAACAAGGCGGGCTGCCTGGACCGCTGCGCGGCCGGCCCCGTCGCGGTGGTCTACCCCGAAGGCACCTGGTACACCTATGTCGACGATGCCGACATCGACGAGATCGTCGAGTCGCACCTCAAGAATGGCCAGATCGTGGAACGCCTGGTGCCACCGGCGGAACTCGGGCGCTGAAAGCGCCTCCATCCTGGACTTTGGAATGATTTCAGCCGCTGGCGCACGACTGCCGTGCGCTAACAGCTATTGATTGAGTAGCAATTCGTGAATGCCCAAACCGAACGCCTGAGCTTGTCCGGCGCCGCTGGCGCCATCGAGGCCGTGCGCGATGCCGCCGCGCCCGACGGCGGTGCGCCTCCCCGGGGCGTGGCCATCATCGCGCACCCCCATCCCCTCTTTGGCGGCACCATGGACAACAAGGTGGTGCAGACGCTGGCGCGCGCCTTCGTGCAGTGCGGCTGGACGGCGGTGCGCTTCAACTTCCGGGGTGTGGGCGGCAGCGAAGGCGTGCACGACGAAGGCCGGGGCGAGCTGCAGGACCTGCTGGCCGTGGTGGAACAGGTGGCGCCCGCGGGCGACGCGGGGCCGCGCATCGCGCTGGCGGGTTTTTCGTTCGGCGCATTCGTCACCAGCCACGCGCTGGCCGCCCTCTGGCCGCAGGGCCGCGTGGACCACGCGGTGCTGGTGGGCACCGCGGCCAGCCGCTTCACCGTCGCCCCGGTGCCCCCCGACGCCCATCTGCAGACCCTGGTCGTGCATGGCGAGCAGGACGACACCGTGCCGCTTTCCGCCGTGATGGACTGGGCGCGGCCCCAGATACTGCCTGTCACAGTCATTCCCGCGGGCGGCCATTTCTTTCACGGACAATTGCCGCTTCTGAAAAATCTGGTGGTGCGCCACCTGCGGTCGGGGGGCTGAAACGCCCCGGCCGCGGCAGGCCACGCCGCCGCGCCTTCCTCTTCCTGTCCCGTCTTTTTTCTTCATTCCCTTTTTTTCTCGAGCCTTTCCAGCCCCCTATTGCCCCATGAAACGAATCCTGTCCGCGCTGCGATCCCTGGCCGTCCTTGCTGCGGTGGCCCCTGCCGCCTTCGGGGCCTTTGCCCAGGCGCCACAACCTCCCGAAATCGCCGCGCGCACATACCTGCTGGTGGATGTCACCGCCAACCAGGTGCTCGCGGCCAAGGACATCGATGCTCCCGTCGAGCAGGCCTCGCTCACCAAGCTCATGACCGGCTACCTGGTGTTTGATGCGTTGCGCGCCAAGAAGATTTCCCTGGAGCAGAAGCTGCCCGTGAGCGTGCGCGCCTGGAAGATGCCCGGCTCGCGCATGTTCATCGACCCCAAGATGCAGGTGCCGGTGGAAGACCTCATCAAGGGCATGATCGTGCAGTCGGGCAACGACGCCACCATGGCGCTGGCCGAAGGCGTGGGCGGCACGGCCGAGAACTTCGTCAAGCTCATGAACGACCAGGCCCAGGCACTGGGCATGAAGGGCACGAGCTACAAGAACCCCGAAGGCCTCACCGAACCCGGCCACACCACCACCGCGCGCGACCTTTCCGTGCTGGCCATGCGCCTGATGAAGGACTTCCCGGAGTACATGCACTACTACTCCACCAAGCAGTACAGCTACCCCGGCACTCCCGCGTCGAACGGGAGCAACCGCAATTCGCTGCTGTTCCGCGACCCGACGGTGGACGGGCTCAAGACCGGCCATACCGCTGCCGCGGGCTACTGCCTGGTGGCCACGTCCAAGCGTGAATTCCCCGGCGTGGGCCAGCGCCGCCTGCTGTCCATCGTGCTCGGGGCCGCCAGCGAAAATGCGCGTGCGAATGAAAGCCAGAAGCTGTTGAACTGGGGCTATACCGCGTTCGAGGCCGTCAAGCTGTTCGAGGCCGGCAAGCCCGTGGCCACGCCCGCCGTCTGGAAGGGCACGGAAAACACCCTCAAGATCGGCCGCGAGGAAGCCATCGTCGTGGCGGTGCCCTCGGGCAGCGCAGGCAAGATCACCACGCAGATCGCGCGGCCCGACCCGCTGGTGGCACCGTTCACCAAGGGCCAGTCCGTCGGCCACCTCAAGGTGATGCTGGGCGAGCAGGCCCTGGCCGAGGTGCCCCTCATCGCGCTCGAAGGCGTGGAGCAGGCGGGGATCCTGGGCCGGGCCTGGGATGCGATCCGGCTGTGGATTAAATAGGGTGCAACCCCCTGAGGCGCTTTCGCGCCTTCACCCCTCCTCTCGAATGGCTGCACCATTCGGGAAGGGGGACGCAGCCAGTGCGGCGGGGCGGCCCTTGCACGGCTGCCCTCACATTTGCCGTGCGCTTTCGACGGCCGTCGGCAATGGCAGGTTCAGGCCATCCGTGTGGCGTGGTTTTTTGAGAAAGCCGCTGCGGCTTGCCTCTTTACACCCTTGCTGCTACATTAGAAGGCTTTTCGGAATTTCCGAAGGGTTTCACGTTTTCGTTTTTTACGTTTAGGGACGTATTTCATGCCAACCATCAATCAACTAGTCCGTCAGGGGCGCGAGGTCGAAAAGATCAAGTCCAAGAGCCCTGCGATGGAGAACTCCCCCCAGCGCCGCGGCGTGTGCACCCGTGTGTACACCACGACGCCAAAGAAGCCTAACTCCGCTCTGCGGAAGGTCGCCAAGGTTCGCCTGACCAACGGTTTCGAAGTGATTTCCTACATCGGCGGTGAAGGCCACAACCTGCAGGAACACAGCGTGGTGCTGGTTCGCGGCGGTCGTGTCAAGGACTTGCCCGGTGTGCGTTACCACATCGTGCGCGGTTCGCTCGACTTGCAAGGCGTGAAAGACCGCAAGCAATCGCGCTCCAAGTACGGTGCCAAGAAGCCCAAGGCCAAGTAAGCCCTGCGCTTTTGCACAACAGAATTTTCGGTGCTGTCTCCCGCGTGGCGCGGTGATGCAGCGTAGTGACCCCAAACGCAGGTGTTCTGCGCGGGTCGAGTAAGTGGGAGTCCTGATTGGCTCTCGCGGTGTCTGAAAAGATGCCAACTGAAGCAAAGATAGAGGTGAAAAATGCCACGTCGTCGCGAAGTCCCCAAACGTGAAATCCTGCCGGATCCCAAGTTCGGCAATGTAGAGCTGTCCAAATTCATGAACGTGATCATGGAAGGCGGCAAGAAGGCAGTTGCAGAGCGCATCATTTACGGCGCCCTGGAACTGATCGAGAAGAAGCACCCTGACAAGGACCCTCTGGAAGCGTTCACCGTTGCCATCAACAACGTGAAGCCCATGGTCGAAGTGAAGTCCCGCCGCGTGGGCGGTGCCAACTACCAGGTGCCCGTCGAAGTGCGCCCTGTCCGTCGCCTGGCCCTGTCCATGCGCTGGATCAAGGAAGCCGCCCGCAAGCGCGGCGAGAAGTCGATGGCCCAGCGTCTGGCCAACGAGCTGCTCGAAGCCACCGAAGGCCGTGGCGGCGCCATGAAGAAGCGTGACGAAGTGCACCGCATGGCCGAAGCCAACAAGGCATTCAGCCACTTCCGCTTCTAAATCGACGAACTGCCCTCGTCGCCAAGCGCAAGGCTGCCGGCATTCTTGCCTGCAGCCTTGTGGCGATTGAGGCGGTCACAAAATTGACGGGTCGCAGCGCCACAATGCTGGGCCCTTCCCCTGAATAACACGACCCATCCAAGGATCCACCATGGCTCGCAAGACTCCCATCGAGCGCTACCGCAATATCGGTATCTCGGCCCACATTGACGCTGGCAAGACCACGACCACCGAACGTATCCTGTTCTACACGGGCGTGAGCCACAAGATTGGTGAAGTGCACGACGGCGCTGCCACCATGGACTGGATGGAGCAGGAACAAGAGCGCGGCATCACGATCACCTCGGCTGCCACGACCTGCTTCTGGAAGGGCATGGACAACTCCTACGAAGAGCACCGCTTCAACATCATCGACACCCCCGGTCACGTGGACTTCACGATCGAAGTGGAACGTTCGATGCGCGTGCTCGACGGCGCCTGCATGGTGTACTGCGCCGTGGGTGGCGTGCAGCCCCAGTCGGAAACCGTCTGGCGCCAGGCCAACAAGTACAAGGTGCCCCGTCTGGCCTTCGTGAACAAGATGGACCGTACCGGTGCCAACTTCTTCAAGGTCTACGAGCAGATGAAGCTGCGCCTGAAGGCCAACCCCGTGCCCGTGGTGATCCCGATCGGCGCCGAAGACAAGTTCACCGGCGTGGTCGACCTGCTCAAGATGAAGGCCATCCTGTGGGATGAAGCCTCGCAGGGCATGAAGTTCACCTACGAAGAAATTCCAGCCGACCTGGTCGCATCCGCCAAGGAATGGCGCGAGAAGATGGTGGAAGCCGCTGCCGAAGCCTCCGAAGAGCTGATGAACAAGTACCTGGAAGAGGGCGACCTCTCCGAAGCCGAGATCAAGTTCGGCCTGCGTACGCGTACCATCGCCACGGAAATCCACCCGATGCTGTGCGGTACCGCTTTCAAGAACAAGGGTGTGCAGCGCATGCTGGACGCCGTGATCGACTACCTGCCAGCACCGACGGACATTCCTGACGTGACCGGCACGGACGAAGACGAAAAGCCTGTCACCCGCAAGGCGGATGACAACGAGAAGTTCTCGGCCCTGGCATTCAAGCTGATGACCGACCCGTTCGTGGGCCAGCTGACCTTCGTGCGCGTGTACTCCGGCGTTCTGAGCAAGGGCGACACCGTCTACAACCCCATCAAGGGCAAGAAGGAACGTATCGGCCGTATCGTGCAGATGCACGCCAACGAGCGTCAGGAAGTCGAAGAAATCCGCGCCGGCGACATCGCTGCCTGCGTGGGCCTGAAGGACGTGACGACCGGTGAAACGCTGAGCGACATCGACTCCCAGATCATTCTGGAGCGCATGGTGTTCCCTGAGCCCGTGATCACGCAGGCCGTGGAACCCAAGACCAAGGCCGACCAGGAAAAGATGGGCATCGCGCTGCAGCGCCTGGCTGCAGAAGATCCATCCTTCCGCGTGAAGACCGACGAAGAATCGGGCCAGACGCTGATCGCCGGCATGGGCGAGCTGCACCTGGAAATCATCGTGGACCGCATGAAGCGTGAATTCGGCGTGGAAGCCAACGTGGGCAAGCCCCAGGTGGCCTACCGCGAAACCATCCGCAAGACGGTGGAAGAAGCCGAAGGCAAGTTCGTGCGCCAGTCCGGCGGCAAGGGCCAGTACGGCCACGTCGTGCTCAAGATCGAACCCAACGAAGCCGGCAAGGGCATCGAGTTCGTCGACGCGATCAAGGGCGGTGTGGTTCCTCGCGAATTCATCCCGGCCGTGGAAAAGGGTATCAACGAAGCCGTCACGCAAGGCGTGCTGGCCGGCTACCCCGTGGTGGACGTCAAGGTCACGCTGCACTTCGGTTCGTACCACGATGTGGACTCGAACGAACTGGCGTTCAAGATGGCTGCCATCTTCGGCTTCAAGGAAGGCTGCCGCAAGGCCAACCCCGTCATCCTGGAACCCATGATGGCCGTGGAAGTGGAAACGCCTGAAGACTACGCCGGCACGGTGATGGGCGATCTGTCCTCCCGCCGTGGCATGGTCCAGGGCATGGACGACATCCCGGGCGGTGGCAAGGCCATCCGCGCCGAAGTGCCGCTGTCGGAAATGTTCGGCTACTCGACCTCGCTGCGTTCCGCGACGCAAGGCCGCGCCACGTACTCGATGGAATTCAAGCACTACAGCGAAGCGCCTCGCAACGTGTCCGAAGCCATCATGGCTGCACGCGCCAAGTAAGCGCGTCGAGTGAAAGGTCTGCCCTGGGCAGCCTTTCCTCTTTTTTTTGAGTCAAATTGGCTGCTGGCGCTTGTCTATAAAGCGCTAGCAGCTATTAAAACAGTAGCAAAATTCTTGCAATCTGCGACCCGGTGCCGTCCTGTTGCCCTGTGCGGGACGAACCAGCAATCGGGTGCAGACGTTAAACCCCAACACAGGCATTGCTCTTTGGAGATTCAAAATGGCAAAAGGTAAATTCGAACGGACCAAGCCTCACGTCAACGTGGGCACGATCGGCCACGTGGACCATGGCAAGACGACGCTGACGGCGGCCATCGCCACCGTGCTGTCCGCCAAGTTCGGCGGCGAAGCCAAGGCATACGACCAGATCGATGCGGCGCCCGAAGAAAAGGCCCGCGGCATCACGATCAACACCGCGCACGTGGAATACGAAACGGCCAACCGCCACTACGCCCACGTGGACTGCCCCGGCCACGCCGACTATGTGAAGAACATGATCACCGGCGCTGCCCAGATGGACGGCGCCATCCTGGTGTGCTCGGCTGCTGACGGCCCCATGCCCCAGACCCGTGAACACATCCTGCTGGCCCGCCAGGTGGGCGTGCCTTACATCATCGTGTTCCTGAACAAGTGCGACATGGTGGACGACGAAGAACTGCTGGAACTCGTCGAAATGGAAGTGCGCGAACTCCTGGACAAGTACGACTTCCCAGGCGACGACACCCCCATCATCCGTGGTTCTGCCAAGCTCGCCCTGGAAGGCGACAAGGGCAAGCTGGGTGAAGAAGCCATCATGAAGCTGGCCGAAGCGCTGGACACCTACATCCCCACGCCAGAGCGCGCTGTGGACGGTGCCTTCCTGATGCCCGTGGAAGACGTGTTCTCCATCTCCGGCCGCGGCACCGTGGTGACCGGTCGCGTCGAGCGCGGCATCATCAAGGTCGGCGAAGAAATCGAAATCGTCGGTATCCGCGACACGCAAAAGACCATCTGCACGGGCGTGGAAATGTTCCGCAAGCTGCTGGACCAAGGTCAAGCTGGCGACAACGTTGGCCTGCTGCTGCGCGGCACCAAGCGCGAAGACGTGGAGCGCGGCCAAGTGCTGTGCAAGCCCGGCTCGATCAAGCCCCACACCCACTTCACCGCTGAAGTGTATGTGCTGAGCAAGGACGAAGGCGGCCGCCACACCCCGTTCTTCAACAACTACCGCCCACAGTTCTACTTCCGCACGACCGACGTGACCGGCGCCATCGAGCTGCCGGCCGACAAGGAAATGGTCATGCCTGGCGACAACGTGTCGATCACCGTCAAGCTGATCAACCCCATCGCCATGGAAGAAGGCCTGCGCTTCGCCATCCGCGAAGGCGGCCGTACGGTCGGCGCTGGCGTCGTGGCCAAGATCATTGCTTAATTCATAAGCAGAACAAGGAACTTGCCATGTCCAAGCAAAAAATCCGCATCCGCCTGAAGGCGTTTGACTACAAGCTGATCGACCAGTCCGCTGCCGAGATCGTTGACACCGCCAAGCGCACCGGCGCCATCGTCAAGGGCCCTGTGCCCCTGCCGACGCGCATGAAGCGTTTCGACATCCTGCGCTCGCCGCACGTCAACAAGACCAGCCGCGACCAGCTCGAAATCCGCACGCACCAGCGCCTGATGGACATCGTGGACCCTACGGACAAGACCGTGGACGCCCTGATGAAGCTCGACCTGCCCGCGGGCGTGGACGTCGAAATCAAGCTGCAGTAATGGCTTTTGCGGGGTGGGTTCGCCCACCCCGTAAGGTCCGAAATAACGCGAACTTGCTTGCGAAAGCAGTTCGCGTTATACTTTAGGGCTTCGCTCGATTTGCGCCTTTGAAAAGGTGCCGGCCGTGCGGAGTTTTATTAACCTTCTTTCATGCACGCAGGCGAGAGCTTGCGGAAACGCCGTAGCCAATTGAAGTTGCGGCGGTGAGAGTTTTGGAGAAAACCAATGAGTCTGAGCAACTCCCTCGGGTTGCTGGGTCGCAAAGTGGGCATGATGCGTCTGTTCACCGATGATGGGGACGCAGTGCCTGTCACGGTGGTGGATGTGTCCAACAACCGCGTTACCCAGATCAAAACCCAAGAGAACGATGGCTACGTGGCCCTGCAGGTCACGTTCGGTTCGCGCAAAGCATCGCGCGTGACCAAGCCAGAAGCCGGCCACCTTGCCAAGGCAGGTGTGGAAGCCGGTGAAATCATCCAGGAATTCCGCGTGACCGCCGATACCGCAGCCCAGTACCAAGCTGGCGCTTCGGTGGCTGTGACGTCCGTGTTCTCCGTGGGTCAGAAGGTCGACGTGCAAGGCACCTCGATCGGTAAAGGCTACGCCGGTACCATCAAGCGCCACAACATGAGCTCGCAGCGCGCGTCGCACGGTAACAGCCGTTCGCACAACGTGCCTGGCTCGATCGGTATGGCACAAGACCCAGGTCGTGTGTTCCCCGGCAAGCGCATGACGGGCCACCTCGGCGATGTCACCAAGACCACGCAAAACCTCGATGTGATCCGCATCGACGAAGCGCGTCAACTGCTCTTGATCAAGGGCGCTATTCCGGGCTCCAAGGGTGGGTTCGTGACGGTGCGTCCAGCGGTCAAGGCCAAAGCCTCCAAAGGAGCGAACTAATGCAGCTCGAACTCCTGAATGACCAAGGCCAGGGCGCATCCAAGCTGGATGTTCCTGAAACCGTGTTCGGTCGTGAATACAACGAAGATCTGGTGCACCAGATCGTGGTGGCCTATCAGGCCAACGCCCGCCAAGGCACTCGCGCCCAGAAGGACCGCGAGCAAGTCCGTCACTCGACCAAGAAGCCTTTCAAGCAAAAGGGTACGGGTAACGCACGTGCAGGTATGACCTCGTCGCCACTGTGGCGCGGGGGCGGTCGGATTTTCCCGAACATGCCTGACGAAAACTTCACGCAGAAGATCAACAAGAAGATGTACCGCGCTGGTATGTCTGCCATCTTGTCGCAGCTGGCCCGCGAAGGCCGTCTGGCTGTGGTCGACTCGCTGAAGCTGGACTCGCCCAAGACCAAGGTCCTGGCTGACAAGTTCAAGGCGATGAACCTGCAATCGGTGATGGTGATCGCCGATGAAGTGGACGAAAACCTGTACCTGGCTTCGCGCAATCTGGTGAACGTGCTCGTCGTCGAGCCCCGTTACGCAGATCCCGTGTCGCTGGTCCGTTTCAAGAAAGTGCTCGTCACCAAGGGTGCAATCGACAAACTCAAGGAGATGTTCGCATGAGCACACTCAAGTTTGACGAAGGTCGTCTGATGCAAGTGCTGGTCGCTCCCATCGTGTCCGAAAAGGCCACCATGGTTGCCGAGAAGTCCAATGCTGTGACGTTCAAGGTGCTGCAGAACGCTACCAAGCCAGAAATCAAGGCCGCTGTGGAATTGATGTTCAAGGTCGAGGTCAAGGGCGTTTCTGTGGTGAACACCAAAGGCAAGACCAAGCGCTTCGGCAAGACCGTCGGCCGCCGCGACAACGTTCGCAAGGCATACGTCACGCTGCAGCCAGGTCAAGAGCTGAACCTCTCCGGGGAGGCCGCGTAATCATGGCTGTCATCAAGATGAAACCCACTTCGCCCGGCCAACGTGCCGTGGTGAAGGTCACGCGTGACCACCTGTACAAGGGTGAAGCGTACGCCCCTCTGCTGGAACCACAATTCCAGAAGGCCGGCCGTAACAACAACGGTCACATCACCACCCGCCACAAGGGCGGTGGTCACAAGCACCACTACCGCGTGGTGGACTTCAAGCGCAACAAGGACGGCATTCCGGCCAAGGTTGAGCGCATCGAGTACGACCCCAACCGTACGGCCCACATCGCTCTGGTGTGCTATGCCGACGGCGAGCGCCGCTACATCATCGCTCCCCGCAACCTGGAAGTGGGCGCAACCCTGCTGTCCGGTTCGGAAGCCCCGATCCGCGCTGGCAACACGCTGCCGATCCGCAACATCCCCGTGGGTTCGACCATCCACTGCATCGAGCTCAAGCCCGGTGCCGGTGCGCAGATCGCCCGCTCGGCAGGTGCTTCGGCAACGCTGCTGGCCCGCGAAGGCGTTTACGCCCAGGTGCGCATGCGCTCGGGTGAAGTTCGCAAGATCCACATCGAATGCCGCGCCACCATTGGCGAAGTGGCCAACGAAGAACACAGCCTGCGCCAACTGGGCAAGGCCGGTGTGAAGCGCTGGATGGGTATTCGTCCCACGGTTCGCGGCGTTGCCATGAACCCGGTGGATCACCCTCACGGTGGTGGCGAAGGCCGCACCGGCGAAGGCCGCCATGCAGTCGATCCTTGGGGCAATCTGACCAAGGGTTATCGCACCCGTAACAACAAGCGCACACAGATCATGATCGTGTCGCGTCGCAAGAAGTAAGGGGTAACAGATGACTCGCTCTCTTAAAAAGGGTCCATTTGTTGACCATCACTTGCTGGCCAAGGTCGAAAAGGCCGTTGCCACCAAGGACAAGAAACCAGTCAAGACCTGGTCGCGTCGCTCCATGGTTCTGCCCGAGTTCATCGGTCTGACCATTGCCGTGCACAACGGCAAGCAGCACGTACCTGTCTATGTCACCGACCAGATGGTGGGCCACAAGCTGGGCGAATTCGCCCTGACGCGCACCTTCAAGGGTCACCCCGCTGACAAAAAAGCGAAGAAGTAAGGAACGACCATGTCTGAAACACGTGCAGTCCTCCGGGGCGTCCGTCTGTCGGTCGACAAGGGCCGTCTGGTCGCCGATCTGATCCGCGGCAAGAAGGTGGACCAGGCTCTGAACATCCTGAACTTCACGCAGAAAAAAGCTGCGGGAATCGTCAAGAAGGTTCTGGAGTCGGCCATCGCCAACGCCGAACACAACGATGGCGCCGACATCGACGAACTGAAGGTCAAGACCATCTACGTCGAACAAGGCACCACGCTCAAGCGCTTCACCGCGCGCGCCAAAGGCCGCGGCAATCGCATCAGCAAGCCCACGTGCCATGTGTACGTGACGGTTGGCAACTAAAGGCTCGGGAAGACTATGGGACAGAAAATCCATCCTACCGGCTTCCGCCTTGCGGTCAGCCGCAACTGGTCCAGCCGTTGGTACGCCAGCAACCGCGATTTCGCGGGCATGCTGGCCGAAGACATCAAGGTGCGTGAGTACCTGAAGGCCAAGTTGAAGAACGCCGCCGTGTCGCGCATCCTGATCGAGCGTCCTGCCAAGAACGCCCGCATCACCATTTACTCGGCTCGTCCTGGTGTGGTGATCGGCAAGAAGGGTGAAGACATCGAGAACCTCAAGAAGGAACTCGCTGCTCGCCTGGGCGTGCCCGTCGCAGTGAACATCGAAGAAGTGCGCAAGCCTGAAATCGATGCCAAGCTGATCGCCGACAGCATCACGCAACAGCTCGAAAAGCGGATCATGTTCCGCCGCGCCATGAAGCGCGCCATGCAGAACGCCATGCGTCTGGGTGCCCAGGGCATCAAGATCATGTCGTCCGGCCGTCTGAACGGTATCGAAATCGCTCGCTGCGAGTGGTACCGCGAAGGCCGCGTGCCACTTCACACGCTGCGTGCGGACATCGACTACGGTACCTCTGAAGCCAAGACCACCTACGGTGTGATCGGCGTCAAGGTCTGGGTCTACAAGGGTGACACGCTGGGCCGCAATGACCTGCCCGCCGTGGAAACGCCTCGTCCAGACGAAGAGCGCCGCCCACGCGGTCCACGCCGTGATGGCCGCCCAGGTGGCGACCGTCCAGGCGCAGGCCGTGGCCCACGTCGTCCTGTCGGTGGCAACACCGCTCCGGCCGACGGCAGCGACAAGCCAGCGGAAGCTGGTGGCGCTGATAACACCGCCGTTAAGCGCGTACGCAAAGTCGCCGCGCCCGCTACAGCAGCGGACGGTAAAGGAGAATAACTATGCTGCAACCTGCTCGCCGCAAATACCGCAAGGAGCAAAAGGGCCGTAACACTGGTGTCGCAACGCGGGGTTCCTCCGTTGCGTTCGGTGATTTCGGTCTGAAGTGCACCGACCGTGGCCGTCTGACGGCCCGTCAGATCGAGGCTGCACGCCGTGCAATCTCCCGTCACGTCAAGCGTGGCGGCCGTATCTGGATCCGCGTGTTCCCGGACAAGCCAATCTCTACCAAGCCCGCAGAAGTGCGTATGGGTAACGGTAAGGGCAACCCCGAGTACTACGTGGCCGAAATCCAGCCCGGCAAGATCGTTTTCGAGATCGTCGGTGTGCCCGAAGAACTGGCCCGTGAAGCGTTCCGCCTGGCTGCCGCCAAGCTGCCGCTGCGCACCACGTTCGTCAGCCGCCTGATCGGCGCGTAATTCAGGAGAACAAGCAATGAAGACTACTGAACTGCGCCAAAAAGACGTCGCCGGCATCGAAGCCGAAATCAAGGCGCTGCAAAAGGCCCATTTCGGCCTGCGCATGCAAAAGGCCACGCAGCAACTGGGTAACACCAACACGCTGCGCACCACCCGCCGCGATATCGCCCGTGCCAAGACCATTCTTGCTGAAAAGCAAGCCGCCAAGTAAGGAGCCCACATGACGGAACCTAAAAAATCCCTCAAGCGCACCTTGGTTGGCAAGGTGGTCAGCGACAAGCGTCAAAAGACCGTGACCGTGCTGGTCGAGCGCCGTGTGAAGCACGAGCTCTACGGCAAGATCGTTGCGAAGTCGAGCAAGTACCACGCCCATGACGAAAAGGGCGAGTACAAGCTGGGCGACGTGATCGAAATCACCGAGAGCCGTCCGCTCTCCAAGACCAAGAACTGGGTTGCCACCCGCTTGGTGCAAAAGGCCGGCCTGCTCTAAGCCCTCCCGGCTTCCAGGCAGCACAGCCCCTCAAAACGACCCACAATGTGGGTCGTTTTGTTTTGTGGGCCGCGTTTTTTTGCAGGCCTGCAGGCGAATGTGTTCAATACCCCCAGCAACCCAAGGAGAGATCAATGATCAAAGTCGGTGACACCCTGCCAGCCAGCACCCTGATGGAATACTCGGAAGTCGAGGGCGAAGGCTGCTCCATCGGCCCGAATCCCGTGCCGGTGGACAAGGCCACGGCAGGCAAGACGATTGCCCTGTTCGCGCTGCCTGGCGCCTTCACGCCCACCTGCTCGGCCAAGCATGTGCCTGGCTACGTGGAAAAGGCAGCCGAATTCAAGGCCGCCGGCGTGGACGAGATCTGGTGCGTGAGCGTGAACGATGCCTTCGTGATGGGCGCCTGGGCGCGCGACCAGAAGACCGACGGCAAGGTGCGCATGCTGGGCGACGGCGATGCCACCTTCGCCAAGGCGACCGGCCTGACGCTGGACCTGAACGGCAAGGGCCTGGGCCTGCGCAGCAACCGCTATTCGATGCTGGTGCGCGATGGCAAGGTGGTCACGCTCAACGTGGAGGCCCCTGGCAAGTTCGAGGTGAGCGACGCCGACACCCTGCTGGCCCAGGCCAGGGCGTGATGCCCTGATTTGCTATTCAATTGGTAGCTTCTGGCGCTTGTGAACCAGGCGCCAGAGCCCAAAAACCTCAGAAGATATCGACCTTGAGGTAGTGGGCCCCCGCAATGGGGTTGTGGTAGTAGGGCGGAATCTCCTCGAAGCCCAGGTCGGTGTACAGCGCGCGCGCCGACTCCATGTCGTCAAGGGTATCGAGCAGCACACAGGCATAGCCTGCCTGCCGCGCGAGGTCGAGCATGGCTTCGGCCAGCTCGCGGCCCAGGCCGAATCCACGGAACGCCTTGCGCACGTACAGGCGTTTCATCTCGCTCGCATTGGGGTAGTCGGCCGCATCCAGCGGCCGCAGGGCGCAGCAGCCCGCTATCGCACCCTCCACCTCGGCCAGCAGCAGGGCACCGCGCGGCGCGGCATAGTCGCCGGGCAGGTGGGCCAGCTCGCTCTCGAAGTCCTGAAAGCACAGATCGACGCCCAGGGTGTCGGCGTATTCGCGGAAGATGTCGCGGACCGCCTGAAGCTCGGCAGGCGAGGAGGGGATCCGCAGGGTGACGGCAGGCTTGTCCAAGGCACAAAGTGGTGTGAAACGACGGAAGCCGCAGTGTAGCCAGTTCGGTTCAGAACCCGGGCGCCGCCGCCAGTGTCGACACCCACCAGGCCAGCCCGAAGCTCAGTCCCAGCACCACCAGCGCGACCACCCGGGTGGCCAGATCGTCGCGCGATGCAGGCGCGGGCGCCGCCAGCAGCTTGTCGCCGTGCAGCATGGGCTTGACCAGGCGCTGCTTGCGCACCAGCACGTAGAACACGATGGCCAGCAGGTGCAAGGCCACCAGCGCCAGCACCAGGTACTGCCCGATTTCCTTGTGGTAGCCCGTGGCCTGGCCCACCACCGCATTGGGCACGAACCGGGTGAGCGGGCCGGCAAAGGCGATCTCGTCATCGCTGAGCAGGCCGGTTGCCACCTGCGCGGCCAGCACGGCCAGCAGCGCGAACACGGACAGCGCCCCCAGGGGGCTGTGGCCGATGCTGTCCTCGGCGTGCGCCGCGCCGCGCACATAGCGCAGCACCCGGGCGGGGGAGTACAGGAAGCTCGCGAAACGCGACCAGCGCCCGCCGATCAGTCCCCAGACGGCGCGGAACACCAGCAGCGCCAGCACCACGTGGCCCAGCCGGAAATGCCACTCCATGGCGTTGCCGCCCACCTTGGCCGTGACCACCAGTGCCACGACGCAGGCGGCCAGGGTCCAGTGGAAGATGCGGGTGGGAAGGTCCCAGATGCGTACGGTGTGCTGCTGCGTCATGGTGGCGGTGGGCTGGGTGTTGAGGAGGAGGGGAATGGCCGCATTGTGAAGGAGGCGGGGTAAACCCGGAAGGAGGGCGCCGCTGCGAAACCCGTGGTAAACCGGCATACTCCCTGCGGGTCAAAAGGTTTTTGCATTTACCCCCCCCACGAAAAAAGGAAATACCCCCATGAAAGCACTTGCCGCGTTCGCCCTTGCCGCTGCCACGCTGACCGTGTCGGCACCGGCCTCCGCCCAGTTCGCCAAGGCCGAGGACGCCATCAAATACCGCCAGAGCGCACTCTTCGTGATGGGCCAGCACTTTGGCCGGCTCGGTGCCATGGCCAACGGGCGCATTCCGTTCGATGCCAAGGCGGCGCAGGAGAACGCGGATGTGGTGGCCCACATGGCCAAGCTGCCCTGGGCGGGCTTCGGGGCGGGCACGGACAAGGGCGCTCCCACCAAGGCGCTGCCCGAGATCTGGACCGAGCAGGCCAAGTTCAAGGAACACTCCGAGAAGCTCGAGGCCGAATCCGTCAAGCTGGCCGCCGCGGCCAAGACCGGCAGCCTGGACAACCTGAAGACGGCCTTTGGCGCTGCCGCGGGCACCTGCAAGGCCTGCCACGACAACTACCGCGCCAAGTAAAGTGCATCGCCCTGAGCGGCGTTGCCGCTTCTCCCTTCTCTCTGCGCGCTGCGCGCTCCGGGAGGGGGGACGACGCCAGCGCGGCGGGACAGCCCTTGTGCGGCGTCCGCTGGCCGGGGCCGCGCGCGCTCAATGCGCATGCTATTAAAATGGTAGCTGTTTGCGCTGAACCCATAAGCGACAAAGGCCGATTTCGCATGAAATCGGCCTTTTGCCTTTGAAGGTGCCGTAGCGGCTCAGGTCTCGGCCAGCAGCTTTTCGATGAGCTGGTGCAGCTCGGGGAAGTTGGGTGCGCCCACGTAGGTCTTCACGATCTCGCCGCGCTTGTTCACGATGAAGGTCGAGGGCGTGAGCCGCACATCGCCCCAGGCCTGGGCCACCTTGCCGGTGTTGTCGATGGCGACCTGGAAGGGAAGCTTGCGGGTTTCGGCAAAGTTCACCACGTAGCTGGGCGGGTCGTAGCTCATGGCCACGGCCAGGGTGTCGAAGCCCTTGGCGTGGTACTTGTTGTAGGTCGCCACGATCTCGGGCATCTCGGCCACGCAGGTGGTGCAGCTCGTGGCCCAGAAATTCACCAGCGTGACCTTGCCGCGCAGATCGGCGGTGGACTTGCTGGAGCCGTCCAGCAGCACGAAGTTCGACTCCGGCGCCACGGAGCGGCCCGTATCCAGGTACACATAGGCGCCCACGGCCGCGAACGCCGCCACCGCCACACCTGCTGCCCAATGCTTGATCGCCATGACTTCCTATCCATCCAGAACTGTGGGCCGGGCCCGCGCCGAAACCCGGCCGCAGCCGGTGCCCCGATTGTCGCAGCTTGGGTGGAGTCGTGTGCTGCGCAAAAGTTCGCGCAAAACGGCGCACGCGGCCCGCGCTGCGTGCTGTGCCGATAATCGGCCAATGAACCGAACACCAACCCGCGCGGCCGCCTTGCCGCCCATGCTCCTGCTGGCGTGGCTGGCAGGCTGCAGCCCCGCGCTCAACTGGCGCAGCGTGCCGCTGCCCGAGGCGGCCATCACCATCACGCTGCCCTGCAAGCCCGACCGGGCCGTGCGCCCGGTGGAGCTGGCGGGCTCGCCCGTCGAGCTGGCCATGGCGGGCTGCGATGCGGATGGCGCGACCTTTGCGGTGTCGCATGCCGCGCTGGCCGACCCCGCGCAGGTGGGCGCGGCGCTCACGCACTGGCGGGCGGCCGCCATCGCCAACCTGGGCAGCGGCGCGGCCGCCCGCGCGGTCGACACGCCGTACGCGCCGCCGGGCGTGCTGCCCCTGCCCCAGTCGGTGCGCACCGTGGTCCAGGGCCAGCGCCCGGATGGCAGCGCCGTCACGGCCCAGGCCGTGTGGTTCGCGCGCGCCGTGGGCCCGCAGGTGCGGCTGTACCACGCGGTGGTCTACACCCCCAAGCCCCGCCCCGAGGTGGCCGACCAGTTCTTTGCCGGGCTCACGCTCCAATGACGGCCCCCGGCGTGCTGCCGCGGCGGGCCGCGGTGATTGTCTTCCTGGCGTTTGCCTTCGCGTATTTCCTGTCGGCCCTGGTGCGGGCGGTGACGGCCACCCTGGCGCCCACGCTGTCGCAGGAGTTCTCGCTGCACGCCAGCGACCTGGGGCTGCTGGCCGGGGGGTACTTCCTGGGGTTCGCGGCCACGCAGCTGCCGCTGGGCACCTGGCTGGACCGGCACGGGCCCAAGAAGGTCGCCCTCGGCTTCCTGGGCGTGGCCGTGGTGGGCAGCCTGGTGTTCTCGGTGGCGACGGGGTTCTCGGGCCTGCTGGCCGGCCGCGTGCTGTGCGGCGCCGGCGTCAGTGCCTGCCTGATGGCGCCCCTCACCGGCTACCGGCGCTGGTTCGAGCCCACCCTGCAGATGCGGGCGAACTCGTGGATGCTGATGACCGGCTCGCTGGGCATGGTGGCGTCCACGCTGCCGGTGCAGTGGGCGCTGCCGCTGGTGGGATGGCGGCCCCTGTTCTGGGTCCTGGCCGCGCTGATCGCGGTATCGATGGTGGTGATTGCCGTCTGGGTGCCGGCCTGGGGCGCCGCCACCCCGCGGGCAGACGGACCGGTGTCTCCTGCCGGGGCCACCGAGGGCGCGCAACACGGCTACGCCATGGTGTGGCGCCATCCCTACTTCCAGCGCCTGGCGCCCCTGGGGTTCTTCGTGTACGGCGGCATGGTGGCCATGCAGACCCTGTGGGCCGGGCCCTGGATGCAGCGCGTGGCGGGCTACACGCCGCTGGAGGCCGCCACGGGCCTCTTCTGGATCAATGTCTCCATGCTGTGCACGTTCTGGACCTGGGGCATGCTCAACCCCTGGCTGCTGCGAAAAGGGCTGGGGGCTGACCGCCTGATGGCGGCGGGCCTCCCGCTGTGCCTGGTGGTGCTGCTGGGCACCATCGTGGCGGGGCCCCGGGCCGGGGGCGGGGCGTGGGCGCTGTTCTGCATGTCGTGCACGTTCGTATCGCTGTCGCAGCCCGCGGTGGCCATGGCGTTCCCGCAGGCGCTCGCGGGGCGGGCCTTGTCGGCCTACAACCTCGTGATTTTTGCGGGGGTGTTCGTGGTGCAGTGGGGCATCGGCCTGGCGGTGGACGCCTTCGCCGCCGCGGGCCTGTCCGCGGTGCAGTCCTTCCAGGCCGCGATGGCGGTGTACCTCGCGTGCAACGCGGGCGCCTACGCGTGGTTCCTGCTGCGGGGGCGGCGCCATAATGTGCTGCAAACCACCGCGCCATGAGCACCACCAGCATCCTCATCATCGCCCACGCCCCGCTGGCCCATGCGCTGCGCGAATGCGCGCTGCATGTGTTCCCCGACTGCGGGGGCAGCGTGTCCGCGCTCGACGTGCAGCCCAACCAGCCGCCCGAGGAGTCGCTGGCGCAGGCCCGCATCATGCTCGATCAACTGGGCGCGGATTCGACGCTGGTGCTCACCGACGTGTTCGGCGCCACGCCCTGCAACATTGCGCAGCGCCTCATCGGCAACGTGCGCTCGCGCCTGGTGACGGGCGCCAACCTGCCCATGCTGCTGCGGGCCGTGAGCTACCGCCACGAGCCCCTTGATTCGGTGGTCACCCGCGCCGTGGTGGGTGGCACCCAGGGCGTCATGCAGGTGGCCATCTCCGCACCGCAGAACCAGAATACCCGCAACCGACATGATCAAGACCCGTACGACCATCAACAATAAACTGGGCCTGCATGCCCGCGCGTCGGCCAAGCTCACCAAGCTGGCCGGCAGCTTTCCCTGCGATGTCTTCATGAGCCGTGGCGACCGGCGCATCAACGCCAAGAGCATCATGGGCGTGATGATGCTGGCCGCCGGCATGGGCACCGAGGTGGAGATCGAAACCAGCGGCGAGCGCGAACAGGAGGCCATGGACGGGCTCCTGGCCCTGATTGCCGACAAGTTTGGCGAGGGTGAATGACCTTCTCCGTCCACGGTCTCGCAGTCGCCCGCGGCATCGCCATCGGCCGTGCGGTGCTGGTGGCGTCCAGCCGGGTGGACGTGGCGCACTATTTCGTCAAGCCCGAGCAGATCGAGGGCGAGATCGAGCGGGTGCGCAACGGGCGCAATGCCGTGGTCGAGGAGCTGCAGCGCCTGCAGGTGGAGATGCCCGCCGATGCGCCGCATGAACTGACCGCGCTGCTCGACGTGCACCTGATGCTGCTGCAGGACGAGGCCCTCACGGGCGGGGTCAAGCACTGGATCACCGAGCGCCTGTACAACGCCGAGTGGGCGCTCACCACGCAGCTCGAAGTCATCGCGCGCCAGTTCGACGAGATGGAGGACGAATACCTGCGCGAGCGCAAGGCCGACCTGGAACAGGTGGTCGAGCGCATCCTGCGCTACATGAAGGGCGTGGCCAGCCCCGTGGCGCCCCCCGCCAGCAGCCCGCGCCGCAAGACCCAGCAGGACCTGCTGCTCGACGACACGGTGGACGTGCCCCTGGTGCTGGTCGCGCACGACCTCTCGCCCGCCGACATGCTGCAGTTCAAGCAGAGCGTGTTCGCGGGCTTCGTGACCGACGTGGGCGGCAAGACCAGCCACACCGCCATCGTGGCGCGCAGCATGGACATTCCGGCCGTGGTGGGCGCGCGCGCGGCCAGCCAGCTGGTGCGCCAGGACGACTGGGTCATCATCGACGGCGATGCGGGCGTGGTCATCGTGGACCCGTCGCCCATCATCCTGGCCGAGTATGGCTTTCGCCAGCGCCAGGTGGAGCTGGAACGCGAGCGCCTGGCCCGGCTGCGCCACACCCCGGCCATCACGCTCGACGGCCACAAGATCGAGCTTCTGGCCAACATCGAGCAACCGGGCGACGCCGCCGCCGCCGTGCGCGCCGGCGCCGTGGGCGTGGGCCTGTTCCGCAGCGAGTTCCTGTTCATGGGCAAGAGCGGCAACCTGCCCGGCGAGGACGAGCAGTACCGCGCCTACTGCGAAGCCATCGACGGCATGCAGGGCCTGCCCGTCACCATCCGCACCATCGACGTGGGCGCCGACAAGCCGCTGGACCACAAGAGCCACAAGGACAGCTACCTGAACCCGGCCCTGGGCCTGCGCGCCATCCGCTGGAGCCTGGCCGACCCGGCCATGTTCCGCACCCAGCTGCGCGCCGTGCTGCGCGCGGCGGCGCATGGCAAGGTCAACCTGCTGTTCCCGATGCTGGCGCACACGCACGAGATCCAGCAGACCATCGCGCAGGTGGACCTGGCCCGCGCCGAGCTGGATGCGCGCGGCGTGCCCTACGGCCCGGTGCAGCTGGGCGCGATGATCGAGGTGCCTGCGGCGGCGCTCATGGTGCGCACCTTCCTGCGGTATTTCGATTTCCTCTCCATCGGCACCAACGACCTGATCCAGTACACGCTGGCCATCGACCGCGCGGACGAGGCGGTGGCGCACCTGTACGACCCGCTGCACCCCGCCGTGCTGCGCCTGGTGGGCGATGTGATCGCCGAGGGCGAACGCCAGGGCAAGAGCGTCTGCGTGTGTGGCGAAACGGCCGGCGACGTGACCATGACGCGCCTGCTGCTGGGCCTGGGCCTGCGCAGCTTTTCCATGCACCCCGCGCAGATCCTGGCCATCAAGCAGGAGGTGCTGCGCGCCGACACGCGCAAGCTCGCGCCGTGGGCGCGCCAGGTGCTGGAGGGGGACGAACCCGCGGCCGCGCTGGCGCCGTAGGGTGATGCTGAAATGCTCCTTAATTGATAGCTTTCTGCGCTTGATGGACCGGCGCCAGGGGCCGGTTTCGCCAGATTTTTTTGAAAAGTGAAGCGCGGCGTCCGCCAGCCTGCAAGGCCGGCGGATGCACTTCTCTCCGCCCGTTCTGATGGCCTGCGCTGCATCCAGAAAAACCCATGCCTCCCATGCAGCTCGCCCACGCAGACCCGTCCCTCATCGACTCGCCCCAGGCCCTGCGGCGGCTTCTTGCGACCCTGGGCCTCGTCGTGCTGGGGAACAGCAGCATGTACGTGGTGTCGGTGGTGCTTCCGGCGGTGCAGACCGAGTTCGGAATCGGCCGCGCCAGCGCCTCGCTGCCCTATACCCTGATGATGGTCTGCCTGGGCCTGGGCGGGCTATGGACAGGGCGGCTGGCGGACCGCCACGGCCTGATGCCCGTGCTCTGGCTGGGTGCCCTGGCGGTGTTTGGCGGCTTCATGGGGGCGAGCCTGTCGGGCAGCATCTGGGCTTTCGGCCTTGCGCACGCGGTGATGGGGTTCATTGGCGGCTCCGCGACGTTCGCGCCCTTGCTGGCCGATACGGCGCTCTGGTGGAATCGCCGGCGGGGCATCGCGGTGGCGGTGTGCGCCAGCGGCAACTACGTGGCGGGCGCGGTCTGGCCGCCCATCGTGCAATACGGCGTCGACTCCATCGGCTGGCGGCCTACCTACATGGTGCTGGGCAGCATCTGCGGCGTGGGTATGCTCGCGCTGTCCCTGCGCATGCGCCAGCGCCCTCCCGCGATTCCGGCGTCTGCGGCAGCGGGCGCGAACCGGGCGGCGCCGGACCGTGCCCGCCCTTTCGGCCTGGCTCCGAACCACGCGATGGCGCTGCTGTGCCTGGCAGGCATCGCGTGCTGCGTCGCCATGGCCATGCCGCAGGTCCACATCGTGGCCTACTGCACGGATCTGGGCTTCGGCGCCGCCCAGGGCGCCCAGATGCTGTCGCTCATGCTGGCCTGCGGCATCGTGAGCCGTCTTGTGTTCGGGCTGATCTGCGACCGCATCGGCGGCATCCGCACCCTGTTGCTGGGATCGGCGCTGCAGGGCATCGCCCTCGTGCTTTTCCTTCCCTACGACGGCCTGGTGCCGCTGTACGTCATCTCGGGGCTATTCGGGCTGTTCCAGGGCGGCATCGTGCCCACCTACGCCATCATCGTGCGCGAGTACTTCCCGCCCGGCCAGGCGAGCGTGAGGGTGGGGGGCGTCATCATGGCCACGCTCGTCGGCATGGCGCTGGGCGGCTGGCTTTCCGGCTGGATATTCGACGCCACGGGAAGCTACCACGCCGCCTTTCTCAACGGCATCGGCTGGAACCTGCTGAACCTCTCCATCACCGGCTGGCTCTACCTGCGCGTGCGCCGGGAGCGCGCGGCCCCGCGCATGCCGTGAATTGCTCCTGAATAGATAGCTTTCCGCGCTTTCCGGACAAGCACGGGAGGCCCGCTGGATGCAGATTCACACGGGCCGCCGCAGGGCCAGCACGCTCCAGCGCACGTCCGGCCGCCCCTGGGCGTCGTCCCGCCTGCCGCTGTGCGCGGTGGCCAGCCCGTGCCGTGCGCCCAGCGCCGCCGTTTCCTGCATCGACACGTCGAACATGCGCCGCCCCCGGGGCACGGGGCCATGGCGCAGAGACATCACCACCAGCGCGCCCGGCGCGAGCAGGTCCGCCACGGCCCGCATGGCGGCGGCGCGTTCCGCGGCGTCCAGATGCATCCACACGGCGGTCAGCAGCACCAGGTCGAACTGGCGGCCCCGCAGGCCGGTGAGCGCGGGCAGGTGGTCGTCCACCCACTCGATGGGCAGCCCCGCGTGGATGCGCTGCCCCTCCTGCCGCAAGGCCGCCGTGGGCTCGGCGGCCACCACATGGTGGCCCGCGCGCACCAGCGCGGCAGCGTCCCGCCCCGAGCCCGCGCCGATGTCGAGCACCCGGCTGGGCGCGCGCGGGAACAGGTGCAGCGTGCTGCGGTGCACATCGGCGAACGCGATGCTTTCATACTGCGCCGCCAGCGCGGCGGCGTGCGTGCCATAGCCCGCCGTGCCGGGGATGGGGAGGGTGTCCATGCGAGGATCGGGTTTGCTATCGGATAGATAGCTATCAGCGCTTGATGGGCAAGCGCCTGGGCCATTTTGATTGAATCAGCGCGCCCGCATGCCCATCACGGCCGCGCCGATGATCATCACCGTGGCCAGCGCGATGCTCCAGGTGAACGGGCGGCCGCTCACCGCGATCAGCAGCGCGGTGGACGCCAGCGGCGTGATGTAGCTCAGGATGCCGATGTGCCGCGCGTCGCCCAGCTTGAGTGCCTTGTCCCACAGAAAGAACGAGGCGCCCAGCGGGCCCAGGCCCAGCACGGCCAGCAGCGCCCAGTCGCGCGGCTGCAGCGCCACGGCGGGCTCCAGCAGCGCGTGGCACAGCAGCGACAGCACGCCCGACACCAGCCCGAACAGGCCGATGGCGGTGGTGGGGAACGCCGCCACCCGCTTGGTCATGAGCGAATAGGTGGCCCAGATGAAGGCCGCCGCCAGCGCCGGCAGGTAGCCCCAGGCGAGGGTGCCGCTCAGCGCGCGCCCGCCCGCGATGGCGATGGCGGCCCCGCCAAAGCCCAGCAGTGCCGCCAGCACATGCGGCGTGCGCAGCGACACGCCGGGCAGCACCACGGGCGAGAGCACGACGATGAACAGCGGCCACAGGTAGTTGACCAGGTTGGCCTCGACCGGCGGCGCGTGGCGCAGCGCGATGAACAGCAGGAAGTGGTAGGCGAACAGGCCGTACACCCCCAGCGCCAGCGTGCGCGCCGGAATGCGCCACTGCGACGGATCGCGCAGCACGAAGGGCCAGGCCGGCACGCTGCCGATGATGAGCGCGATGCCCGTGAGCAGGAACGGCGGAATGTGGGTGAGCGACACGCCCAGCGAGGCGAGCGAGGCCCACAGGGCGATGGCGCCGAGGGCATAGAGATTGGCT
Organism: Acidovorax sp. GW823-FHT01C06; assembly: GCF_058798375.1. NCBI lineage: Bacteria > Pseudomonadati > Pseudomonadota > Betaproteobacteria > Burkholderiales > Comamonadaceae > Acidovorax > Acidovorax sp. GW823-FHT01C06. The sequence goes on from NZ_JBXAKN010000001.1 coordinate 299,426, forward strand.
TGCATGGGCTTGACTGTATGCGCGAGCGGCGGCCCGCATCGTCGCGCAACGGCGGCCGCTCGTCGCGCAGCGGGGGTGCGGCGGCGCCGCACCGGTCATTCCCTCACCGATCCATGCATCCATTCATCCATTCATTTGCTCACTCACCCATTCGCCGGTTCATTCACCGGGCCCGGGCTCCCCGCCGGGCCCGCCTGGCGCCGCAGCGCCGCGGTCAGCGCCGAGGGTGAACGGTAGCCCGTGCGCTGCGCCACTTCGGCCACGGCCATCCCGCCGCCGCGCAGCAGCCGGGCCTGCGCCAGCCGCTGGCCGCGCAGCCAGGCCATGGGGCCCAGGCCCTGCTCGTCGCGGCAGCGGGCCGCGAACTGGCTGGGGCTCAGGTGCACGCGCGCGGCCAGGTCGGCGACCGAGAGCGCCCCGTCCCACTGCTGCGCGGCCCACTGCCGCAGCGCGGCCCAGTCGATCGGCCGCTGGCGCGAGGGTGCCAGGCCGGGGGGCCAGGCGCGGGGGCCGGAGCCTGCCAGCCACGCCTCCAGCAACAGCGCCGGGCCGTGGGCCTGCGCCAGGGGGCGGCCTTGCTGCAGTGCGCCCGCCAGGTAGTGCGCCAGCGGCAGGGCCTCGGCGGGGGGCGCGCTGGCGCCCTGGCCGTGCGGCCGCAGGCAGCGCGCCCATCCGGGCTGCGCACTGTCGAGCACCAGGCACAGGCTGCCGCGCGCCGACTCGAAGTCATGGCGGTCGCCCGGGGCGATCACGCACCCCCCGCCGGGGCTGACGCGCACGCCGCGCCCCTCGACTTCGAGGTCGAGGGCGCCGGACAGCCCCAGCAGGACCTGGAAGTGGTCATGGCTGTGGCTGCCGGGAGAGGCACCGTAGCGGCGCAGCGAAAGCTGTTCGGAGGAGGGCATGTGCACCGTGGATTTTGCTGCAACCGCACACGGACCACCAGCCGGGCGGGCGCGCGCCGGGGTGGCGATTTTTTCCTTCGCGCTTTGAATTTATGTTGCTAGAGTGAATTTCAACAAGTGGCAACAAGGAATTCATATGGTTTCAAGTGCGGGCTTGGCGCAGCCTGCAGAACTTTCAGGCAGCGGTTCCGACGAGCTGTTGGCGTGCCTGCTCATTGTTGCCAAGGCCCACGGCCTGCCTTCGACGCCCGAGGCGGTGATGGCCGGGTTGCCTGCTGAAAACCACCGGCTGACCCCCGGCCTCTTTGCCCGTGCGGCCCAGCGCGCGCACATGAGCAGCCGTCTCGTGCGGGAGCCGCTGACCCGCGTCAAGGACGCCTTGCTCCCGGCGGTCCTGCTGCTGCAGGGCGAGCGCGCGTGCGTGCTCCTGGGCTGGAGCGACGGCCGCAGCGAAGCGCGTGTCGTGCTGCCCGAACTGGGGGACGCGCCCATCCAGGTGTCGCGCGCGGCGCTGGAGGCGGACTACCTGGGCACCACGGTGTATGTGCGCCCTTCCCAGCGTTTCGATGCGCGTGCCCCGCAGGTCAGGGCGGGCCGCCATGGGCACTGGTTCTGGACCGTGCTGGCCGAAAACCACGGGCTGTACCGCGACGTGCTCATGGCCGCCTTCCTGGCCAACCTGTTCGCCCTGGGCATGCCCATCTTCACGATGAATGTCTATGACCGGGTGGTGCCCAACAACGCCATCGACACCCTGTGGGTGCTGGCGCTGGGGCTGTCCATCATGCTCGTGGGCGACCTGGTGCTGCGCACGCTGCGCGGGCGCTTCGTGGACCTGGCCAGCAGCCGTGCCGACGTGAAGCTGTCGGCCTACATCATGGAAAAGGTGCTGGGCACGCGCATGGAGCAGCGGCCGGCCTCGGCGGGCTCGTTCGCGTCGAACCTGCGCTCGTTCGAGTCGGTGCGGGACTTCATCAGCTCGGCCTCCGTCGTGGCGTTCATCGACCTGCCGTTCGGCCTGATCTTCATCGTGGTGATCGGCTGGATCTCGTGGCCGATGCTGATCCCGCTGCTGTGCGGCGCGGCGGTGATGCTGCTCTACGCCCTGGCCGTGCAGGGGCGCATGCACGCGCTGTCCGAAACCACCTACCGCGCGGGCGCGCAGCGCAATGCCACGCTGGTGGAGGCGCTGGTGGGCTTCGAGACCGTGAAGGCGCTGGGCGCGGAGGCGCCCCTGCAGCGCAAGTGGGAGCGCAGCACGGCGCTGCTGGCCCGCGTGGGCGTGCAGCTGCGCCTTCTGTCGGCCACGGCCAGCAACACCTCGGCCTTCCTGCAGCAGCTCATCAACCTGGTGATCGTGATCGTGGGCGTGCACATGATCGGCGAGCGCCAGCTCACCATGGGGGGGCTGATCGCATGCACCATGCTCGCGTCGCGGGCCATGGCGCCGGTGGGGCAGGTGGCGGGCCTGCTCGTGCAGTACCACACGGCATCGACGGCGCTGACCTCGCTCAACGAGATGATGAAGCGCGAGGTGGACCGCCCCGAGGGCGCCAGCTTCATCAGCCGGGGGCGGCTGCAGGGCGCGATCGAGTTCCGGGATGTCGGCTTCACCTACCCGGGCCAGCAGACGGCCTCGCTGCGCAACGTGACGATGTCCATCAAGCCCGGCGAGCGGGTGGCCATCCTCGGGCGCATCGGCTCGGGCAAGACCACGCTGCAAAAGCTGATGCTGGGGCTGTACCGGCCGACCTCGGGCGCGGTGCTCGTCGACGGCATCGATCAGCGCCAGCTGGACCCCGCCGAGCTGCGCCGCCAGGTGGGCTACGTGCAGCAGGACGTGGTGCTTTTCTATGGCTCGCTGCGCGAGAACATCACGCTGGGCGCCCCGCTGGCCGACGACGCGGCCGTGGTGCGGGCGGCCGAGATCGGCGGCATCCTGCCGCTCGTGAATGCGCACCCGCAGGGCTTCGACATGCTGGTGGGGGAGCGGGGCGAGTCGCTGTCGGGCGGGCAGCGGCAGGGCGTGTCCATCGCGCGCGCCGTCATCAACGATCCCGTGGTGCTGCTGCTGGACGAACCCACCTCGTCCATGGACCATTCCAGCGAGGAGGACATCAAGCGCAGGCTGGCCGATTTCTCGAAGGGGCGCACGCTGGTGCTCATCAGCCACAGGACCTCGCTGCTGGCCCTGGTGGATCGCATCATCGTGATGGACGCGGGCCGCATCGTGGCCGATGGCCCCAAGGAGCAGGTGGTGCAGGCCCTGCGCCAGGGCCGCATCGGAAAGGCGGTGTGAGATGGCCGAACTCAACGAGAAAGCCTTCGAGCAGATCGGCCGTGCCGTCAGGACGGGCGGGGCGGCCAGCGAATCCGTCTTCGGGCGCATGGTCCGGCGCCTGACGCCCGCGGGCGCGGCCGACACGCTGGACTGGGCGGACGATGCCGACTGGGCGCGGCTGCAGCAGGAGCCCCTGCGCGCCCGGGTCCTGCTGCGCCTGGCGGTGCTCTTTCTGCTGCTGCTGGTGCTCTGGGCCGCGTATGCGGAGCTCGACGAAGTCACGCGGGGCGACGGCAAGGTGGTGCCCACGAGCCAGGTGCAGGTCATCCAGAGCGTGGATGGCGGCGTCGTGGAAGTGCTGCCGGTGCGGGAGGGGCAGATCGTCGAAGCGGGCCAGTTGCTGCTGCGCGTGGACTCCACCCGGTTCATGTCGAACATGCTGGAAAGCCGGGCGAGCCTGCTCGCGCTGCAGGCCAAGGCCCTGCGCCTGCAGGCCCTGACGCAGGGCGGCACATTCATTCCTCCGCCGGACCTCCTGCGGGACGCGCCGGACATCGTTGCGCAGGAGATGCGCCTGTACCGCTCGCGGCGCGAGGAGATCAGCGCGCAGGTGTCCATCTCGCAGAACCAGCTCCTGCAGCGCCAGCAGGAGCTCAATGAGGTGCGTGCCCGCAAGGAGCAGGCCGAGCGTGGCCTGGAGTTGATGCTCAAGGAGCTGAACGCCACGCGGCCCATGGTGGCCACGGGCGCGGTGTCGGAGGTGGAGGTGCTGCGGCTGGACCGCGAGGTGGCGCGCCTGCGCGGCGACCGCGAGCAGGCGGATGCGCAGATCTCCCGCGTGCAGGCCGCGATCCAGGAGGCCTCGCGGCGCATCGAGGAGGTGCAGCTCACGGCCCGCAACCAGATGAGCGCCGAGCTGTCGGAGACCATGAGCAAGCTCTCCAGCCTGTCCGAGGGCGGCCGGGCGCTGGCCGACAAGGTCAAGCACGCGGACATCCGCTCGCCGGTGCGGGGCACCGTCAAGCGCCTGCTGGTCAACACCGTGGGCGGCGTGGTGCAGCCTGGCAAGGAGGTGGTGGAGATCGTGCCGCTGGACGACGCGCTCATCCTGGAGGCGCAGGTCAGTCCGCGCGACATCGCGTTCCTGCACCCGGGCCAGGAGGCCATGGTCAAGTTCACGGCCTACGACTTTTCGATCTACGGCGGCCTGGCGGCCGAGGTGGTGAACATCAGCGCGGACTCGGTCGTCGATGACAAGGGCAATGCCAACTACCTGGTGCGCGTGCGCACGCGCAAGGCCAGCCTGGGGGCGAACCTGCCCATCATCCCCGGCATGGTGGCGCAGGTGGACATCCTCACGGGCAAGAAGACCGTGCTGGCCTACCTGCTCAAGCCGGTGCTGCGCGCCAAGGCGAACGCCTTGTCCGAGAGGTGAATGCGATGAACCACTACCTGGCCAGCGATGTGCCGCAGTCCCTGGACCGCTGGGGGGCCGCATTCCCGCACGGCACGCGCATCGACAAGGCGCAGTGGCCCGCCATGGTGGCCGCGCTGCGCGACGGCGGCGGGGGGCGCTCGGCCATCGTGTGGCTGAGCACCGAGTACCCCGAGTGGCCGGCGCTGCTGGGCGAACTGGTCCAGTCGGACAAGCGCGCGCGCGTGGTCGTGGCCACCGGCGTACCGGACGACCGCGAAGGCCTGAAGGCCATCAACGAAGGCGCTCGCGCCTATTGCCACCTGTTTGCCGTGCCCGAGATGCTGCAGGAAGTGGCGCTGGTGGTGCAGCACGGCGGCCTGTGGGTGGGCCGGGCACTGGTGTCGCGCCTGGCCGCCGCCACCGCGGGCCTGACGGCGCCGCACGCCGTGCCACAGGCGCACCAGGATCTGCAGCTGCGGCTGTCCTCGCGGGAGCTGGAGGTCGCGCGCGCGGTGGCCCAGGGGTTGTCCAACAAGGAGATCGCGGACCGGCTGTTCATCTCGGAGCGCACCGTCAAGGCGCACCTGGGGGCCACCTTCGAGAAGCTCGGCGTGCGCGACCGGGTGCAGCTCGTGCTGCGCATGAACCAGGGCCCGCAGGTTGCACAGGGGCCCGCTTCCCATGCCTGACAAGAGCCTGCCGCCCCATGGCAATCCGCTGAGCTCCTCCGACGCGGGGCTGGCCCGGGTGACCGAGGACCTGATAGATCTGCTCATCGTGCACGGCGTGATCCGCTTCACCGACCTGCCGCTGGCTGCGCAGAACAAGCTCCTGGAGCGCAAGGAGACCCGGGCCCGCCTGAGCAATAGCCTGGATCTATTGGGTGACGATTCGGGCAACGAAACTATTTGAGTTTCCGGGGCCGGCGGGCCCAAAAGTGGACCTAAGTCCAATAGTGGATACGGGGTGGCGTCAGTAGCCTTCACTGACATCAGTCACATGCCGTTACTTCCTGCCGCTGCGCAGGGCGTAGGGGTTTACCGGAGCCAGCCCATGTCCCAAATCGCCACCGTGGTTGCCGTCACCGGCACCGCTTTCGCGGTCGATGCCGATGGCCATCGCCGTCCCCTCAAGGCCGGAGACGTCTTGCAAAAGGGTGAAATCGTCCAGACCACGGCAGGAGGCCGGGTGGAGCTGCTGCTGGACGACGGCCAGACGCTGGCCGTGGCGCCCGCGCAAAGCGTCAAGATCGATGACAGCGTCACGCAGACCGCTGAACGCGCCACCGCCCAGGAGGCCAGCGTCGGGCAGGGCACCATCGACACGGTCATCCAGGCGCTGCAGCGTGGGGGCGACCTCAACGAGCAGCTGGACGCCACGGCCGCCGGCCTGGGCGGCGGTGCCGGGGGCGAAGGCGAGGGCAGCAGCTTCGTGCAGCTGCTGCGCATCTTCGAGGGGGTGGACCCGCTGGCCTACCAATACAGCTTCACACCGCAATCGGCGCCCGACATCGACTTCAATCCATTGGCGGTGCTCACCGTCGACGCGGCCCCCACGCCGGCGCCGCCCCCGCCCGTGGCTCCGCCGCCCCCGCCGGTGCCAGCGCCTCCTCCCCCTGCGCCACCCACTCCCCCGGTGCCCGCACCTCCTCCTCCGCCGGCTCCGCCCCCACCCGGCCCTCCCGGTCCACCCCCTCCTGCGCCACCGCCACCTCCGCCACCGGGGCCCGTGCGGGTCAACCTGAATGTGACGCTGGAGGAAGAGTCCGTGGCTTCGGCGGGCGGCAACCAGGGCAACAGCTCGGGGGGCAACGGTGTCATCGGAAACGACGAGGACGATGGCCTGTCCAGCGTGCGCAACGGAAACTTCGACCTGGGCGGCGGCTCGATCTTCTCCGTCACCTTGCCCGGCTATGCCGGCGTGCCGGTGCCGCCGGGCGGCGTGACGATTTACTTCGATGCCCTGGGGCAGCCCATTCCCCAGGGAGACAGCAGCGCCCAGCCCGCGGTGCTGTTGGTGATCCTGCCGGACGGCAGCTTCACGCTGGCGGTCGTGGGGCCCCTGCACCACGCGCCCGGAGACGGTGAGAACTTCCTGGCGCTGCCGCTGATCACCTTCAACGGCGTCACCGGAGAGGGCGGGGAGTTCACCGCCGAGGTGAACATGTCGGTGCAGGACGACATCCCCGTGATCACGACCAGCGCCGAGGATGCGCCCACGCTGACGACGTCGGACCGCGGCGTCAACCAGGCCACCAACACGGGGTACGAGGGCACGGAGAACAACCCGGACGCCGTGGACTCGGACACGGACAGCAACACCTTCAACGGCACGGCCTTTGTGGTGTCCTTCGGGGCGGACGGCCCCAAGCTGCTGCCTGGCGGCAGCGAGGGAGAAGGCCCTGCCGTGCGCGACGGCTATGCCTTCGCATTCCAGATCGGCAATGGCGGAGCCACGGGGCTCTACGCCACCGGCACCAACACCGAGATTGTGCTGAGCACGACCGGGGACCCCTCCGTGGTGGTGGGGCGCGACGGCAGCGGCAACGTGATCCTGACGCTGCAGATCGACCCGCAGACCGGTGCCGTGGTGATGACGCAGACCGGGGCCATCCGGCATGCCGCGCCCGATGGCGTGGATGGCGGCGGCGACGAGCTGCAGGCGCTGGGAACCGGGGTTCTCAGCGTGGTGCTGGAGGCCACCGACAACGACGACGATACCGTGGCGGCCGAGCTGGACCTGGGCGGGCGCCTGCTGTTTGGCGACGACGTGCCGGTCCACCGCTATGACGAGGCCCCCGGGCAGGGCGAGGGCCCCGGGGAACCCGTGGAGCGCGTCCTCTCGCTGCAGGCCGAAGAAGAGTCCGCCATGGAGGGCGGACACACGATAGGCAACGACGAGAACGACCTTCCGCTCACATCCGCCGACAGTGGAGGTCTGACCCAGATCAATGGCGCGATCAACTGGGGCGCCGATGGCTTTGGCAAGCTCACGGGCGTGCGCGTGGGCAGCGGTGAAGGCGCGACCAACGTTCCTGTTGGCCAGGCGGTCTGGTTCAATGCCAACGGCGAAGTGATTCCCTCGGGCCCCGGTGGAGCGCAGCCCGACGGGGCCGCCGCCAGCCTGGTGGTCGAGGCCACGGGCAGCTACACGCTCACGGTGCTTGCCACCATGAACCACGCCGCGGGCGGCACCGTGGTGCAGGGCGAGGACTGGCTCAATCTCGAAACCGTGCGCCTCGTCGGCGAAGATGGCGACGGCGATGCCATCACCGTCGCGCTGGAAACGCGGGTGCAGGACGACATCCCCGTGCACGTCAAGCTGCTGGGCATCCCGGTGCCACTGGTCGCGCTGCTGGAGGAGGAATCCGCCTCCAACGGCGACGGCGGCGTGATCGGCAATGACGAGTCGCTCGACTGGCTGGCCATCATCCCCGTGGGCTCGCTGAGCGCGTCGACGGGTGCCCAGTCCATGACGGGGGTGGTGCGCTGGGGCGCAGACCAGTTCGGCGGCGTGGCCGCCGTCCAGGTCGGCGCTCAGGAATATGCCGTGGGCAACACCATTGCCACCGTGTACCTGGACCGCGAGGGCCAGCCCATTGCAGATGGGGACACCACAACCCCCCGGTCGGTCGAACTGCGCATCGACGGCGCCACGGGCGGCTACCGCCTGACGGTCATCGGGCCGCTGGACCACGATCCGGGCCAGGGCGAGAACCTGATGCTGCGCACCTTCACCTTCGTGGGCATTGATGGCGACGGCGACCGGATCGGCGTGGATCTCTACGCCAAGATCCAGGATGATGTGCCCGAGCACGCCAGGGAGAATGGCAGTGTCGTCAAGCTCAGCCTGAAAGTCGAGGAAGAGTCGGTGCCCCACAGCGGCGGCACGCTGGGCAACAACGAAACGGCGGATGGACTGAGCCACGCCCACACCGACGCCACGGGCTTCCAGGGCGCCGTGAAGTGGGGCGCCGATGACTTCGGCGGCATCACGGGCGTCAAGGTGCAGACGGGCATCTTCACCGAGAACAGCTACAGCCCGGTGGCCGGCGTGGTGACCGTGTACTTCGACCAGAACGGCAAGGCCCTGCCCCCCGGAGCCACCAGCGGCGCGGCGGTGCTGACGGTGGATGCGGACGGCGCCTACCGGTTCGAGGTGCTGGACAACCTCATCCACAAAGGCGCGGGCGAAGACTGGCTGAACCTGCCCAGGATCACCTTCGTGGGCGAGGATGGCGATGGTGACAGGATCGGCGTGGAGTTGAACGCCTCCATCCAGGACGACGTGCCCATCGTGACGGTGTCCGACGCCGTGCCGGTCGCCGAGCACAGCTTCACGGTGGAGTACAAGGGCGGCGAGGCCGGCTACAACAACAGCTTCGGCTATTACTTCAAGAACCCGGATGGTTCCATCGACACCTCCAGGGGCGGGTTCGTGCTGTGGGACAACGTCAAGACCGAAGGCGGCATGACCGTGTCGCTGCCCACGGGCGTGACGGCCGACCAGATCGGTTTCTTCATCATCCCCAACGGCGACAGCCAGAACGGCGCGCTGGGCGACGCCCAGGCGGTGTCGTTCCAGCTCGTGGGCGGGAAGTGGACGGCGTTCGCCGGCGGATCGCCGCTCGCGGGCGAGGGGGCACCCATCTACTTCTCCGACCAGGCGCTCAACAGCGACGGGCAGTCCCACCTGCAGCAAACCCCGTCGGGCACGGCGGCCGGCCAGGACAGCAGGGGCAACTTCAACTGGGAAGATCTCAAGATCACCTCCGGCAGCTCGGACAAGGACTACGACGACGTCAACCTGGACCTGAACTGGAACGTGCCGCTGCTGGTCAAGGATGCGCAAGCCGATCTGGGAACGAGTGCGGACAACGACGGCAAGGCGCTGTCGGGCAGCTTCCAGTTCCACTTCGGCGCGGATGGCGCGGCGGCCAGCGGCAGCAAGACCTTCGGCCTGAGCGTCGGCGCGCAGGGCCAGGCGTCGGCGCTGAAGGACACCGCGACCGGCTCTGCCGTTCTGGTGAAGATGGAGGGCGGTGCGGCCGTCGGCTACATCCTCATCGGCGGTGTGCAGACCAATGTGTTCAAGGTCTCGGTGGCGGGCGACGCGGCCAACAACGGCCAGGTGACGGTGGAGCAGTACCGCGCGGTGGTGCACCCCACCAACGATCCGCACGAGATCGTCAACATCGGCGGCGGCGTGATCCAGCTCACCGCGCAGGCCAAGGATGGCGATGGCGACAAGTCCAATACCGCCACCTACGACATCGGCCGGCAGATCAACTTCCAGGACACGGGCCCGGTGGCTGCGGACGATGCCGCCAATCTCACGGCCTCGGCGGGGACCATGGGCACCACGGAGCATGCCGTGGGCAATGTGCTGGGCAACGACATGTACGAGGCCAAGGCGGATGGCGCCCATGCCGAGGTGGTGTTCAACCGCGCCGGTGGCGACAGGTCGGGCAACACGACCGACCTGGACGGCCCGTCGTTCGATGCCAACGGCACCCTGGGCACACTCAGGATCGCGGCCAATGGCGATGTCACCTATGCGCTGAATGACCTCAAGGCGATGGCGCTGGGCGAAGGCGCCTCGGTCACCGACAGCTTCAACTACCAGATGAAGGATGCGGATGGCGACACCGACGTGGCCAATGTGCGCGTGACGGTGCAGGGCGTGAACGACGCGCCCGAATTCGTGACCGGCAACGACCAGACGACCGAGATCTGGGTGGACAAGGATGGTGATGGCAACAAGGACGGCGACGAGGTCTCGCGCTATTCCGGGCCGAATGCCGACCAGATCGCGGTGAGCGTGCAGGAAGACGCGCTGGAGCCGGGCAACCGCGAGAGCCCGGACCAGACCACCACGGATGCGGCCAGCTTCGGTGTGGCCGACCCCGACATCGGCGACACCGTGGGCGTGCGCTTCGATACGACGGGCAGCCTGCTGCCAGCGCTGACCTCGGGCGGTGCGCCCATCGTCTGGACCCCCAACGCGTCGGGCACGGAACTCATTGGCAAGGTGGGCGGCACCGAGATCATCAAGGTGACCATCGGGGGCACCTATGAAAGCGGCTACACCAGCAGCGTGGTGCTGCTGGGCCCCGTGGACCATGCACCGCCCCCCGCGGGCACTGCCACCGATGGCGATGTGAAGGAACTGAACTTCACCGTCATCGCGAACGACCGCCCGCTCAACCCGTCCACCGGCCTCACGGACACCATGGCGCTCAAGGTGACGGTGGAGGACGACGCCCCCACCGCCAGGCTCGTGGATGGCGCCGCCATGGTGCTGAGCGCCACGCTCGAGGAAGAGTCCGCACTGCGTGGCGGCGCGAAGATCGGCAATGACGAACGGGATGCGAGCGACCTGGTCCATGGCGCGCAGCTGGAGGCATCGACCGGCGTGCAGGTGATGACCGGCGCCGTGAAGTGGGGCGCCGACGGTTTCGGCAAGGTCACCGGCCTGCAGTTCGGCGGCACCACCGTGAACGTGGATCTGGGCACGGGGGGCAAGGTGTACTTCAATGCCGACGGGCAGCCGCAAGGCAGTTCCACGGGGGCGGCTGCCGTGCTGGAGGTCCAGGCCAATGGCGAGTACACGCTCACGGTGACGGGGGCGCTCTTGCACTCGGCGCAAGGCGAGGACACGCTGAACCTGGGCCGCGTGCAGATCGTGGGCGAGGACCGTGACGGCGACGCCATCGGCGTGGAGCTGGCCGCCAGCGTGAAGGACGACATCCCCGTCATCACCACGGTGGAGCCCGTGCCCGTGCCGGGCATCACCGTGCAACTGGTGGGCAGCGACGCGGGCTACAACAACACCTGGGGCTACTACATCAAGGACGCCAGCGGCATGCCCACCACGGGCACGGTGGTGTGGGACAACGTGAAGAACCAGCCGGTGACCAGCGTCACCCTGCCGCCGGGCGTGCTGCCCGGCCAGGTCGGCTTCTTCATGATCCCCAATGGCGACAGCCTCAATGGTTCGCTGGGCAACAACACGGCGGTCACCTTCTCGCAAGACAGCGGCGGCCAGTGGGTCGCGCACGCGGGTGGCGCTCCGCTCGCCGGGCAGGGCGCGGCCGCACTGTTCGACAACAGCGCGCTCAATCTCGACGGCCTGTCCCATGTGAACACCCTCGCGGTGGGCCCTGTCTCGGGCAATCAGAACTGGGAGGACATCGCGGGCGGCGGCGACCTGGACTACAACGACGTGCTGCTCAACGTCACCATGCCGCTGCTGGTGGACGACAGCTTCCTGAACATCGACGCGGAGTCCGATGTGGGCTCCACGCGCTTCACCGTGAGCTACGGCGCCGACGGTGCGGCCGCGCTGCAGGGCAAGGCCTATGGGCTGGTCCTGACCGGTGGTGAAGGCACGCCCTCGGGCTTCAAGGACACCGCGCAGTACTCGAACGGCCAGCCCGCCGATGTGCTGCTCAAGAGCGGGCCCGGCGGCACGCTCATCGGCTACGTGACGGTGGACGGCGTGGAAAAGACGGTCTTCCAGCTGTCGGTCGATGCCGCTACGGGCGAGGTCACGTTCGACCAGCAGCGCACGGTGGTGCATTCGACGCCGGGCGACTCCAACGAGGTGCAGTCGGCGCTGGCGGGCAAGATCGGCCTGCAGCTCACGGCCACCGATGGCGATGGCGACCATGTCAACGCGAGCATCGACCTGGGCCGCATGCTGTTCATCGCGGACGATGGCCCCGTGGCGAAGGACGACACGGATGGCACGCAGTGGGTGGTGGACCACTGGGTCGCCACCGGCAACGTGCTCACGGGGGCGGGCACCACCTCGGGCGATGCCGGCAAGGACCAGCACGAGGGCATGCAGGACGGCGCCAAGGCCGAGGTCGTGCAGGTGCGCGCGGGTGCAGAGGGCGCTGTGTGGACGCCTGGCACGGCCGTGGCCAGCGGCGGCAGCGCCACGGTGGCGGGCCAGTACGGCTCGCTCACCATCGAGTCCGATGGCGACTACACCTACACCGGGCACCAGACCACCGTGCAGCTCGGAGGGGGCGCGGGCGTGCCGGCCGGCACCGATGCCTTCGACTACGGCAAGCCCTACACCACGAACCTGGGCGAGCAGCTGATCACCAGCCCCACGCCCGCGCAGACCGGCGGCGCCGTGGTCACCAGCCAGGGCAATGGCGCGGGCGTGGACGACCCCACCGAGCCCGTGCCGGGCGACGTGGGCGCCAGCACACCCGAGCAGGTGGGCTACTCGCCCAGCCAGGGCACGGAGGCCCTGTCGGTGGACCTGGGCACGATGGCCGTGCGGGCCGTGGTGGACATTTCCAACCTGTTCCAGAACGAATCGGGCCAGACGGGCAACCAGGGCGAGACCGGGCGCTGGGAGGCGTTCGATGCCGCCGGCAACAAGGTGGGCGAGGGCATGATCGGCGGCGCGCTGTTCCACAACGGTGCGAACGGCAGCGACCCCGTGCACCAGGGCCAGGTGGAGATCGAGGTGCTGGGCGCCGACGGCAACCCCATCGCCTTCCAGAACGTGGTGTTCTCGGGCGTGGACTATCTCGCCGGTGACAAGGGCAGCGACAGCTCGGACTACTTCGTCAAGGCGGTCAGCTTCGAGGAAGCCGTGGCGCCCAAGACGACGGACACGTTCAGCTACCAGATGAAGGACGGCGATGGCGACACCGACAGTGCCACGCTGACCATCGAAACCGGCCACCAGCAGAGCACTCAGGGCCTGGGCATGGTGTACGAGGACGGCCTGGCCACGGGCAACGTGGACAGCAGCCCGCACACCACCGATACGGCTGGCACGCTGGGCATGGGGGGCGCCACCTACGCGCTGGTGGCCCCGGTGCAGAAGATCACCTCGGCGGGCGAAGAGGTGCGCTGGAGCACGTCGGCCGATGGCAAGACCCTGACCGGCACGGCCGGCGCGGGCGCCGATGTGCGCACGGTGGCCGTGGCCACCATCGACGACAGCGGCCAGTACAAGGTGGAACTCAAGGGCCAGGTGGACCACGCCTACACCGAGAGCGGCGAGGAAAACCTGTACCTGCAGCTGGTGGCGCAGAAGACGGTGGACGGCGAGACCGAGGTCCAGGGCTTCAACATCAAGATCCAGGACGACGCGCCGGTCTACGTGGGCGGTACGCAGGACACCCTGGTCGCCAACAGCGGCGTGGGCGAGGTCACGGCGGACCTGGGCGCACGCGTGGGTGCCGACGTGGTGGGGGCGGACGTGAACCTCACGGCGACCTCGGCCGCCACCGTGGGCACGTCCCCCGTGCGGTATGTCTCCATGTCGTACCTGCAGGGCGGCGATGTGCATTCCACCGTGATGACGGTGGACGGCAACAAGGTGTTCTACCAGGCCACGAGCGACGGCAGCATCAAGGCGGTGTACGACGACGGCGGTGTGCTGAAGACCGCGTTCACCGTGAACGGCGTGGTGAATGCCGACGGCACGACCAGCTACGTCACCAACATGGTGGCGGTGGCCGACAAGGTGCAGGTGGGCGAGACGGTCACACCCGGCAGCACGACGACCGTGGAGAAGACCGTGGTCTTTGGCGACAGCAAGAACGACGATGTGTTCAAGCCCAGCAGCTATACCCACTCGTCGGCTGGCGGCAGCGAAATGGGCGCGCGGTACGTGGACTCCGCCACGGGCATCTACATGCAGATCTCGGCCGACAAGGACGAGACCAAGGCCAACACCGTGCAGTGGAAGAACGGGAAGTGGGAGGTCACCCAGGACGACACCTCGCTGCAGACCGACGGCAACCAGGCCAACGACCCCGAGGTCAACTGGTCGTCCACGGGCAACGGCAATGGCGGCGGGGGCTTTGGCGTCGGCGACAACTTCATCGGCAACGACAGCTCGGTGGGCGAGCGCGATTCCGACAGGAGCGATGCCGTGAAGGCCGGCGACGGCGCGGGCGAGCGCCTGGTGGTCGAGTTCTTCAAGGCCGACGGCACGCGCCTGAACGTGACCTCCGCCGACTTCAAGCTCGACCACCTGGGCAAGGAGGAAGCCGCCGTGGTCACGGCGGTGAACACCGGCAGCGGCGGCGCCACGACCGTGGTGGGATCGCCCATCGTTCAGGAGGGCACGGCCAGCGGCGGCAACACCAATGGTGGTACCGCCAGCGTGGAGACGCCCGTTAGGGTGGATCCGGCGGGCTCGGCCACATTCAACACCGTCCAGTTCACCGCCGAGGATTGCACGGACTACCGGGTGACCGATGCGGCCACCCTGACCTACACCGAGACGGTGACGACACCTCCGGTCACGACGCCTGTCTATGCCGACCAGATGTGGATCGACCTGCAGGCCGTGATCGTCGATGGCGACGGCGACACGCTGGCGGACCCGATCGACGTCAAGATCGTCATCGACACCGGCAACACGCTCGATGGCGACGAGGTGGAGCTGTCCGATGCGGCGGCGGGCGGGCTGGCCATCAAGGGTGGCGATGCGCCGGAAACCATCGTGGGCAGCGCGGGCGACGATACCGTGCAGGCTGGCGAGGGCAATGACACCGTGCAGGGAGGTGACGGCGACGATGTGCTGGATGGGGGCCCTGGCAGCGACATCCTGGCCGGCGGCGATGGCGACGACACCATCGAGATCAACCTCGCGGACAGCAGCCCCGGCGGCACCGACAAGGATGTCGTCAAGGACCTGGAGGAGGGCGACAAGATCGAGGTGGTGGACCTGCTGACGGACGACGGTGGCGACCTGCTCGCAAGCCTGCCTCTGGCGGCGGATGCCTCGGGCGACACGAACATCGCGGTGGACAGCAACGGACCGGCGGCGGGCGGAGCGTCCCAGACCGTGGTGGTGGAAGACACCACGCCGGAGGCCCTGGCCGTGGACCTGGCCCTGGGGACCCCCGATGTGGCGACGGTGACCAAGCCAAACGACGACTGAGCCACGCACCCCAGGCGCAAGGGGCCTGGGGTGCGTGGGTTGTGGATGGGCAAGAAAAAGGCTGCCACCGCTTGTGGATCAAGCGGTGGCAGCTATCTGTTTTGATGACAGGCAAGAGGCCGGCGGCAGAGTGCCTTCGCCCTCGCTGGCACCGGACCCTTCATGTCGCGCGGAGCCACCGCGGCGCATGACGCCGCGCCAGAGCGGCATCCCTTGCGTGCGGCAGCGCGCGAGGATGGCAAGGAAGATGCCAGGCGCCGCCGGAACGCCTCAACGGATGCCCGGCCCCGTGGCGCCATCAAAGCCCAGCGAGGCCAGCAGGGGCAGGTCGTCCCGCGATTCGACCCCCAGCGCGATGACCTGGATACCAATGGCATGGGCGATGCTGCACAGCCCCTTGAGGAACTCCTGGTTGCCCAGATTGCCCGCGATGCCGCGCACATAGCTGGGATGCACCTTGATGTAGTCCAGCCCCAGGTCGGCGAGTTTGTTGCCTTCGGTGAACCGCTGGCCGAAGTATTCGATGCCCACGCGGCATCCGAGTTGCTGCAGGGTGTGGGCAAGCTCCTTGAACGCATCGAAGGCGCGGAACACCCCGTACTCCGGCACCTCGAAAAGCAGGCGTGGACAGATGTCGGGATAGGCGCGCAGCAACTGCATCAGCTCGTTGCGGAAGTGGAAGTCCGCGATGGTCTCGGACGACAGGTTGATCGCGATGTCGCCGGCCGTGCCGCGCAGGTGCTCGATGGCCAGGCGCACCACGCGCAGGTCGATGGGGGCTGTGAGGTTCAGGTGCGCTGCCATCGGCATGAAGTCGCCCGCGGACAGCAGGGCGCCCGAGGCGTCTGACGCCAGGCGGATCACGCCTTCCTGGTGGATGGCGCCTTCGCCGCGTCCGTCGACAACGGGGTAGAAGGCCAGCTGCAGCCTGCCACCGGTGACGGCTTCGGTCAGCAGCGTGCGCCATTGTTCGGCGGGGCGGGCCTCGGCGGGGTGCTCGCCTTCGTCGGCGAACATGCTGTTGGGGCCCAGGGATTGCGCCCGCGCCAGCGCCTCGTCCGCCCGGCTGAAAAGCGCGCCCAGGGTTTCCTGGCGCCGGTAGCCCACGGCGCAGATGTGGAACAGGTCGGGGGCCGTGGCAGACCAGTGGGGCAGCCATTGCGATGACAGGCGCGCGAAGATATCCTGCGCGGCCTCGGAAGGGGAGGGTGTGGAGGGGCACAGGACGCCGAACTCACCGCCGTTGAGGCGCCCCGCGCGCTGGCCGGGCTTGCCCTCGCCGCTCTTGTAGAGCACGGAGCCCAGGTGCTTGAGCAGGGCATCCACCCGCTGATGGCCCAGTTGCGCGTTCAGCCTCTCCAGATTGGCCAGGCGGACAATCACCAGGCTGCCCGATGAGAGGAATTGCTCGCCTTCCAGGGCTTCGCGCAGGTGCGACAGGAAGTACTCGCGGCTGGAGAGGCCGGTGACTGCATCGCGGTTGACCTTCTTGCGCAGCCCTTCCAGGCGGGCCGCCTCCTCCCCGAACATGGACCGCAGGCGCGCGACCATGTCGTTCATGCCCCGCGCCACGCTGCGCAGTTCGGGTGTCCGCGGCTCCGTGATCTTGATGAAACGCCGCTCCGCTATGGCCTCGGCCTGCGCGACCACATCGCGCAAGGGGCGCGTGATACGGCGCACCGCGATGGTTCCCGCGCCGCCCGCGACAAGGCTGCCCAGGACGAACCAGGCCAGCAGCTCCAGCGTGCCGCTCCAGAGGCTGCGGTAGGCGTACTGGTCGTGGCTTGCGAGGGTCAGCGTTCCATATTGTTTCCATCCATCCTGGATCAGCGCCCTGCCAGGCTCCGCGCTGATCGGGATCAGCCGGGCGAACCAGCCGGGCGCGCCTTCCAGCTGCCCGTCGAAGGTGCGCTGCACGAGCGTCTGGCCCGTGGGCGAGGCGATGCGGATGAAGCGGTAGTGGCCAGCGTCAAACTGCGCGGCGACCTGCAGCTCCACCGTGACCGGGTCCTTGTCGAGCTGCGAAAGCGCCAGCGCCAGTGACGTGGCGTTGTCGAAGTTCTTGATCTGCAGCTGCTGCTGCAGGTAGTGCCGCGCGGACAGGACGCTGACGAGCATGCTGCCTCCAAAGGCCAGCGCCATGACCAGTCCGATGGCAAGCCAGAGTTGTTTGGTGAGTGACATGGTCGCTATCTCCGGTGATTGGTGCAGGGGTCAGAAACCCTCTTGCCGCATGCGTTCGAGTACGTCGCGCCAGCGTGACAGCCGCGTCGTCGGGTCTGCCGACGATGTGGATGCGCCGGACACCCACAGCCCTTCGTTGTTGAAGCTGAACACGGGGGACAGGTCCGGCCGGGACGAGGCCGGGCGGATGGCCGTGATCAGGTTGTCCAGCACCACCGGCTCTTCGGCCGGATGGGCGTAGTAGCCCAGGACCATGTGGGCTTCGCTCTTGCTGCTGCCGGGGCCGCCGATGCGGGCCCTCACGTAGATCATCCGCAGCCTGTCGTTGGGCACGCCCATGTGCAGCAGCGTGATGTACTTGGCGATGGAGAAGTCTTCGCAGTCGCCCGCGCCGCGCCCCATGAACTCCAGCGGCGTGGCCCAGTAGTCGTTTTGCTGCCAGACCACCGCATCGCTTTCAAACAGCATGCGGCGGTTGAAGAAGCTGTTGACGTGGGCGAGCTTGTCCACCTCGCTCAGGTGCTGGCCCTCGTTGAGCATGGCGCGCCAGGCGCTGACCTGCTCGGCCCCCTTGGGGCCGTGGCGCTGGAGGGCGAGGGCTTGAATCCTGTCCAGGTCAGGGGCGCTGAATACGGCCCCCAGCAGGGTTGCGACGGCCAATGCCAGCACCACCCGGAAGTGCGCGGTGGCCCGGGGCGCGTGCTGGAAAAGTGGCTGCAGGAAATGCATGGAACACGCGGAACGCGGCTACCTTGCGCGGAAGTAACTGGATTCAACCAGTAGTTGCAGAGTTGTAAAAAAAAACTGTGCGAGTTTCAATCGAAATGCTACGTTTCAATTCTGCATCACAAATGATTCGGAGTTGTCATGAAACTTCCTCTTACCCTGATCGCCGCGGCCGTCGTGGTCAGCACTAGTGCATCCGCACAAGCTCTCCCGGAAGGCCTTGTGGACGCAGCCCGAAAGGCGGTGGTGAGCAACCCGGACGTCCAGGCGCGATGGTTCGGTTTCCGGGCAGCCGATTCAGAGCGAAGCGTTGCGCGCGCCGGCTTCCTTCCCCAGCTGGACGCGGTGGCCAGCACCGGCCGCGAGAACCGTGTGCGGCCTTCCGGCAGCACGGGCTCGTACCACCATACCGGCGCGGCGCTCACGCTGAACCAGATGCTGTTCGATGGCTTCTTCACCAGCAGTGAAGTGCGGCGGCTCGGCCACGCCAAGCTCACGCGGTACTACGAACTGGTGGAGGCCTCCGAGACAGCGGCGCTGGAAGCGGTGCGCGCCTATGCCGATGTGGCGCGGTACCGCGAACTGGTGGAGCAGGCCAAGCAGAACTATGTGGAGCACAAGCTGACCACCAACCAGATTGACGAGCGCACTTCCGCGGGTGTGGGGCGCCGCGTCGATCTCGAACAGGCGACGGGCCGCCTCGCGCTGGCGGAGTCGAATCTGCTGACGGAAATCTCCAACCTGCACGATGTCAGCGCCCGCTACCAGCGGCTGGTGGGCGAGCTGCCGCCGCCCGCGCTGCCGCCCTTGCCCGAAGGCTTTCGGCTCACCCAGCTGCCGCAAAAGACCGACGAGGTGGTGGCCCTTGCGCTCAACAACAGTCCCACGATCAACGCTGCCATCGAGAACATGCTGGCCAGCGAGGCAGGCATTGCATCGCAGAAGGCCGGCTTCATGCCCCGGGTCGACTTCAGGGCCCGCCAGTCGTGGGACCGCAACCTCATCGGGGAGCAGGGGCGCTCGCGCGACAGCACCGTGGAGCTGGTGCTGACCTACAACTTCTTCAGGGGCGGTGCCGACAAGGCGCGGGAGCAGCAGGCGGTGGAGAACAAGTTCCAGGCCCGGGAGTTGAAGGAAAAGGCCTGCAGGGACGTGCGCCAGACCACGGCGATCGCGTTCAATGATGCGCGGAGGCTGGTGGAGCAGATGACCTATCTGGACCAGCACCGCCTGTCGACGGAAAAGGCCCGGGAAGCCTACCGCCAGCAATTCGATCTCGGGCAGCGCACCCTGCTGGATTTGCTGGACACGCAGAACGAGGCATTCCAGGCGAGCCGGGCCTATGTCAACGCGCGCTACGACCAGGTGGTGGCGCAGGCGCGGACCCTGGGCGCGATGGGGCAGCTGCTGGCCGCGTTGAATGTGAGCCGGACCGACATGCCCTCGCCCGCAGACGCGGGCCAGCAGCGCAGTGGCATCGACCCCGCCGATCTGTGTCCCGCCGAAGTCCCTGTATCGATCGCCGTGGACAAGGCGAGGGCGGTTGCCGATACGCCGGCACGCCCGCGTGCCACGCTGCCCGCGCAGCCCACGGGTGCGCCCCGGCCCGCCGCTGCCCGCTAGGGGGCGAAGGCCCCGGCCGCCTGGCTTCGCGAGGCGTTCGGACTAGGCGGCGGCGACGCCTGCGGCGTGCGCCTGCTGATCCGCGTGGTAGCTGCTGCGCACCATGGCGCCCACCGCAGCGTGGCTGAAGCCCATCTTGTAGGCCTCCTGCTCGAACATCTTGAAGGTGTCGGGATGCACGTAGCGGCGCACCGGCAGATGGCTGTTACTGGGCGACAGGTACTGGCCGATGGTCAGCATGTCGATGTCGTGCGCGCGCATGTCGCGCATCACCTGCAGGATCTCTTCGTCTGTCTCGCCCAGGCCCACCATGATGCCGCTCTTGGTCGGTACCTTGGGGTGCAGCGCCTTGAACTTCTTGAGCAGGTTCAGGCTGAACTGGTAGTCGGAGCCGGGGCGCGCTTCCTTGTACAGGCGGGGCGCGGTCTCCAGGTTGTGGTTCATCACGTCGGGCGGCGCGGCCTTGAGGATCTCGAGCGCGCGGTCGTCGCGGCCCCGGAAGTCGGGCACCAGGATCTCGATCTGCGTGGCGGGCGACAGTTCGCGGATGTTCTGGATGCATTCCACGAAGTGGCCGCTGCCGCCGTCGCGCAGGTCGTCGCGGTCCACGCTGGTGATCACCACGTACTTGAGCTTGAGGGCGGCGATGGTCTTGGCCAGGTTCAGCGGCTCGTCCTTGTCCAGCGGATCGGGGCGGCCGTGGCCCACGTCGCAGAACGGGCAGCGTCGCGTGCACTTGTCGCCCATGATCATGAAGGTGGCCGTGCCCTTGCCGAAGCATTCGCCGATGTTGGGGCAGGAGGCTTCCTCACAGACCGTGTGCAGCTTGTGCTCGCGCAGGATCTCCTTGATTTCATAGAAGCGCGTTGTCGGGCTGCCGGCTTTCACCCGGATCCATTCAGGCTTCTTGAGCACCTCGCCCTGCTCCACCTTGATGGGGATGCGCGACAGCTTGGCCGCGGCCTTCTGCTTGGCCAGCGGGTTGTAGGCTTCTGTGGATTGCGCTTCGCGGACGACTTCAGGGGTGCTCATGGCGTGTAGGCGGTTCAGGGCGCGAGCCGGATGCTGAGCTGCTGGCCCAGCACCTGTGCGGCTTCCTCCCAGGTGGTGTGGACCCCGATTGTAGAAAGGTCCACCGTTCGCAATCCTGCGTAACCGCAAGGGTTGATGCGCTCAAAGGGTTCCAGGTCCATCGCCACGTTGAGCGCCACGCCGTGGTAGGTGCAGTGCCGGCTGACCTTGATGCCCAGGGCCGCGATCTTGCCCAGGCCCGTGAAGTCCGGCGCGGCGATGGCGCCGTTCTCCGGGCGCTTCTGGGGGCGCTGCGGCAGCAGTGCATGGCTGTGCGGGTCGTCCAGGCGCACGTAGATGCCGGGGGCCCCGGCGACGCGATGGCCCGTGACGCCAAAGTGCGCCAGCGTGCGGATCGCGGCTTCCTCCACGCGGTACACATACTCCTTGACGAAGTAGCCCGCGCGCTGAAGGTCGATCAGGGGATAGGCCACGACCTGGCCGGGGCCATGGAAAGTGACCTGGCCCCCCCGGTTGGTGGCAACGACAGGAATATCTCCGGGGTGCAGGAGGTGGTCGCTTTTGCCGGCCAGCCCTTGGGTGTACAGCGGCGCGTGCTCGCATATCCATAGCGCATCCACGGTCTCGGCTGCGCGGGTGGCCGTGTAGTCCTGCATGGCCTGCACCGTGGCGGCATAGTCCACGCGGCCAAGCACGCGAAGGTCGATGGCCATGAGTGCTATCTCTATCTATCTCTGTCTGGCTGATGCGGGCGCGGGCCTTACAGCACCACCTTCACCATGGGGTGCGACGACAGCGCGCGGTACAGATTGTCGAGCTGCTCCCGGCTGGTCGCGGTGATGGTGATGGTAACTCCGAGGTAATTGCCGGCCCGGCTGTCGCGCAGTTCAATGGTGCCAGCGTCGAAGGTCGGGTCGAACTGGCGGGCCAGTTCCGTCACGGCATGCACGAAGCCATCCACCTTCGCACCCATGACCTTGATCGGGAACCTGGAGGGGTATTCGATCAGAGAGTCCTTGCGGGGATCGTTAGGCTGTGTGTCGGGGCCGTTTTCAGGCGGCAGGCTGGAGGATGTCATGGCGGAAAGTGCTTCGGTTTCAGGAGCTGGCAGGGCTTTGCCATTGTGCTTCAACGGCGTGTCCGTTGTGAAAACCCTGGCCGGGCGGCGTGCGCCAGATCGGTGCGCGGGGGCCGCAGGGAAAGGGAAAAAGCCGTTGGCCCGTCACCACAACGGCGCAGGCTTGCGCACCGGTTTTGGACCGGGGTTGCGGGTCTTTGTCGAGCGCCACGGGTTTTTACTTATAATTAGAGGCTTTGTGAAAGTTGCAGTCTGTAACGCGGGCGTCATTCAACAATGAAAACAATCGCGCCTGAGACTGAAACTGAGGCTGAAGAATCTGACTTCAAGCCCCTGACGGCCCAAGAGGCCGAACAGTGGCGTAGTCGCAATCCTCCCATCTCCGTATGGAAGGTGGTGGCGGGTCAGGCGCTGGTCGGGATGCTGGTGGCCCTGGTGGCCTGGCTTCTGACGGGCAGGGCGTCGGTGGGCTGGTCTGCGGCTTATGGCGCTCTGGCGGTGGTGGTTCCGGCTGGCTTGTTTGCACGGGGGGTGTTGCGCCACAAGGCGTCTTCCAATCCGCGTGCCGCCATGGTGGGGTTCTTTGGTTGGGAAATCGCCAAGATCGTGTTGACGGTGGCGCTGCTCGCAGCGGCACCCCGGCTGGTGGCGGGCCTGAACTGGATTGCCCTGCTGGTAGGCATGGTGATCACAATGAAAACGTACTGGGTGGCACTGTTGGTGCGGCCCGGTGTCCGAAAAACCGATTGATAGAGAGAAGAGTTGTCCGATGGCCGCAGAAGCGCACGCTCCGACTGCAAGTGAATACATCGTTCACCACCTGCAGCATCTTCAAAACATCAACCAGACCAAGATTGTTGACTTCACGGTCATCAACTATGACTCGATCATCGTGGGTTTGGTTCTGGGTGCCCTCACTCTTTTGATCCTGTGGTCAGCTGCCCGTAAGGCAACCTCCGGCGTGCCGGGCCGCTTCCAGGCGGCTGTGGAGATGCTGGTCGAGATGGTGGACAACCAGGCCAAGGCCAACATCCACAACGCCGAAAGCCGCAAGTTCATCGCCCCCCTGGGCCTCACGGTGTTCGTCTGGATCTTCCTGATGAACTTCATGGACATGCTGCCCGTGGACCTGCTGCCCGCGATCTGGGCCCAGATCTATGGCGCCGCCGGCCACGACCCGCACCACGCCTACCTGCGCGTCGTGCCCACGGCCGACCTGTCCACCACCCTGGGCCTGGCGTTCGCCATCCTGGTGCTGCGCTTCTGGTATAGCGTCAAGATCAAGGGCGCTGGCGGCTGGGCGCACGAACTCGTGTCGGCCCCGTTCGGCACCAGCAAGAATCCCATCTTCGCCCTGATCCTGGGCGTGGTGAACCTGCTCATGCAGGTCATTGAATATGTCGCCAACACCGTGTCGCATGGCATGCGGTTGTTCGGCAACATGTACGCTGGCGAACTGGTGTTCATGCTGATCGCCCTGATGGGTGGCGCGGCTGCACTGTCGCTGTCGGGTGTGCTGCTGCCTGTGGGCCACGTCATCGCTGGCACCATCTGGACGCTGTTCCACATTCTGGTGATCTCGCTGCAAGCCTTCATCTTCATGATGCTTGCGCTGATCTACCTCGGTCAGGCGCACAACGCGCACTAACGGTTCCCTTTCGTTTCTCTTTCCTTTTCAACCTTTCTTTTTTAACTCAGGAGTCATCATGGAAAACATTCTCGGTCTCGTCGCTCTGGCTTGTGGTCTGATCGTTGGTCTGGGCGCTATCGGCGCTTCCATCGGTATCGCACTGATGGGTGGCAAGTTCCTCGAATCGTCGGCACGTCAGCCTGAGCTGATCAACGAACTGCAAACCAAGATGTTCATCTTGGCCGGTCTGATCGACGCTGCTTTCCTGATCGGCGTGGCCATCGCCCTGCTGTTCGCATTCGCCAACCCCTTCGTCTCCACGTTCTTGGTCAACCTGCCCAAGTAATTCCCACTCAACGCCACTCTAGAAAGGTGTTGCCGTGAGTATCAACGCGACCCTGTTCATTCAGGCCATCGTCTTCCTGATCCTGGTGTGGTTCACGATGAAATTCGTGTGGCCCCCGATCGCGAAGGCGTTGGATGAACGAGCCCAGAAAATCGCCGAAGGCCTCGCTGCTGCCGACCGTGCCAAGTCCGAACTGACCGCTGCGAACCAGCGCGTCGAGAAGGAACTGTCACAGGCACGCAACGAAACGGCCTCGCGTCTTGCGGACGCCGACCGACGTGCCCAGGCCATCATCGAAGAAGCCAAGGCACGCGCCACGGAAGAAGGCAACAAGATCGTTGCTTCCGCCCGTGCCGAAGCCGAACAGCAAACGGTGCAAGCCCGCGAAGCCCTGCGCGAGCAGGTGGCTGCGCTGGCCGTCAAGGGTGCTGAGCAGATTCTCCGCAAGGAAGTCAATGCCGGCGTTCACGCCGACCTGCTCAACCGCCTGAAGACCGAGCTGTAAGGGGACACACATGGCTGAACTCGCCACCATTGCCCGCCCCTACGCCGATGCCCTGTTCAAGGCCGCTACCGCGGGTGCGGGCATGGACCTGGCCAGCACCGCTGCCTGGGTCGATGAACTGGCGGCCATTGCCGCCAACCCCCAGTTGCGTCAGCTGGCGGACAACCCCAAGGTGACGGCAGACCAGGTGTTTGCCGTTGTCACGGGGGTTGCGCGTTCGGCGCTGTCCGACACGGCCAAGAATTTCCTGCGCACGGTCATCGACAACGGGCGCCTCAACGCGCTGCCGGAAGTCGCCGCGCAGTTCCGTGCCCTCGTGAATCGCCGCAGCGGCTCTTCGGATGCCGTGGTGCACAGCGCCTTTCCGATGGACGCAGCAGCATTGGCCGAGGTCAGCGCTGCGCTGGAAAAGCGCTTTGGCCGCAAGCTCAATCTCACCGTTCAGCTGGATGAATCCCTGATCGGTGGCATTCGCGTAGTGGTGGGTGACGAGGTGCTGGACACTTCGGTCAAGGCCCGTCTTGAACAAATGAAAGCGGCCCTCACCGCGTAACGCGCGGCGAGGACAGCGAACCAAAGAAAGAAGGAAAGAGTCATGCAACTCAATCCCGCAGAAATTTCTGAACTCATCAAGAGCCGCATCGAAGGTCTGGCCGCCAGCAGCGATATCCGCAACCAGGGTACCGTGGTGTCCGTGTCCGACGGTATCGTGCGCGTTCACGGCCTGTCGGACGTGATGCAGGGCGAAATGCTCGAGTTCCCCGCCACCAAGGACGGCCAGCCCTCCTACGGCCTGGCCCTGAACCTCGAGCGCGACTCTGTCGGCGCCGTGATTCTGGGTGAGTACGAACACATCTCCGAAGGCGACACCGTCAAGTGCACGGGCCGCATTCTGGAAGTGCCGGTCGGCCCCGAGCTGATCGGCCGCGTGGTGAACGCCCTGGGCCAGCCTATCGACGGCAAGGGTCCCATCAACGCCAAGCTCACCGACGTGATCGAAAAGGTCGCGCCGGGCGTGATCGCCCGTAAATCGGTGGACCAGCCCCTGCAGACCGGCCTGAAGTCCATCGACTCGATGGTGCCCGTGGGCCGTGGCCAGCGCGAGCTGATCATCGGCGACCGCCAGACCGGCAAGACCGCCGTGGCTATCGACGCCATCATCGCCCAGAAGGGCCAGGGCGTGACCTGCATCTACGTCGCCATCGGCCAGAAGGCTTCGTCGATCAAGAACGTGGTGCGCGCGCTGGAACAAGCCGGCGCCATGGAATACACGATCGTCGTGGCCGCATCGGCCTCCGAATCGGCCGCCATGCAGTACGTGTCGGCCTACTCGGGCTGCACGATGGGCGAGTACTTCCGCGACCGTGGCGAAGACGCCCTGATCGTGTATGACGACCTGTCCAAGCAGGCTGTTGCCTACCGCCAGGTGTCGCTGCTGCTGCGCCGCCCACCAGGCCGCGAAGCCTACCCTGGCGACGTGTTCTATCTCCACAGCCGTTTGCTCGAGCGCGCAGCCCGCGTGAACGCCGACTACGTCGAAGCCTTCACCAAGGGTGAAGTCAAGGGCAAGACCGGTTCGCTGACCGCACTGCCGATCATCGAAACGCAAGCCGGCGACGTGTCCGCTTTCGTGCCTACCAACGTGATCTCGATCACGGACGGCCAGATCTTCCTGGAAACCAGCCTGTTTAACGCCGGTATCCGCCCCGCCATCAACGCCGGTATCTCGGTGTCGCGCGTCGGTGGTGCTGCCCAGACCAAGCTGGTGAAGAACCTGTCCGGCGGTATCCGTACCGACCTGGCCCAGTACCGTGAACTGGCTGCGTTCGCGCAGTTCGCTTCCGATCTGGACGAAGCCACCCGCAAGCAGCTGGACCGCGGTGCCCGCGTGACCGAACTGCTCAAGCAGGCGCAGTACAGCCCGTTGTCCATTTCGTTGATGGCCTCTACGCTGTTTGCAGTGAACAAGGGCTTCATGGACGACATCGACGTCAAGAAGGTTCTCGACTTCGAACACGGCCTGCACCAGTTCCTGAAGACCAGCCACGCCGCACTGCTGGCCAAGCTGGAACAGGCCAAGGCCATGGACAAGGACGCAGAAGCCGAATTGACCGCTGCCATCGCCGCGTTCAAGAAGTCGTTCGCTTAAACCGGACGAGGATCCATCATGGCAGCAGGCAAGGAAATACGCGGCAAGATCAAATCGGTGGAAAACACCAAGAAGATCACCAAAGCCATGGAAATGGTGGCTGCATCCAAAATGCGCAAGGCGCAGGAACGGATGCGGGCTGCCCGCCCTTACAGCGAGAAGATCCGCAACATTGCAGCCAACCTCGGCCACGCCAATCCGGAATATGTGCATCCGTTCATGAAGGTGAACGATGCCAAGACGGCCGGCGTGATCGTGGTGACGACCGACAAGGGCCTGTGCGGTGGCATGAACACCAACGTGCTGCGCGTCGTGACGTCCAAGCTGCGTGAGCTGCAGGGCGCTGGCGTGTCCACCGAGGCGGTTGCCATCGGCAACAAGGGCCTGGGTTTCCTGAACCGTGTCGGTGCCAAGGTGGTTTCGCACGTGACGGGCCTGGGCGACACGCCCCATCTGGACAAGCTGATCGGCCCGGTCAAGGTGCTGCTCGACGCCTATGCGGAAGGCAGGATCAACGCGGTGTACCTCTCGTACACCAAGTTCATCAACACCATGAAGCAGGAATCGGTGGTGGAGCAGCTGCTCCCCCTGTCGTCCGCGCAGATGCAGGCCGAGAAGACCGAGCATGGCTGGGACTACATCTACGAGCCCGATGCACAGACCGTGATCGACGATCTGCTGGTCCGCTATGTCGAGTCCCTGATCTACCAAGCGGTTGCGGAAAACATGGCGTCCGAGCAGTCGGCACGCATGGTGGCCATGAAGGCCGCCACCGACAACGCCGGCAGCGTCATTGGCGAGTTGAAGCTGGTCTACAACAAGACGCGCCAGGCAGCGATCACGAAAGAACTTTCGGAAATCGTGGCTGGCGCCGCTGCTGTGTAAGCAGCTCAACCAACATCTTTATTGGAGCGAAAAATGGCTCAAGTGCAAGGCAAGATTGTTCAATGTATCGGCGCTGTGGTGGACGTTGAGTTCCCACGCGACCAGATGCCCAAGATTTACGACGCTCTGAAGCTCGACGGTTCGACCCTGACGCTGGAAGTGCAGCAGCAGCTGGGCGACGGCGTGGTGCGTACCATTGCGCTGGGTTCGTCCGACGGCCTGCGCCGCGGCATCATGGTGACCAACACCGGCAACTCCATCACCGTGCCCGTGGGCAAGGCGACGCTGGGCCGCATCATGGACGTGCTGGGCGCGCCCATCGACGAACGTGGTCCCGTGAGCCAGGAACTGACGGCATCCATCCACCGCAAGGCCCCTGCGTACGACGAACTGTCGCCTTCGCAAGAGCTGCTGGAAACCGGCATCAAGGTGATCGACTTGGTGTGCCCGTTCGCCAAGGGCGGCAAGGTGGGTCTGTTCGGTGGTGCCGGCGTGGGCAAGACCGTGAACATGATGGAGCTCATCAACAACATCGCCAAGGCCCACAGCGGTCTGTCGGTGTTCGCTGGTGTGGGCGAGCGTACCCGCGAAGGGAACGACTTCTACCATGAAATGGCCGATTCCGGCGTGGTGAACCTGGAGAAGCTCGAAGAGTCCAAGGTTGCCATGGTGTACGGCCAGATGAACGAGCCCCCAGGCAACCGTCTGCGCGTGGCGCTGACCGGCCTGACCATCGCCGAGTCCTTCCGTGACGAAGGCCGTGACGTGCTGTTCTTCGTGGACAACATCTACCGCTACACGCTGGCCGGTACCGAAGTGTCCGCCCTGCTGGGCCGCATGCCTTCCGCCGTGGGCTACCAGCCTACGCTGGCCGAGGAAATGGGCCGCCTGCAAGAGCGTATTACGTCCACCAAGGTGGGTTCGATCACTTCCATCCAGGCCGTGTACGTGCCAGCCGATGACTTGACCGACCCCTCGCCTGCCACGACGTTCGCCCACTTGGATTCGACCGTGGTGCTGTCGCGTGATATCGCCTCGCTGGGTATCTACCCTGCCGTGGACCCCCTGGACTCCACCAGCCGCCAGCTGGACCCGAACGTCGTGGGCGAAGACCACTACGCCACGGCCCGTGCGGTGCAAGGCACGCTGCAGCGCTACAAGGAACTGCGCGACATCATCGCCATTCTGGGCATGGACGAACTGGCTCCTGAAGACAAGCTGGCCGTGGCCCGCGCGCGCAAGATCCAGCGTTTCCTGTCGCAGCCTTTCCACGTGGCCGAAGTGTTCACGGGCTCGCCAGGCAAGTACGTTCCCCTGTCGGAAACCATCCGTGGTTTCAAGATGATCGTGAACGGCGAATGCGATCACCTGCCGGAACAGGCGTTCTACATGGTGGGCACCATCGACGAAGCCTTCGAAAAGGCCAAGAAGGTGGCCTGATTGCCCGGCGGCTGAGCAGCCTACCGCCGCTCGGCCTTCAGCAATCAAGCAACCCACCTTTTCCTAGGAGCAATGATGAACACCATCCACGTTGATGTGGTCAGTGCCGAAGAGTCCATCTTCTCCGGTGAAGCACGCTTTGTCGCGCTGCCTGGCGAAGCTGGCGAACTGGGCATCTTTCCCCGCCACACCCCGCTGATCACGCGCATCAAGCCGGGCTCGGTGCGCATCGAAATGGCCGACGGCAGCGAAGAGTTCGTTTTCGTGGCCGGTGGCATTCTGGAAGTGCAGCCCAACTGTGTGACCGTGCTGTCCGACACCGCCATCCGCGGCAAGGACCTGGACGACGAGAAGGCCAATGCTGCCAAGGCCTCTGCCGAGGAAGCACTGAAGAATGCCAAGAGCGAGATCGATCTGGCCAAGGCGCAGTCCGAACTGGCGGTGATGGCTGCGCAGATCGCGGCACTGCGCAAGTTCCGCCAGAAGAAGTAAGCAATTCAGGCCCTCGCGGATCTGCCCAGAGAAAACCCGGCTTTGCCGGGTTTTTTTATGCCGCAATGCAATGAAGGAGCCTCCACACCCCGCGCTGTCCGGGCTGCAGCGCCTGGGCGGGCGCAGGTGTTTCATGGACTGCCGCAGCCGCAGCCGCGGACGCCGGGCGGAGCCGGTGCCTCCACCAGATGGATGTGCAGGCCTTCGCAGGCCACGCCAAGCTGATCATCCTCCGTGCCGGCCCCCAGCAGTTGGTGGTGGGCCAGAAAGGCGCGTGCCACGGCCAGCGAACGGACCCTGAAGGACAGCGATTCAATCCGCAGGTGCTCGCCCGGCACCAGTTCCAGCGAGACCTCCGGGGTGAGCGCGATGGAGTGGCCGCCGGGAGAAGAGCAGCTCAGCGCCTGCCATTGGCGCCGATGGGCCGCCAGATCCGGCGTGCCCATGCGGACCGCGTGCAGTCCGAGCAACCCCAGGGGGCCGCCACCGCTTGCCTCCAGCACCTGCCTGTGCCGCATTCGGCGTTCCACGGGTGTGGTGGCATCGTCCCAGGGGTAGATGGGGGCGCCCGGTGCCCATTCGCAGAAGAACACGCAACAGCTGGGGGCTGACAGATCCAGTAGGACAGAGTTGGTGAAGTTCGTGACCACTTCGCCTCGGTGGCCTGCAGATTGGAAGGGGCGGGCAGGTTTGCAGGCGATGCCCAGCGAGGTGGCGTGGGCCATGGCGCCGGGCAAGGGCCCGGAGGGCTCCAATGCGAAACCATGGACCAGCGGCGGCCGCGCGCAGGCCGGCAGGTCGCCATTGTCGGCTGCCGCCCAGAACTCCAGGTCCGTGTTGCCCACGTGCACCCAGCCATAGGTGGCGAAGCCGGTGCGCTGCAGGGGCCACGCCACGGGCAGGCCGAAGGTTCGGCTGAACAGTTCGAACAGAGGCTCTGCCGCAGGGAGCCGCAGCATGACGTGGTCGATGGATTGGAAGGGGGGCATGGCGGCGGCGTGGTGGGAACCATCAGCCCGGCCATTGTGACCGACCGGCCCATGCGAAAAAGGCCGGGGCCCTTCGCGGGGCCCCAGCCTTTTTGGCTTGCATCTGCACCTTCCGTCCCGCATGCGCCGCATGCGGGATCTGGGCATTACATGGCGTTGCCGATTTCGCCCGCCGAGATCTGGCCGGTGCGCACGGCTTCAGCAGCCTGTGCACGCACGGCAGCGCGGTCGGCCGTGGACTTGTAGGTCACCACGCGCGAGCCTGCGGGCTCGATGGAGCGGGTCTGGGCCACGGTGGCGGCTTCGGCGGCCACTTCGGCGCGCGTGCGGTTCGTCTCGAACTTCGTGGCGAACTGCGAAGCATCGGCTTCATCAGCCTGGGCACCGAAAGAAGCGAAAGCGGCCACGGCGGCGATGGAGAGGAAACGTGCGGTCTTGTTCATGGTGAAACTCCGGTGAAATTCAAAAAAATGAGGGCGATGTACTGGGAAATACGCAGCAGGAGAGGGCCTGGATTCAGCGAATCAAACGCTGATCAACCACGCTCGCCCGAAGGGATCTGGCCGGTGCGCACGGCATCTGCGGCCTGGGCACGCACGGCGGCGCGGTCGGCGGTGGATTGGTAGGTCACCACACGCGAACCTGCGGGCTCGATGGAGCGGGTCTGGGCCACGGTGGCGGCTTCGGCGGCCACTTCGGCGCGGGTGCGGTTGGTGTCGAACTTCGTGGCGAACTGCGAGGCATCGGCCTCGTCGGCCTGGGCACCAAAAGAAGCGAAAGCAGCCACAGCGGCGATGGAGAGGAAACGTGCGGTCGTGTTCATGATGAAAATCCTTGAAGTTAAAAAAGCGTCTCAGAAAAACCGGGACAAAGCGGAAAGTGACAACTGCTTCAAACCGGGTTCGGTGAGTCGCCTTGCGGGTTCGGCTCATCGATGGGATGAACTGTACGTGGATGGGGCGCGAAGAAAAACCACCGGGTCGCAAACTAACTGTTCCAGTATTGGAAACAATGAAGAGGGAACTCTGCCGCAACCCGTCGGATTTCGCGGCACGACGCGGCATTCGAAGCCGTTTTTAGAGGAAAACCCTGGTGCGAGTTTGGGACAGTGTGAATGGCTTGGGAAAGGCCGTCGCGGCGGCTGCCGCACCCTTGCGAAGGGTGGCGGCGCACCTGCGTCCCTCGCACGCGGTCCCGGCGCGCACGGTCCGCCCGCCCGTCTCCGGCGGCGCTCGGTGCGCCCCGGGCTGCAGCCGGGTGGACTCCTAGCGCACCACGGGGGCGTCCGGCAATTCGTTGTCGCCGGGCGTGTCCGATGTCAGCGGGAAGTGCCTGCCCAGGCGGGACGACGCGGCCTCGATGGCTTGCGCGAGGCCTTCCTCGTAGTGCCGCTGGCGGAAGTGGGTGGACATCTGTGCGATCACATCGCGCCATTCGCTGCCCGCCACGTGGCGGGTCAGGCCCCGGTCGGCCACGATCTCTATCGCATGCTCGGGCAGCAGCAGATAGATCAGCACGCCGTTGTTGTGCTCGGTGTCCCACACGCGGTATTTGCTGAACAGCATGATGGCGCGTTCGCGCGCGCTGGCATGGCGGCGCAGGTAGCTCCAGGGCAGGCTGGCTTCGGCGACGATGCGGATCTGGCCCGTGTGCCGCCGCTCGCTGGCCGCAACCCGCGCGGCCAGCCGCTCCAGGGCTTCGCTGGAGAGCGCACGGCGTGCACCGGGTTCGCCCCAGCGATGCTGCGCAAGGCGCCACAGGGCGGTGGCCAGGCCCGGGAAGGTCGAGGGTGCTGCAGTTTCAGGGCCCATGTCACCAGTCTCCCGAGGCGCCGCCGCCACCAAAATCTCCACCCCCTCCGGAGCTGAAGCCCCCGCCGCCGCCGCTGGTGCCGCCTCCCCAGCCACCGCCGCCGCCATGGCCCCAGCCGCCGATCGGGCCGGCGTTTCGGCCCTGCCGGGCGCCGCCGCCCACGCCGCTGAAGAGCCAGGTGTAGAGCAGTGCGATGATCCCCGCGCCGCCGGCCACCAGCAGGCTGGACGTGAACACGAAGGCAAGAAAGCCCACGCCCCCACCCATGAACAGGCCTCCCAGCCGGCCGCCGAAGATGCTGCGCGCCAGCGGACCGGCCACCATCACGCCGAAGAACAGGAAGATCGCCAGGTCGGTCCAGTCGAAGCCTCCGCGGCCGCTGTCCTGCGGCGTCGATGGGCCTGTGCCGGTATCCGTGGGCGCAGGCAGTGCCTCGCCGGCGATGCGCGCGCCAAGCTGGGCGATGGCGTCGCGCAGGCCGCCCGCATAGTCGTTCTGCTGGAATCTGGGCTTCATGGCGCCGTCGATGATGCGCGCCGCCGCGATGTCGGGGATGGCGCCCTCCAGGGCCTTGGCGACCTCGATGCGCATCTTGCGGTCGTTCTTGGCGACGATCACCAGAACGCCATCGCCCACCTCCCTGCGGCCGATCTTCCACGTGTTGCCCACGCGGTTGGCGAACGACGCGATGTCTTCGGGGGCGGTGGTGGGCACCATGAGCACCACGATCTGGGCACCCCGGGCCTGCTCCAGCGCGCGCAGCTGCGCTTCCAGCGCCGCCGTGTCGGCGGCGTCCAGCGTGCCGGTCTGGTCGATGACTGGGCCGGTGAGCGCAGGCACGGGTAGCAGGCCCCCATCGGCCCGGGCCCAGGGCAAGGCGAATGCTATAAAAAATATAGCTATCAGCGCTTTGTGGATAAGCGCTAGGGGCATATTTTCTCGGTTGTCCGGTGGAAGGGCAAGTCCGCTCAGGGCTTGGGTTTGGAGGCGGAGAAATCCACGGTGGGGGGCGCGGAGATCTGGGCCTCGTTGGCCACCGTGAAGCTGGGCTTGGGCTGGTAGCTGAAGGCCATGGCCGTCAGGTTGGTGGGGAAGCTGCGCGCGAGCACGTTGTACTCCTGCACGGTCTGGATGTAGCGGTTGCGCGCCACGGTGATGCGGTTCTCGGTGCCTTCCAGCGTGACGCGCAGGTCCCGGAAGCCCTGGTTGGCCTGCAGCGTGGGATACCGCTCGGAGACCGCCATCAACCGAGACAGCGCACCCGACAATTCGCCCTGCGCCTGCTGGAACTTGTTGAATGCCTCGGGGTTGTTCAGGGTTTCGGGCGTGACCTGGATCGAGGTGGCCTTGGCGCGCGCCTCGACCACGCGGGTCAGGGTTTCCTGCTCGAAGTTCGCCTCGCCCTTGACGGTGGCGACGATGTTGGGCACCAGGTCGGCACGGCGCTGGTACTGGTTGAGGACCTCGCTCCATGCGGCCTTGGACTGCTCGTCCAGGCGCTGGAAGTCGTTGTAGCCGCAGCCGCTCAGGGCCAGCACGGCTGCCAGAAGTGCAAGGATGCGTTTCATCATCATGGTGGTGTTCGCCAGGTGGAGTCAGGACAAGGGACCGGGGTGCGAATGGGCCAGACAGTGGCCGCCCGGCAGATTCTGCAACAAGTGCGCGTGCCGCCACCGCTTTCCGGTGCCGGGCAGGCCGCACATGGTCACCACGCCCGCAAGGGGATGGCCGCACAATAGTGCCCTGCGCGTGGACGGGCCCCCGGCCGCCATGCCTTTCCTTCACCCCATCCTGCCGATCACCATGCCCCGTCCCCGCTCCAGCGCCGCCACCCTCGGAGGTTCCTCGGACGAAACCGAAGCCGCGTTCTACGAGGCCCTGCAGCGTGGCGACATCGAGCTGTTGATGTCCTGCTGGGCCGACGAGGACGACATCGTCTGCGTGCACCCCGGCGGGCCGCGGCTGCTGGGCGCGGGGGCGATCCGGGCGGCATTCGAGGCCATGTTTTCGCATGGCACGGTGCGGGCCCGGCCCGTGCAGGTGCACCGGGTGGTGGCCCTCACCAGCGCCGTGCACAGCGTCGCCGAACAGGTGGAGGTGATGCTGCCCGACGGCTTGCACCAGGCCGTGGTGCTGGCCACCAACGTCTACCACAAGACCCCCGAAGGCTGGCGCATGGTGGCGCACCACGCCAGCCCCGGGGCCGCGCCGGACGTGCAGACGGCGGACGCGCAGCGGCCCGTGCTCCATTGAGCCGATGGCCTTCCCATGTTCGAGCCTTTTTGCCTTCTTGCCCCGGAACTGTAAGCGCTGGCAGCTATGAAATATGTAGCACCCCGCTGGCTGCCCGGAGGCCAGCTCCAGACCATCTGGCCGGCCCTGTACTCGCGCCGGGTGTTCGGGCCCCGCCCCGAGTACCGCCGCGAGCGCTGGGAGACGCCGGATGGTGACTTCGTGGATGTGGACTTCCTGCAGGATGGCGTGGCGGCGGCCGGCGCGCCCCGGCCGTTGCTGGTGGTCTTCCATGGCCTGGAGGGTTCGTCGCGCAGCCACTACTGCGAAGCGTTCGCCGACCTGGCGCGCGAGCAGGGCTGGGCCTGCGCGCTGCCGCATTTCCGGGGGTGCAGTGGCGAGATCAACCGTGCGCCGCGCGCCTACCACTCGGGCGACCACGCCGAGATCGGCTGGATGCTGCAGCGCCTGCGTGCATCGCACAGGGGGCCGCTGATGGCGGTGGGTGTCTCCCTGGGGGGAAACGCGCTCCTGCGCTGGGCCGCCGAAGTGGGCGAGGACGCCGCGCGCAGCGCGGACGCGGTGGCCGCCGTGTGCTCGCCCATCGACCTGGCCGCAGGCGGGCACGCGATCGGGCGCGGCTTCAACCGGCAGGTCTACACGCGCATGTTCATGCGCACCCTGGTGCCCAAGGCGCTGCAGAAGCTGGCGCAGCACCCGGCGCTGTTCGACCGGCAGGCCCTGATGGCGGCGCGTGACCTGTATGCGTTCGACAACGTGTTCACCGCACCGCTGCACGGCTTTCGCAACACCGAAGACTATTGGCTGCGCGCCTCCGCCAAGCCGCTGCTGCACCGCATCCGCCTTCCTGCCCTGGTCGTCAATGCGCGCAACGACCCGTTCGTTCCGGCCGCCAGCCTGCCGCTGCCGCA
The DNA here is from genome assembly GCF_058798375.1 of Acidovorax sp. GW823-FHT01C06. Taxonomy (NCBI): domain Bacteria; kingdom Pseudomonadati; phylum Pseudomonadota; class Betaproteobacteria; order Burkholderiales; family Comamonadaceae; genus Acidovorax; species Acidovorax sp. GW823-FHT01C06. Next base: position 335,010 of record NZ_JBXAKN010000001.1, read on the forward strand.
GGAGGTGGCCAACGGGTTCGTCACGCTCTGGCAGCCCCCGCACGGCGGCCATGTCGGCTTTGCCCACGGGCGCTTGCCGGGGCATGTGCGCGCCATGCCCGACGCAGTCGGGGGATGGCTGGCAGAGCATGCGGGGGCCGTGGCGCGCGCGGGAGCACAATCGCCGCATGGATGACATCGTCAAGCAGGCGCTGGCCAAGTGGCCCAACGTGCCCGACTGCTACGGATGGCTCGGCCTGGATGCGCGCGGCCACTGGTACCTGCGCGACGACCAGGTCCAGGCCGCAGGCCCCTTTCCGCGCAGCAAGGGGTCCCTGCTGCAGCATGAAAAGCTGGTCGAATTCATCGCGCGCAATTACGAGCACGACGCGCAGGGGCAATGGTTTTTCCAGAACGGGCCGCAGCGCGTGTATGTGGAACTGGAAGCCACGCCCCTCGTGTGGCGCATACAGCCGGATTTTTCCGTGCTTTCCCACACCGGCCGGGGGGCCGCGGTGCAGGACTGCCTGGTGGATGCGCAGGGGCGGGTCTACCTGGAGTCGGAGCTGGGCGTGGGGCTGGTGCACACCCTGGACGTGCCCCTGGCCGCCGAGGCGGTGGAGGCGGGCCGCTGGGTACCGCTGGATGTGCGGGCAGAGGATTTGCCGGGGCGCTACGGCTTCGTCATGAGCCCGCATGGCCGCTGGAGCGCTGGTGGAATGCAGGGGCGGGCGCCCAGGGCGGGCATGGCGCGCACCTGAAGAAGAAAGAGAAGGAACCAGGGCGCAGAAAGTAAAAAAGCCGGTCCACAGAACCGGCTTTTTCATGGGCCCGCGCGGCGCTCCGCCGCATGCGGGAGAGAAGGGCTTACTTGGCGGCCGCGGCCATGAACTCGACGGCGGCACGCAGATCGGCATCCGACGCCTGAGCGGCGCCACCGCGGGGAGGCATCGCACCCTTGCCCTTGGCCACGCTGTTATACAGCGCATCGATGCCGGCAGGCAGGCGGGCCGACCAGGCGGCCTTGTCACCAAACTTGGGGGCGCCGGCCACGCCAGCCGCGTGGCACACCTGGCACGCCTGCTTGTACAGGGCTTCGCCAGCGCCTGCGGCGGCAGCGGCCACAGGAGCGGGCGCTGCTGCTGCAGCAGCAGGAGCGGCTTCGGCAGCGGGCGCTGCTGCGGCCGCCGTAGCGGCAGGGGCTGCGGACGCGGCGTCGGCGGCAGCCGCGGGGGCTGCTCCGGCGGGTGCCGCGGGTTCCGCGAACTTGGCGCCGGCGGCGTTGGCCATGTATGCGACGGCCCGCGCGATTTCGGTGTCGTTGAAGTCGCCGCCGCCTTGCGGCGCCATGGCGCCCTTGCCCTTCAGCGCGGATTGGACCAGCGCTTCAAAGCCGGTCTTGATGCGGGCCGACCAGGCAGCGGCGTCCGAGAACTTGGGAGCCCCCGCGGCGCCTGTGGCATGGCAGGCCGCGCACTGGCCCTTGTAGACGTCTTCGCCGCTTCGCAGGGGGCGGTTGGCATCGCGGATTTCGACCATGCCCACCTTCTGGATGCGCTCGGCAATGGCCTTCTCGGGATTGGCTGCGCCAGCGGCCGGCTTGTCGGCCGACGTGACATACAGGACCAAGCCAATGATGGCAAAGATCGGAATCACAAACGAGAAAAGTACCGCGACCAGCAACTGCTTGGGGTTCTTGATCGGGCCGGTATGGGCTTCTTCGTGGTGGTTGTCGCTCATGACGTCCTCAGGGTGTATCGGGGGGCTTTGATGAAATCAACCCTCAATTATATCTGCGGGGCTGGTGCCTCCCCGTGAGCATCGCACAGGCGCCGCGCCAGATGCGCGAGACAGCCCGCGCGCGCCGCCACCCTGCGGTGCGGGCGCGCGTGGCCTGGCGCCGCCGTGCGCGTCAGGACGGATTGCCCGCCACCGCAGCGGCTTCGGGCGCGCCGCCGCCCAGGGCCTTGTACAGCGCCACCTGGTTTTGCAGCTGCGCGAGCTTGACCTGCACGACGGCCTGCTGCGTGGCGAACAGGGAACGCTGGGCGTCCAGCAGGTCCAGGTAGCTCGATACGCCGTTGCGGTAGCGCAGATCGGCCAGCTGCAGCCGCGCGCCTTCCGCCTGGGCCTGCAGTTGCTGGGCCTCGGCCTGCTCACCCAGGGTGGCCTGGCCCGCCAGCGCATCCGAGACTTCGCGGAAGGCCGTCTGGATGGCCTTTTCGTATTGCGCGATGGCGATGCCCCGCCCGGCTTGCGCACTCTCGAGGTTGGCCTGGTTGCGGCCCGCGTCGAAGATGGGCAGCAGCAGGGACGGCGCGATCGTGAACCCCCACGAGCCGCTCTTGAACAGGCCCGACAGTTCGCCGCTGGCGGTGCCTGCCTGGGCCGTGAGCGAGATGCGCGGGAAGAACGCGGCCCGCGCCGCGCCGATGTTCGCGTTGGCTGCGATCAGCTGCTGCTCTGCCTGGCGGATGTCGGGGCGGCGCGTCAGCAGTTCGGACGGCAGGCCTGCGGGCAACTGCGCCATGGCAGGCGCAGCGGCCAGCCGGCTGCCCGTGAGGCTGGCGCGGATGTCGTCGGGCAGGGACTGTCCGAGCAGCAGGGCCAGGGCGTTCTCGTCCAGCGCGCGCTGGCGCTGCTGCTGCGCCAGGGTGGCGCGTGCCGCCTGGGTCAGGGACTCTGCCTGGCGGAAGTCCAGCTCCGAGGCCACGCCCGCGTCCAGCCGCATGCGCGTGAGGCGCACCGATTCCTCGCGCGACGCGAGGGTCTGGCGCGACAGGTCCAGCAGCTCCTCGTCGGCCAGCAGGTTCAGCCAGCCGTTGGCCACGGCGGCCACCAGGCTGACCTGCGCCGCATTGCGGCCCTCTTCGGTGGCAAGGTACTGCGCGAGCGCCTGCTCCTTGAGGCTGGCGATGCGGCCGAAGAAGTCGATCTCCCAGGCCGAAACCGCAAGTCCGACGCTGAACGAGTTGGTCAGGTCGCCCGTGCCCGCGGCCGGTGCGCGGCTGGCGTTGGCCGCCAGGCCCACGCCCGGGTACAGGTCGGCCCGGCGCACCTGGAACGTGGCGCGTGCCTGTTCGATGTTGAGCACGGCCACGCGCAGATCGCGGTTGTTGGCCAGCGCGGCGTCGATGAGCTGGCGCAGCCGGGGCTCGGCGAAATAGTCCTGCCAGGGGGCCGCGGCCGCAGCGCCCTGCGTGGTGCCGCTGGCGGAAGCCGCCGTGGTGTACGTGGCCGGCACGGGGGCCGCGGGTCGCTCGTAGACGGGGATGAACGAGCAGCCGGCCAGCAGCGCTGCCGCTGCCAGTGCGATGGAGGTGCTGCGGTGATTAGTCATGGGTTCCAACTCCTGCTTCTTCTGCGTGGCGGCGGTTCATTTCCTGCTGGCGCGCGCTCCCCTTGAACAGGCTGCGGACCACCACGAAGAACACGGGCACGAAGAACACGGCCAGTGCCGTGCCCGTGATCATTCCGCCCAGCACGCCCGTGCCGATGGCGCGCTGGCTGGCCGAGCCCGCGCCCGACGCGATGGCCAGCGGCAGCACGCCCAGCCCGAACGCCATCGAGGTCATCACGATGGGGCGGAACCGCAGGTGCGCGGCCGCCAGCGCCGACTCGATCACGCCCTTGCCCTGGGCCTGAAGGTCCTTGGCAAATTCGATGATCAGGATGGCGTTCTTCGCCGACAGGCCGATGATGGTGATCAGGCCCACCTGGAAGTACACGTCATTGGCATAGCCCCGCAGCAGGGTCGCCAGCAGCACGCCCAGCACGCCCAGGGGCACCACCAGGATCACGGCCAGCGGAATCGACCAGCTTTCGTACAGCGCGGCCAGGCACAGGAACACGGCCAGGATGGCGAAGCTGTAGAGGATCAGCGACTGGGAGCCCGCCAGCTTTTCCTCGCGCGACTGGCCGGTCCATTCAAAGCCGAAGCCTGCGGGCAGCTGGCCCGCGAGCTTTTCCATCTCGGCCATGGCGGCGCCCGTGCTGAAACCGGGGGCTGGCGAGCCCGAGATCCGCATGGCGGGATAGCCGTTGTAGCGCACCGTCTGCTGCGCGCCATTGACCCAGCGGGTGGTGGCGAAGGCAGAGAGCGGCACCGGCTTGCCCTGGCTGTTGGCGGCGTTGATCTTCAGCAGATCGTCGGGCTGCATGCGCGAAGGCGCGTCGGCCTGCACGACCACGCGCTGGAGGCGGCCCTGGTTCGGGAAGTCGTTCACATAGCTCGAGCCCAGCGCGGTCGACAGCGCGGAGTTGATGGCATCGAACGGCACGCCCAGGGCGTTGGCCTTGTCGCGGTCGATGTCGATCTGCAGCTGTGGCGCGTCTTCCAGGCCGTCCGGGCGCACCTGCGTGAGCACCTTGCTTTGCGAGGCCATGCCCAGCAGCTGATTGCGTGCCTTCACGAGCGCCTCGTGGCCGGCGCCTCCGCGGTCCTGCAGGCGGAACGTGAAGCCGCTGGCATTGCCCAGCTCGGGAATGGGAGGCGGGCTCAGCGGGAAGATGAACGCATCGCGGATTCCCATCAGGCCGCCGAAGGCCCGGTTGGCAACGTCCTGCGCCGATTGGCCCGGGCCGTGGCGTTCGCTCCAGTCCTTCAAGGTCACGAAGGCAAGAGCGGCGTTCTGCCCCTGGCCGGAGAAGCTGAAGCCCAGCACGCCCACCATGCTCTGCACTTCGGGCTGCTTGAGAATGAACTCCTCGACCTGCTGCATCACGGCCAGCGTGCGCTCTTGCGTCGCGCCGGGGGGCAGCTGCACGTTGACGATGATGTTGCCCTGGTCTTCGCTGGGCAGGAACGAGGTGGGCAGGCGCATGTACACCACGGCGACGGCGCCAATGATGGCGGCGTAGATGACGAGGTAGCGTGCTGCCCGCTTGAGCATGCGCGCCACGAAGCCTTCATAGCCCTTGGCGGTGCGCGAAAAGCCGCGATTGAACCAGCCGAAGAAGCCGGTCTTCTCGTGGTGGTGCCCGGCTTCCACGGGCTTAAGCAGCGTGGCGCACAGGGCCGGCGTGAGCGACAGGGCCATGAAGGCGGAAAAGCCGATGGAGGCCACCATCACCGCCGAGAACTGGCGGTAGATGTTGCCCGTGGAGCCCGCGAAGAAGGCCAGCGGCACGAACACCGAGATCAGCACCACGGTCACGCCGATGATGGCGCCCGAGATCTGGCGCATGGCCTTGCGCGTCGCCTCGAGCGGGGACAGTCCTTCCTCGCTCATGATGCGTTCGACGTTTTCCACCACCACGATGGCATCGTCCACCACGATGCCGATCACCAGCACCATGCCGAACATGGTCAGCACGTTGATCGAGAAGCCCAGCGCCAGCAGCGTGGCGAAGGTGCCCAGCAGAGCGATCGGCACCACGATGGTGGGGATGATGGTGTAGCGCCAGTTCTGCAGGAACAGGAACATCACCAGGAACACCAGCGCCACCGCTTCCAGCAGGGTCTCGGCCACCTGCTTGATGGAGATGTCCACGAAGCGCGAGCTGTCGTAGGGAATGCTCCAGCTCATGCCTTCGGGGAAGTAGCGCGAGAGCTCATTCATCTTGGTGCGCACGGCTTTCGCGGCTTCCAGGGCATTGCCGCTGGGCGACAGCTGGACGCCAATGCCCACGGCGGGCTTGCCGTTCAGTCGCGCGGCCGTGGCGTAGGCCTGGCCCCCCAGCTCCACGCGCGCCACGTCCTTGATGCGCACGGTGGAGCCGTCGGTGTTGGCGCGCAGCACGATGTTGCCGAACTGCTCCACGCTGGAGAGCTGGCCGTTGACCACCACCGTGGCCGCAATCCCCTGGCCCGCGATGTTGGGCAGGTCGCCGATCGTGCCGCTGGCCACCTGGGCGTTCTGGGCGCGGATGGCGGCGGTGATTTCGGCGGCCGAAAGGTTGAAGCTCACCATCTTGGCGGGGTCGATCCAGATGCGCATGGCGCGTTCCGTGCCGAACAGCTGTGCCTGGCCGATGCCCTGCAGCCGCTGCAGCTCGGGGACGATGTTGCGCGACGCGTAGTCGCCCAGGGCCACCGTGTCCGTCGCCGGGTTGGTCGACGAGAGCATGGTGAACAGCAGGAAGTTGGAGCGCGATTTGTCCACGCGCACGCCCTGTTGTGTCACGGCCGAGGGCAGCCGTGGCGTGGCGCGCGAGAGGCGGTTCTGCACATCCACCTGGGCCAGATCGGCATTGGTGCCGGGCTGGAAGCTCAGCGTGATGCTGCCGGAGCCGTCGGCCTGGGCGACGGATTCCATGTAGATCAGCCCCGGTGATCCGTTCATCTCGCGCTCGATGACCGACAGCACGCTGTCTTCGAGCGTTTGCGCGGATGCGCCCGGATAGGCCGCGTTGATGACGATGGCTGGCGGAGCCACCGGTGGGTACTGCGCGATGGGCAGCTGCGTGATCGCCACGCCGCCCATCACCATGATGAACAGGGCGATCACCCATGCAAAGATGGGTCGGTCGATAAAGAACTTGGCCATGCTGGGGTGCCCTTTATGGCTTCGACGAAGACGCGGCAGAAGCGGCGGGTGCCGCAGGTGCTGCTGCGGCGGCCGGCGACGGGGGCGCCGCGGATGGCGCTCCCGGCGCCTGCCATGGAACCGGCTTCACCGGCGTGCCGGGCGGCAGCATCTGCAGCTTCTGGAAGCCGTCCACCATGACCTTCTCGCCAGCCTTCAGCCCGTCGAGAACCACCCAGCGGTTGTTCTGGGCCGCGCTGACCTTGATGGGGCGCTGGGACACTTTGCCGTCCTCGCCCACCACGCTGACCGTGTCACCCTGCTGGGTGCGCGTGACAGCCTGCTGGGGCAGGGTGATGGCATTGCTGGCCTGGGCCTGTTCGATGCGCACGCGCAGGTACAGGCCGGGCAGCAGCTCCCCCTTGGGGTTGGGAACTTCCGCGCGCAGCGTGACCTGTCCCGTGGTGGCATCCACCGACAGGTCGGTGAACAGCAGCTTGCCGGTCTGGGCGTATTCCGATCCGTCGCCCAGGACGAGCTTGACGCTGGCTGCCTCGGTGCCGCCGGCGCGCTTGAACTGGCCGCTTTCCATGGCACGGCGCAGCTGGAAGACATCGCTGGCCGATTGGGTGAAGTTCACGTACACCGGGTCGATCTGCTGCACGACGGCCAGGGCAGTGGCTTCTCCCTGCCCGACCAATGCACCTTCCGTGACCAGCGCCCGCCCGATGCGGCCCGATATGGGGGATGTCACGCTGGCATAGCCAAGGTTGATGTCGGCGGTGCGCACCGACGCCCTGGCGGCGGCCACGTCTGCCTGGGCCTGCTTTTCGGCGGCTTCCGCATTGACGAAGTCCTGCTTGCTGATGGCATTGGCGCTCACGAGCGGGCGGTAGCGTTCCACCTGGGCGCTGGCCTGCGCGAGGTTGGCCTGGGCCTTGGCGAGGCTGGCGCGGGCGCTTTCCGACGCTGCCGCGTACGGGGCAGCGTCAATGCGAAAGAGTGGCTGGCCTGCCTTCACGTCGCTGCCCTCCTTGAAAAGGCGCTGCTGCAGGATGCCCGCAGCCCGGGCGCGCACCTGGGCGACGCGGGAAGCTTCCACGCGGCCCGGCAATTCGGTGATCAGCCCCACATCGCCGGGCGTTGCGGTGACAACCCCAACCTCGACGGGGGGCATCTGCTGCCCGCCGGCTGGGGCTTGGCCGTCGCTTTTGCCGCAGGCAGCCAGCAGCACCGCCGCTGCGGTGGCTGCGACCAGGGAGATGGCCTTGTGGGTTGTAGAGGCGCGAAAGGAGGGAATGGCAGATGCGTCACGCGGTGTGGGCATGGGAGTCCTTTTGATTGGCGTCAAGGAATTGGGTTGTAGGGGAAAGGGCCGCTGGCTGGAAGCGCCCCAAGATGAGAGCCCGACAAAATAAGTGCGCGATTATACATACAAACATGAATGTATAATTGTGACCGCCGGATGTCTTGGTGCATCCGGCCGGTGACTAGGCATTGAGAACGAGGAGACATACACCCCATGGCGCGTCGAACCAAAGAGGATGCAATTGCCACGCGCAACAGCCTGATAGATGCCGCGGAGCAGGTCTTCCGGGAGAAGGGGGTTTCGCGTGCTTCCCTGAGCGATATCGCGCAGGCTGCGGGGGCGACGCGGGGGGCGATCTACTGGCATTTCAAGGACAAGGTGGACCTCTTCAGTGCCATGATGGACCGGGTGACCCTTCCGCTCGAGCAGGGCTATGGGGAATTCGAGTGCAGCACCTGTCCGGATCCGGTGCAGCGGCTGCGTGCGGTGATGGCGCTTGTGCTGCGCAGCGTGGCCTCTGACGAGCGGACGCGCCGGGTTTTCGAGATTGCGCTCTACAAGGTGGAATATGTGAGCGAGCTCGTGGGGGTGCGTGATCGTCACGTGGCTGCGTCGGATGGTTTCACCCGCCAGTTGGCGCGCGACTTCGAGCTGGCTGCGCAGTTGCAAGGGGTCGTCTTGCCAATGACGCCCGTGGAGGCGGCCGTGGGCTTGCATGCCTTGTTCGATGGGCTCATCCGCAACTGGATCCTGGGGGAGGGCGGCTTTGATCTGGTGGGTGTCGGCGGGGTGAGTACCGATGCCTTTCTTGTGGGGTTGGGCCTGGCATTGCCAGGGGTTGTTGATGCCCAGGATTGCCGTGTTGCGCCCTAGTGCGTCTGTGGGTGCTCGTGTTGGTCGTGGTGCATCGGGGTTGTGTGCGTTTGCTGGCGGCGGTTGCATGCGATAATCCGAGGCTGTGCCAGTTCGGTCGTGCGGCTGTAGCTCAGTGGATAGAGTATTGGCCTCCGAAGCCAAGGGTCGTGGGTTCGATCCCCGCCAGCCGCACCAATGACGCGTGCAATCCAGGGAATGTGTCTCTTCGGGTGATCCTGCGGGGCTGCTAATTTCCCCGTGTTGCAAAAAACTAGTGCTATAATTCGAAATTCTCCGGAGGGGTGCCCGAGTGGCTAAAGGGGGCAGACTGTAAATCTGTTGGCTTACGCCTACACTGGTTCGAATCCAGTCCCCTCCACCAGTGAGAGAGTAGTGTTGAGAGTGATGTCCGGTTTTGCTTGGTTGCAAGGCTGGGCGCGCAGAGGCTGTTGGCCGATGCGGGAGTAGTTCAATGGTAGAACCCTAGCCTTCCAAGCTAATGACGCGGGTTCGATTCCCGTCTCCCGCTCCATTGCTCGCTTGTGCTGGTTTGTTGAGTTAGAGATTTTGATGTTGTGCGAGCGGCATCAAGTTGCCCATGTGGCTCAGTGGTAGAGCACTCCCTTGGTAAGGGAGAGGTCGCGGGTCCGATTCCCGCCATGGGCACCACTTTCAGGTGCGTCCGATTCTGGTTGCGCCGAGATCCTGTCGTATTGGTATAGATTTTTTTCGGAGTCGGAAAAATGGCAAAAGGAAAGTTCGAGCGCACCAAGCCTCACGTCAACGTGGGCACGATCGGCCACGTGGACCATGGCAAGACGACGCTGACGGCGGCCATCGCCACCGTGCTGTCCGCCAAGTTCGGCGGCGAAGCCAAGGCATACGACCAGATCGATGCGGCGCCCGAAGAAAAGGCCCGCGGCATCACGATCAACACCGCGCACGTGGAATACGAAACGGCCAACCGCCACTACGCCCACGTGGACTGCCCCGGCCACGCCGACTATGTGAAGAACATGATCACCGGCGCTGCCCAGATGGACGGCGCCATCCTGGTGTGCTCGGCTGCTGACGGCCCCATGCCCCAGACCCGCGAACACATCCTGCTGGCCCGCCAGGTGGGCGTGCCTTACATCATCGTGTTCCTGAACAAGTGCGACATGGTGGACGACGAAGAACTGCTGGAACTCGTCGAAATGGAAGTGCGCGAACTCCTGGACAAGTACGACTTCCCAGGCGACGACACCCCCATCATCCGTGGCTCGGCCAAGCTCGCCCTGGAAGGCGACAAGGGCAAGCTGGGTGAAGAAGCCATCATGAAGCTGGCCGAAGCGCTGGACACCTACATCCCCACGCCAGAGCGCGCTGTGGACGGTGCCTTCCTGATGCCCGTGGAAGACGTGTTCTCCATCTCCGGCCGCGGCACCGTGGTGACCGGTCGCGTCGAGCGCGGCATCATCAAGGTCGGCGAAGAAATCGAAATCGTCGGTATCCGCGACACGCAAAAGACCATCTGCACCGGCGTGGAAATGTTCCGCAAGCTGCTGGACCAAGGTCAAGCTGGCGACAACGTCGGCCTGCTGCTGCGCGGCACCAAGCGCGAAGACGTGGAGCGCGGCCAAGTGCTGTGCAAGCCCGGCTCGATCAAGCCCCACACCCACTTCACCGCTGAAGTGTATGTGCTGAGCAAGGACGAAGGCGGCCGCCACACCCCGTTCTTCAACAACTACCGCCCACAGTTCTACTTCCGCACGACCGACGTGACCGGCGCCATCGAGCTGCCGGCCGACAAGGAAATGGTCATGCCTGGCGACAACGTGTCGATCACCGTCAAGCTGATCAACCCCATCGCCATGGAAGAAGGCCTGCGCTTCGCCATCCGCGAAGGCGGCCGTACGGTCGGCGCTGGCGTCGTGGCCAAGATCATTGCTTAACTGGCAAAGGTATACAGGGGTATAGCTCAATTGGCAGAGCGTCGGTCTCCAAAACCGAAGGTTGTAGGTTCGATTCCTACTGCCCCTGCCACTTGAATGTGGCCCAAAACAAGCCCGCCAGGCCCTGGCGGGCTTCGGTGTCTTAAGTGATGCCGTGAATCGGAAGCAGGAAATACTCAAAGATGGCCACTTCACAGGTTGAAACTGTCAATACAGGCGCAGACAAGGCCAAGCTCGCAGCGGTGGTGGCTTTGGTCATCGCCTCGGTTGCGGGCTTTTATTTGCTGAGCAAGCAGGGCGCTCTCGTCCAATGGGCTGCGCTGATCGTCGGTCTGGTGGCGGCTGCGGGCGTGTTCCTGGTGTCGGAGTCTGGCCGTCAGTTCGTTGCCTTCGCAAAGGATGCATGGCGCGAGGTGAAAAAGGTCGTCTGGCCTACCCGCAAGGAAACCTTGCAGATGACGGCGTATGTGTTTGCCTTCGTGGTGATCATGGCGCTTTTCCTGTGGTTCACGGACAAGACGCTGGAATGGGTCTTGTACGACTTGGTTTTGGGTTGGAGAAAGTCATGACGACCGCTGCGGAAATCACTGGAGCAGAAGCTCCTGCAGGCGCTTCTGCTTCGGCAAATCCGGATCTGCGTTGGTACATCGTCCATGCCTATTCGGGCATGGAAAAGGCGGTGGAGCGCAATATCCAGGAGCGCATTGGTCGCTCGGGCATGCAAGACAAGTTCGGTCGCATTCTGGTGCCGACCGAAGAAGTGGTGGAGATGAAAAACGGCCAGCGCAAGACGACGGAGCGTCGCTTGTTCCCTGGCTATGTATTCGTCGAGATGGTGATGGACGACGATACCTGGCACTTGGTGAAGCACACCAACAAGGTGACCGGTTTCGTGGGGGGGGCCAAGAACCGCCCCGCCCCTATTTCCGAAGAGGAAGTCCAGAAGATCGTCAGCCAGATGCAGGAAGGCACGGACAAGCCGCGCCACAAGATCGAATTCATGGTGGGCGAGCTGGTTCGCGTCAAGGAAGGTCCGTTCACGGATTTCAATGGCTCCGTCGAAGAGGTCAATTACGAAAAGAGCCGCGTGCGCGTCTCCGTGATGATCTTCGGCCGCTCCACGCCGGTCGAGCTGGAATTCGGTCAGGTCGAAAAGACATAAGAACGTCTTCGATAAAAACCCTGATCGCCCTGGCACGCCAGGGCAAGCAATTGGATGTCGCGCTTTTCGGCTCGGTGCGAACATCGTGATAGCGAGTCGTTAACCCCGGGGAGCCGGTTGCTGCGTGGTGCAGCGCAGGCGTTATGACCCGTAAGGAGTAAAACATGGCGAAAAAAATCGTCGGTTTTATCAAGCTGCAAGTCCCAGCTGGTAAGGCCAATCCATCCCCACCCATCGGCCCGGCACTGGGTCAGCGTGGCCTCAACATCATGGAGTTCTGCAAGGCATTCAATGCGCAGACCCAAGGTGTGGAGCCAGGCCTGCCATTGCCCGTGGTCATCACGGCTTTCGCAGACAAGAGCTTTACCTTCATCATCAAGACGCCGCCTGCGACGACTCTGATCAAGAAGGCCATCAAGCTCGAAAAGGGTTCGGCCAATGCGCTGAAGATCAAGGTCGGCAAGATCACGCGCGAACAGCTCGAAGAAATCGCCAAGACCAAGATGAAGGACATGAATGCCGCGAATGTTGACGCAGCTGTCCGTACGCTGGCTGGTTCCGCACGCTCGATGGGCGTGACGGTGGAGGGTTTGTAAATGGCCAAGTTGACGAAAAAGCAAAAAGCCCTGCAGGGCAAGGTTGACAGCACCAAGCTGTACGCCTTCGCGGATGCAGTGGCCCTGGTGAAGGAAGCCGCCACCGCCAAGTTCGATGAATCCATCGACGTGGCCGTGCAGCTCGGCATTGATGCCAAGAAGTCCGACCAAGTGGTGCGTGGCGCCGTGGTGCTGCCCAACGGTACCGGCAAGACGACGCGCGTCGCCGTGTTCGCCCAGGGTGCCAAGGCTGAAGAAGCCAAGGCCGCGGGTGCCGACATCGTCGGCATGGACGACCTGGCCGCCATGGTCAAGGCTGGCGACATGCCTTTCGACGTGGTGATTGCTGCCCCTGACGCGATGCGCGTCGTGGGTACGCTGGGCCAGATCCTGGGCCCGCGTGGCCTGATGCCCAACCCCAAGGTGGGCACAGTGACGCCTGACGTTGCCACGGCCGTGAAGAACGCCAAGGCTGGTCAAGTGCAGTTCCGCGTGGACAAGGCCGGTATCGTGCACAGCACGATTGGCCGCCGTTCGTTCGACAACGAGAAGCTGCAAGGCAATCTGGCTGCCCTGATCGATGCACTGAACAAGGCCAAGCCTGCTTCGAGCAAGGGTCTGTACCTGCGCAAGGTCGCCGTGTCTTCCACGATGGGTCTGGGCGTCCGCGTGGATACGCAATCCATCGCAGCGTAATTGCGAAAAGAAATCTTCGGACCTGTCAAAGGGTCCGATGTGGTGGGCTGAAGCTGGCATTCAAGCTGCCTTCAGGCCATCCAAGACCGTTGGTGTGCAAGTTCGCACTTAATCCCCCTGGGGCCAACGCAGATGGCGATCCCGCTGCAGATGGAATCCGTTCCGAAACAGTTGGTCGCTGCAACAAGAGCGCGCAGGAGGGTGCAAGCCTGAATGTGCAATTTAAGGAGTAGACCTTGAGTCTTAATCGCAGTGAGAAAGAAGCGGTCATCAGTGAAGTGACCAGCCTCGCCGCTAAAGCTCAAACGCTTGTGATCGCGGAGTACCGCGGCATCACGGTCGCCGACATGACCAAACTGCGTGTGGAAGCTCGCAGCAAGGGCGTGAACCTGAGTGTTCTGAAGAACACCCTGGCTCGCCGTGCTGTAGCTGGCAGCGCGTTTGACGTGGTGGCTGACCAGATGACCGGTCCGCTGATCTATGGCTTCTCCGAAGACGCTGTGGCCGCCGCCAAGGTGGTGGCCGATTTCGCGAAAACCAACGACAAGCTGGTGATTCGTGGTGGCGCTTTCGGTGGCAAGGCCCTGGATGTCAACGGCGTTAAGCAACTGGCCAACATTCCTTCCAAGGAAGTGCTGCTGGCTCAGATTTGTGGCTTGCTTATGTCCCCCATGTCGCGTACGGCCGTTGTGCTGGGCGCACTGGCGGCGAAAAAAGGCGAAGGCGCAGCCGCACCGGCCGCCGAACCTGCCGCGGCTTGATAGCCGGGCAGTCAACCAACACAATTGTTAGGAAATCAAAATGGCATTCGATAAAGACGCATTCTTGACCGCGCTGGACAGCATGACGGTCCTGGAACTCAATGACCTGGTGAAGGCCATTGAAGAGAAGTTTGGCGTGAGCGCTGCAGCCATGGCTGCTCCTGCTGCCGCTGGTGGCGGTGCTGGCGCTGCTGCTGCTGAAGAAAAGACGGAATTCAACGTGGTGCTGACGGAAGCCGGCGCCAACAAGGTGTCCGTCATCAAGGCAGTGCGCGAAATCACCGGCCTGGGCCTCAAGGAAGCCAAGGACCTGGTGGACGGCGCTCCCAAGAACGTCAAGGAAGGCATTGCCAAGGCCGACGCCGAAGCTGCCGTCAAGAAGCTGGTGGAAGCCGGCGCCAAGGCCGAACTCAAGTAATTCGGTCTCGTTCAAGGGCTGGAGTGCTCCTCAAAGGGCCTCCAGCCTTTGGTGCTTTCAGAGCGCACCCGCAAGCCTCGTTTTCCACGAGTCTTTCGAGTGTCTTCTGACAACCCCGACAGCAGAAGACGCCTTGGTTCGGGTGATGTGCAATGCATCACCGTCCGCCATGGTTGGTAGTGGCCAACCGCCAAGCCCGCAAGGACACCTCTCCTTGCGGGTCAGTCGTCGAAGACCCAGGACTCATGTCTTTGCCCGGAGATCTCATGGCCTATTCCTACACCGAACGCAAGCGAATTCGCAAAAGCTTCGGCACCCGCGATAGCGTGCTCGAAGTTCCTTATCTGCTGCAGATGCAGAAGGACGCATACACCGCTTTCCTGCAGGCTGATAAAGCACCCCAGAAAAGAACCATCGAAGGCCTTCAGGCTGCATTCGACGCTGCCTTTCCTATCGTCTCCCACAACGGTTTCGTGGAGATGAAATTCATCGAGTACAACCTGGCCAAGCCCGCCTTCGACGTGCGCGAGTGCCAGACGCGTGGCCTGACGTTCGCGTCGGCCGTGCGGGCCAAGGTGCAGCTGATCATCTATGACCGCGAGTCCTCGACGTCGCAGTCCAAGGTGGTCAAGGAAGTGAAGGAGCAAGAGGTCTACATGGGCGAAGTGCCGCTCATGACCGACAAGGGCTCGTTCATCATCAACGGCACCGAGCGCGTGATCGTGTCCCAGCTGCACCGCTCGCCCGGCGTGTTCTTCGAGCACGACAAGGGCAAAACGCACAGCTCGGGCAAGCTGCTGTTCTCGGCGCGCATCATTCCCTACCGCGGTTCCTGGCTCGACTTCGAGTTCGACCCGAAGGACATCCTGTATTTCCGCGTGGACCGCCGCCGCAAGATGCCGGTCACGATCCTGCTCAAGGCCATCGGCCTGAACCCGGAATCCATCCTGGCGAACTTCTTCGTCAACGACAATTTCCGCCTGATGGACAGCGGCGCGCAGATGGAGTTCGTCTCCGAGCGCCTGCGCGGCGAAGTGGCGCGCTTCGACATCACCGACAAGTCCGGCAAGGTCGTCGTGGCCAAGGACAAGCGCGTGACCGCGCGCCACACCCGCGAACTGGAGCAGTCCGGCACCACGCACATCAGCGTGCCCGAAGACTTCCTGATCGGCCGCGTGGTGGCCCGCAACATCGTGGATGCGGACACCGGTGAGATCATCGCCAAGGCCAATGACGAACTGACCGAGGCACTGCTCAAGAAGCTGCGCAGTGCCGGCGTGCAGGACGTGCAGTGCATCTACACCAATGAACTCGACCAGGGCGCGTACATGTCGCAGACCCTGCGCATCGACGAAACGGTGGACGAGTTCGCAGCCCGCGTCGCCATCTACCGCATGATGCGCCCCGGCGAGCCGCCCACGGAAGACGCCGTGCAGGCCCTGTTCCAGCGCCTGTTCTACAACCCCGACACCTACGACCTGTCGCGCGTGGGCCGCATGAAGTTCAACGCCAAGATCGGCCGCGACGAATCCACCGGCCCCATGGTGTTGTCCAACGAGGACATCCTGGCCGTGGTCAAGATCCTGGTGGACCTGCGCAACGGCAACGGCGAAGTCGATGACATCGATCACCTGGGCAACCGCCGCGTGCGCTGCGTGGGCGAACTGGCCGAGAACCAGTACCGCACCGGCCTGGCACGTATCGAGAAGGCTGTGAAGGAGCGTCTGGGCCAGGCCGAGCAAGAGCCGCTGATGCCCCACGACCTGATCAACAGCAAGCCGATCTCGGCGGCCCTGAAGGAATTCTTCGGCGCCTCGCAGCTGTCGCAGTTCATGGACCAGACCAACCCCCTGGCTGAAATCACGCACAAGCGCCGTGTTTCCGCACTGGGCCCGGGCGGTCTGACCCGCGAACGCGCAGGCTTCGAAGTGCGCGACGTGCACGTGACCCATTACGGCCGCGTCTGCCCTATCGAAACGCCTGAAGGCCCAAACATCGGCCTGATCAACTCGCTGGCCCTGTACGCACGCCTGAACGAATACGGTTTCATCGAAACCCCGTACCGCCGCGTGGTGGAAGGCAAGGTCACGAACGAGATCGACTACCTGTCGGCCATCGAGGAAGGCAAGTACGTGATCGCGCAGGCCAACGCCGTGCTCGACAAGGACGGCCGCTTGACGGGCGAACTGGTCTCTGCCCGCGAAAAGGGTGAATCCATCCTGTGCGGTGCAGACCGTGTGCAGTACATGGACGTGTCGCCCGCGCAGATCGTGTCGGTGGCCGCCTCGCTGGTTCCATTCCTGGAGCATGACGATGCGAACCGCGCATTGATGGGCGCCAACATGTCGCGCCAGGCCGTGCCCGTGCTGCGTCCCGAGAAGCCCCTGGTGGGCACGGGCATCGAGCGTGTGGCCGCCGTGGACTCGGGCACCGTGGTCACCGCGACCCGTGGCGGTATCGTCGACTATGTCGATGCCACCCGCATCGTGGTGCGCGTGAACGACGACGAGGCCGTGGCCGGTGAAGTGGGCGTGGACATCTACAACCTCATCAAGTACCAGCGTTCCAACCAGAACACCAACATTCACCAGCGCCCCATCGTCCAGAAGGGTGACAAGCTGGTCAAGGGTGACGTGATCGCCGACGGCGCATCGACGGACTTCGGCGAGATCGCCATCGGCCAGAACATGCTGATCGCCTTCATGCCCTGGAATGGCTACAACTTCGAAGACTCGATCCTGATCTCCGAGCGCGTGGTGGCCGAAGACCGCTACACCTCGATCCACATCGAGGAACTGGTGGTGATGGCGCGCGACACGAAGCTGGGCGCCGAAGAAATCACGCGCGACATTCCGAACCTGTCGGAACAGCAGCTGAACCGTCTGGACGAGTCCGGCATCATCTACGTGGGCGCCGAAGTGCAGCCCGGCGACACGCTGGTGGGCAAGGTCACGCCCAAGGGCGAGACCACGCTGACGCCTGAAGAGAAGCTCCTGCGCGCCATCTTCGGCGAAAAGGCTTCCGACGTGAAGGACACCTCGTTGCGCGTGGACCAGGGCTCGCAAGGCACCGTGATCGACGTGCAGGTGTTCACCCGCGAAGGCATCCAGCGCGACAAGCGCGCCCAGCAGATCATCGACGACGAACTCAAGCGCTTCCGCCTGGACCTGAACGACCAGCTGCGCATCGTCGAGGCCGACGCCTTCGACCGTATCGAAAAGCTGCTCAACGGCCGCGTGGCCAATGGCGGCCCGCAGAAGCTGGCCAAGGGCACCAAGATCGACAAGGCCTACCTGGCCTCGGTGGAGAAGTTCCACTGGTTCGACATCCGCCCCGCCGAAGACGAAGTCGCCACGCAACTCGAGTCCATCAAGAACGCTCTGGAGCAGACGCGCCACAGCTTCGACCTGGCCTTTGAAGAAAAGCGCAAGAAGCTCACGCAAGGCGACGAGCTGCCAGCGGGCGTGCTCAAGATGGTCAAGGTCTACCTGGCCGTCAAGCGCCGCCTGCAGCCCGGCGACAAGATGGCCGGCCGCCACGGCAACAAGGGTGTGGTCTCCAAGATCGTTCCGGTCGAAGACATGCCCTACATGGCCGACGGCACCCCTGCCGACATCGTGCTGAACCCCCTGGGCGTGCCCTCGCGGATGAACATCGGGCAGGTGCTCGAAGTCCATCTGGGCTGGGCCGGCAAGGGCATCGGCCAGCGCATTGGCGACATGCTGCAGCAGCAGGCCAAGGCCTCCGAGCTGCGCAAGTTCCTGGAAGAGGTGTACAACTCCCGCGGCCGTACCGAAGACCTCTCGCAACTGAGCGATGAGGATGTGCTGAACATGGCGGCCAACCTCACCAGCGGCGTGCCTTATGCCACTCCGGTGTTCGATGGTGCTTCGGAAGAAGAAATCAAGGACATGCTGAAGATCGCCTACCCGGACGACATTGCCGAGCGCAAGGGCCTCACGCCCACCCGCACCCAGGCATACCTGTTCGACGGCCGCACCGGCGAGCGTTTCGAGCGTCCGACGACCATCGGCTACATGCACTACCTGAAGCTGCACCACTTGGTGGACGACAAGATGCATGCCCGTTCGACCGGTCCTTACTCGCTCGTCACGCAGCAGCCGCTGGGCGGCAAGGCGCAGTTCGGCGGCCAGCGTTTCGGGGAAATGGAAGTGTGGGCGCTGGAAGCTTACGGCGCCGCCTACGTGCTGCAGGAAATGCTGACCGTGAAGTCCGACGACGTGGTGGGCCGTACCAAGGTGTACGAATCCATCGTCAAGGGCGAACACGCCATCGAAGCCGGCATGCCGGAATCGTTCAACGTGCTGGTCAAGGAAATCCGTTCGCTGGGCCTGGACATCGAGCTGGAACGCTCCTAAGCAGAAAAGGAAAGAGTCACTATGAAATCGCTACTCGACCTGTTCAAGCAATTCACGCCGGATGAGCACTTCGATGCCATCCGCATCGGCATGGCTTCGCCCGAAAAGATCCGCTCGTGGTCTTTCGGCGAAGTGAAGAAGCCCGAGACCATCAACTACCGCACGTTCAAGCCCGAGCGCGACGGCCTGTTCTGCGCCAAGATCTTCGGCCCCATCAAGGATTACGAGTGCCTGTGCGGCAAGTACAAGCGCCTGAAGCACCGTGGCGTGATCTGCGAGAAGTGCGGCGTTGAAGTCACGCAGACCAAGGTGCGCCGCGAGCGCATGGGCCACATCGACCTGGCCGCGCCCTGCGCGCACATCTGGTTCCTGAAGTCGCTGCCATCGCGCCTGGGCCTGGTGCTGGACATGACGCTGCGCGACATCGAACGCGTGCTGTACTTTGAAGCCTACGTGGTGACCGACCCCGGCATGACCCCGCTGAAGAAGTTCAGCATCATGTCCGAGGACGACTACGACGCCAAGCGCAAGGAATACGGCGACGAATTCATCGCCAAGATGGGCGCTGAAGGTATCAAGGACCTGCTGGAATCCATCGACATCGACCTGTCGATCGAACGCCTGCGCGGCGACCTGACCGGCTCCGAAGTCAAGGTCAAGAAGAACGCCAAGCGCCTGAAGGTGCTCGAAGCGTTCAAGAAGTCGGGCATCAAGCCCGAGTGGATGGTGCTCGAAGTGCTGCCCGTGCTGCCACCGGACCTGCGTCCGCTGGTGCCGCTGGACGGCGGCCGCTTCGCGACCTCCGACCTGAACGACCTGTACCGCCGCGTCATCAACCGCAACTCGCGCCTGCGCCGCCTGCTGGAGCTGAAGGCCCCTG
Organism: Acidovorax sp. GW823-FHT01C06; assembly: GCF_058798375.1. NCBI lineage: Bacteria > Pseudomonadati > Pseudomonadota > Betaproteobacteria > Burkholderiales > Comamonadaceae > Acidovorax > Acidovorax sp. GW823-FHT01C06. Next base: position 354,446 of record NZ_JBXAKN010000001.1, read on the forward strand.
AAATCATCGCCCGCAACGAAAAGCGGATGCTGCAGGAAGCCGTCGACTCGCTGCTGGACAACGGCCGCCGCGGCAAGGCCATGACGGGTGCCAACAAGCGCGCCCTGAAGTCGCTGGCCGACATGATCAAGGGCAAGTCGGGCCGTTTCCGCCAGAACTTGCTGGGCAAGCGGGTGGACTACTCGGGCCGTTCCGTGATCACCGTGGGCCCAACGCTCAAGCTGCACCAGTGCGGCCTGCCCAAGCTGATGGCCCTGGAACTGTTCAAGCCCTTCATCTTCTCGCGCCTGGAAGCCATGGGCATCGCGACGACGATCAAGGCCGCCAAGAAGGAAGTCGAATCCGGCACGCCGGTGGTGTGGGACATCCTGGAAGAGGTCATCAAGGAACACCCCGTGATGCTCAACCGTGCGCCTACGCTGCACCGTCTGGGTATCCAGGCCTTCGAGCCCATCCTGATCGAAGGCAAGGCCATCCAGCTGCACCCACTCGTCTGCGCGGCGTTCAACGCCGACTTCGACGGTGACCAGATGGCTGTCCACGTCCCGCTGTCGGTGGAAGCGCAGATGGAAGCCCGCACGCTGATGCTGGCCTCCAACAACGTGCTGTTCCCCGCCTCGGGCGAGCCCTCCATCGTTCCTTCGCAGGACGTGGTGCTGGGCCTGTACTACGCCACCCGTGACCGCATCAACGGCAAGGGCGAAGGCCTGGTGTTCGCCGACACCGGTGAAGTGCAACGTGCTCTGGACGCCGGCGAGGTCGAACTCGCCGCCAGGATCACGGTGCGCATGACCGAGTGGACCAAGAACAAGGAAACGGGCGAATTCGTTCCGTCCACCTCGCTCGTGGAAACCACCGCTGGCCGCGCACTGCTGTCCGAGATCCTTCCCAAGGGCCTGCCGTTCTCCAACATGAACAAGGCGCTCAAGAAGAAGGAAATCTCGCGCCTGATCAACGTGTCCTTCCGCAAGTGCGGCCTGAAGGAAACGGTCGTGTTCGCCGACAAGCTGCTGCAAAACGGCTTCCGTCTGGCCACGCGCGCCGGTATCTCGATCGCCATCGACGACATGCTGGTGCCTCCACAGAAGGCCGGCATCATCGAGCGCTCCGAGAAGGAAGTGAAGGAGATCGAACAGCAGTACGTGTCCGGTCTGGTCACCTCTGGCGAACGCTACAACAAGGTGGTGGACATCTGGGGCAAGGCCGGCGACGAAGTGTCCAAGGTGATGATGGCCCGGCTCTCCAAAGAGAAGGTCATGGACCGCCACGGCAAGGAAGTGGACCAGGAGTCGTTCAACTCCATCTACATGATGGCCGACTCCGGTGCCCGCGGTTCCGCCGCCCAGATCCGCCAGGTGGCCGGCATGCGGGGCCTGATGGCCAAGCCTGATGGCTCGATCATCGAGACGCCTATCACCGCGAACTTCCGCGAAGGCCTGAACGTGCTGGAGTACTTCATCTCCACCCACGGTGCCCGTAAGGGTCTGGCCGACACGGCGCTCAAGACCGCCAACTCCGGTTACCTGACCCGCCGCCTGGTGGACGTGACGCAGGATCTGGTCGTGACCGAGGAGGATTGCGAAACCTCCAATGGTTCGCTGATGCGCGCCATCGTCGAAGGCGGCGAAGTGATCGAATCGCTGCGCGACCGTATCCTGGGCCGCACGGCCGCAGAAGACGTGCTGCATCCGGAAACCCGGGCGGTGCTGGTCCAGGCGGGCGTCATGCTCGAGGAAGACCTCATCGAGGAACTCGAAGCCGCTGGCGTCGACGAAGTGAAGGTGCGCACGGCGCTGACTTGCGAGACCCGCTATGGCCTGTGCGCCAAGTGCTACGGACGCGACCTGGGCCGTGGCGGCCTGATCAACCTCGGCGAAGCCGTGGGCGTGATCGCAGCCCAGTCCATCGGCGAACCCGGCACGCAGCTGACCATGCGCACGTTCCACATCGGTGGTGCCGCTTCGCGCGCCGCCATCGCATCGAGCGTGGAAGCCAAGTCCAACGGCGTGATCGGCTTCAATGCCACGATGCGCTACGTGAGCAACACCAAGGGCGAGCTGGTGGTGATTGCACGTTCGGGTGAGATCATCATCCACGACGAGCATGGCCGCGAGCGCGAGCGCCACAAGGTGCCTTACGGCGCGACGCTGACGGTCAAGGCCGACCAGCAGATCAAGGCCGGCACCATCCTGGCCAACTGGGATCCGCTGACGCGCCCCATCATCACTGAGTTCGCCGGCCAGACCAAGTTCGAGAACGTCGAAGAAGGTCTCACGGTGGCCAAGCAGGTCGACGAAGTGACCGGCCTGTCCACGCTGGTGGTGATCGATCCGAAGCGCCGCGGCGCTGCCAAGGTCGTTCGTCCACAGGTGAAGCTGATCGACGCGCAGGGCAACGAAGTGAAGATCCCTGGCACCGACCACTCGGTGACCATCGGCTTCCAGGTCGGCGCGCTGATCCAGGTGCGCGACGGCCAGGACGTGGGCCCCGGCGAAGTGCTGGCGCGTATTCCGGTCGAAGGCCAGAAGACCCGCGACATTACCGGCGGTCTGCCCCGCGTGGCCGAGCTGTTCGAAGCCCGCACTCCGAAGGACAAGGGCACGCTGGCCGAGATGACCGGTACCGTGTCGTTCGGCAAGGAAACCAAGGGCAAGGTCCGCCTGCAGATCACCGATCCTGAAGGCCACGTGTTCGAAGAGCTCGTGCCCAAGGAAAAGAACATCCTGGTGCACGAAGGCCAGGTGGTGAACAAGGGCGAGTCGATTGTGGACGGCCCCGCCGATCCGCAGGACATCCTGCGCCTCTTGGGCATCGAGGAACTGTCGCGCTACATCGTGGACGAAGTGCAGGACGTGTACCGCTTGCAGGGCGTGAAGATCAACGACAAGCACATCGAGGTGATCGTTCGCCAGATGCTGCGCCGCGTCGTGGTCGAGAACGTCGGCGAGTCGAACTACATCGCCGGTGAGCAGGTCGAGCGCTCCGAGATCCTCAACACCAACGAGGCGCTGCAGGCCGAGGGCAAGATTCCCGCGACCTACAGCAACCTGCTCTTGGGTATCACCAAGGCTTCGCTGTCGACCGACTCCTTCATCTCGGCGGCTTCCTTCCAGGAAACCACCCGCGTGCTCACCGAGGCTGCCATCATGGGAAAGCGCGACGAGCTGCGCGGCCTGAAGGAAAACGTGATCGTGGGCCGCCTGATCCCGGCCGGTACGGGTCTGGCTTACCACCAGGCACGCAAGGCCAAGGATGCCATGGACGACGCCGAGCGCCGCGCCATCGCCGAAGCCGAAGCGGCCGAGATGGAAGCCCAGGCGGATGCCACCGAAGTCGAGGGCAGTGCCTCCACGGCCACCGACGCAGCTGCTGACTAAGCCCGAGGGCTGTCACTGAAGAGCTCCCGCCCTGTCCCTGGCAGGCCGGGAGCTTTTTTTTGGACACATCGTCTGCGCACCTTTCTTCTTTTCCTTTCTCCATTTACTTTTCGGGCCGGAACGCGTGGTGCACGCGGAGACGGCAGCTGTGCATGTGGTCATCGCCTCTTTTCTGGATTGTTTTTGCCATCGCCGTCTTCTGGGCCCTGGGCGCCTACAACCGCCTGATGCGGCTGCGCTCTGCCGTCGTGCAGGCGTTCGGCAGTTTTGACGCGCACATGGTGCGGCTGGTGGCGCTGCTGGGAGAGTTTGGAGCCGCGCATGCTGTCCAGCCCTCCACCTTGAGTGCCCCGGAACAGGAGATGGCAGCACTGCAGGGCGCCACCACCCAATTGAGTGCGTCGCTCGCAATGGCGCGTGCCCGTCCCCTGCAGGCAGATGCAATCGCCGCTCTGACGGCCGCACGCGATGTGCTGCAGGCTTGCTGGCAGAAGGCGGGGCGCAGGGAAGGGCAGGGCGACCCACCGCCCACAGCGGCTGACGCGCGGGACGCCTTGCCGTCGCCCTGGCAAATCCGGTGGGATGAACATGTCCAGCAGAACGACCAGGCCATTCGCGTCTTCAACGATGCGGTGTTGCACTACAACGCCGCCATTGCCCAGTTTCCCGCGAACCTGCTGGCCTGGGTGTTCGGATTCAAGGCCGCCCGGGGCCTGTAGACCGTTTTCAGGACCACCATGACCCAACCCCCTGCGCGCCCCACGTCTTCTTCCGGGGGGCAACCTCCTTCGCCCCGCCGCCCCGCCCACCCGCCGTCCGGGGGCGGACAGCCGGTGGCGCTGTGGCAGCAGCTGGATGCCGTGGCCGGCGCCTTGCTTGCCATTCGCGGGGGCCAGTCCGGAACCGCCGCCATGGGGGCGGTGGACGTGGGTCTGCGCCCGGGCGTGCAGTCTCTGCTGTTCCAGGTGCTGCGCCAGGCCGGGCGCGCCGAGGCATTGCGCCGCCAGATGGTCGCCCGCACGCCGCCGCCGGCGGCGGATGCCTTGCTGTGCACGGCCCTGGCGCTGTGCTGGAACCCGGACGAATCGCCGTATGAGGCCTTCACGCTGGTGAATCAGGCGGTGGAGGCGGCCAAGCGGAGCGCATCCACCCGCGCGCAGGCCTCGTTCATCAATGGGTGCCTGCGCCGCTTTCTGCGCGAGCGCGATGCGCTGGTCGCCCGCACCGGCGACGACCCGCTGGCCCGCTGGAACCATCCCCAGTGGTGGATCGCACGGCTGCGCAAGGACCATCCCCAGCATTGGGAGCAGATCCTTCAGGCCAACAACGCCCACGCGCCAATGACGTTGCGGGTTAACAAGCAAAAATGCACTCCGGCGCAATACCAGCAAGCGCTAGATGCTATTAATTTGGAAGCGTCTTCGTGGGGCGAGGCCGGGCTGGTGCTGCGGCACCCCGTGCCTGTGCAATCCCTGCCGGGCTTTGACCAGGGCTGGGTGTCGGTGCAGGATGCTGCCGCGCAGATGGCGGCGCCCCTGCTGCTGGACGGCCTGGACCTCGCACAGCCCCTGCGTGTGCTCGACGCCTGCGCCGCACCGGGGGGCAAGACGGCCCACCTTCTGGAGCTGGCCGGTGCTGGCGCCCCTGTACAGGTCACCGCGCTGGAGATCGACGCCGCCCGTAGCGCCCGCATCGGTGACACCATGCAGCGCCTGGGGCTTCGTGCGCAGGTGGTCGTGGCCGACGCCGCACGCCCCCAGGACTGGTGGCAGCAGCACTGCGGGGGTGAACTGTTCGATGCCATCTTGCTCGATGCGCCATGCACCGCCTCGGGCATCGTGCGGCGCCACCCCGACGTGCGCTGGCTGCGCCGCGAGAGCGACATTGCCCAGTTGGCCGCCCTGCAGGCCCACCTGCTGAAGACGCTCTGGCCCCTTCTGCGCCCAGGCGGGCGGCTGCTGTATTGCACCTGTTCCGTGTTCCGCGCCGAAGGCGACGACCAGGTGCAAACGTTTCTTGCACACAACACCGATGCGCAATTGCTGCCGTCGCCGGGGCATTTAATTCCCGGCAACGGGGACAAGCCCGGGGCTGTCCCGGACAATCAACCGGGTGACCACGACGGATTTTTTTACGCACTGTTGCAAAAATCGCCGCAATGAGTCCGTGATGGCTCGGTGGATGGTGGTTTGCGCAATTTTTGTGCTCATGGGATGTGCCGCCCTGCTGCCGGGGCTGGTCGCGGCAGGGCAAGCCGCCGCGCCCGAGGTGGGCGAACTGCGGCTCGAGCGGGCCGAAGACGGCCTGTACCTCAGCACCAACCTGCAGTTCATGCTGCCGGAACTCGCAGAAGACGCATTGAACAAAGGCATTCCCATGTTCTTCGTGGCGGAGGCCCAGGTGCTGCGCGACCGTTGGTACTGGTCTGACCGCCAAGTGGCGGAAACCACCCGCTATCTGCGCCTAAGTTATCAGCCATTGACGCGAAGATGGCGATTGAACATCTCCCCCGTACCGTTCACCAACAGCGGCCTGGGCGTGGTGCTGGGGCAGAACTTTGACGACTATGCCGACGCGTTGTCTGCCATTCAGCGGATTTCACGTTGGAAGATCGCTGAAAACGAGGTGATCGAGGCAGATGCCGTGCACACGGTCAACTTCCGGTTCAGGCTCGACATGTCCCAGTTGCCCCGCCCGTTTCAGATCGGGGCCGTGGGGCGATCCGGATGGAATCTGCTGGTTTCGCGCAGCCAGCGCCTGGCAGCGGAGCCTGCGAAGTGAGCCACCCCGGCGCTCCCCGGCCGGCGGCGGCCTCCGCATCAGCCCACGCTGCCGCACGCCAGTCGCGCGCCGTGCGCTGGGCGGTGGGGGTGGGCGCCGCCGCCATGTCTGCCATCGGCTTGGTGCTGATGTTCCTGCTTACCCTGGCGACCAACAACCGCGCGCTGTACGAGCGCAACTACGCCTGGCTCTTTGGCGTGAACGTGCTGGTGGCGCTGTTGCTGCTGGCCGTGCTGGTCTGGGTGGCGGTGCGCCTGGGCATGCGCCTGCGCAAGGGGCGCTTTGGCAGCAGGCTGCTCGTCAAGCTGGCGGCCATTTTCGCGCTGGTGGGCCTGATGCCGGGGCTGCTGATCTACGTGGTGTCCTACCAGTTCGTCACCCGCTCCATCGAGAGCTGGTTCGATGTGAAGGTGGAAGGGGCCCTGTCGGCGGGGGTGAACCTGGCCCGGGTTTCACTCGACTCGCTGGCCACCGACATGGCCGCCAAGACACGCAACGCGGGTGCGCAGGTGGCCCAGGTGCCCGATGCCGCCGCCGGGCTGGTGCTCGAACGCATCCGCGAGCAGCTGGGCGCCACCGATGTCGTGCTCTGGAACGCTGCAGGGCAGGCGGTGGCCAGTGCCGGCCAGTCGCGCTTCAGCCTGAACCCCGACCGCCCCGGGGTGCCCCTGCTGCGCACCGTGCGCCAGCAGCGCGCCACCGCGCAGATCGAGGGGCTGGACGATATATCGGACCCTGCCGCCGCGCAGAACGCGCGGGTCAAGGTGCTTGCCCTGGTGAGCAGTCCCAGTGTGGGCTTGCTCGTGGAGCCCCGGTACCTGCAAGCCACGCTCCCGCTGCCGCCCGCGCTGGTGGCGAACGCCATCGCCGTGCAGGAGGCCAACCGTGAATACCAGGAGCGCGCGCTGGCGCGGGGAGGCCTGCGGCGCATGTACGTGGGCACGCTCACGCTGAGCCTTTTCCTGGCGGTATTTGGAGCCGTGCTGCTGGCGGTGCTGCTGGGCAATCAGCTGGCACGCCCCCTGCTCGTGCTGGCCGAAGGGGTGCGCGAGGTGGCGGCCGGCAACCTCAGCCCCAAGGCCGTGCTGCAGGGCAAGGACGAACTGGGCGGCCTCACGCGGTCCTTCGCCTTGATGACCCAGCAACTGGCGGATGCCCGGCAGGCCGTGGAACAGAGCATGGGTGAGGTCGATGCCGCCCGCGCCAATCTCCAGACCATTCTGGACAACCTGACAGCGGGGGTCATCGTCCTGGATGCGCAGGGGCTGATCCGGTCGTCCAACCCCGGCGCCACGCGGATCCTGCGCGCACCCATGGCGGTGTACGAAGGGCGTCCGCTGTCCGAGGTGCCCGGCCTTGCCGAGTTTGCGGCATCGATCCAGGGCCATTTCGACGCCTTCCTGGGGGACACCGAACGCCATGGGCTGGACCACTGGCAGCAACCGTTTGAACTGCATGCGTCGTCCGGCGGCGTGGGGCAGCACGCCACCAGCCTCGTGGCCCGGGGGGCCGAACTGCCTGATTCGGCCCGATTGTTGGTTTTTGACGACATTTCGGAAATTGTTTCAGCACAGCGTGCGCAGGCCTGGGGCGAGGTGGCACGGCGCCTGGCGCATGAAATCAAGAATCCGCTGACGCCCATCCAGCTGTCCGCCGAGCGGCTGGAAATGAAGCTCTCGGGCAAACTGCCGGATCCAGAGCAAGCCATCCTGGCCAAGTCCGTCAAGACCATCGTGGACCAGGTGGACGCCATGAAGCGGCTGGTCAACGAATTCCGAGACTACGCACGGTTGCCCGCCGCAGAGCTGCATGCGCTGGATCTCAATGCGCTGGTCGCGGATGTGCTCCACCTGTATGGGGAAGAGAACGCCACCGTGCGTGTGGAAGCCGAGCTGGACCCGCGCTGCCCCAGCATCGCGGGCGACGCGCAGCAACTGCGCCAGGTCGTGCACAACCTGCTGCAAAACGCGCAGGATTCCACGGAACAGGCCCGTGCCAGCACCTCCGAGCCCGTGCCCGCGGTGCGCATCAGCACGCGCTGGAGCGAGTCCTCGCGGCGCGTGCGGCTCACGGTATCGGACAGCGGCGCCGGCTTCCCCGCGCACATCCTTCAGCGGGCCTTCGAACCCTACGTCACCACCAAGCCGCGGGGTACCGGCCTGGGGCTGGCCGTGGTCAAAAAGATTGCCGACGAGCACGGCGCACGCATCGACTTGTCGAATCGCATCGAAGATGGCGTGGTGCGGGGAGCCCAAGTGTCGTTATCATTCGCCCCTGAACCAGCGGTGGCGTCATAACAACACCGCCCCGCAGTACCCAAGGCGCTTCAACACACATGGCAAACATTCTGGTGGTCGACGATGAGCTCGGCATTCGTGATCTGTTGTCGGAAATCCTGAACGACGAAGGTCACAGCGTAGACCTCGCAGAAAACGCAACCCAGGCGCGTGCTGCCCGGTCGGGCAATACTTACGACCTGGTGCTGCTCGATATCTGGATGCCCGATACCGACGGTGTCTCGCTACTCAAGGAATGGGCAACGGCCGGCGTGCTCACCATGCCCGTGATCATGATGAGCGGCCACGCCACCATCGACACCGCCGTGGAGGCCACGCGCATCGGCGCGTTCTCTTTCCTTGAAAAGCCCATCACCCTGCAAAAGCTGCTCAAGGCGGTGGAGCAGGGCCTGGCGCGCAATGCCGCCCACCAATCGGCCCCGGCGGCCGCCACCCAGGCGCCCGTTCACGCTCCCGCCGACCCCACGTTCTCGCAACTGCCGGCCGTATCGGCCGTGATGGCCAGCGTGGACGCCGGCCCGCACGCCCACCAGGGGTTTGATCTGGACCGCCCCCTGCGCGAAGCGCGTGATGGCTTCGAGAAAGCCTATTTCGAATTCCACCTTGCCCGCGAGGGCGGCTCGATGACGCGGGTAGCCGAAAAAACCGGCCTGGAACGCACTCACCTGTACCGCAAGTTGCGCCAGTTGGGCGTGGACCTGGGGCGAGGCAAGCGCACCTAGCAGCACCGCAAAAATTCCTTCAGGTTCTTCAGATGCCTCGATTTTTCTGGTTATAATTTGAGGCTCAGGCCCGGTAGCTCAGTCGGTAGAGCAGAGGATTGAAAATCCTTGTGTCGGTGGTTCGATTCCGCCCCAGGCCACCACTACTCATTTTGTAGTCGTCCATAGACGTCCGCAGAAGTTAAAAAGCCCTAAGTAAATCAACGACTTAGGGCTTTTTTCATTCCAGACCCGTCTGTAGTTATCCGCCCCAAGCCAGCGCAAAGTGGGGGCAACTTTGGGGGCAACTGCTGGGCTCGGGAGCAATATGTCCGGGCGACGCGCTTTCATTCACCATTGAGCGCAGTGATGGATCGAGACGATCCGCCAATGCCGCTGCGGATCAGCCCTTTGGTCCGATTGGCGTGCTTCAAGCTGGACCAGGGCATTCGAATTCCGCAGACGGACTGCCGCTCTGCTCAGATCAGCATTGGACGAAGCGAGCATGGCGTTCGATCTCGCTCACGGTAGCCCTTTGCGCTACGTGCGGCTTGCGGTCTTCGATCGCGGCGCCCAAAGCGACCGTTGGAACTCTGCGGGCATCGCAAAGATGCCGATATCCCTTTCCGGGGTAGACATAGTCTGGGACGTTGGGCAGGACGCTGCTCCTAAGCTGGTTGCCGTTCGGCAAGATCAGGTCGTTGTCTTGCGGTTGGAAGTGGTCCATTCCACTCCCGCTTGAGGTAGTGTGTCTTCGGATGCTCACGCAGAAACACGCAGCATTGCACCCAGTCCATGGGCGCCGGGTGGGCGTCGATTGCGTGAGAAAGATGATCGAACACCATCGCGGCCATCGCGGCGCAGGTATCCGGCGGGCGCGGGTTGGTCAGCATGAGGGTCGCGATCAGTTGCTGCGCTTGCGGATCTACTCCGCACAACTCGGCGGCGATGGGAGTCACGCGCGACTTCAGGTCTGCGAGCACTGCCCATCCGCGCTCCGCCAGCGCATGGTGTAGAGCCCGCAATACAGGCTCCCATTCAATCGCTGCAAGCAGCGGCGGTGAAACCTGGATGGCAATATGCGGCATGGGGGGCTCCGTGTTCAGTCGATCTTGATGCCGACATCGCGGATCAGCTTCTGCCAGCGTGTTCGCTCGCTCGCCATCAGTCGCGCGAAAGCCTGGGGGGAGCTATCGACAGGTACCGAGCCGAGTGCGGCCAGCTTGTCTTGAGTGGTCTTGGTTGCGAGCACTGCGCCCATGTGTTTGACCAACCAGTCCGTGCGGTCGGCCGGCGTGGCAGCGGGGGCCAGGAAACCGTACCAGCCGCCAATTTCGGCATCCACACCCGATTCCTTGAGCGTTGGCACATTGGGCAAGGAGGGAATGCGCTGGGCTGCCGTCACCGCAAGCGCCTTCAGGCGCCCGCTGTGCACATGCTGCAAGATGGCCGGCATGGCCTCGAACACCATGTGAGCCGTCCCTCCCAGCACATCGTTGAGTGCAGGGGCGGAGCCGCGGTACGGAATGTGGAGGATGGACGTACGGGTCTGCTGCTTGAACAGTTCGCCCGCCAAGTGTTGAGGTGTGCCATTGCCAGCAGACGCGTAGAAGTACTTGCCGGGGCTCTTGCGCAGCAGTTCGAGGGCTTCGTTGACCGTCGTCGCTGCAAAGGTGGGGTGCACGGCCCAGAGCAACGGCACCGAAGCGGCCCATGCCAGCGGTGTGAAGTCCTTTGCTGCATCGAAGTTGAGCTTGGGATACAGCGCTGGGTTGGCGGCCAACGGGCCGAGCGCACCCAGCAGCAGCGTATATCCGTCGGCCTCACCGCGTGCGACCGCCTCGGTGCCGATGTTCCCGCCCGCACCACTGCGGTTGTCGACCATCACCGTAGCACCGCTGTGCGTTTGCAAGGCATTCGCCATCAGGCGCGAAACCGCATCCGTAGTAGCGCCTGCTGGATAGGGACACACGATCCGGATCGGCTTTGAGGGAAAAGCCTGCGCGTGAGCGCAGGGCGTCACGCCGAGGGCGGGAAGTGCCGTGGCCGCGCCAGCGTACTGAAGGAAGTTGCGTCTTTTCATCGGTGCACAGTTGGTTGGAGTTGTCTCGTGTTGTAGTGTCGACAGTGCAGCGGGTCTACGCAATTTGCATTTTCTGGTCGTATCTATCGGATAATCCGATAACGATGGGCACACGCGACCGCGATCCACTTGATCTTGTCTCCTTGCGCCAGTTGCGCTACTTCGCGGCAGCGATGCGTGCGCGCAGCTTCAATGCAGCTTCGCGCGATGCCTCGATCTCTCAGGCGGCCCTGTCGGAGCAAATCGCCTTGTTGGAATCGACCCTCGATGTGCATCTGTTCGACCGTACGAGCGGGCGCGCCATTGCGACGGTCTCTGGGCAGGAGCTTGACCGCCGGGTTTCGGCCTGTCTGATGGAACTGCAGTCGGCCCTGCGCGATGCGCGCCAACGTGCGAACACCGTGGCAGGGCTGGTCCGCGTCGGCCTGGTGCAGTCTTACGCTGGATGCTGGGTACTCCCCGTGGTGCGCACCGCGCAAGCTCAGTGGCCGGAGCTTTCGATTGCGCTGCGCAGACGGACTGCACAAGCCTTGATCGAAGGCGTTTTGCGCGGTGATCTTGATCTTGCTGTCAGTTTCGACCCGGAACCACATGCGGATCTTGAAGTCCTGGCATGTTTCGAGGAGTCTGCTGTTGCTGTCGGGTTGGGGGCCAGAAGGCGCTCGCTGAGCCTCGCCGACGTCGCGAAGCATCCTCTGGCATTGCTTCCCGCCGAGTATTCAATGCGCCGCCAGCTCGACAACGCCTTTGCCGCGCTGGGGCTGAAGCCAAACGTCCAACTTGAGTCCGATGCGCTTGAAGATCTTGTGCATGCTGCGCGTGAAAACAGCATGGTTGCACTGCTCAACGGCGCTGCCGCGCTGAGCCTGGATGTGAACGACGCCACCCCTTTGGCTGACAAGAATCTACGCAGGCAAGCCTGCCTGGTGCGCTCACGCAGCCGGCATCACAGCCTGGCTGCCCGGCATCTTTGGGATGCGCTGTCGGCCGCAAGCCCCAGGCAGCCGGTATCGTGGGTCCGACGATCAAAAAACTGAAGAAGACAAGGCCCGGTAGCTGCCATGGCCTTGAGCGGGAACACTTCGCCAGGCGTCTCGACTTCCATCTCGCCTAGGCTAGCTACCCTTGCATCGACGTTCCCAAGAACCAGTGGACTGGCACTGAGCCGTCCCGCGGTTTGCGCACACTGCTGGTTCTCAACAGGAACTCGCGGCGGACAGCCTCAGGTGGTCTCGCAGAAGTCCCGCCGCGGCTGAACAGGACGGCGACACTCCGAGGAGAAGGTTGCGCCTGGCCCACGGCTCACTCAAATGGACCGTCTTGAGTGGATGGGGTTGCGTATTTCTCAAGACGGCAACTGGCAAGACTCCAATCCCGAGGTTCGCGTTGATCATCTGGCACATCGCGTCGAAACTGCGGACCTGCACGCGAACGCGCATCACTTCGCCATATTGCTCTGCGGCTCGCGAGGTCAATTCAAGCAAAGAGCTCCCACGATTCAGGCCCACAAAGTCGTACTTCAGGCATTCCCTGAAGCTGACCCGCTTCCGCTTTCCCAATGGATGGTTGTGCGCACAAACGGCCACAAGAAGGTCTTGCTGGAATCGCTCCACGTTCAAGTCGCCGACCGCCGTGTTCTCGGCGAATATGCCAATGTCCGCAACGCCTTCGACCACCGCGCGGACGATGTCACCGCTCAGTTGCTCTTCGAGCTCCACATGGATGTCGGGGTACTCGGCCATGAACGTGGAGAGGCACCCAGGCAGGAACTCCGTCAGTGCGGACATGTTGGCCCACAGGCGGACATGGCCGCGTATCCCTTTGGTGTAGTCCCGGATCTCGCTGCTGAACTGTTCGAACCCCTGGAAAAGCCGAAGTGCATGCTGCATTGCCAAGTGGCCAGCAGGTGTCAGTTGGACTCCACGGGATGTTCTATCGAAGAGCCTTGTTCCCGAAGCGTTTTCAAAGTCCGACAGCCGCCGGCTCGCGGCCGAGACAGCGAGACTGCAGGCTTCAGCCCCCCGTGTAACGCTGCCCGCCTGCGCGACTGCGCAAAAAAGCCTGAGGGTGACGAAGTCAACGCGTGCGGGGTTGATGAGCGTGGGCATGGGTCAATTCTAGGAAGGTTTCGCAAAACGCGAATGCCGTGCCAAAAATGAGCAATTCCACGACAGCAATGATCCTCCTACAGTCGCCCCACAGACAACGGATAAGGCGAACGTGCAAGCACTCCACGGAATCAAGGTACTGGAACTCGGGCAGCTGATTGCGGGCCCGTTTGCTGGCAAGACTCTGGCCGACTTCGGCGCGGATGTCATCAAGGTGGAGCCGCCAGGGGTTGGCGACCCGCTGCGAAAATGGCGCCTGCTCCGGGAGGGCACCTCGGTCTGGTGGGAGGTCCAATCCCGCAACAAGAGGTCGGTCGCACTGGACCTTCGCACGCCCGAAGGCCAGGACGCAACCCGTGCGCTGCTCACCGAGGCAGACGTGGTCATCGAGAACTTCAAGCCCGGAACCATGGAGGCCTGGGGTCTGGGTTGGGAGACGCTGCATGCGCTCAATCCCAGGCTCATCATGCTGCGTATCTCTGGGTATGGGCAGACGGGGCCCTACAGGCAGAAGCCCGGCTTCGGCGTTCTCGGCGAGGCCATGGGCGGCCTGCGCCACCTGACGGGCGAGCCTGGGCGGGTGCCGGTGCGCTGCGGCATCTCCATTGGGGACAGTCTGTCCGCCATGCACGGAGCCCTCGGCGTCATGCTGGCTCTCTACCACCGTGATGCCCGGGGCGGCGAAGGCCAGGTGATTGACGTCGCCCTCTATGAGAGTGTCTTCAACATGATGGAGAGCCTGGTGCCCGAATACGACGTCTTCGGCGCTGTGCGTGAGCGCTCGGGCAGCGCGCTGCCAGGAATCGCGCCGACCAATGCCTATCGGTGCTCTGATGGTGGCTATGCGCTGATTGCGGGCAATGGCGACAGCATCTTCAAACGGCTCATGGCTGCCATAGGCCGGCATGACCTGGAGCATGAACCGGCACTTGCCCAGAACGACGGCCGTGTCGCACGGGTTCAGGAAATCGACGCCGCCATCGAGGCATGGACACTCACCAAGTCGCTCGCCGAAGTGCTCAACGTGCTCGACGAGGCCAAGGTGCCTGCAGGCAAGGTCTACACGGTGGAGGACATCGTGCACGACCCCCAGTACATCGCCCGGGAAATGATTGTCGAGCAGGAAACCGCCGACGGAACGCGAGTGAAGGTACCCGGCATCGTTCCCAAGCTCAGCGCCACACCCGGACGTGTTTCATATCCAGCGCCTCTGCTGGGAGAACACACCCACGTCCTGTCGGAAACCGCAGGATGGCCAGCACGCAGCGAGAAGGAGGCCCACCATGTTTGAGGGCAGGGCGATCAAGCTCAAGATCAATGAGGTCGGCCCCCGCGACGGCCTTCAGAACGAGGCCGCGTTCGTAGAGACCGACGACAAGGTGCGGTTGGTGGACCATCTGAGCGGACTGGGGTACTCCAAGATCGAAGTGACGTCGTTCACCTCGCCGACCGCAATCCCTGCGCTCAGGGATGCCGAGGCCGTCATGCTCCGCATTCGGCGCGAGCCCGGTGTTGTGTACACCGCGTTGATTCCCAATGTCCGTGGCGGCGAGCGCGCCCTGGAGTGCCGGGTCGACGAATTCAACCTGGTGATGTCGGCCAGCGAAACCCACAACCTGGCCAACCTGAGGATGACCCGTCCACAGTCGCTGCGCCAGCTGGGTGATGTGGCTGCCCTTGCCGTGTCGGCCAAGGTACCTGTGAACATTTCGCTGTCCTGCGTGTTCGGTTGCCCCATGGAGGGAGAGGTGCCGCAGGCCACCGTGCTGGACCTGGTGGGTCAGTTCGTTGGCCTGGGTGCAACGGGCGTCACGCTTTGCGACACGACGGGGATGGCATACCCCACCCAGGTCCATGGCATCTGCGAATCAGTCGCCAAGGCCTATCCCCAACTGAACATCACCGGCCACTTCCACAACACGCGGGGGATGGGCCTGGTCAACACACTTGCGGCGGTCGAGGCCGGCATCCGCCAGTTCGACATGTCGCTGGGCGGCATCGGTGGCTGCCCCTATGCCCCTGGTGCGTCCGGCAATGTGGCCACGGAGGACGTGGTCCACATGCTGCAGTGGATGGGCTACGACACGGGTGTCGATGTTCCTGGTCTCATCCAGGCGGCCCACGAGCTGGAGCGGCTGATTGGCCACGAGCTCCCCGCCCAGGTGAGCCGCGCCGGTGAACGCCTCAAGCGCCATGCGCCACCGGCGGGCTTCGATGAAATCCGGGAGCGCGCCGTCGCTCGCAACACGGCATCTGCAAAGTAGTCCACACCATGATCAGCCACCTCGACCACCTGGTCCTTACCACTGCCAACGAGACAGAGTGCGTTCGCTTCTACACCGAAGTACTGGGGATGAAGCTGGAGTCCTTCATCGGTGGCACGCCCCCGGTGGAGCGCCGGGCCTTCAAGTTCGGCAGCCAGAAAATCAACCTGCATGTGAAGGGGCGGGAATTCGAGCCCAAGGCCCACACGCCTGTACCCGGCGCGCTGGACCTGTGCTTCCTGGCATCGGTTCCGCTCGACCAGGTCATCGAGCACCTGCGGCAGCATTCGATTCCCATCGCCGAGGGCCCGGTCCTGCGCACGGGCGCCACTTCCAGGATTCGCTCGATTTACCTGCGCGACCCCGACTTGAACCTCATCGAGATTTCTGAGCTGGCGCCTGCGGGCTAGCCGCCGAACACTTCCCCGATTCTCTCAGCCCGGATGGCCTCACGGCACCCGGGATGGGGATGCTTTTCCCACAAAAAAAAGGAGACAGACATGATTCGTAGAAATGCATTGCTGGGCATCGCGGTGTGCGCGGCGTTCGGGGCTGCGCACGCGGAAACCTACCCCTCCAAACCCGTCACGCTCGTGGTGCCCAGTGCCCCGGCGGGTTCCACCGACATCGTGGCCCGCCTGATTGGCGAGCAGCTGCAGACGGCGCTTGGCCAGGCCGTCGTGGTTGACAACAGGCCCGGCGGCAGTGGGAACATCGGCACCGAGTTTGCGGCCCGCGCACCGGCCGATGGCCATACGCTGCTGGTCCAGTACTCGGGCTATCACGTGGGCAACCCCGCGCTGTTCTCGCAGATTCGCTGGAAGACCTCTGACTTTGTGCCCATCGCGCTGGTGATGCGCGCACCGCACGTCGTGGCGGTCAGTGCCACCCTTCCGGTCAACAGCCTGAAGGAGTTCATCGCCTACGGCCAGAAGAATCCCAAGGGCCTGTTCTACGCATCTTCTGGCAATGGCTCGATTCAGCACATTGCCGGCGAGATGTTCGGCAAGCAGTCCAAGGTCCCTGTGACCCATGTGCCCTACAAGGGCGCTGGTCCGGTCATCACCGACCTCATCAGCGGCCAGGTCGACATGTTCATCACGACGCCGCCATCCGTCATTGGCCAGGTGCAAGCGGGCAAGTTGAAGGCCCTGGCGTATGCGGGGCCCAAGCGCCATCCATCCCTTGCGAATGTGCCGACCGCTGCCGAGGCGGGGCTGCCCGGCTACGAAGTTGAAAGCTGGTTCGCCGTCTTCGCCCCCGCCAAGACACCTTCCGCCATCACGGCCCGCCTCGCCGCAGCCATCAAGACTATCGTCGAGAGCGACAACTACAAGAAAAAGATCGAAGACCAGGGCGCCTTCGCCGCCTACATGGGCCCCGCAGAACTGGGCAAGTTCGTGGACCAGGAAACAGCCGCGTGGGCCAAGGTGGTTCGCGAAGGCAACATCAAAGCCGAGTGAGGGGGCAAGGGCATGAAATTCGCACTACGTCTACTGACGACGGGTCTGTCCATGGGCCTCCTGATTTCCTGCGCATCCCCCGGTGGTGGCGCTGACACCGGCCTCGCCACGGCACGGACCGAGTCGGGCGTTGTCCGTGGCCACGGCACGGACGTGAAGAAGTTCTACGGCATCCCCTACGCCGCCGCGCCCGCCGGCGACCTGCGCTGGAAGCCGCCGCAGCCAGCCGCCCCATGGACCGGTGTGCGCGACAGCACCGCGTTCGGCGACTACTGCGTCCAGCCGCAGGAGTACCCTGAGCAGCGCGGTGGCATGAGCGAGGACTGCCTGAACCTGAATGTCTGGACACCGGCCCGGCGCAAAGATGAACGCCTGGCGGTCATCGTCTGGATCCATGGTGGCGGGTTCGCGTACGGCGCAGGCTCCCATCCCTCCTACGATGGCGAAGCCCTTGCCCGCCGCGGCGTGGTCGTCGTCACACTGAACTATCGCCTCGGCCTGCTGGGCTTCATGGCCCACCCCCAACTCACTGCGGAGTCGCCCCAGCGGGCCTCGGGCAACTACGGCCTGATGGACCAGGCGGCCGCGCTCAAGTGGGTGCAGCGGAACATCGCGGCCTTTGGTGGCGACCCGGCCAGGGTGACCGTGATGGGCCAATCCGCCGGCGCCCATGCCATCAGCACGCTCATGACCACGGACATGGCCCAGGGCACGTTCCAGAAGGCGATCATGCAGAGCGTGGGTGTGATGCGCCCGACGATGGCGCTGAAGGATGCGGAGCTGTACGGGCTGCGTTTCGGCAGCGACCTGGGCGCGCTGCGCAAGCTCCCTGCTACCGACTTCGTGGAATTGCTCAAGAAGCAGCCCTCTGGCCGGTCTCTCGCCACCGGACGGCCGGTGAGCATCATCAACGATGGCTACGCCGTGAAGACGCCCGACTACCAGGCGTACGCCACCGGCAAGTTCGCCAAGGTCCCCATCCTTGTTGGAAACAACGAGAACGAAGGGGGCGGGGCCACCCGCAACTGGTCCATCAAGACCGTGGCGGATTTTCAGGGCTTCGTCCAGCAGTCCTTCAAGGGCAGGGAGCAGGCAGCCTGGGCCGCGTACGCCGTGGCCAGCGACGACAAGGTTCCTCAGGCGCTGGCCGACCTCTACGCTGATACGGAGTACCTCTTTGGCACGCGGGAACTGCTGGCGCGTTACCAGGACCATGGCCTGAAAAGCTACCGCTACGTGTTCATCCGCCATCGCAATGAGGCGGCGGCAATGCCCATCCACGGGGATGAGCTGCAGTTCGTCTTCGACAACTGCAGTCACCGCACCGCGGGAAGAACCGCCCCTTCAATGCTGTCGATGCAACCGTCGCAAGAACGATGGCGGATGCCTGGGTGCAGTTCGCAAAGACCGGCGACCCCAACGGCCAGGGCTTGAGTGCCTGGAAGCCGTACAGCGCCCAAGAGCAGTCGTACATGGAGTTTGGAGCCAGTCCGGCCCTGCGCGCAGGTTACAACGGCAAGGGCATCGACTTCGTGCGCGACCACTTCAGCTCAGCTGGGCGCTGATGCACCTGCGCAAGGGGCATCCCCGCCGCTGTCTGGCCACCTAGGCAGGCGCGTCGCCAATCCACTCTGCTGGCCAGAGCCCTTGCTCAACCAGCGAGCGCATTTCCTCGGTCACCAGCGAAATCATGGCCGCGGTCGCCGGCGTCACGGGGCGCGTCATCGAGGTCGCACATGCCACCTGGCGCGGGATGTGCGGCCGGGTGATGGTGGTGACCGCCAGGTGGCCCGCCTGCACCTCGTCGGCAACCGCGCCCGGCGACAGGATGGTGCTGGCCATGCCTTCCTGCACCGCCTTCTTGATGTTCGGCAGCGAGTCAATCTCCGCAATCACTTCCAGCTCCACTCCATGCTCCGCGCACACCCTGTCGATGATCCTGCGCAACCCGTGTTCCTGGGCGGGAAGCACGAGCGGGCGGGAGGCCAGAGACTTCAAGGAAATCTCCCTGGTGGCAGGTGTGTCCTGGGGCGTGGTCACCAGCGCGAGCCGTTCTTCAAGAAGCAGGCGGTACTCGAAAGCCGGCTCATTGCCGGATACGAACAGAACCGACAGGTCCAGCCGTCCGGCGCGCAGCCACTCGCCCAGAAAGCCGCTGTGGCTCTCGATGATCTTGAGCTTCAGCTTCGGGTACCGCGTCCTGGTGGCGCGCAGGATGGGCAGCGTTGCCACCAGCGCCACGGTCGTCGGCAACCCCACGGCCATCTCACCCTGGATGTCCAGTGCCGAATGCTGAACGGCACTGCGGGCCCGCTCGATGTCGGCAAGCACAACCCGCGCGTGTTCAAGCATGGTGCGGCCCGCATCCGTGAGGGTCATTCCCCGGTTCGTCCGCACGAACAGCTGCACCCCCAGCTCGCCCTCCAGCGAGGAAATGCTCTGGCTCAGCGCTGGCTGCGCCACGTGCAAGGTCTTGGACGCAGCCAGCACGCCCCCCGCCTCACAGACCCCAATCAGGTACCGAAGTTGGCGCAGTTCCATTGATATTGATTTTTGCGATATCCAGTAGATGTCGAATGTATTTTACAGATATCAGCTGAAAACAGAGACTTGCCCCAGGAGCTACTGATGAACCCACAAAACCACTCTTCGGCCCGTGGCGGCACGCAACCCCTGTCGGGGGTGAAAGTCGTCGACCTCTCGCGCCTGGTGTCTGGAAACATGCTGACCCACGTGCTCGCAGACCTCGGCGCCACGGTCATCAAGGTGGAGCCGCCGCGCAAGGGCGACGAGCTGCGCGCCTGGCAGCGCGAAGGCATGAGCACCTACTGGCTCGCGTACAGCCGCAACAAGGACAGCGTCGAGCTCAACCTGCGCACCGGGGACGACATGGCCAGGCTGACGGTTCTCCTGGCCGATGCCGACATCCTGGTCGAGAACTTCCGCCCTGGCACGCTGGAGCGCATGGGACTCGGCAAGGACCGGCTCAATGCCTTGAACCCGAAGCTGGTGGTGGTTCGCATCTCCGGCTGGGGCCAGACGGGCCAGTTTGCAAGCAAGGGTGGTTTCGGCTCGCTGATTGAAGCCATGAGCGGCTTCGCGGCCATGAATGGCTTCGCCGACCTGCCGCCGGTGCTTCCACCCTTCGCCATGGCCGATTCCGTGGCCGGCATCTACGGCGCCGCGCTGGCGCTCGCCGCGCTCCATGGCCAGCGTGGCAATGCGAACGCATCGGTCCAGGAGATTGACCTGTCGTTGTTCGAACCGCTGTTCTCCATCCTCGGGCCCCAGGCAGCGGAGTTCCAGCTGACGGGCAAGTCGACGCCGCGGTCGGGCAGCCGTTCGCCCACCCATGCACCGCGCAACGTCTACAAGACCCGCGACGAGAAGTGGGTGGCCTTGTCGGCCGGCATGGAGGGCACGCTGGCCCGCTTGTTCGAAGGCATCGGCTACCCGCAAGGCCTTCAGGACCCGCGGTTTTCCTCCCATGAGGCGCGGCTGAAGAACATAGACGCCCTGGATGCGCTCATCCAGGGGCACATCACCCAACTCACGCTGCCGGAGGCGCTGGAGTTCTTCGCGGTGCGGGACATCACTGCCGGCCCGGTCTGTGACATCGCGGACCTGCTGGAGCATCCCTATATCGCCGAAAGCCAGCTTCTGGTCGACCAGGTCGCTCCAGATGGCCGGACGGTATCCGTCCATGCGGCGCCTTACCGCATCAATGGGCAGCGCCCCCCTATTCGCCGCGGCGCGCCTGCGCTCGGCCAAGACAACACCGCCTGGTTTGGCGCCGCCAAGCCGTCTGCCGAAGCAGGTCCCGCTGCAGCCGCACAACCCACTTGATGCCATGAAAACTGTCCGCTCTTTCCTCTTCGTTCCGGCAGCCAATGAGAAGCTGCTGCGGAGCGCCGTCACCAAGTCCAGCGACGCTGTCATCCTGGACCTCGAGGATGGAACCCACCCTTCCCAGCGACCGGTTGCCCGTGAGCGGCTCGCGGATTCGATGGGCCGTCTGAAGGCGGTGAACAAGCTGGCCGCCGTGCGCATCAACGGCGACTGGCTCACCGCGGTCGTGGACCTGAAATCCGCGGTGTTGCCCGGCCTGGACATCATCGTGCTCCCGAAGGTGGAGCATGCACGCGACGTTCAGATCATCGCGCAGATGGTCACGGACCTGGAAGCAGCGGCGTCGGTGCCACCGGGGCATGTGCGCTTTCTCCTGCAGATTGAAAGCGCGGCGGCCTTGCCGCATCTCCACGACATCGCGGCGTCTTCGCCCCGCGTGATGGGGATGATGCTCGGCAGTGAGGACTACTCGCTCGATTGCAGAGGCCTCCCGACCGCCGACGCATTGCTCTATCCCAGCATGGCCGTCCTGACCGCGGCACGTGCGGCCCGGATCCAACCCATCGGCTTCATTGCATCGATTGCCGAGCTTGGTACTCCCGAGGACTTCAGTGCCGTGGTGCTGCGTGCCCGCGGGCTGGGATTTCGGGGGGCCGTCGTCGTGCACCCCAAGTTCGTCGATGTGGTCAACGAGTGCTACACGCCGACCGCCGACGAAATCCAGCGGGCCCAGCGAGTGGTGGATGCCTTTGACGAGGCGTTCGCCCGCGGAGAAGGAGCCATCAAGCTCGATGAAGCCATGGTCGACAAGCCCGTGTACCTCCGTGCCCAGGAGCTGCTCGCGCAGCTCTAGGAACCCCGTTCCCCACACCAGAAATACAGGAGACAACCATGAATCCAACACGCCGCGAGTTCAGCGTCCTGGCCGCAACGGGCCTGCTGGGCTTGAATGCCTTTGCCGATACATACCCGTCCAAGCCGGTGACCATCGTCGTGCCGCAGGCGCCCGGTGGCACCAACGACACGGTCGGCCGCATCCTGGCCCAGAAGCTGAGCGAGCTGAGCAACCAGCGGATCATCGTGGACAACCGTCCCGGCGCCGGCGGGAACATCGGCACCGATTTCGCTGCGCGCGCGCCCAAGGATGGCTACACCTTGCTGTTGACCATCAGCAGCACACAGGCCATCAACCCTGCCTTGTATAAAAAGGTGCCATTCGACCCGGTCAAGGACTTCGAGCCCATCGCCCCCGTGGGCGTCGTGCCCAACGTGTTGGTGGTGAATGCATCCTTTCCCGCCAGGAACCTGGCCGATTTCATCAAGGTGGCTCGCGCCAGCAAGGAAGAGATTCAGTACGCCTCCGCGGGCAACGGCTCGCTGAACCACCTCCTGGGGGCCATGCTTTCCACGAGCACGGGCGTGCCGCTGCAGCATGTTCCGTACCGCGGTGTGGCACCTGCGTTGACCGACGTCATGGGTGGACAGGTCCCCGTGGCCTTCGCCAGCCTGCCCTCGTGCATCGAGTTCATCAAGAGCGGCAAGCTGCGCGCCCTGGGCGTGAGTTCCGCCAAGCGGTCTCCCGCGCTTCCCGACGTGCCCTCCATCAGCGAAGTGGTTCCTGGCTACGTCGGAGACCTCTGGGTAGGCCTGTTCGCGGCACGTGGCACGCCAGCACCCGTGGTATCCCAGCTGACCCAATGGGTCACCGCCGCGGTCGCCGCCCCCGATGTGCTGGAGCGATTCAAGGTTGCAGGCGTCGAGCCGCTGAGCGGGGGGGCGACACGGCTTGCGCAGCTGCTGCAGGAAGACATTGCCCGATGGGCACCCATCGTCAAGGCGTCGGGGGCGGTTGTTGACTAGACCTTTGCCTCTCTCGACGTAGACCCTCTCGTCAGCTGTCCCTGCAATGGGGGACAGCTGATTTTTGCGTTTCCACATTCCTATTCGCCTCCACTACTAAGCTGGCCGCTGCCAGGACCGCCATGAAGATTGCATTCCTTGACCGTTCCACGCTGTCCCCTGACACCACTCTGCGCGCACCTTTGTTCGAGCATGAGCTCGTGAGCTACGAAAACACGCAGCCTGGCGAGGTGGCGCAGCGCATCGCGGACGCCGACATCGTCATCACCAACAAGGTGAAGCTCGGCGCCCAGGCCCTGCAGCAGGCATCCAGGCTGAAGCTGGTGGCCGTGGCGGCCACCGGAACCGACAACATCGACTTGAAGGCATGCGCCCAGCATGGCATCACGGTCACCAACATCCGCAACTACGCTGGAAACACAGTTCCCGAGCACACCTTTGCGCTGATGTTCGCGCTCCGGCGGAGCATCTGTGCCTACCGGGAATCGGTGAAGGCTGGCCGGTGGCAGCAGTCAGGCCAGTTCTGCTACTTCGACTACCCCGTGCGCGACCTCGCCGGCTCCACGTTGGGCATCGTGGGCGACGGCGTGCTTGGCAATGCGGTGGCGGCCATCGGGCGCGCGCTCGGCATGAAGGTGCTCTTCTCGGCCTTCAAGGGCCGTTCTGGCCAGGGCAGCCTCTACACCCCATTCGACGACGTCCTTGCGCGTTCCGACATCATCACGCTCCATTGCCCGCTGAACGCTCAGAGCCACAACATGCTGGGCGCCGAAGAGTTCGCCAAGATGGCGCGCAAGCCGCTCATCGTCAACACGGCACGGGGCGGCCTGGTGGACGAGGCAGCGTTGGCCGCCGCCCTGCGCGGCGGGCAGATTTCCGGAGCGGCGTTCGACGTCGTCTCCGCCGAGCCGCCGCCAGCCGACCACCCCTTCATGGCGCTCCTGGACCTGCCGAACTTCATCCTGACCCCGCACGTCGCCTGGGCTTCCCAGGAAGCCATCCAGGGCCTTGCAGACCAGCTCGTCGACAACCTGGAGGCGTTTGTCCGTGGTGAGCCCGTCAACGTGGTGGGGACTGCAGCGTGAACCCGATTGCCGACCCCCGAGCGCTTCTTGAGCGCCTCTTCAGGGTGGCGGTGCGGCGCGCACAGCCGTCGGAGACCTTGGCGGCCCATCTACCTCCTGCCCCGAAAGGCCGCACGCTGGTGTTGGGAGCCGGAAAGGCAGCAGGGGCGATGGCGCACGCGTTGGAGGCGGCGTGGCCCGAGGGTGCGCCAATGAGCGGGCTGGTGGTCACGCGATATGGCCACACCCCGCCGCGCCCGAAGGGATTGCCGGAACGCATAGAGATCATGGAAGCCTCTCATCCCGTACCTGACGAAGCAAGCCGGACCGCCGCCGTGCGCATCCATGCAATGACCCGGGGCCTCTGCGAGGACGACCTCGTGGTCTGCCTGATATCGGGTGGTGGCTCGGCGCTGCTCACCCTCCCGGTCGCCGGACTCGATCTGGCCGACAAGCAACGCATCAACAAGGAGCTGCTGGAAAGTGGCGCCGACATCCGGGAGATGAACTGTGTCCGCAAACACCTGTCGCGCCTCAAGGGCGGGCAGCTGGCTGCGGCATGCTGGCCCGCGCAGGTCGTCACCCTCGCGATCAGCGACGTGCTCGGCGACGACGTTTCGGTCATCGCCAGCGGCCCCACGGTGGAGGACGCCACCTCCTGTCGTGACGCACTCGACATCCTGGCCCGCTACTCCATCGCGGTGCCTGAGGCGGTCCACGCAGCCCTGGCCGAGGGAAAGCTGGAAACCCCAAAGCCGGGAGACAAGCGTTTTGCGCGGAACAGCGTGCACCTCATTGCCACGCCCCACGAATCATTGCTGGCAGCCGCCGAGGAAGCGCGCCGCCTGGGCATGGAGACGCGCATCCTCTCCGACGACATCGAGGGCGAGTCGCGGGAGGTAGGCAAAGTGCATGCTGCGTTGGCAAGATATGCCCTGCGCGATGGCAACTCCAGAACGAGCCCGTTGCTGCTGCTCTCTGGCGGAGAGACCACGGTCACGGTCAGGTCCCAACCTGCTGGCAGCCTGCGTGGCCGAGGTGGGAGAGCGGGAGAGTTCTGCATGGGGCTAGCCCACGCTCTTCAGGGGGAGCCAGGCGTTTGGGCGCTGGCAGCCGACACCGATGGAATCGATGGTGTTGAAGACAACGCGGGGGCCTTCGTGATGCCCGACACGATCGCCCGTGGCCGCGGGGCTGGCCTCACGCTGGCCGATCACCTGGAGAGAAATGACGCGTACGGCTACTTCTCGGCGCTCGGGGATCTTTTCGTCACCGGGCCCACCCATACCAATGTCAATGACTTCCGAGCGTTGTTGATTCTGTAGAGGTCCTGGAGTGCCCTTTCCCGTTGAACGGAGCCATGAGATATGCCATCCGCATTTTCGGCGTGGGGCGCGCGCCAGGCGCCATGCATGCGCGCTGCCCGCGAAACAGCCCTGGATGCGGCGTGAATGTCGCGCAATGCGAATGAAGTCGCATCGGTGAAGAAGGTGTCGGCGCCCTCCACCAACATGGCTCGGCTGGACCTGTTGTCCCTGCGGCTGGTGGTCGCCTGCGCGCAAACAGGTTCGTTGACGCATGCGTCTCCGCTGTGCCACATGTCGGTCATGTGTGCCAGCCGTCGCTTGAGGATTCTTGAGGAGCGCCTGGGCGTTGTGCTCTTCTATCGCCGCAAGGGGGGGCTGGTACCGACCGATGCCGGGCACATCGTCGCAACCACTTCGCAAGAGCTGCTCGTGAAACTGGACCAGATGGTCGCTGACGCCGTGTCTGCGCCAAGGCCTTCCGGCAACATCCATGAGAACTGCGGCCGGGCTGGCCACCGCCAGGTCACATTGAGCAGTCGCTTGGACAGTGTCCAGCATGCATGAACCCGTGGCCGCCGGGTGCCCGTGATCAGGAGCTTGCGTTTCCTTCGCACAGTGTGTCGATGAACTGCGCAACGAAAGGGCTGCGCAGGGTCTGCTCCCGAAGGCATATCTGCAGATGGCGCATGGCCCAGGTTTCCTTGATATCAAGCACTGCCAGGTGCTGCAGGTCAGCATCCTGGAGCGCTGAGCGTGGCACGACGCCGATGCCAGCCCCGGAGGCCACGAGCTGCGCGATGGCGCGGTAGCCCGATACCTGCACCCGGATATCCAATTTGCCGCCCAGCGCCACCGCGTGATTGGCCAGAAATGTGTGCAGGGCCATGCCGGACTGAAGGCTGACGAAAGGCTCACTCAGGCACGCGCCGAAATTGATGCTGCCGCGTCCCGCCAGCGGGCTGGAACGTGGCACGAGCAAAATCAGTTCGTCTTCTCGGTAAGGCAGGTAGCGCAGTTCCGAGTGCGGTTGTTCGACGGCCACGACCCCGAGATCGGCGCGCCCTGCCATGACGGCTGTCACGATGTCCAGGCTCGGCCGCTCCTCCAGGGTGATGCGCACCGATGGATGGCGCGCGAAGAATCGCGCCAGATCGCCAGGCAGGTGACTGCTGATGGCATTGTTGTTGGCGAACAGGGTGATGTGGCCTCGAATTCCATCAGCGAATGGCGCCAGGTCGGCATGCATCTGTTCGAGCTGAGCAATACACCGGCGGGCGTGTTCCAGCATGACGGCTCCAGCCGGCGTGAGTTCCATTCCGCGGGCATGGCGTTTGAAGAGTGGTGTCCCGACGGCTTCCTCAAGCTCCCTGAGGCGCAGGCTGGCTGAAGACGGTGCCAGAAAACAGCGGGCGGCGCCGCGGGAGAGATTCTGTGCATCGGCCACGGCCAGAAACACTCTCAGATCCATCAAGTCGTAGCGCATGAATTGATCCCGCACAGGAGCTTTAGTAGCGCCTAGTATGTACAAAGAGCGTTCGCGCGAGACGAAGGCTGGGTTTGGAAAAACTCGCTTGTTGGCAGAGACGCAGAGTTTGAAACTTCGGCCTATGAACACCGAACTGCTTTCAACCTCCTTGGCGTCGACCGCCCCTTCAAAAAAACCGTTCGAAGGTCTTCTTGTCGTGGCCATGGAGCAAGCCCTGGCGGCACCGCTCGCAACGTGCAGGCTGGTCGAGATGGGCGCACGGGTCATCAAGATCGAACGCCCCGAAGGCGACTTCGCGCGTGGCTACGACCGTGCGGCCAACGGCGAGGCCTCGTACTTCGTCTGGACCAACCGCGGGAAGGAATCCGTGGCGCTGGACTTCAAGCAGCCGCATGACCGCGCGGTGCTCGACGCCTTGCTGGCGAAGGCCGATGTCTTCGTGCAGAACCTCGCTCCGGGGGCGCTGGCCCGCGCCGGGCTCGACAGCGACGCACTGCGCGTGCGCCACCCCCGGCTCATCACCTGCGACATCAGCGGCTATGGCGCCGAGGGGCCCGCCAGCACGCTCAAGGCCTATGACCTGCTGGTGCAATGCGAGAGCGGCCTGGCGGGCATCACTGGCTCCCCCGAGGCGTGCGGTCGCATTGGCGTGTCGATCTGCGACATCGGTGCCGGCCTCAATGCGACGATCGGCATCGTCTCCGCCCTGGCCTCGCGCGCACGCACCGGCAAGGGTTGCGGCATCTCCGTCTCGCTCTTCGATGGCGCCGCCGACTGGATGACGGTGCCGTACGTGCACGCGATCTACGGTGCCGGCGCTCCCACGCGCCAGGGTTTGCAGCACCCCTCCATCGCCCCCTACGGGGCCTACGCCACGCGCGATGGTGGCAGCGTGGTCATCAGCATCCAGAACGAGCGCGAATGGCACAACTTCTGCGAATCCTTCCTGGGGCAGGGCGCGCTGGCGCAGGACGAGCGTTTCAGCAGCAACTACCTGCGTGTGCAGAACCGCCTGGAAATCAACGCACTCATCGCCCAGAGGTTCGCTGAACTGGATCTTGCGCAGGCCTTGCAGCAGTTGCAGGTCGCCAACACCGCCTACGGCCAGGTGCGATCCGTTGCCGATATGGCCCGGCACCCCGCGCTGCGCACTTGGCCCATGGCTGTCGGCGACAAGGAACTCGACCTGGTCGCACCGCCCGTCCGCGCCCCCTGGGACAGCGGGCGCTTCACGGCCGCGCCAGGTCTGGACCAGCACGGCGCCGCCGTGCGCGCCGAATTCCTTCCCGCATGACACGAGATCACTCCATGAGCACACTGAACACCTCGGATGGCAGCGCCATCGATCTGGATTTCCTTCGAACCTGGATGGGCCGGGAGTCTGTCGCAGAAGACACGCTGTCGGTACGCCATGCCCGCCTCATGGCCGCCACGCTGGGGCTGCCGCAGGCGCAATTCGCCGAAGGCACGCCGCTGCCGCCGTTGTGGCATTGGCTGTATTTCCTGGAAGGGCTTCCCGCCAGCGAACTCGGCCGCGATGGCCATCCGGCCCGGGGTGGGTTCTTGCCTCCGGTGCCCCTGGCGAACCGGATGTGGGCAGGCGGTCGCCTCGCGTTCCACGCACCGGTGGCGCTGGGCACCACGGTGCGCAAGCGCTCCGCCGTCACCTCGGTCGAGCACAAGCGCGGCCGCAGCGGCGACCTGGTTTTCGTCACGGTGCGGCACGAGATTCTCGATGGCCAAACGGTGGCGATCACCGAAGACCACGACATCGTCTACAAGCAACCCACGCCGCCTGGCACGACGCGCGCCGCCGCGGTGGCCATGCCGGCACCGAGCCACAGCGAACCTTTCGAGGCGACCTCCACGGTGCTGTTCCGCTACTCGGCGCTCACCTTCAACGGCCATCGCATCCACTACGACCTGGACTACTGCCGCAACGTCGAGGGCTATGCCAACCTGGTCGTGCACGGACCGCTGCAGGCCACCCTCCTGGCGGGGCTGGCGGCACGACTGGGGACGCGGCCGCTCCGGCAATTCCGCTACCGCGGCGTGCAGCCCAATCTGCTCGGCACCCCGCTGACCGTCAATGCGGCTTCCAGCGGCGATGGCCTGACGCTGTGGACTGCGCAGCCGGACGGCGCGGTGTCCATGCAGGCCGAGGCGTCGTTCTAGACGACCTTTCCCACTTTCGCGAAAACCCGAGCTCGGGCCGCCTCCTCGCGGCCCGAGGACTCGCCACATCCATAGGAGACAAACCATGCACGCTACATCTCGCCGATCCGTTCTCACCGCGACCGCCAAGGCCGCTCTGGCAGTTGCACTGCCGCTCGCCACGCAACTTGCCTGTGCGCAGGACTACCCCAACAAGCCCATCACCCTCGTGGTGCCCTTCGTGGCGGGTGGGACCACCGACATCCTCGGCCGCATCGTGGCGGATGGTTTGGGCAAGAAGCTGGGCCAACCCGTGATCGTCGACAACCGTGGCGGTGCTGGCGGCAACATCGGCGCGGCGGCAGTCGCCAACGCCAAGGCCGATGGCTACACCTTGCTGATGGGCTACAACGGAACGAATGCGATCAATCCATCGCTGTATAAAAAGCTGTCCTGGAATCCCGTGAACAGCTTTGATCCGGTGTCGCTCGTGGCGCGTGTCAACAACGTGGTGGTCGTCAACCCGACACTTCCGATCAAGACTTTGCCTGAACTGGTGGCCTATGCGAAGGCCCATCCGGGCAAAGTGAACTATGGTTCGGCCGGGCCCGGCAGCATCTTTCACCTCGCGGGGGAAATGCTGTCGCAGCAGGCCGGCATTTCCATGACCCATGTGCCTTACAAAGGCGCCGCTCCCGCGCTGACGGATTTGATGGCGGGCCAGACACAGGTCATGTTTTCAACCATACCCACCGCACTGCCTTTCATCAAATCGGGCCAGTTGCGAGCGATCGCCGTCACCGGCGCTCAGCGATCCCCTGTTTTTTCTCAGTTGCCCACCGCAAGGGAGGGCGGCCTGAAAGACATGGTCGTGGACTCCTGGTTCGGCGTCTTTGCGCCCAAGGGGCTGCCTGCCCCGATCCTTGGCCGCCTGAACCAGGCGCTTCACGAAGTGCTGGCAGATCCCGCTGTCGTGCGGAGTTTGAAAGAACAAGGTGCGGAGCCCGTCGCCTCCACGCCGGCAGAACTGGCCACCTTGTTGGCCAACGACCTGAAAAGCTGGCAGGCCATCGTCAAGAGCGCCAGTGTGTCCCTCGACTGAGGCGGGCCTGGACATGGGAGGGCGAGGCGTTGATGTTCGGCTTGCTGTTGAGAATGGTCTGGGGAGCTGCGCTCCTTTTCGATTGTTCTCAATACTGGAACAGTTAGTTCGCGACCAGGTGGTTTTTCTTTGGATACCCCAGGCGTACAGTTCAACCCATCGATGAGCCGAACCCGCAAGGCGACTCACCGAACCCGGTTCAGAAATGGTTTTTGTCCCGGCTTTTTTGAGACGCTTTTTTAACTTCAAGGATTTTCATCATGAACACGACCGCACGTTTCCTCTCCATCGCCGCTGTGGCTGCTTTCGCTTCTTTCGGTGCCCAGGCCGATGAAGCCGATGCTTCGCAGTTCGCCACCAAGTTCGAGACGAACCGCACGCGCGCCGAAGTGCAAGCCGAAGCCGCCACCGTGGCACAGACCCGCTCCATCGAGCCCGCCGGTTCGCGTGTGGTGACCTACAAGTCCACGGCCGACCGCGCCGCAGTGCGTGCCCAGGCTGCCGAAGCCGTGCGCACCGGCCAGATCCCTTCGGGCGAATTCAGCGCCATGTAATTGAATTGACGCAGTTGCGGGCCTTCCCATGGTGGCGGCACTTCGCGGGTGCCGCTGCCATGGGGAGTGTTTTGAACAGACCCGCACTGATGACAAGCAAACTGGGTTCCCTTTGGGAGCCCTTTTTGTTGGTGCAGCGCATCCTTGCCAGCGGCGATAGGCCGCGAGTGCGGTGACCGCTCCTGCGCCGTGGTCCCCAGCTTCCCGCGAGTGAGCCAACTCGCAGAATCGGCCCGCATCCGCCGCCTTGGCAGGAATGTGGGCGTGGCGCTCAGTTTGGCAGCACGTTCGCGGCTTCCGCCACCTGCTTCCAGGTTGCCACGTCTTCGGCCATCAGCTGGCGCAGTTGCGCTGGCGGCAGGTAGGCCGGCTGTATTC
The DNA here is from genome assembly GCF_058798375.1 of Acidovorax sp. GW823-FHT01C06. Taxonomy (NCBI): domain Bacteria; kingdom Pseudomonadati; phylum Pseudomonadota; class Betaproteobacteria; order Burkholderiales; family Comamonadaceae; genus Acidovorax; species Acidovorax sp. GW823-FHT01C06. The sequence continues at coordinate 385,274 of NZ_JBXAKN010000001.1, forward strand.
CGAGTTCCAGCATCCGGTCCGCAACGCCTTTGTCCGCCAACGATTCTTTCAGCGCCTCCGTGAGCTTGAGCGTCAACTCCGCCGGCAACCCCCCGGGGGCCAACAGCACCCAGCTGAGCTCGCTCTTGAAATCAATGCCTTGGTCCGGGTAGGTCCCCACGTCCGGCATGCTGGGCGAGCGTGTTCCGCAGATGCCCAGCGCCCGGATCTTGCCTGCTTTCACGAGGGGCGACGCGGTGCCCATGTCGAGCACCGCCACGTTGATGTGGTTGCCCAGAAGGCCTGTGACCAGGTCGGACGAAGACTTGAAGGGGATGTGGTCGAATTTCGCTCCCGCTTTCTGAACCATGACTTCGCCACACAGGTGACCGGTGGAACCATGACCCCAGGTCGCGTACTGAAGCGGTTTGTCGAGGGTCTTGGAGTGCGCGACCAGCCCCTTGAGGTCCTTGGCGGGAAATGCCATCGTGGAAACCACCACGACCCCTGCGGTACCGATGCGGCCAATTTGAGTGAAGTCCTTCACGGGGTCGTAGGGCAGCTTCGCATAGACGGCCGGCGCAATGATGTGGGACGTCATGCCTCCCATCGTGATGGTGTATCCGTCGCTCGGCGACTTGGCCGCCTGGGCGGCCCCGATGGTGCCGCCGGCCCCCACCCTGTTTTCAACGAAGAACGATCCGTTCAAGCGCTTGCCCATCGCTTCGGCGACCAGGCGGCCCAGGGCGTCGCCGCCGCTGCCCGCGGACAAGGGAAGCAAGAGCTTGATGGGACGGTGGGGATAGTCCTTGCCTTGCGCAAGGGCCGCCACGCTCGCCAGCATCACGAGGCCGGCAAGAACGCGAGATAGCTTGAATGTCTTCGTCATCGGTTGTCTCCTTTTTGGGGTTGCACTGGCCCGTCAGCTGAGGTACTTGAACTTGAAGCCGTGACTGCATGAATGGATGCGGCCGGCGGTCGGCGCGGGGAAGTGCATCGTCAGCAGGACGGACGATGTGTCGGCAAATCGCTCACAAAGCCGTTGCCGCGTCTCCCGCGCCAGCGTGGGGTTCCAGTCGCCGGTGTTGATGAGCCCGGGCTCCAGGAAGATGATGGGGTGATGGAAGATGTCGCCCGTCATGACCCCGTGCTGTCCGTTGTCCTGCACATGGACCGTGACGTGGCCTGGCGTATGCCCTTTGGCATCCTCGAACCAGACGCCTTTGGCCAGGTCTCCATCCACCGTGTGGTTGGAGTCGACCAACAGGGCCTGCCCTGCCTCCACGACCGGCAGCACGCTGTCCAGGAAGGAGCCCTGGCCCACCGGAAATTCCGGCCCGCTTTGGTGCTGCCGAAGGAAATGTTCGAACTCTTCCCGTGCAAAGATGTACTTTGCGCGGGGAAAAGTCGGCGTCCATCGGCCGTCGCTGAGCACGGTGTTCCACCCCACGTGGTCGGTGTGGAGGTGGGTGCACAGAACCATGTCGATGTCCTCGGGGCCCAGGCCCAGGCGTGCCAGATTGCGCAAGTACTCCTGCGACTTGAACATGTGCTGCCACTTCGCGCGGGGCCGGTCCTTGTGATTTCCGTTGCAGGTGTCCACCAGGATATTGGCCGTCCCCGTGCGCACCAGATAGCTGTGAAAGCTCAGGTTGAGTTTCTTCGTCTCTGGGTGAATCAACGTCGGGCCCAAGGCCTCCTGGTGTTTCAAGACCGCTGACGGTTCAATGTTGGGATAGAGCCAAGTGGGGTCTACCCAGAAATTGTCGATTTCCACGACCTTGTCGACCGTGGTGTTGCCCAGGTGGAGCTGTTTCATCGCAGGAAAAGCACGGATGACGACATGCGTGCACCTAGCCAATGTTCTGGCGCGTCACACCCGCTTCACGGGCAATCCGGGCCCACTGGGCGAACTCGTGGGAGATGACCTTCTTGAAGTCCTCCGGCCCGACGAATTCGGCGATGGCACCGAGCTCTTCGATGCGGCTCTTCACGGCCGCAAGGGCCATCGCCTTGCGCACCTCGTCGGCGATGGTGTGCACGGCATCGGCGGGGGTTCCGGGCGGCGCCATGATGCCCACCCAGAACTCCTTGGTCTCGTTGATGACCAGCCCTGCCTCGTCCATCGTGGGGACATCGCGCATCGCCGGCGATCGGTTCCTGGACATGACCGCCAGCGGCTTCAGGTGTGCGCGTGCCGATGAAATCAGTGGAACGGCGCCCATCATGGCATCCACCTGGCCAGCCATCAGCGCCTGAATAGCCGGAGCGCTGCCGGTAAACGGCACGTGCAGCATCTCCCTGGTGCCGGCGGCGCGGCCGAAGAGCATCATGGCGGCCTGGCCGGTGGTGCCCACGCCCCAGGTCGAGAAGCTCACTTGCTGGCGCTTGGCGAGCGCGATGAATTCGCCAACGTCCTTCACGTCCAGGTCCTTGCGCACGGCCAGCGCGAACGGCACGAAGCACAGCACGGCCACGGGGACGTGGCCTTCGGGGCGGAAGTTCGGATTGTTGAAGAAGTGCGGGTAGATGGTATGGGTGTCGCTGCTGGCGGCCAGCAGGTAGTGGCCGTCTCCTGGCGACTTGCTCAGAATGCCCGATGCCAGGGTTCCCGAGGCGCCAGGCTTGTTGTCCACCACGATGGGTTGGCCCAGGGCATTGCCGATGGCGTTGGAGATCAGTCGGGCAAAGATGTCGGAGTTGCCCCCCGCCTGGCCAGGAACAATCAATTGAATCGGCTTTTTCGCCGTCCATTTGGCTTGCGCCCATGACAGGGCAGGAGCAAACACCGAGGCGGCGACCGCCGCAGTGGTTTTCAGAACGTTTCTGCGCGACTTCATATCATGTCTCCTTTTGCGGTTGAAAATCAGGCCGGGATTATCTGTTTTTGTATCCGGCAGCCCTGGGTGAGATATATGCGGGTATGGAATGCCCTTGTGTCCTTGCATAATTCAATATCCCGTCTTCGATGGCCCCTGCATCGCGGACATTCATGAAGGCCTCGCCATCGAAATTCACATTGGCTCCGTGAACGACCATGAATCCTTCCGCCGGCTCCGGTGCGTCGTCAGGCACGCAAAAAGTGTGGATGGAGCCCGCCGGCTCATAGAGGTAGCTCCCGGCGGTCTGCGGGTTCTGGGGGTACTCGACGTAGTTCCATTGCCCCTTGGTGGTGAAAAAGTGCACCGTACCCGTGTGGAAGTGCTTTGGAAGCCTGGTGCCAGGGGCGAATTTCCCATAAAGCACCCATATTCCATTTTCCCGGTCGAGAAAGAGCGGAATGATTTCCGAGCCCGGTGCTCCGCCCGGGAAATAGTCCATGTTCCTGATATTGACCGTGAGCAGCTCATCTTGTGGGGTCAGCGAGGTGGGGGTTGCCATGGGGTATCCTGTCCGCGTTAATATGAAGAAACGTTTCCGCAAAAACTAAAAATAGGCGTAAAATTGCGGCGATTGAATGATTTGAACGGACGGCGGATTCGATGGCAGCAGTTAGCATTCACGATGTGGCTCGCGTGGCGGGCGTTTCGATCAGCACCGCATCTCGGGCCATGAACCGGGCGGGCCGTGTCAGTGAAGACACGGTGAAAAAGGTTCAGGAGGTTGCGGCGCGCCTGGGTTACCAGCCCAATGCGATTGCGCGGGCCATGCGTTCCAAGCAGAGCCATGCGGTGGGCGTTATCGTGAGCGACATCTCCAATCCGTTCTACGGCCGCCTGGTCAAGACACTCGAGCGCAGCCTGTCCGAAAGTGGCTACGCCTGCTTTGTCGCCAGTTCCAACAACGACATCTCGACCGAAGTCAACCTCGTGCGCCTGTTCAAGAGCCGAGAGGTCGACGGCATCATTCTTGGCCCGTGCCAAACCGACTCCATCGCGCACCTGGTGTCTGAAATCAAAGGCACGCCAACAATTCTGTTCGACCGCGATGGAGGAAACGCACTGAGTTCGGTGAAGGTCGACCACTACCAGGGCACGTGCTCCGCGATGCGCTATCTGATTGCCAGGGGCCACCGGCGCATCGCCCTTCTGACACCGGGCAGCCAGATCCAGCCCATCAAGGACCGGATCCGGGCCTATCAGGACTGCCTCGTGGAAGCGTCCATAGGCTTCGACCCCAGCTTGATTTGCCTGGCGGATTCGTCGATGAACTTTCCTCCCGAGCGGGCCCAGATGCTCCTGAACATGCCGGGAGAGCGGCCCACGGCCTTCCTGTGCCTGGGCACGAAGATTCTGGCGGGCGTCCTGGCCGCGATACGCAGCGCTCGGCGGGCCATCCCGAAAGACGTGAGCGTGATATCCATCGGCGACTCGGACTTCTCGGAACTGCACAGCCCGTCCATCACCTCGCTGGCCTGGGACATCAAGGCGTTGTCGGGCGACATCTCCTCGCTGCTGCTCTCCCAGATGCGAGACGAATCCACAGGCCCCCGTTCGGCCGTTGTGGAGATGCGGCTCATCGAGCGGGAGTCGTGCGCGACCATCTAGCGCGCCGGCCTGAAGGGGTGGGTGTTGCACCTACAGGAGCCCGAGTTGCTGAAGCTTGAGGTCCGGCGAGGTGTAGGGGCGCTCGCAGATGATTTTCGCCGAGCCCGGCTTGAACAGGAACGTGGCCGCCATGCGCACCTTGAAGCTCTTGCCGGTCGGCGCAAACGTCCTGTCGCGCACGCGGAACTCGCCCAGGTGAGTTCCGAAAAGGAAGAACTCCACCAGCACGGTGTTCTGTGCATCGTCGGCGGCGATGGCGATGACTTCGTTGGCTTGGTCCGGGAAGGCCTGGCGCGAAGCGTGGAAGTAGGCGCGAACCTGCTCTTCGCCGTCGTAGACAGCGCCATTGCCATACATCTCATACCGCGGGTGCTCGAAGGTGTCGATGACACCGTCCCAGTCCTGGGTGCACTCCAGCGCCATGTGGTCTCGCACGGTCTGGATGCGCGCCTGGCGCAACTCTTCGTTGGTCATGGGTCCTTTTCCTTGTTGTGGAAACGTTTGCGCTATTTTGCGCAGATTCTGCCAAAGGGTTGACCGGGGTTTACCCTGCCATGCCGACAGGTGTTGATTTCTGAAATTCCCCTAAGGCAATAGGCCCGTTGCACAAATTCACCCAGCGAGCCGCGAGACCGTGGGGTTATCCCCATCCGCTCCATGACGAGGTTGGCATAGCATGAGAGGAAACGTTTCCTCACAGGATGGGCTATGAAACTGAAAGACAAGGTGGTGCTCGTCACGGGTGCCGGTACCCTGCGCAAGGACTTCACGGACGCAGGGCAGGTGGGCAATGGGACCGCGTGTGCGCTCACCTTCGCGCGGGAAGGCGCGATCGTGGTTTGTGCAGACCGCTCGCTGGACGCCGCCGGGCTCGCTGCAAAGATGATTCACGGGGAATCCGGCCGCGCCCAGGCCGTGCAGATGGACGTCACCGACACGGCGCAAGTGAACGATGTCGTGCGCCAGCTTCTGTCGCAGCACGGGCGCATCGACGTGTTGCACAACAACGTGGGCATTGAAATGCAGGGCGACCTCCTGGAGGTGAAGGATGAGGACTGGGACCGGGTCATGGAGATCAACCTTCGCGGAGCGATGGCCACGTCACGTGCTGTGGTGCCCGGGATGCGCGCCCGCAAGTCGGGCTCCATCATCAATGTCTCGTCCACGGCAAGCCTGAAGTGGAGTCCCATGCAGTTTCTGTCGTACAGCACGTCCAAAGCCGGCCTGAACCACATGACCCGTGTCATTGCCCGGCAATATGCCGCGGACCAGGTGCGTTGCAACTGCATCATCCCCGGCATGATCCGCACCCCCCATGCCGACGCTCTGTACGGCGGCGCGGAAGAGGCTGCAGCCGGCCACCGGGCCCGTGATGCGCGATGCCCGATGGGGCGCCAGGGTTCGCCCTGGGACATCGCCAAGGCCGCGCTGTTTCTTGCCTCGGACGATTCGTCCTACATCACCGGGGTCCAGTTGGTCGTCGATGGGGGCTCGAGCTTGTAGCCACACATGGCAGGCAAGGGCCAGCGCTGCGGGTGCGAACAGCGCCCTGGCCGGAGCTTTTTTGGAGGCGGGAAAGAAAGAAGAATGCCAGCAGGGCGGGGGCGCCGATCGGGCCGATGGGCAAGAATGGAGCGCTGATGAAAGATCCGACCCACACCCTTCCCGCCCTGCGGGGCGGCCTGCTTGCGTTGCTGGCGGCCGTCCTGTTTGGCATCAGCACGCCGCTGGTGCAGAAACTCGGCCTGGGCGTTGGCCCGTTCACCACGGCGGCGCTGCTCTATGCAGGCGCTGCCTTCATCGGCGCACTGCTGCGCCAGCCCGCCGAGCGGGAGGCGCGCCTGCGGCGTTCAGACTTTCCGCGCCTGCTGGCGATGGCCTTGCTGGGCGCCATCATCGGCCCCGTGGCCCTGGCCTGGGGTCTGCAGCGCACGAGCGGCACCGGCGCGTCGCTGATGCTGACCCTGGAGGCGCTGTTCACGGCCTTGCTGGCCTGGCGCCTCTACGGCGAAACCATGGACCGCAGAGTGGGACTGGCCGTGGCACTGCTGCTGGCCGGCGGGATCGCCCTCGTGCTGGACCAGGGGCAGAGCGGAAACAGCAGCCAGTTCTGGGGACTGATGGTCGTTGTGGGCGCCACGGCAGCCTGGGGCCTGGACAACACGCTGTCACGTGCGCTGGCGGAGCGTGACCCGGGGCAGGTCGTGGTGGCGAAGGCCGTGCTGGGCGTCACCGCCACGCTGGCGCTGGCCTGGCTGACGGACGAGCCCGCTCCCGCAGCGGGGCCCGCCCTGGGGCTTCTGGCCGTGGGTGCGAGCGGCTATGGCCTGAGCCTGCGTTTCTACCTGCTTGCACAGCGCGCGTTCGGGGCGGCACGCACGGGATCGGTATTTGCCTTTGCTCCGTTCATGGGCGCGGCGCTGGCGCTCATGCTGGGGGATCGCCCCGGGGGGTGGGGCATGCTGCCGGGGGGCGTGCTGATGCTGCTGGGGGTAGCCGTTCATTTGATGGAGTCGCATCACCACGAGCATGCGCACGAGTTCCTGGAACATGAGCACGCCCACACCCATGACGACGGTCACCATGGGCACGCCCATGAGCCCATGCCCGCGGGGCCGCACAGCCATGTGCACGTCCACGGTCCGGTGCGGCACCGCCACGCCCACGTGCCGGATGCCCATCATTCGCACAGGCACTGAGGGGCCCCGCAGCCCTCGGCGCATGCGACGGCGGCGTGCGTCCCGGGCCAGAAATGGGGCTATCCATTTCTGGCCCGGGGTCGGTCCAGGCCGGGCCGGTTCATGGCGGTCGAGATGCCGTGGAATGCCGGGTTTTTCTCACGGAGTCTCCTCCTGAAGGCCTGCCTCGATCCCGTCCAGCCAGGCGGTGAAAGCCGCCCGTGCCGCCAGCGGCAAACCGGGTTGCAAGGCTTGCGCTTCGGCGCGCAATGCGCGCGGATCGATGCCCGCCTGCGCGAGTTCGCAGGCATGGCCGACCAGCCATCGCTCGATCTGGCGGGGGTCGGCTTCCAGATGACATTGCAGCGCCAGCACGTGGCGTCCCATGCGGAAGGCCTGGTTGGCGCAGGTGGGTGTACCCGCCAGTCGCGTTGCCCCCTCGGGAATGTCGAAGCGGTCGCCATGCCAGTGCAGCACGGGCATGTGGGCCAGCGCCGCCAGCGGCGATGCCTCGCCTTCCGGGGTCAGCACCAGGGGCGCAAAGCCGATTTCCTTGATGCCCATGCTGGCAACACCCGCACCCAGCGCGCGGGCAATCAGCTGCGCGCCCAGGCAGATGCCCAGCAGCGGTCGCCGGCTTTGCAGCCGCTGACGCATCACCGCCAGCTCGTCGTGGATGAAGGGGTAGATGTGGTCATCGAAAGCGCCGATGGGGCCGCCCAGCACCACCAGCAGATCCGCCGCGGTCGTGTCCACGGCGTGCAGATCATCCGTGATGGCGTCCAGATAGCGCACGGCATAGCCACGCGCCGCCAGCAGCGGCTCGAGCGTGCCCAGGTCTTCAAAATGCAGATGGCGCAGGGCGATGGCGGTTTTCATGGACGTGGCTCCTGGGTGCTGGGCTCGTCGGGCCAGTAGTGGCTGTCGGGCAGGGGGCGGGCGCCAAAGATGGCCTGGCCGACACGCACCACCGTGGCGCCTTCCTCGATGGCGATCTCGAAATCGCCGGACATGCCCATGGACAGTTCCTCCAGGGCGATGTGGGCGGGCGCACTCTGGCGCAAGCGGTCGCGCAGAGTGCGCAGCAGAATGAAGCACTGCCGCACCCGCTCCGCCTCTGGCGAAAACAGCGCGAGCGTCATCAGCCCGCGCACGCGCAGCGCGGGGAAAGCGGGCAGCGCGCGCAGGAACGCCGGAACGTCCTCGGGCGACAGGCCGTACTTGCTGGCCTCGCCCGAGGTGTTGACCTGCACGAGCACATCCAGCGCGCGGCCCTCGGCCTGCAGGCGGCGCTCCAGCGCCTCGGCCACGCGCAGACTGTCCAGTGCCTGGAACTCGCTGGCGAAGCGTGCCACCAGCCTGGTCTTGTTCGTCTGCAGATGGCCGATGACCGACCAGCGCAGATCGGCCAGGTCCTGCATGGCTTCCCATTTGCCGAAGGCTTCCTGCACCTTGTTTTCACCCAGCAGGCGGCAACCCGCCGCGTAGGCCAGGCGCAGGCTGGACTCGGGCTTGGTCTTGCTCACCGGCAGCAGGCGCACCCCGGCCGGGTCGCGCCCCGCGCGGCGGCAGGCGGCATCCATGCGGGCGCGCACCGCCGCCAAGTTGCGCCGGAAGTCATCGACGGAAGCTGCCTGCGGATAGCGGCCATGCCGGCCGTGGCGGGTCTGGGTGTCCGGTGGCTCAAGCATTGGCCTGGTTCCTTTCCCTCTTGACGATCGCGGGCTCTGCGGCCGCTGCCGCGGTGGCGGGGCGCCCGCGGCGCGGCAGTGTGCCATTGAGCACGGCGTGCGCCGCCAGGCCCACCACCAGGCCCCAGAACGCACCACCGATGCCCAGCAGCGTGATATTGGCCGCCGCGGCCAGGAAGGTGATCAGCGACGCTTCACGGGTCTTGGCATCGGCCAGTGCGGTGGCCAAACTGCCGCCGATGGTGCCCAGCAGCGCCAGCCCCGCCAGCGTGGTGATGAAGGTTGCCGGGAATGCCATGAAGACAGCCGCCAGCGTCACGCCGAACACGCCCACGAGGATGTAGCACACGCCTGCGGCGATGCCCGCGATCCAGCGCTTGGACGGATCTTCGTGCGCCTCGCGGCCCGTGGCGATGGCTGCGGTGATGGCGGCGATGTTGAAGGCATGCGAACCGAACGGCGCCATCAGAAGCGAGCCGAGCCCGGTCAGCGCCACGATGGGATTGGCGCTGGTCCTGAACCCGTCATTGCGCAGCACCAGCATGCCGGGCATGTACTGGCCGGTCAGCGTGATGAGGAACAGCGGCAAGGCGACGCTCAGCAGCGCATTGAGCGAGAACGCCGGCATGGTGAAGACCGGGGCGGCGAGCTTCAAGCTCAGTCCCGACAGGTCCACCCGGTCCTGCATGAGCAGAAAGAGCAGGCCCAGCACCAGGATGCCCACGACGGCATAGCGTGCGCTGAAGCGCTTGAGCACCACATACGTCATGATCAGCAAGCCAGCCAGCACCGGATCGATGCCCATGCCGCCGAAAGCCTGGATGCCGAATTGCAGCAGGATGCCCGAGAGCAAGCCTGCGGCCACGCCAGGAGGAATCAGCCGGATCAAGCGCTCGAACCAGCCTGACAGCCCCAGCGCCACAAAGGCCGCGGCGGAGATCAGGTACGCGCCCACCGCTTCGGCATAGGGCGTGGTGGCCAGTGCAGTCACCAGGAACGCCGCTGCCGGCGTGGACCAGGCGGTAATGATCGGCTCGCGCGTCCGCCAGCTGAGCATGAGCCCCGTGACGCCCACGCCAATCGAAATCGACCACACCCACGATGCCGTCAGCTCCGGGCTCAGGCCTGCCACCCTGGCCGCCTGGAACACGAGAATGAAGGTACCGCCGTAGTTGACGATGACGGAAATGAGGCCCGCGACAATGGGATGGGCGAGATCGGACCAGCGGGAAGAGGAGGCGGGCGGTGGGGACGGCATGTGGGATCGGGGCTCCTGAAAGTGGCCCCATGGAGCGGGCCATGGTGCGGATTTATAGGCTTGAAATGGCATACTGTGCCCAGCCAATTTTTCGATGAGATACCGGCCAATTGTTCAAGCATGCGCAACTCGAATCCGTGAAAGCCTGGGTGCTCGATCCAGCGCATGGCGCTTTGCCCCTGCACGCGCGCATTCAGCGCGCCATCCGGCAACTCATCCTCGACGGTGCGCTGGAGGTGGGGGCGCCACTGCCTGCGTCGCGCGCACTGGCAAAGTCGCTGGGCCTGTCCCGCGACACGGTGGAGGCGGCATACAGCCAGCTGCATGCCGAGGGGTTTATCGAACGGCGCGTGGGCAGCGGCAGCTTCGTTTCGGAGAGGGCTCAGCGTTTGCGGGGGCGGGGCACGGGGCGGCGCCCTGCAGCACTGCGGGAACCTCTGCGGCTGAGCCAGCGCGGATCGGCCATGTTCCGCGGCGGTGGGGTGCGGGACTTCCTGGCTCCCCGCCCGTTCGCTCCCGGCGTGCCGGAAACGCGCGGCTTCCCGCTGGCCACCTGGGAGCGGCTGGAGCGGCAGGTGCTGAAGGACTGGGGCACCACGGCACTGCTGCACAGCCCACCGCAAGGGATGGAGCCGCTACGGCGTGCGATTGCGAACTACGTCAATCTCGAACGCGGCGCGCATGCCACGGCCGAGCGTGTGCTGGTGCTCACCAGCTCCCAGCAGGCCCTGACCCTGTGCGCTACCGTGCTGCTGGACGCTGGCGACCGCATCTTCGTTGAAGACCCCGTGTACCACGGCGCGCGCAAGGCGTTCGACGCCGCGGGGCTGGAATGTGTGCCCGTGCCGCTGGATGGGGAGGGAATGCGGGTGGAGCCTCTGCGCAAGGCGCGGCAACCGGGCAAGGCGGTGTTTCTCACGCCTTCGCATCAATTTCCGACCGGAGCCACCCTGGCGCTGGACCGGCGGCTGGACATCATCGAGTGGGCCCGGCAGCACCAGGCCTGGATCATCGAGGATGACTACGACAGCGAGTTCCATTACGCGGGCAAGCCCACGGCCTGCGTGCAGGGTCTGGACCCGAACCGGCGAACGATCTACATCGGCACATTCACCAAGTCGATGTTTCCGGGCTTGCGCATTGCCTTCATGGTGCTGCCGCCCGAACTCGTGGCTCCGATGACCGCCGCACGCACCCTGCTGGATGGGCACAGTGCGCCGATTCCGCAACTGACCCTGGCGCGCTTCATGGAGGGTGGCCATTTCGGGGCCCACGTGCGGACCATGCGTGCCGTCTATTGTGAGCGGCGCGATGCCCTGGAACTGCTCGTGCGCAGGCACCTGGCGGACTTCGTCGAGCCTGAAGTGCCGGACGGCGGCATGCAAATGCCCTGCCGGTTCATTCGCGACATTCCCGAGCTGGAAGCCATGGGCGCAGCGCAGCGTGCCGATATCGATCTGCTGGGACTGACGCCATTGCATGCAGCGGGCACGAGCCGGGCCGGATTCCTCATGGGGTTTGCCGCGTATGCGCCGAAGGAACTGGAGACCGCTGTGAAGAAGCTCGCGCAGGTGTTGCGCACGCTGGATCGTTGAAGGCGGCCGCCCAGTCCGTGGCTGGAAAGGTTTCGGATCCGTCGAGGTTGCTGCCGAAGCCCCATGGCCATTCTGTGGATGCGCAGCGCGGCCATCCACCCGCAGCGACACCCCCCAGCCGCAAGGCGCCCAGCGTATGGGGGCGGTCTGTCGGCTCATTGGCCGCCGGCACGGGCCGGACAAGCCCGGGGTTGTCTTTCCTTCAGGCACATGCCGCGTCCGGGGTGAACGCGGGCGCAGGGCATCACCGCGCGGCATGTGCGGATTTCCAGCCTCTCCGGTTTTCTGGGATGGATTTTCATCCAGGAATGCGGGAAAGGTGCCGCCATGGAAATGGAAATCTCTTTGAAATCAATGACTTCCAAGGATGGCGCCGTGTGGCACATGCGTTGCTAGATGGACATTCGTTGATCGGTTCATCGATTGCAGAAATGGATGCCGTGTGAACCATCTTCTTGCGTGATTTCAAGCCGCCATGAACAAGGCGGCTTCGTCCAACACAGGTTCAGGAACCCCCATCTCCATGCTGTCACACCCCAAGCCGCACGCCCCTCCACCCTGCCTCCACCCGTCTTGCCAGGCGGTCATCGGCGATGACGACGAGCGCCTGCGGCGTGCATGGGCGCCGCGCACTGCTGCCAAATTCCATCGATAGCCGGATTGCCGAGTGCCAGTCCTCCAACAAGACGGCGGATCGTTTGCCGCGGAACGGCCATCCGGGGCTGTCGGGGCAGTTCCGCTGCGGCATCGAGGGTGGTCAACGGCTTTCCCTCCCATCGCCTGCGCATTGATGCTGGGTGCCTCGGTGGCATTCGCGAACCCGGCGGACTCCACCCCAGCCGCCACGGACCGCAGTTCCATGGCCTATGACCCGCAGCGGCATGATGCCTTGATCCTGGCGCACCGCGGGGGGCATGTCCCCCCGGCCCAAGCGCTGCAGCAGTTGAAGGACTGGCTCGACGTGCCATTGAGCGACAGCGTGCGCCAGCGTCTGGTCTCCGACGCCGTCGTGATGGCGACCGCCGGCCGCCAGTTCGCCGAAGCCGTGACATTGGGACGCCAGCAAACCGCGGCGGGGTTGAGCGACTACGCGCTGGAGGCGCTCGCCGTGGCCGCGCGGCGCGTGCAGGACACCGCGCTGCAAGGCGACACCATCAGCATCTGGCGCGCGCGGCAGCCGCAGGCGCTCGGACCCCGCATCCACGAAGCTTTCTGGCGCCTCGACAGCGGAGATGTCGTGGGCGCGAAAACAATCAGCGAGGCGCTCATGCGGAAAGCGGTAGAGCACATCGAAGTCCGTGTCGCGCTGCTGGAGTTGCGCGCTGCCGTGGCCCGCGCCGAAGACCAGCCACTGATCGCGATGGCCGCCTACGCCGAGGCCGGTGCGCTGCGCCCCGAGCGCCTGGACATTCGCCGCGAGGCCGACTTTCTGCTCGCCGACAACGGCGCGGCGCCTACCGCCTTCGACGACGCCGAAGCAGCCGCAGGGAAAAACCCCGGCGCCTTTTCCGCGCTGGCGCTGTCCATGCTGCAACAGAAGGCACTGGCCCAGCGGCTGCGCTGGGCCCTCCAGGAGCGCGACCAACGCCGGGGCGTGGCGCGCGTGGTCGCACTCGACAAGGTGCTGGCCGACCAGGAGGCCGCCCTGGTCCGGCTCGAAGCCGCGGCGCAGCAGGCCCGCGGCGCGGACGCCGAGGCCTGGCGCGTGCTGCGCAGGAATCTTGAGTCCGATCGGCTGCTCGCGCTGGTGGAGCGTGGCCGTCCCGGGGACGCCGTCGCGCTCTACGAAACCCTGAGCTTGGCGGGCATCGACCTGTCGTTCCACGGACTCGCCGCGGCGGCCCGCGCTTTCGCGCAGGAGCGCCGTTCGGCCGAGGCCGTGCCCCTGTATGAAGCCGCCATCGCGAAGGGTGGGGCGGACGTGCCGATGCCGGGCGAAATCCACTTCGGTCTGGTCTATGCCTACCTGGACACCGGCCGCTTCGAACAGGCTGAAGCGCTGCTCAAGCGGCTCGAGGAGAGCACGCCGGCGCTCACGCGCCTGGCACCCGAACCTGGCCGGCCCAACAGCCAATACACCGAGGTGATTGGCATGCGTGCGCTGATGCAGCTTTACACCGACCGGCTCGCGCTTGCTCAGCAGAGCTTCACGGCGCTGACGCTGGACGCGCCGCTCAACGCGGGCTATGCCCTTGGCGCCAGCCTCACCGAGCGCTTGCGCGAACGCCCCGAGGCCGGGCTCGCGCGCCTTGAGGCGCAGATGGCGGACCATCCCGACGACATCGGCATGCGCGTCGGCCATGTCGAGGCGCTGCTCGGTGCGGGCTGGTTCGGCGAAGCCCGCCAGCGCGCCGCATCGCTGGTGGCCGATGTTCCCGACAGCCTGCAGGTGCGCGACATGGAACGCAAGCGCGATACCCTCACCGGTGCGCGGCTTGAGGTCGACGCCGCGGCGTCGCGTGGTGGCGCCGTGATCGCCAGCAGCGAGTGGCGCATCGACAGTCGGCTGAGTTCGGGACTCATCGCAGACCAGTGGCGCGTGTTCTACGACCAGTCGCTCGCCCAGGGCAGCACCGAGGCCGGCAACGCCAAAAGGGTCCGTGGTGGCCTCGGCCTGCGCTGGCAGCGCGGTCCCTGGGTGGCCGAAGGTGCTCTGCAGCATGCCGCTGCCGGCCCTTACCGCAACGGGGTGGCCGGTCGCGTCGATTACCGCGCCAGCGATGCCTGGCGGCTGTGGGCTGCCTACGATGGCGACAGCAAGGAACTGCCCTGGAAGGCGCGGGTAGCTGGCACAGGCGCGCGCGAGATGGCGGGCGGCGTGGGCCATGTGGTGAACGAGGCGCGCCGCTTCAACCTGCAGTGGCAGCGCCTGGATTTCAGCGACGGCAATGTGCGCAGCGGCCTGGGCCTGGGCTGGACCGAGCGCTGGGTCAGCACGCCGCGCGTCCAGGCCGAGACCCGGCTCGAGGCCGGCACGGGCCGTGGCCGCGTGCTGGACACGCCGTACTTCAACCCGCCGCGCGATGCCAGCGTGCGGCTTGCGGCGCGGGCCCAATGGCTCACGTGGAAGAGCGACGACCGGCAGTTCTTCCAGGCCATCGAGGTCGGTGGCGGCAACTATCACCAGCGCGGCTTCGGCAGCGGACCGCTGTGGAGCCTGCGCTATGAACACAGCTGGAGCCTGGGCCAGCGGCTCACGCTGCGCTACGGCCTGGGCATCGCCAGCCATCCCTACGACGGCGTGCGCGAACGACAGCGCAGCGTCTTTCTGAACTTCTCGATGCCCCTGCAGTGATGTCCGCAAAGAACACCTTCCCCTTCCTGCGGGCCGCCATGGCATGGCTGCTGATCGGGCTTGCGCTGTGCGCGCTGTCCCGGCTTGCGCCCGCCCAACCGCTGCCGCCGGCTGACCCCGACGATGGCGTGAGCTTTCGCGTGATCTCATTCCATGACGTGCGCACCGGCGTGCGCGCCAGTTTCGAGAGCTCGCCCGATGCCACCGCCATTGACGACCGCACGCTCGTGGAGGTGTTCGCCTGGCTGCAGTACAGCGGCTACCACCCGGTGAGCCTGCAGCAGATCATCGACGCGCGTGCGGGCGGCCGGCCCCTGCCCGTCCGGCCCGTGCTGTTGACCTTCGACGACGGCTACCGCAGCGCCTACACCAAGGTGTTTCCGCTGCTCAAGCGCTACGGGTACCCGGCGCTGTTCGCGCTGGTGACGAGCTGGCTCGAGGTGCCCGAAGGCCAGCCGGTGCACTGGGGCGACAAGCCGGCGCCACGCGAGAACTTCCTGCTCTGGCGCGAGGCCGCCGAAATGGCGCGCTCGGGCCTGGCCGAGTTCGCCAGCCACAGCGATGCCATGCACATGGGAATCCAGGCCAACCCGCAGGGGAACATGCTGGCGGCCGCCGCCACGCATCGCTACGATCCCGGGACCGGCCGCTACGAAGAAGATGCCGCCTACCGGCACCGCATCGAGACCGACCTGCGCCGCAGCCGGGAGATCATCGAGGCGCGCACCGGCGCCAGGGTCCGCGCCACCGTCTGGCCTTATGGCGCCTACAACGCGATGGCGCTGCGGGCCTCCGAGCGCGCGGGCATGCCGATCACCTTCACGCTGGACGATGGTCCCAATACGGCCGCCGTGCCGCTCGCACGCATCCGCCGCGCGCTGGCCGTCTACGACAATGCGGCGCCCGAATACGCCCAGCTCCTGCGCAGCCCTGCGGGCGGCGAGACGCGGCCTGTCAACCGCGTGATGCACGTGGACCTTGACTATGTGTACGACCCCGATCCGGGACAGCAGGAGCGCAACCTTTCGGCACTGATCGAGCGTGTGGCCGCCGTGCGGCCGCGCTCGGTGTTCCTGCAGGCCTACGCCGACCCCGATGGCGACGGCGTGGCCGATGCCATGTACTTCCCGAACCGCCATCTGCCCGTGCGCGCCGACCTGTTCGGCCGCGCTGCCTGGCAGCTGCGCAGCCGCGCCGGCGTGAAGGTCTATGCCTGGATGCCGGTGATGGCCTACCGTCTGCCGGCTTCGCATCCACTGTCTGCCCATACGGTGATGGCGCGGGGCGGCAAGGCGCCGGCCGACCGCTATCACCGGCTCACGCCCTTCCATCCGGCGGTGCGCACGCTGATCGGCGACATCTATGAAGACCTGGGCCGCTACACCTTCTTCGATGGCCTGCTGTTCCACGACGACGCAATGCTGGCCGACGACGAGGACGCCTCTCCCGACGCGCTGTCCGCCTACGCCCGCTGGGGCCTGCCGCCCGATGTGGGCGCAATCCAGGCCGATCCGGCGCTGCGGTCCCGCTGGACCACCGCCAAGACCCGCCACCTCATCGAGTTCACCCAGGAGCTCCTGGGCCGGGTGGGCGCCTGGCGGCCAACGCTCGAAACCGCGCGCAACCTGTACGCCCGGCCCGTGCTCGAACCCGAGGCGGAGCAATGGTTCGCGCAAAACTACGAAGCATCGCTCGCGGCCTACGACTATGTTGCGCTGATGGCCATGCCGCGCATGGAGCGCGAGAGCGATGCCCAGGGCTGGCTTGCCCGGCTGGCGCGCCGCGCAGCCGACACCCCCCGTGGCCTGGACGGCACCGTGTTCGAATTGCAGGCCCGCGACTGGCATACCGGAAAGCCCGTGCCCAACGACGAGCTCACGCGCCAGTGGGCGCAGCTGCAGCGCGCAGGCGTGCGGCACCTGGGCTACTACCCGGATGACTTTCTTGGCAACCATCCCTCGCTCGACACGGTGCGCCGCGCGATCTCGGTGCGCAAGCTGCTGCCGCGCGCGCTGCGCTCGCCGGCGGGTGCCGCGGCGACGGTCCCTCCACAGACGGCGCCTGCGGTGCCTGCGCAGGCCGGGGAATCCCGATGACCTCCGGCCCGTGGCTCGTCCAGGCGCTGCCCTCGCTGCTCTTCGGTTTCGTTTTCTACTACCCGTTCTTCATGGCATGGGTGTGGATGGCCGGCGGCCTTTCGCACGCGTGGGCGTTCGAACGCAAGGACGACGTAGAGACCGACCCTTTGCTGGCATTGCCCTCGCGGCCGTTCGTCACGGTGGTGGTCCCTTGTTTCAATGAGGCGCCTCACCTGCGAGAAGTGATCGAGCAGCTGATGCGCACGCGCTACCCGAACTATGAAGTGATCGCCGTCAATGATGGCAGCACCGATGGAACTGGCGAGCTGCTCGACGCGATGACGCTGGAGTTCAGCCGCCTGCGCGTGATCCACAACGCCAGCAACCAGGGCAAGGCCGTCGGCCTCAACACCGCGAGCCAGCTCGCGCGCGGCGAGTACATTCTCGGCATCGACGGGGACGCGCTGGTGGACCCCAACGCCATCGCCTGGATGCTGCGGCGCATGCTGGTCTCGGACCGCATTGGCGCCGTCACGGGCAACCCGCGCATCCGTACGCGCACCACGCTGCTCGGGCGCATGCAGGTGGGTGAGTTCTCCTCGATCATCGGTCTCATCAAGCGCTCGCAGCAGCTTGTCGGCACGCTGTTCACGGTGTCCGGCGTGCTCGCCATGTTCCGCCGCCGCGCGGTACTCGAGGTGGGCTTCTGGAGCCCCGATGTGCTCACCGAAGACATCGACATCAGCTGGAAGTTGCAGCTCCTTGGCTGGCGGCTGCGGTTCGAGCCGCGCGCGCTGTGCTGGATTCTGATGCCGGAAACCCTGCGCGGCCTCTGGAAACAACGCCTGCGCTGGGCGGTGGGCGGTATCCAGACCATGCTGCGCATCACGCCCTCCATCCTGCGTCTGCGCAGCTGGCGCCTGTGGCTCATCTATGGCGAATACATGGCGAGCGTGGTGTGGGCCTACGCGATGGCGATCGTGCTGCTGATCAGCGCGATGCGTCCGCTGCTGCCGCAGGAGTCGGTCTGGCACTCCACGCTTCTTCCGCACTGGCAAGGCACGCTGCTGGCCATGACCTGCATCCTGCAGATGCTGCTGAGCCTGTGGATCGACCGGCGCTACGACCGCGATCTCATGCGCTATTTCGCGGGAACGATTTGGTATCCGATCGCATTCTGGACCATCACGATGACCACCACCGTGGTCGCGCTTCCCAACGCTCTGATGCGCCGCCGCGGCAAGCGCGCTGTGTGGACGAGCCCCGACCGAGGAGTCTCCGATGTCTCATGAGCCTGACGACCATTCCCTGCCGCCCGCGCCGCACGCCGACGTGCGCCCACCGAGCCGGCGGCATTCCTGGGGGCAGCCAGTGGGCGAGGAGCCGATCATCGATGCCGCCCGGGTCTCGCTGCAGGCGTTCGGCGCGGGGCGGTCACCGCGGCGCACGCTCGCCATGTACCTCTGGCTGCGCGTGCTGCGCCCTGCGCTCACCCTCGCGATCTGGTTCTGTGCGGTCTGGTACGCTTGGCCCTATGTGCTCAATGCCCGCTCGCAGCCCGAAGTGCTACATCTGCTTGGCCTGTACGCGGCAGTGATCGCCGCGATCCTTGTATCGATGCTGGTGGTGGCACCGTGGCGCCGCCGCCAGCATGAACGCGAGGCGCCATCCACCCATGAGCCATCGTCGCTGTCCGCATTGGCCTCCTACATTGACGTGCCGCCCGCCCGCCTGTCGTCCTGGCAGCGCACGCGGCAGCTGCTGGTTCACCACGACCATGAAGGGCAGCTCAGGGATGCCACCGACACCACCCCCGGGGAGCTGGAGCCCGAGCCCCCTGCATCGCGCCGGGGACGGCGCTGATGGAAGAATGGGCCTGCGCCGTGCAGGCAGGTTGACCCCACGGATCGCCCATGACGACACCCCGCAATGCCTCTTCGCTGCGGGTCTTGCCTGCGGCGGATCCGGCGCGCGATGCATCCTCGGGCGATCTCTCGATACCCGCCCGGGCGGGCACGACGCTCCGCTGGCGGTGGCGCCACGTTGCCGTGCTGGCGGCATGCGCGCTGTGCGGCGCGGTCGCCTATGTGGCCTCCTTCACTTTCTATCGGGAAGAGCAGGCCCGGGGCGCCGCGAAACGCCTCGAGTTTGTCGTGCTCAGCCTGCAGGCGCTCGTCCATCGCAACGAAGCCCTGCCAGGCATCATCGGACTCAAGTCAACGCTTGGCTCGCTGCTGGACACGAACACGCTGGCGGCCCAGGCCGCCGCCAACGCGTATCTTGAAACAGTGGCGAAGGCCTCCGGCATTTCTGCCGTCTACCTGCTGGATGCCGGCGGGACGACGCTGGCTTCGAGCAACTGGAACCAGGTGCTGACCTTCGTTGGCGAGAACTATGCCTATCGGCCTTACTTCAAGGATGCGATGGCGGGCCGCACCGGGCGCTTCTACGGCATCGGATCCACCACCGGCGAAGCCGGCTACTTCCTGGCGGCCGGCGTGGTGGCGCCGGGCGGCGCCCGCGGTGTGATCGCGGTCAAGCTCTCGCTCGAAAAGTTCGAGGAAGCCATGCGGCAGAGCACCGACGTGGTGATCCTCACGGACCGCGAGGGCGTGGTCATTCTCAGCTCCGTTCCCGAGTGGCGGTACCGCACCGTCGCCGCGCTCGCACCGGCCGCGCGCGACCGCATCCGGCAATCGCGGCAGTATGGGGACCTGCCGCTGCTCGCGCTGCCCGGGCCGGGGCTGGATTTCACCCGGTCCCACGCAACGCTCGTGCGCGAAGGGGGCATCACGCACTACACCATGGCCACCCATGCGAGCGAAGATCTGGGTTGGCGTGCCGCACTTCTGGTGGACCAGGCACCCTCGCGCCGCGCCGCCGTCCTGGCCGCACTGGCCGCCGCCTCCGTCGTCGCCTTCCTGGGGGCGCTCACCATCGGCTTTCAGGAAGGCCGGTATCGTCGTGAGGAGATGCGCAAAGCCAAGCGCGCGCTGGTGGAAGCGAATGCCCGGCTTGAGCAGCGCATCATCGAGCGCACGGCGGATATCAGCCACGCCAATGCCTCGCTGGAACGCAAGATCGAAGAACTGCGCCGTACCGAGGCGATTCTTCATGAGACGCGGGACGGTGCGGTGCACGCGGGCAAGCTCGCCGTGCTCGGGCAGATGTCTGCGGGCATGGGCCACGAGCTCAGCCAGCCGCTCACCGCGCTGCGGACCCTGTCGGACAACGCGATCACGCTGCTTGACGGCGCGCGCCTGGAAGAGGTGCGCGAGAACCTTCACCTCATCAGCGAACTCACCGCCCGCATGGGGCGCATCATGGCGCTGCTCAAGGCCTTTGCCCGCGCCGACAGCACCAGCCTCGAACCCGTGGCCATGGACATGGCGATCCATCATGCGCTCATGCTCGTAGAGTCTCGGCGGTGCGAGGTGCGGGCGGATATCCTGGTCAGCTCAACGCTGGCGACCCGCCCGGTGCGGGCCGACGCCACCCGGCTCGAACAGGTGCTCGTGAACTTGATGCGCAACGCGCTCGACGCGGTCGAGTCCCGGGCGGAGCGCCTGGTGAGGGTGGCGGTCCGGCAAAAGGGGCGCCATGCCGTCATCTCCGTCAGCGACACGGGCGGCGGCATCGCGCCAGAGGCCATGCAACGGCTGTTCGAACCGTTCTACACCACCAAGCCCGCGGGCGCGGGGCTGGGTCTTGGGCTCGCCCTTTCGCAAAGCATCGTCGAGAGCTTCGGCGGGCGCATCGAAGCGCGCAACCTGGACCGGCAGGGCGCGCTCTTCACCATCACGCTGGAGGTCTATTGATGCCCGTGCCACCCATCCCTGCCGACGAAAGGCCGCGAGTTCTCCTCGTGGATGACGAGCCCGCCGTGCGGCGCGGCCTCGAGCAAGCCATGGTGCTTGCCGGCATCGCCGTGAAGGCGGTCGGCAGCGCGGAGGCCGCGCTGGATGTTTTCGAGGACGTGCAGCCGTGGGCCGTCGTGAGCGACGTCAAGTTGCCCGGCATGGATGGCCTGGAGCTGCTCAACAGATTGCGCCAGCATGATCGTGAAGTCGCGATGGTTCTCATCACCGGGCACGGGCACGTCGCCATGGCGGTGCAGGCAATGCGCGAAGGCGCCTACGACTTCATAGAGAAGCCGTTTTCCTCGGAAACGCTGGTCGGCGTCGTGCGCCGGGCCGTCGAGCGGCGCGTGCTGCTGGAAGAAAACCGGCGCCTGCGCGAGCGCTTGCCTTGCGAAGAGGGGCGTCCGCTCATTGGCCAGACACCCGCCATGCAGCGTGTCCGCCAGCTGGTTCGCGCACTGGCGGCGACCAACGTGGATGTCCTGATCGCCGGTGAGACGGGCGCGGGCAAGGAGGTCGTGGCAAGGGCGATTCATGCCGCCAGCGGCCGCAGCGGTCCCTTTGTTGCGCTCAACTGCAGCGCCCTGCCAGAGAGCGTCATCGAGAGTGAAATCTTCGGCCACGAGGTGGGTGCCTTCACCGGCGCCGCCAAGCGGCGCGTGGGGCGCATCGAGTTCGCCAACAAAGGCACATTGTTCCTCGATGAAATCGAGTCGATGCCGCTCTCCGTTCAACTGAAGCTGCTGCGGGTGCTGCAGGAGCGCGAGATCGAACGGCTGGGCAGCAATGTCTCCATACCCGTCGATTGCCGCGTGCTCGCCGCCGTCAAGGGGGACCTCAAGGCCATGACGGCGGCAGGCCGATTCCGCGAGGATTTGTTCTACCGGCTCAATGTGGTGACGATCGACGTCCCGCCATTGCGCGATCGCATGCCGGACATCCCGCTGCTCATGGCCCACTTCCTGCGCGAGTTCGCCCAACACCACGGCATGGCGCAACCGGAATGGAGCGATGACGACCTGCGCCGCTGGAAGGCCCACCGGTGGCCCGGCAATATCCGCGAGCTGCGCAACGTTGCTGAGAGGCTTTGCCTGGGCCTGCCCGACGGGCTTTCGCAAGCCGATCCGCCGCCGGTTTCTACGTCGCTCACCGCGCGCGTGGACGAAACAGAGGCCGCGCTGATACGTGAAGCGCTTCGCCAGGCACGGGGCCGCGTGGCCCAGGCCGCCGAGCAGCTCCATCTCCCCCGAAAGACGCTGTACGACAAGTTGCGCCGGCATGGCCTGGTGGCAAGAGACTTCCTGCGCGGCTAGGGTCCCGCTGCGCACGGAAGTCCCCATCGCACAGTCTTCTTCGCTCGATGGCGGTACTTCATGCCCTCTGGATCGCCACCGCTGTCGCTGCGGTGGATGCCTTGTGCTGGCGCCATCGGCCCTGAACCGGTGCCAACGATCCCGTGGCGGCTGGCTCGCGCGGAGGGCGGGGTGTCAGCCCTGCTTGTGCAGCGGCAGCCACAGCGTGAACGTGGAACCTTGCGCCTGGGCGCCGCCACTGGTGCTCCAGGTGCAATGCGCGCCCAGCACCAGCGCGCGGCTGTGCACGTTGGGCAGGCCCCGGCGGGCGGGCGCCAGCGCCTCGGACGCCGGGGGGGTGAATGGACGGCCGTTGTCCCGTATGCACACCTGCACGCCGCGCGTGCCATCGCCGCCGCCCTCTGGCGGGGGCCAGACGGCCTCGGCCGTGCTCAGCACGATCTCCGTCGCGCCACTGTGCTTGAGGATGTTGGTGAGGATCTCCTGCAGGATGCGCAGCACGTGCAGCGCGTTTTGCGCGTCCAGCCAGGGCAGCGGCGGCAGGTCGTCCACCTGCCAGTGCATGACCAGTCCCGCGCCCTCCAGCCGCAACCCGAGCCGATAGCGCAGGCCGGCCAGCAGTGCCAGCAGATCCGCATTCACGGGCTCCAGTGAGTCGATGGAGATCTTCAGGTCGTCGATGCACTCCCGCAGCACCTGCGCCACGTCCACGGGTGCCGCCGGCGCAGTCTCTACCAGCCGCAGTGCGCTCATCAGCGAGGAACCCACGCCGTCGTGCATCTCCCGCATCAGGCGCTGGCGCTCGTGCAGCAGCGTCTGCTCGCGCTCGGCGGCGCGCAGCAGCTCGTGTGTTTCGCGCAGCTGCAATTCCTGCGCGGACAGGCGCTCGGCCTGCACGGCATTGGCTTGCTCGGCGACTTCCAGCGCGCGGTGGTAGCGCGTGAAACCGACCAGCAGGAACATGGTGAACACGCCCATGTACACGTAGGGCGTGAGGTAGATGTGCTCGATGCTGATGCGGTAGCGCTGCATCGCCAGGTCGTGGACGGCCAGGGGGAACGAGAGCGCCACGGACCCGGCCAGCAGCACGCTGGACCAGGAGCGTTCGCGCCAAGCGCCCAGCGCCGCCACGCACAGCACCACCAGGGCCGGAGGAAACAGCGCCAGGCGCAACAGCGGCAGCATCGCCTCGTGCCGCAGGTCCCACAGTGGCAGGGCCGCCAGCGCCACCAAGCCGCAATAGGCGACCACGGCGCGCGCCAGCCGCGGATAGCCCCGGCCCTGCATCCGGCACAACAGAAAGAAGGAGCAGGCCGACGACCCCAGCGAGCCCACGAGCGTGAGCCAGGAGAACCATTCATCGGGCACGCCGAAGCCCTCGGCATCGACCAGGTAGAACAGCGTGGCCAGCAAATGCCCGACCGACAGCAGGAAGAACAGCAGGTAGCCCGCCTCGCCCCGGCCGCGCCGCACCAGCCACACCGCCAGCGCGAACACACCCAGCACCAGGTAGGCACCGCGCAGGTAGGCCACCAGGTCGGTCTGCAGCAGGCTGCGCAGCCGCCACCCCGGCCAGAGCGCCTCGGCCGGCCCGGCCCACACGCTGGACAGCGCGCCGCCCACGCCGGGCAGGTTGGCCATGCGCACATGCACCTCCAGGGGAACGCCGGGCGCAGCATGGCCCGCCAGGTCCACCCACACCGGGCGGTTGAAGCTGTTCCAGACCCGGCTGCCGTGCGACTGCCAGACGAGGTGCCCATCGGCATACACCGCCACCGTGCCCACTGTCTGCCAGCGCGGGATGTACAGGCGCGTGCCCTGGGGCGTGGCGGCGAGCGCCTCGCCCGGCACCCGCAGGCGGTACCACCACACCTCGGGTGGCGCATCGGCCTGCGCGGCTGTCGAGACCGTGCTGCGTGCGCGGGCATGTGGCAGGTCCACCGTGCTCCACGGTATGGTGCTCGAAAGCACTGCATCGGGTGATTCGTGCAGCGAGGGCGGCGGCGCCCAGCCCCCGCTGGCGGGGTTCCACGCCTGCGCCTGCACCAGGTGCGCGGGCAGCACGCCTGCCAGCGCCGCGCCCCCGGCGGCGGCACCGGCCAGCAAGAGCCGCAGCGCCAGGCGCGCGAGATCAAGCCACATCGATCCACCCTTTGCGCGCCGCGGCGCTCACCGCTTCGGCCTGGGTCGTCACCTGCAGCTTGGCGTACACGCGCCGCACGAAGGTACGCACCGTGTGGCGCGACACGCCCATCGCCCGCGCCACCTCGTCCAGTGTGTAGCCGCGTGCCACCATGCGCAGCAACTCGGCCTCGCGCGCCGAAGGTGCCACCTCCGTGATCTCCGCCGCCGCCAACCCCGGCTCCAGGCCCGCTGAGGGCTTGGCTGTCACGGGAGACTGCGCGCGGCGCAGCAGCAGCTTGCGCGCCACCATCGGATTGATGGGGCTGCCCCCCGCATGCAGGCTGCGCACTTCGTCCACGACGGCGCTGGGTGGCAGGTCCTTGAGCAGGTAGCCCATCGCACCGGCCTCGATGGCGCCCAGAACATGCGCCTCATCGCCAAAGATCGTGCTCACCATGGCCGCCGCCCCGGGCCAGCGCGCGCGCAGCACGGCCAGCACGTCGAGCCCGCTGCCATCGGGCAGCCCCAGGTCCAGCAGCAGCACGTCCAGCGGCGCATCGTCCGCCTGCAGCGCCGCCAGCGCTTCGGCGCGGCTGGCCGCCACCCACTGCAGATGCATGTCGGCCGCGCCTTGCAAGGCATGCGCCAGCGCGTTGCGGCAGACGAAGTCGTCCTCCACCACCGCCACGCGGATGGCAGGGGGCGCAGGCGCCGCATCCGGCGCCCAGGGAGTTGTGCGAGGAAGGGAAACCATGCGCCGATGCTGCCACAGGCCCAGGTCAAAAGCGCCGGGCCTGGCGGGGCTGCTGTGCCCGGCAGGCCGGCTGCGCCAGCCGGTACGGTGGCAAGCGGCGGATCATGGTCGGTTCTTCGGGCTGCATGCGGGGTCGGTGGGTTTCTGCATGGGTTCCAGGTCGTCAATGCGCGCCCATTCGGCGGGTGCTCCGTCCATGCTGCCATCCCCCGGGGCCCTTGTCATGTCGCCCAAACGGGGGACATACAAAACCGTGCCCATCCGGTAACTTCCGGTCCCGCAAGCAGGGGCCTGCACCTGAATCCACAAGAACACGGTGGCCGACACCGTTCCATTCAGGGCAAGCCCGAGCGGCTTTTCTCGAACGCACCACGGAGTGAGGAATACATGATTCGGATGGTAGAGGCCGTGATGCGGCCGGGCGCAACGGCGCGCCACAGCTCCCGGCCAGGGCGCAGCGCGGGCGCATCCCTGGAAAGGTCCCGGGCGATCCGGGGGCTCGCGCTTGCGGCGGCGGTGGTCTTGCTGCAGGCCTGCGGCGGAGCGACCTTGTCGTCGTGGATCGAGGCGCCGCTTGTCGCCGACGGCTACACCCGCAACGCGGACTATTTCCCCTTCGAGCCCACGCTGCTCGTGAACCCCGACGCGAATGCGCAGCTGAAGTTCTCGTACGCCACGTTGCCGAGCGGAACGTTGACCAAGCTGGTCGTGGACAAGGCGAGCACGACGGCCTCCGTGGGGCAGGAAGCCTACACGCTGAATGCCGACAAGGTCGCGCGCGCGCGCCTGGTGCTCTATGTGGAGAAAGTGGCCGCGCCTGGCTACATCGCGATATTCAGCGCCCATCAGGACGGTGCCGATTGCTTCGAGCGCGAGGACACGGCACCCCACTGCGGCCAGTCCGTGGCCAGCGCCGATGCGGCCGCCACCGATGCGGACAGTCCCGCGCAGCCCCTGCGCATCACCACGCCGGGTTTCTACAGCTTCGATGTCACCAAGCTGGTCAAATACCGGTTGGCCAACAACGTCGAGTCGATGATGCGTGTGGGCGCGGCCCCCGATCCCAACGACAACACCTTTGGCAGTTTCGAGTTCGCGAGCAAGGAGCTGCCAGCGGGGCAGGCCCATGTACTGCACCAGCCCCAGCTGCTGATCACGCTCAGCGATGCGGTGGGCGCCACCAGGAACGCCTATGCCGCGACCAGCGTGCGCCAGTCGTCCATCGACCCCTCCGTGGCTTCACGGAATTTTGCCCAGGACGAAAATCTGTGGCTGAGCGGCGTCCCGGGCAACCGGGCATATGCGCTGATACAGCCGCAATCATTGCCCACGGGCGCCTTCACCTTGCGCACTGCCCTGAACGAGATGGGTTCCGTGGGGGTCAAGCAAACCATGGTGGCGTTCGTGAATGCGCCGGTGCCGGAACAGGCCACGGCACAGCCGCAGGCGAATTTCTACACCAGGCCGGGATTCACCTCGCAGAACCAGCAGGTCACCTCCTGGAACGGGGGCTGGACCGAACCATCCGCAGCAGCCTTGTTCGCCACCGCACCGCTCGACCGGGATGCGCAGAACCAGTCCCTGTTCGTCGATGCCAGCGAGGGCTATGTCTCCGCGCTCGCGGGTGCCTACAACGCGGATCGCCGCGAGAACTTCGCCATCGCCGGCTCGACGAACCTGCAGGCTCCGCTGACGCTGGACAGCGACAACAACACCCGGACCGGGCACATGCCGCGTTTCGTCGCCGCGATCACGCCCGTGTCGGACAGGATGCGCAATTTCATGAAGTTCGACAGGGACGACAGCGAACACACGCGCAACTACTGCCTTGCGCTGGGCGATGGGATGTGCAACCCGTCGCTGTCGCTGCGCGCGCGCCTGGGGCAGCTCTTCACGAGAAACCCCATCGTCATCGACCCAAGGGCATCGACCCCCGAAGGTTCCTACCTGCCCTATGCGACCCCGATCAACGTCGCGGTGCCGTCCAGCGGCGCCAGCGCGATCATTCAGAGTGATCCCGATCCGGCGGAGCAGGGCTTCATGGGCGATGGCGGCACGGGCTACTACATCTACGACGCCCGGGCCAACCGCGTCGCGGGCCAGTACCAGGGAATCATCAGCATGCCGGGGCACAACCTGCGCGCCGTCATCCACTTCGAGAACCTGCCGCTGCCCGCGCCGTCGCTCGGTGGCCCGGGCACCATCGACATGGTGCCCGGCGCCGCGTCGGTGACGGTCGCGGCCAATGCGCCGATCCCGTTCCGGCTGACCGTGGCCGACCCGGTCAATGCGAACATCGACGATACGACACGCTGGGCGATCACGAGCAGCAACCCGGGCGACACGATGCCGGGCGAGATCCAGCAAAGCGAAGGCAGCGCGGCGTTCGCGGCGACGTTTGCCGGGCCCGGCTCGCGCACGCTCACGGCGACGAGCAAGGGCGACGGCACGATCAAGACGACGATGAACGTCCTCGTCAACCAGGTGGTCTTGCCCGGCCAGGCGATCACGTTCACCTCCACGCCACCTGCGTACCCCGTCGTGGGCGGGGCCTATGCGGTGTCAGCCCTCGGCGGCGGCTCGGGCAACCCGGTCGTGTTCACCATCGATGCCGCCTCGACGGCCGGGGCCTGCTCGGTCGCGGGCAGCGTGGTGACATTTGCCGGCGCGGGCACCTGCACCGTCAATGCCAACCAGGCAGGCGACGCGAACTACGCCGCTGCCGCCCAGGTGCAGCAGACCATCGCCATCCCTGTCACCTACAGCGGCACCACCGTGCCCACCACGGGTGCGGGCGGCCCGGCCAGCGCCAGCTTCACGGGTGGAGGCGCCGGCTGCCGGTTCGACCCCGCCGCCACCGGCTTCATGGCCGCCAGCGCCGCCCCGCCGGGGCAGAGCGCGCCGCAGGGCGCGTTCCGCGTCCGGCTGGTGGACTGCACCCCGGGCGCCACGGTGCGCGTGACCACCCTGTGGCCGCAGCCGGTCGCCGGCTTCACCAAGTACGGCAGGGCCAGCAGCGGCGCCGCCAGCGCCAGCTTCTTTGCGCCGACGAATCTCACCATCGACGGCAACGCCGTGAGTTTCGACCTGACCGACGGCCAGCTGGGAGACGACGATTGGGCCCAGAACGGCGTGATCGTGGACCCGGTGATGCCACTGGCCGCCGCGGGCCTGGCCACCGCCATTCCCACGCTGAGCGAATGGGGCGTCGTGCTGACGGGGGCCACGCTGGCCGCCATGGCCTTGCTGGGGTTGCGCCGCCGCCGGGGCTGATGGGCGTGCAGGGGCCCTCACGGCGCACGGCCTCTGCCCGGCGCGTGAACGCGGTCATCCCCCGGGCGGGGGAGCCGGTGCCCTGAAGCTGGCGGCCCACGCCGGGAACTCGTCCGCCGGCATGGGCCTGGCAATGAAGTAGCCCTGCGCTATGTCGCACCCCAGATGCAAGAGCTGCTCCCAGTGCTCGCGGGTCTCTATGCCCTCGGCCACTGTCTTGCGGTCCAGGTCATGGACCAGGTCGATGGTGGAGCGCACGATCTTGGCGGAGCTCTTGTCGTGTGTCATGGCGGCGACGAAAGACTGGTCGATCTTGATGCAGTCCACGGGGAGCTTCTGCAGGTATGCCAGGGACGAGTAGCCGGTGCCAAAGTCGTCGATGTACAGCGGAATGCCTTCCTCCCGCAGGGCGTGGAGCACGCCCATGGCGTATTGCGCATCCTCCATGACGGTGCTCTCGGTGATCTCCACCTCCAGCAGCCCGCGTGCCACGCCGCGCTCGCGCTGCCAGTGGCGGAACTTGGCGAACAGCTGCTCATCGCGCAGGTTGCGCGCCGAGAGGTTGACGGCGATGGGCAGGGCGCAGTCCTGGCGCTGCCAGGCCTGGAGTATGTCGAGCACGGACACCAGCATCCATTCCGTCAGCGGCTTGATGAGCCCCGTGTGCTCCGCCAGTTCGATGAAGACCCCGGGCGCCAGCAGGCCGCGCTGGGGGTGGAGCCAGCGCACCAGTGCCTCGGCGCCGCAGACGCGGCCGCTGGCGAAATCGACCTTGGGCTGCAGGTAGACCCGCAGCTGGCCGGCGTCGATCGCGTGGCGCAGCTCGCCCGCCATGTTCAGGCGCTCGGCCTGGTCCTGTTCCTGCTGAGGAATGAAAACGACGTGGTCCACGCCCATTCTCTTGGCCTGGTGAACCGCCTTGTCCATGCGGCGCAGCAGGTCGTGCACGGTTCGCCCGTGCTCCGGGAACAGCGCGATGCCGGCCTTGGCCACCACATCCAGCGCGATGCCGGCCACCGAAATCGGCTGTGACAAGTTCTGCTCCAGCATGTTCACCGTGTGGCGGGCGGCGTGCAGATCGCTGTCCGGCAAGAGGGCCGCGAACTCATCGCCGCGCAGGCGGGCCACCAGGGCCGATGGCGGGGCGCTGCGCTGCAGCCGCCGTGCGAACTCGCGCAGGATGTCGTCGCCGTGCGCAAAGCCCAGCGCTTCGTTGATTTCGCTCAGGCGCTCGATATTGAATTGCAGCACCGCCAGCGAGCGCGGCTGTTCACCGCCTTCGTGGATGGCTGCGGCCAGCGCCTCTTCGAACTGGAGGGCATTGGGCAGGCCCGTCAACGGGTCATGCCGGGTGAAGTGGTGCATGGCGGCCTGCACGCGCTCCTGTTCGACGCGCGAGCGCAAGGTCGCGATGCCATAGGCAAGGTCATCGCTGGACTCCGTGAGCAGCGCGATTTCGTCCTCGCCAAAGGTGTCGGGTTCCGGGTCGTAGATGGACAAGGCGCCAATGACCCGGCCTGCCACTCGCAGCGGGCACGAGATGCCGGATCTCGGCCCGTGGGGCCTGCCGTGCCAGGGCGCATGGCCGGGGTCGGTGTTCATGTTGCGCACCAGGCAGACCTCCTCGGTCCGGATGGCGCTGGAGGTGACCCCCTGGCCCAGGGCCGTGCCGCTCAGGTCCAGCCCCAGCTGCCGCAGCGCGTCCATGCCGCCGGGGTAGCCGCATTCGGCCATGGGTTCAAGGGGCAGCTCCGGGCGGCTGCCGCAGTACCAGACCACGGCCATGCCATAGCCGCCGGCCGTGACAATGGCCTGGCACATGCTGTCCAGCAGATCCTGTTCCTCGCTGGCCCGCAGCATGGTGCGGTTGCCGGCGCTCAGGGTGCGCAGGGCGCGGGTCGCGTGCTCCAGCTGCCGTATGCGCTGCTCCAGTTCGGTGTTGAGCGTCTGTATGCGGTTCTCGAAGTGCTTGCGGTCCGTGATGTCGGTGCCCAGCACGTAGTAGCCGCCCACCTTGTCGTGCGCCTCGAACCTGGGCAGGTAGCGGATGGCCTGCCAGACCCCGGGGAAGGGCTGCCAGTCATAGGCCTGCGGAGTGCCCGCCAGCACGCCGTCGATCATCGGGGCGGCCTGGCCGTAGCGTTCGTCGCCGAGTATTTCCTGCACCGTGCACCCCGTGATGTCCGCGCGTTCCGGGGCGAAGCTCTGGCGGTACTGGTCGTTCACGTACACATAGCGCCGCTCGGCGCTCACGAACGCGATCAGCGCGGGAACCGCGCCAATGACGCTGCGCAGGTGGTCTTCGCTTTCTTTGAGCTGCGTCGTCCGCTCCCGGACGTGCGACTCCAGCAGGATGTTCTGCGCGCGAATGGTCTGCTCGGCCTGGCGCTCCGCCGTGACGTCACGGAAGACGAGGACCACGCCATGCAGCTGGCCGTTGGCATCCCGGATGGGGGCCGCGCTGTCCGCGATGGGGCATTCCGTGCCGTCGCGCGCGAGCAGCGACGTGTGGTTGGCGAGGGCTTGAATCTCGCCGGTGGCAAGCGCGGCGGCCACGGGCACCAGGGCGGGCTCGCGGGTCTGTTCGTTGACGATGCGAAACACCGCTTCCACCGGCAGCCCCCGGGCCAGCGCGATGGGCCAGCCCGTCAACTGCTCGGCCACGGGGTTCATGCGCAGGATGCGGCCCTCGGTGTCGGTGGCCAGCACGGCATCTCCGATGGAGTGCAGCGTGGTCGACAGGCTCTCTTCGCTGTCCGCCAGCGCGCGCTGGCTGGTTTCGGTTTCGCGCAGCTGCCGGCGGATCAGCAGGTAGGTCGCGCCCAGCAGGGCCACCAGCATCGCGGCGGCGATGGAGCCCGCCACCACCAGTTTCTGCCGTGCCTGGGCATGCGCGTTGGCACGCAGCGTGAGCAGGTGGCGCTCCGCCGTGTCCATGTCGCCGAGCAGCTCGTAGGTGCGTGCGCGCGTGGCCCGCAGCGGCGCCGTGGCCACGAAGGCATTGGCGGCCTCCTGGCCCTGGGTCTTGCGCAGCATCTCGACCTGCCGGGAGATCACCATCCGCTGGTTCACGATTTCCCGCAGCTGGCCCCAGCGCTGGTGCTGGTCGGGGTTGCTGGCGGTCAGCAACTGGATCCTCTCCAGCGTGCGCTCTCTCTGCGCGATGGTGTCGTCGCGTTCGGCGATGTGGGCGGGGTCTCCGCTGAGCCGGAAGTTCTGCGTGGCCAGCTCGATCTGCAGGGTATAGCCACGGGTGCGGGCCAGGTTGTTGAGCACCTCATGGGTATGCGCGAGCATCAGCGCGGTCTGGGACGCATCGTTCGCCACCCGCCAGGTGGCCGCCACCAGCGCCGCCACCACCAGCACGGCGGCGCCGAATGCAATGGCGACCTTGCTTTCGAAACTGGACCAGCGTGCCACCGTATTGACCTTTCCGTGAGGAGACCCGGCCGGATGGACCCGGATCGAACAGTACGCCGGCACCGGAAGGACGGGGTTCGCCATGCCTGCTGCATCGTGCAGCACATCAGGAATCCGTTGGCTGGCTGCTATCGGCCAGGTCGAATATACCGACTGGAGGCCTTGCGGGGAACCAATAGATGGCATGGTGGAGCTTTGTGGGCCCCCTCAGGGCGCGCCGCCCGCCGGTCCCGTGGGGCACGGCGAGTCCCTAGAATCGCGGGAGCCCACCGACCCCCCAAGAAACACGACCATGGAACGAGCAACCCGCCAGCGTGCGGCAATCCACGCCGCGATAGCCACCGCAGGGCGTCCCTTGTCGCCGCAGGAGGTCCTGGAGGCAGCACGCGCCGACATCCCCTCGCTGGGGGTGGCAACCGTCTACCGGAATCTTCGCGCGCTGATGGAGGACGGCACGATCGAGCCGGTGACCCTGCCCGGCAGCAGCGCCCGCTACGAGATGGCGGGGCAGGACCACCATCACCATTTCCTGTGCCGGGTCTGCCACCGCGTGTTCGATATCCATGCATGCCCCGGCGGCTTCGCGCACCTGGCCCCGCCGGGCTTCACCGTGGACGGCCACGACATCACCTTGTACGGCCAGTGCAGCGATTGCCAGCCCCCGCCGCCGGCGAAGAAGGCGCCGGCCCCGGCGCGCCGGGGCCTCACCCGGGGCTGACGGCCTGCCTTTCCCGTGCCCGCCGGTGGCCGCGGCGGGCGGTCGCCGGTTTCCATGCGCACCTGCCGGGGGCGGCATGCCGCTTCGGGCCAAGGGCGCGCGGAGCGTGAGACAATGCCGCCCTGCGCAGCGGCTCCACGGGAGCCCCACTGCCGCTGCCGATCCGAGGGCAGCCATGCCGTGGCAGGCACCAGGCCCGGCGGCAACGCCAGGCAACGGCGTGTGAATGCGCGGCCGATGTGCCGGTACCCGCCTGCACCGCCGAAGGCCCTTGATTTGATGAAGGAATCAAGGGCCTTTTCTTTTCAATGGGCGCCCTGGGCGCCGGACGGTTTCCCCCGGCATGCCTCGCGGCATGCCATTCACCCTGTTCCACGCGGCCACCGCCGCCACTCGCCGGCCCGGGCACGACAGTTCGGCCGTGCAGAGTGACTTCGCCACCGATTCTCTGACCTCCCATGACACCCTTCCTGAAGGACACCACCCTCGGCATCGACTTTGGCACTTCCAACTCCGCGATGGCCGTGCGCCAGGGCACCGGGCCCGCGCGGATGATCGCGCTCGAAGGAGGCGCCCCCACACTGCCCACCGCGCTGTTCTTCAATGCGGAAGACCACCGCACCCATTTTGGCCGGGATGCCGTGGGGCAGTACCTGGCGGGCACGGAGGGGCGCCTGATGCGCTCGCTCAAGAGCCTGCTGGGCAGCGCGCTGCTGCAGGACAAGACGGCGGTGCACAACAAGCTGGTGAGCTACCAGGACATCATCAGCCTCTTCTTGCGCATGCTGGTGCAAAAGGCGCGCGATGACCTGGGCGGCATGCCGGCCCGGGTGGTGATGGGGCGCCCGGTGCATTTCGTGGACGGGGACGCTGGCCGCGACCAGCAGGCGGAAGATGCGCTGCGCCAGGCCGCGGTGGACGCGGGGTTCGCCGAGGTGTCGTTCCAGCTGGAGCCCATCGCCGCCGCGCTGGACCACGAGCAGCGCATCACGCACGAGTCGCTGGTGCTGGTGGTGGACATCGGCGGGGGCACGTCGGACTTCACGGTGGTACGGCTGGGGCCGCAGCGCATGGCGCGCGCCGAGCGCGGCAGCGATGTGCTGGCCACCACCGGCGTACACGTGGGCGGCACCGACTTCGACCGGCGGCTGAGCCTGGACCTGCTGATGCCCCTGCTCGGATTTCGGCACACCGGCCCCGCGGGGCGCGAGGTGCCCAGCCGGGTGTTCTTCGACCTGTCCACCTGGCACCTGATCCAGTGGCTGTACTCGCCGCGCGCGCTGCGCGACGCGCAGAACCTGCGCACCGACTATTCAGATGCCCGGCTGCACGCGCGGCTCATGCGGGTGCTGCACGAGCGCCTGGGGCACCGCATGGCCAACACCGTGGAGCAGGCCAAGATCGCCGCGTCCCTGGGCGATGCCGACGCGCCCATGCCGCTGGACTGGATCGAGGCCGGGCTGGCTGAATCCGTCACCCCCGAGGGGCTGGCGCGGTTCCTGTCGCAGCCCCTCGAACAGGTGGTGGCCTGCGCGCAGGAATGTGTGCAGCTGGCGGGCCTGGGGCAGCAGGGGGTCGATGCGATCTATCTCACGGGCGGCTCGTCGGCCCTGCGGCCGCTGCGCCAGGCCCTCAAGACGGCATTTCCCGGCACCCCCCAGGTGGAAGGCGACCTGTTCGGCGGCGTGGCGGCCGGGCTGGCGGTGTCGGGGTGAGAGTCCGGCGGGAGGTGCCGCGCACCCTGGCCGGTGCCGGTACTCGCTGTGGCGGGTCGGTTTGCTATTGAAAATGTAGCTGTTGGCGCTTTCCTGCCAAGGGCCTGCGGCCAATTAGCATGAAATCCGGGCCGGAATCAGTCCGCGGTGCCGCTGTCTGCGCCACCGTCGTCCGCACCGCTGCGCTTCCATGCCAGGGCCGTGTCGTACAGCACATTGCGCGATGCGCCGGTGATCTCGGCGGCCAGGCGCACGGCGGTTTTCAGCGGCAGCTCCTGCACCAGCAGGCGCAGCACCCGCAGGCTGGAGCCATCGTCGCTGGCCACCGCCACCGGGTGCAGCAGCACCACGAACTCGCCGCGCGAACGCTGGGGGGCGCCGTCCAGCCACGCCGCCAGCTCATGGGCGGGCCGCGTGGTCACTTCCTCGAACTGCTTGGTCAATTCCCGCGCCAGCGTCACCGGGCGATCGCCCAGCACCGCCAGGGCCTGGGCCAGTTCGCCGATGCGGTGCGGGGCTTCGAGCAGCACCACGCAGCGGGGCTCATGGGCCAGCTGCTGCGCAATCACCGTGGCGCGTTCAGCGTTCTTGACGGGCAGGAAGCCCGCAAACACGAAGCCGCCGTGTTCGGTGCTGTGGGCCACGGCGCCAGCCACGCTCAGCGCGGTGGTGATGCTGCTGGCGCCGGGCAGGGGCACGGCGCGCAGGCCGGCCGCCTGCACGGCGGCCACCAGCCGGGCGCCGGGGTCGCTCACGCCGGGCGTGCCCGCGTCGCTCACGTACGCCACGCGCTGGCCCTGCTGCAGCCGCTGCACCACGTTCTGCGCGGCTTCGGCCTCGTTGTGCTGGTGCACGGCCAGCAGCTGCGAGGCCCCCTTGTCGATGCCATAGGCGCGCAGCAGGGATTGCGTATGGCGCGTGTCCTCGCAGGCCACGGTGTCGGCCATCTGCAGCACATGCAGCGCGCGCAGGGTGATATCGGCCAGGTTGCCGATGGGCGTGGCCACCACGTACAGGGCGCCCTCGGGATAATGCTGCGCAGCCGCCGCTTCACGCGCGGCGCCCTGGGCTGAAGCGAAAGATGCGCTCAATGAAATTCCTTGGAAAGAGAAAACCGGCGGAAGCCCCTGGCCCGGCCGCCAAACCCGCCACCACGCGCGAGCGCGGCAATGCGGCGGAAGACCAGGCCCTGGCCCACCTGCAGGCGGCGGGCCTGCAACTGGTGCAGCGCAATTATCGGACGCCCGGGCGCGGCGGCGGCGAGATCGACCTGGTGATGCGTGCACGGGACGGCACGCTCGTGTTCGTCGAGGTGCGCAGCCGCGCGGGCCGCGCGTTTGGCGGCGCAGGGGCCAGCATTGGCGCCACCAAGCAGCGGCGCATCATTTTCGCGGCCCGGCACTACCTGCTGCGCCTGCCTTCCCCGCCGCCGTGCCGCTTCGATGTGGTGCTGGTCGAGGAGTCCGTGCAGTGGCTGCAGGCCGCCTTCGATGCGCAGTAGGCGCGCGCCCGGTGGCCGCCATCCCTGGCGCCGGCGCCATGCAGGGAACTACGGTTTGCTACAAAAGCTGTAACACGCGGCGGGTATCATCGGGCCCTCATGCTTGAGCAACGCATCCAACAGCATTTCATCGACAGCGCCGA
This sequence comes from Acidovorax sp. GW823-FHT01C06, assembly GCF_058798375.1. NCBI lineage: Bacteria > Pseudomonadati > Pseudomonadota > Betaproteobacteria > Burkholderiales > Comamonadaceae > Acidovorax > Acidovorax sp. GW823-FHT01C06. The sequence continues at coordinate 421,156 of NZ_JBXAKN010000001.1, forward strand.
CCTGAAGTACCAGGCCGCGCAGGTTCTGAGCCACCCCATCGCCGCCGCCGTGCAGGCCGTGCTGGCCTGCGTGACCAGCGGCGGCAAGGTGCTGGCCTGCGGCAACGGCCCCTCGGCCGCCGAGGCGCAGCAGTTCGCCGCGTTCTGCGTGGCCGGTTTCGAGCGCGACCGGCCCGAGCTGGCCGCGCTGGCCCTCACCTCCGACAGCACGCTGCTCACGGCCGCCACGGGTGGCAGCCACGATGCGGCGCAGCAGTTTGCGCGCCAGGTGCGTGCGCTGGGCCAGGCGGGCGACGTGCTGCTGGCGCTGTCGGTCACCGGCAATGACGCCAACCTGCTGGCCGCCGCCGAGGCCGCCCACGAGCGTGACATGACCGTGGTGGTGCTGACCGGCCGCACGGGCGGCAAGCTGGCCGCCCTGCTGCGCGAGACCGATGTGTTGATCAGCGTTCCGCACGACCGCGCCGCGCGCGTGCGCGAAGTCCATGCCCTGGTGCTGCATTGCCTGAGCGATGGCGTGGACGCCCAGTTACTTGGCGAACAGGAGATTCCCCTATGAAGCAAACCACCCTGAAACGTACCCGGCGCACCGTGTGCACGGTGCTGGCCGCCGCCGCGCTGGCCGCGGGCCTGTCGGCCTGCGCGCCGTTGATCGTGGGCGGCGCCGTCGTGGGCGGCGTGATGGCCGTGGACCGCCGCACGACCGGCACGCAGATCGAGGACGAAGGCATCGAGCTGCGCGCCGCCAACCGCATCCGCGAAACCCTGGGCGACCGCGCCCATGTCAACGTGACCAGCTACAACCGCCAGGCCCTGCTGACCGGCGAGGTACCGAGCGCCCAGGACCGCCAGACCGTCGAGCAGATCGTGTCGCAGGTGGAGAACACGCGCTCGGTCGTCAATGACCTGGCCGTGATGCCCGCCAGCAGCCTGAGCCAGCGCTCCAACGACACCTTCATCACCGGCAAGGTGCGCGCCAGCCTGGTGGACGCCCAGGACATCTCGGCGAATTCCTTCAAGGTGGTGACCGAGCGCAACATCGTCTACCTGATGGGCCGCGTGTCGCAGCGCGAGGCCAACCGCGCCACCGAGATCGCCCGGGGCGTGAGCGGCGTGAGCAAGGTCGTGCGCGTGTTCGAGATCGTCTCGGAAGAAGAGCTGCGCCGCATCGCGCCGCAGCCCGCGCCAGTGACCACCGACAACAGCGCATCGCCCGGCGGTTGAAAGCGGGCGGTCAGGCTCGATAGCCTGCACAGCCCCTGGGTCGAAACATCCCGGTTCGCATGACGCGGACCGGGATTTTTTCTTGAAGACCCTGCATCGCGCGTTGCGGCATGAAGCTGGCACGGCACAAGCGAGTGCACCCGCAGAGCCGGCTTCGCCAGGCCGAAGAGGCCGCGCGCGCTTCTGGCGCGTGCCACCGGGGCGCCGCAGGCGACCCAGGGGGCTACGTCAGCCTTTTGATCAGGCTCGACGTGTCCCAGCGGTTGCCGCCCATCTTCTGCACATCGGCGTAGAACTGGTCCACCAGCGCCGTCACGGGCACGCGCGAGCCATTGCGCTTGGCTTCGTCGAGCACCAGGCCCAGGTCCTTGCGCATCCAGTCCACCGCAAAGCCGAAGTCGAACTTGCCGTCCACCATGGTCTTGCCGCGGTTGTCCATCTGCCAGCTCTGGGCCGCGCCCTTGCCGATCACCTCCAGCACCTGTTTCATGTCCAGGCCCGCGTTCTGGCCAAACGCCACCGCCTCGGACAGCCCCTGCACCAGCCCGGCGATGCAGATCTGGTTGACCATCTTGGCCAGCTGGCCCGCGCCGCTTTCACCCAGCAGCGTGAAGGCGCGCGAGAACGCCATGGCCACGGGCTGGGCCGCCTCGAAGGCCGCCGCGTCGCCGCCGCACATCACGGTGAGCAGGCCGTTCTGCGCGCCGGCCTGGCCGCCGGAGACGGGGGCATCCACGAAGTGCAGGCCCAGGGCATGGGCGGCTGCGTACAGCTCGCGCGCCACCTCGGCCGACGCGGTGGTGTGGTCCACGAAGATCGCGCCCGGCTTCATCCCGGCAAAGGCGCCGTCGGCCCCCAGGGTGACGGAGCGCAGGTCATCGTCGTTGCCCACGCAGCAGAACACGATGTCGGCACCAGCCGCGGCCTCGCGCGGCGTTGCGGCATGCCTTGGCGCCTTGGCGCTGGCGTACTCCGCGCACCAAGCTATGGATTTTGTAGCGGTTCGGTTGTAGACCGTGACCTCATGCCCGGCCAGCGCGAGGTGGCCGGCCATCGGATAGCCCATCACGCCCAGGCCCAGGAAGGCGACCTTGCGGGATGGGGTTGCGTCGTAGTTGCGGGGATTGGTGCTTGGCATGGGAGTGGTTCTTGCAAAAAAAGGCCGCCACGGGGGCAGCGTTTGAAACTGGCGCGGCCCAGGCCAGCGGACGCCGTGGAACTGGCTTTGCCAGGCCACCAGCGTCGTCCCCCTTCCCGCGCGCAGCGCGAGAGAAGGGGGAAGCGGCGCAGCCGCTCAGGGGGTTGTCACACAATCGCGAAGTGCTCGGTGCCCGAGGCAAGGTCCGGCGATTTGGCGCGCTGGCTGTTGAGCTTGATCTGCAGGCGCAGGTCGTTGAGCGAATCGGCGTTGCGCAGCGCGTCTTCATAGCTGATCACGTTGGCCTCGTACAGGTCGAACAGTGCCTGGTCGAAGGTCTGCATGCCCAGGTTGCGGCTCTTCTTCATGATCTCCTTGATCTCGGAGACATCGCCCTTGAAGATCAGGTCGGAGATCAGCGGGGTGTTCAGCATGATTTCCACGGCCGCAGCACGGCCCTTGCCGTCCTGCTTGGGGATCAGGCGCTGGGACACCATGCCGCGCAGGTTGAGCGACAGGTCCATCAGCAGCTGCGCGCGGCGCTCTTCGGGGAAGAAGTTGATGATCCGGTCCAGCGCCTGGTTGGCGCTGTTGGCGTGCAGCGTGGCCAGGCACAGGTGGCCGGTTTCCGCAAAGGCCACGGCATGCTCCATGGTCTCGCGGTCGCGGATTTCACCCATCAGGATCACGTCGGGCGCCTGGCGCAGCGTGTTCTTCAGGGCCGCTTCCCAGCTGTCGGTGTCCAGGCCCACCTCGCGCTGCGTCACCACGCAGTTCTTGTGCGGGTGCACGAATTCGATGGGGTCTTCCACCGTGATGATGTGGCCGAACGAGTTCTCGTTGCGCCAGTCCACCATGGCGGCCAGCGTGGTCGATTTGCCCGAGCCCGTGGCACCCACCAGGATGCACAGGCCGCGCTTGGTCATCGTCACTTCTTTCAGCACCTGCGGCACGCCCAGGCCGTCGATGGTGGGCAGCGTGAGCGGAATCGTGCGCAGCACCATGCCGACCTTGCCTTGCTGGATGAACGCGTTGACGCGAAACCGCCCGATGCCGGCGGGCGAGATCGCGAAGTTGCACTCCTTGGTGCGTTCGAAATCGGCCACCTGCTTGTCGCTCATGATGGCGCGCGCCAGCGTGAGCGTGTGGTTGGGCGTGAGCGGCTGGGGCGACACCTTGGTCACCTTGCCATCGACCTTGATCGCGGGGGGGAATTCCGCCGTGATGAACAAGTCGCTGCCATTGCGGCTCACCATCAACTTGAGCAGGTCATTGATGAATTTACTGGCCTGATCGCGTTCCATCAGAATTTCTCCCGGGGGTGTTCGTCTGTCGGGTGGTCGTTGTGCAGGTGGTATCCGCGCATCATCATTTCTGGTTGTCGCTCAGGCGGGCGCTCACCACGCGCAGGCGCAGCGACAGCTTGCGGGCCAGCAGCGCGATCAGGCTGGCGGCGAGCTGCGGGTCCTTGGTCATCATGTCGTCCATGGCCTCGGCGCTCAGCACGGCGATCTCGCAGTCGGTGAGCGTGGTGCAGGCCGAAAAGCGGATGCCGCTGTCGAGCAGCGACATCTCGCCCAGGATGTCGCCGGGCCGGGTCTCGGCCAGGCGCAGCTGTTCGCCCCAGGGCTGCACGCGGTCCACCGCGATGGTGCCGGTGAGCAGCACCACCATGAAGTTGCCGTATTCGTCCTGGCGGATCACGTCGCGGTTGGACGGGATGGCCGCGAATTCGAAGAAACGCTCCATGCGCTCCACGGCGTCCTTGTCCAGGTGCGCCATGTACTTGTCCTTGGCCCACAGGCCCTGCAGCAGCTTGCCGCCACGGCTGGTGGGCAGGCGCTTGGCGCCCACTTCCACCGCACGCGCCTCCCAGGGCACGAGCATCGAATCGTCCACGCCCTGGCCGGCGAAGGCCGTGGAAAACAGCACCGAATCCGTGTTGTCCTCCATGGGCTTGCCGCCGCGGGTTTTCATTTTCAGAAGGCTCAGAATGCCTTTCATACAGTGCTCCGGTGTGCGGCAGCTCGTCGGGCCGCAGGGTACATGGGTGCCGCGCGCGGATCAGCCCGGGAAGTTTTCGGGGATCTTGGCCTTGGCGCGCGCCTCGGCCGGGCTGATGATGTTGCGGCGAACGAGGTCGGTGAGATTCTGGTCCAGCGTCTGCATGCCCACGCTGTTGCTGGTCTGGATGGTGGAGTACATCTGCGCCACCTTGGCCTCGCGGATCAGGTTGCGGATGGCGCTGGTGCCCAGCATGATCTCGTGCGCCGCCACGCGGCCCGAGCCGTCCTTGGTCTTGCACAGCGTCTGCGAGATCACGGCCTGCAGCGATTCGGACAACATCGCGCGGACCATTTCCTTTTCTTCGGCCGGGAACACGTCGATGATCCGGTCGATGGTCTTGGCGGCGCTGGAGGTGTGCAGCGTGCCGAACACCAAATGGCCCGTTTCCGCCGCCGTCATGGCCAGGCGGATGGTTTCCAGGTCGCGCATTTCGCCCACCAGGATGGCGTCCGGGTCTTCGCGCAGCGCGGACTTCAGCGCGGCGGCGAACGACAGCGTCATCGGGCCGACTTCACGCTGGTTGATCAGGCACTTCTTGGATTCGTGCACGAACTCGATCGGGTCCTCCACCGTGAGGATGTGGCCGTACTCGGTTTCGTTCAGGTAGTTGACCATGGCGGCCAGCGTGGTGGACTTGCCCGAGCCCGTGGGGCCGGTCACCAGCACCAGTCCGCGCGGCTTCAGGGCCAGGTCGCCGAAGATCTTGGGCGCGTTGAGCTGCTCGAGCGTGAGGATCTTGGAGGGAATGGTCCGGAACACGGCGGCCGCGCCACGGTTCTGGTTGAAGGCGTTGACGCGAAAGCGGGCCAGGCCTTCGATCTCGAACGAGAAGTCGACCTCCAGGAACTCTTCATACGTCTTGCGCTGCGAGTCGCTCATGATGTCGTACACCATGGCATGCACCGTCTTGTGGTCGAGCGCATCGACATTGATGCGGCGGACATCCCCGTGGACCCGGATCATGGGCGGCAGACCGGCTGAAAGGTGCAGGTCGGAGGCCTTGTTCTTGACGCTGAAAGCGAGCAGTTGGGTAATGTCCACGGAATCCCTCTATCGTTTGATACGCTGTCAAACATTATGACCACGATTGCTAACAACCTCCAACAGGTTCTGGGCAGGATGGCGCAGGCGTGCACAGCCGCCTCGCGCGACCCGGCCAGCGTGTCCTTGCTGGCGGTTTCCAAGACCTTTGGCGCCGACGCCGTGGCCGAGGCCCTGGCCGCCGGGCAGCGCGACTTCGGCGAGAACTACATCCAGGAAGGGGTGGACAAGATCGCCGCCCTGCGCGCTGTCGCGCCCGGCGTGGCGCTGCAGTGGCACTGCATCGGCCCCATCCAGAGCAACAAGACGCGCCTGGTGGCCGAACACTTCGACTGGGTGCACACGGTGGACCGCCTGAAGATCGCCGAGCGCCTGTCGGCCCAGCGGCCGGAGCACCTGGCGCCGTTACAAATATGCGTTCAGGTCAACATCGATGGCGGGGCCACCAAGTCGGGCGTGGCGCCGGCCGACGCGCTGGAACTGGTCCGCGCTGTCGCGAAACTGCCACGGCTGGTGGTGCGCGGGATCATGAGCATCCCGGACCAGGCTCCTGAATTCGAAGCACAGTTGGCCATCCACACCCGCGCCCGAGCGCTTTTTGACGAGATGTGCGCCCTGAACGAGCCAGGCTTGGCTCGTTTTGACACGCTCTCGCTGGGCATGACGGCCGACCTGGAGGCCGCCATCCACGCCGGCAGCACGATGGTGCGCGTGGGCACCGGCATTTTTGGAGGTCGGACTTACCCCGCCTGAAGCATGAGCCGGTCGATCAGCCCGGCAGCTGGAACCGCCCCACGCAGTCCAGCGCCGCTGTCACATCGGCCTCGCTCACGTCCAGATGCGCCACCCAGCGCAGGCGCGTGGCGACGCCGTACAGGCTGCTCGTCACCCGCACGCCATGCTCTGCCAGCCAGGCGGTGAAGGCGGGGGCCACATCCGCATGAAGGTCGGTGAACAGGATGTTGGTCTGCCAGGGGTGGACCGTGATCTTGCCCTGCAGCACCGGATGGCGCTGGTTGATATCGCTCAGCCCCTGGGCCAGCCGTGCCAGGTTCGCATGGTCGTCGGCCAGTCGGCGCACGTGGTGCTCCAGCGCATGGTGGCCTGCTGCGGCCAGCACGCCGGCCTGGCGCATGCCGCCGCCCAGGATCTTGCGGGTGCGGCGCGCCTGGCGGATGAAGTCGCGCGAGCCCAGCACCAGCGAGCCCACGGGGGCGCCCAGGCCCTTGCTCAGGCACAGCGACACCGAATCGAAATGGCTGCACAGCGAACGCGCCTCGTCGTACACATCGGTGCCGTGGCGCGCCGCGTTGGCCGTGGCGGCGTTGAACAGGCGCGCGCCGTCCAGGTGCATCGCCAGCCCCCGGCTGCGCGCCAGATGGGCCACCTCGGCGATGTAGGCGGGCGGCAGCACCTGGCCGCCGGTCGTGTTCTCCAGCACCACCAGGCGGGTGCGCGCGAAGTGCGGGTCGTCGGGCTTGATGGCGGCGGTGATGTCGGCAATGCGCAAGGTGCCGTCGGGCTGCGTCTCCACCGGCTGCGGCTGGATGGAGCCCAGCACCGCCATGCCACCGGCCTCCCAGCGGTAGGTGTGCCAGCTCTGGCCCACGATGGCCTCGTCGCCGCGCTGGCAGTGGCCCCACAACGCGATCAGGTTGGTCTGCGTGCCCGAGGGTGCGAACAGCGCGGCCTCGAAGCCCAGCAACTGCGCCGCATGCTCCTGCAGTGCGTTCACGGAAGGGTCGTCGGCAAACACATCGTCGCCCAGCGGGGCCTTGAACATGGCCTCGCGCATGGCGGGCGTGGGCTGGGTGACGGTGTCGCTGCGAAAGTCGGGCATGGGCGCGGTCCTCGTGGGTCGGGTCAATGAATGCAAAGACCGGCCATGTTAGTCGCGTTGGCCTCCCCTGCGGCCGCAAGGCGCTCGGCCGGCGACATGGGCGCTGCCGAGGCCAGGGACGCCGAGCCAGGGCCTCCCCGCAGCGAGGGCGTCGTCCCCCTGGAGGAAGGCGCCGAAGGCGACTCAGGGGGGCTACGGTCTGGTCATCTTGCAGTCCGTGCCTTGTGCCAGCTCATTGCCAGTGTAGGCGGCATCGGTGCGGAAGCCATAGTTCGTGCCTTCCCAGCCCACCTTCACGGTCTTGCCGTCCACCGGCGCGATGGTGTTGACCACCTGCGGCAGCAGCAGCTGGTGGTCCTCGCCGCGCATGCGCACGGGGCCCACCACCGAGTCGATGGTCAGGTCTTCCAGCGCGCGGGCCACCTTCACCGGGTCGGTGGACTGTGCCTTGTTGATGGCCGCGGCCAGAAAGCGCGGCGTCATCTCGATGCGCGGCGCGAGGAAGTCCTTGCCCGTCTTGGCCTGGTAAGCCTTGGCGAGCGCGTCCACCTTGGGGGTGTCGGCCTGGCCCGGGTGCCATTCGGCCACCCAGGTCAGCTGGCCCTGCTTGGCCTGCGACACCGCCAGTACCGTGCCGGGAATGGAACCCGCGCTGTGGTTGAAGTAGCGCAGGTTGTAGCCCGCGTCACCCGCCGCCTTGAGCAGCAGTGTCATGTCCTGCCCCCAGTTGCCGGTGATGACCGAGTCGGCCTCGGTGCTCTTGACCTTGGCGAGATAGGGCGCGAAGTCCTTCACGCGGCCGATGGGGTGCAGCGCCTCGCCCACGAACTGGATGTCGGGGCGCGCCAGGCCCACCATCTCGCGGCCGTAGTGCGCCCACTGCTTGCCATGCGCGTAGTCCTGGTTGAGCAGGTACACCTTCTTGATGTCCGGCTGCTTCTTGATGTAGTTGGCGATGGCCTTCATCTTCATGGCCGTGTTGGCCTCGAACTGGAAGTGCCAGAAGTTGCAGGTCTTGCCGGTGAGCTCGGGGTCGATGGAGGAGTGGTTCAGCACCAGGATCTCCTTGCCCGGGTTGCGCTGGTTGTGGCGCGCTGCGGCCTGCACCAGCGCGGTGACCACCGACGAGCCCGAGCCGCCGGTCACGATGGCCTTGGCCCCCTGGTCGATGGCCGCCTGCAGCGCGCTCTGGCTCTCCTGGGCCGAGAGCTTGCTGTCGAACTGCAGCAATTGCAGCTTCGTGCCCTTGAGCACGCCGCCCTTGGCGTTGATGTCCTCGATGGCGTACTGCGTGTGCGTGAGCATGAGCTCGCCCACGTTGGCGAAGGGGCCCGAGAGCGGGTCGATGTAGGCGACCTTGAAGGTCTCCTGCGACCAGGCCGTGGAGGCGGCGGCGGTGCACAGCAGGGCCGCACAGGCGGCCAGGGGCGTGAGGGAACGCGTCAGGGGGTGGCGCAGCATGGTGCTTGTCTCGCTTTCTTGTCGTGGTGAGACCGGGGCGGGCTTGCCACCCCGGCGGGAGGGAGAAGGCTGGGCCCGTCAGTCGAGCGCGATGCCCAGGCTGCGTATCAGCGGGTGCCAGCGCGACACCTCGGCCGTGATCATCTGCGTGAACTCCTGCGGCGTGTTGCCCACGGGCTCGATCCCCACCTCGCGGTACCGGGCGCTGGTCTGCGGCGACAGCAGGGCCTGGGCGATGGCTTTCTGCAGCGCCTGCACGGTGGCATCCGGCGTGGACGCATGCACCGCCACGCCCACCAGCGCCGTGGCCTCCACGCCCTTGAGTCCCAGTTCCTCGAACGTGGGGACATCGGGCAGGCGCGGGTGGCGCCGGCTGTCGGCCACCGCCAGCGCGCGCAGCTTGCCCGCCTGCAGGAAGCCGCCCGCGGCCGCGTAGTCGCTCATCACCGCCGGGATCTGCCCGCCCGCCAGGTCGGCGAGCGCGGGCGACGATCCCTTGTAGGGGATGTGCGTCATCTTCAGTCGGGCGTGGTGCATGAGCATCTCCATCGCCATGTGCTGCGGCGTGCCCGCGCCCGCCGAGCCAAAGTTGAGCGTGCCGGGCTGGCGCCGCGCCTGCTCGATGAACTCCTTCGCGTCCTTGGCGTCGCAGGCGGGGCCCACGACCAGGATCATCGGGGCGCGCGCCAGCAGCGTCACGAGCTTGAGGTCCTTGTCGGGCGCGTAGCCGAGCTTGCGGTACAGCACCGGGTTGAAGACCAGCGTGCCGTTGTCCACGTTGATGAGCGTGTGCCCGTCGGCCGGGCCGCGCAGCACATCGGCCACGGCGATGGCGCCATTGCCGCCGGGCTTGTTGTCCACCACCACGCTCTGGCCCACGGCGGCCGACATGGGCTGGCCCACCGTGCGCGCCATGAAATCGGAGCCGCCGCCCGCGGGGTAGGGCACGATCCAGCGCAGCGGCTTGGCCGGGAACGGGGCGGAGGCGTGCAGCGCGCGGCTCAGGCCGAGCGATGTGGCGCCGAGCAGCGCCAGTGTGGATCGTCGTGACAGCAGCATGGTGGCTAGGTTTCCTTGAGGGGTGTGTGGGGGCTAAAGACTCTCGCCGCGCTCAGCGCGCGGGCCGGCGCCGGGCGCGCAGGCCCAGCACCCGGTAGGCCAGCGTGGACAGCTCCTGCGCCACTTCGTCGGCCGACAGGCGGCCGTCCGGCCGGTACCAGTTGTAGAGAAAGCCCGGCAGGCTGCAGGCCGCCAGGGCGGTGATCTTGGTGTCGTGGAACTCGAACATGCCGTCCTCGCGGCCTTCCTCGAGCAGGGCGCAGAGCTTGTCGTAGAAATGGTTGGCCAGCTGCTTCTGGGTGACCAGGTATTCGGGGCGGTACACCTGGGGTTCGCGGTACGGAAAGAACGCCGACGGGTGGTGCGCGAGCGTGGCGCGGATCAGGCGGTCGATGCCCTCGGCCACCTTCACGTGCGCGGGGCGCGGGTCGTCCTCGGCGAAGTCCATGGCCGTGAAGCACGCCACGGCGGGTGCCCACGACAGGGTCTCGAAGATCTCCTGCTTGTTGCGGAAGTAGTAGTAGACGAAGGGCTTGGTCACCCCCAGCTTCTGCACGATCTGCTCGATGGTGGTGTTGGCGTAGCCCTGCGCATCGAACAGCGCCTCTGCTGCGCGCAGGATGCGCTCGCGCTTCTCGTCCGACCCGGCCGTGGCGGCTTTCTGCCGGCCGCTGGCCTGCATGGGGAGCTGCTGGCCCATGGCAGGCTGTCCTTTGTGTGACGGTTGATTTATACCCATGGGTAGCATTGTTCTACCAGTCGGTATATATTGGCAAGACGCTGGCGGGCAGGGGTGCCTATCGCAAACCCTTAGCAAGCCCTTAGAACCAGCGATTCCAGACACCTCGGAGACAACGCCATGCCACAGACCGCACCGCAGCTGCCGCTGCACGAACACCTGCGCCGCCACGCGCGCGAAACGCCCGACCGCACCGCGTACCTCTGGTACGGCCAGCCCGTCACCTGGGCAGAGCTCGACGCGGCCAGCGACGCCTTCGCCGCGCGCCTGCAGGCGCTGGGCGTGGGCAAGGGCGAGCCCGTGGCGCTGTTCATGAACAACTGCCCGCAGTACGTGATGGCGCACTACGGCATCCAGAAGATCGGCGCCATCGTCTGCCCCTGCGGGCCGCTGAACAAGGAGCACGAGCTGGAATACCAGCTCACCGACCTGCAGGCGCGCGTGATCGTCGCGGCCGACGTACTGCTGCCCGTGGTGGACAAGGTGCGCGCCAGCACGGCGCTGCGGCACGTGTTCGTGGTGCGCTATGCCGAGCTGCTGCCCGACGGCGCGCTCAGCATCGACGCGCCCGCCGAGCTGCTGGCCATGCGTGCCGCCATGGCGCCAGCCCCGGCGGGTTGCGAGGACTTCCTGGCCGCCACGCGCACCGGGCAGCGGCCCGCGCCCGTGGCGCTGTCCATGGACGATGTCTCGCTCATGACCTACACCTCGGGCACCACGGGGTTGCCCAAGGGCGCGATGCTGAGCTACGGCAACGCCACCTTCAAGACCGCCGCGTCGGCCGACTGCAACGGCATGACGCGGCAGGAGACGCTGCTCGCGGTGGCGCCGCTGTACCACATCGCCGGCATGGTGATGGGCGTGAACCTGCCCGTCTACACCGGCGCCACGGCCGTGCTGCTGTACCGCTTCGATCCGCTGGGCGTGGCCCAGGCGCTGGAGCGCCACCGCATCACCTGGTGGTACAGCATCGCGCCCATGAACGGCGCGCTCATGCAGGTGCCGGGCGCGCGCGCCATGGACTGGAGCGCGCTGCGCCGCAACCCGGTCACGAGCTTTGGCATCACCTTCACCGAGGCGCTCGCCCAGCAGTGGCGGCAGTTCGCGCCCCATTGCATCGCGCACGAGGCCGCCTACGGCTTGAGCGAAACCCACACGGTGGATACCGCCATGCCCGTGGACGCGATCCGCTGGGGCACCCAGGGCAAGCCCGTGCCGGGCAACACCTTGCGCATCGTCGACCCCGACACCGGCACCCCGCTGGCCACGGGCGAGGTGGGCGAGATCACCATCCACGGCCCCGGCAACTTCAAGGGCTACTGGAACAAGCCCGAGGCCACGGCCAAGACCCTGCGGGACGGCTGGGTCTACACCGGCGACATGGGCAAGATCGATGCCGACGGCTACGTCACCTTCATCGGCCGCTTCAAGGAGATGATCAAGGTCTCCGGCTACAGCGTGTTCCCGGAAGAGGTGGAGACCCTGCTCATCAAGCATCCCGCCGTGGCCCAGGCCGCCGTCATCGGCGTGCCCGACGCGGAAAAGGGCGAGGTGGTGCGTGCCTTCATCGTGAAGAAACCCGGCCAGGACGTGGACGCCGCTGCCCTGGTGGCCTGGTGCCGCGAGAACATGGCGCCCTACAAGGCCCCGCGCGAGGTGCGCTTCATCGACGCGCTGCCGGCCACGGGCGCCGGCAAGGTGCTGCGCCGCCTGCTGCGCGACCTTTGAACCAGAAACGATTCCAGCGCTTGCCCATCCTGCGCTGGCAGCTCCACCAACCATAGCAACACCCCATGCCATCGCCCGCTCTGTTCACCAAAGTTCTTGTCGCCAACCGGGGGGAGATTGCGCTGCGCACCGTGCGCGGCCTTCATGACCTGGGCATCGCCAGCGTGGCCGTGTTTGCCGATGACGATGCGGCCAGCCCGCACGTGCAGGCCGCGGGCAGCGCCGTCGCCCTGGGCGCCACCGGGCCCGCCGCGTACCTGGACGGCGCGCGCATCATCGCCATCGCGCAGGCGCAGGGCTGCGACGCCGTGCACCCCGGCTACGGCTTCCTGAGCGAACGCGCCGACTTCGCGCGCGCCTGCGCCGGGGCCGGCCTGCGTTTCATCGGCCCCACGCCCGCGCAGCTCGCGCTGTTCGGCGACAAGGCGCAGGCCCGCGCGCTGGCGCTGCAGCAGGGCGTGCCGCTCATGCCGGGCACCCAGGCGGCGGTGTCGCTGGAGGAGGCCCAGGCCTTCTTCGCGCAGCAGGGCGGCGCCGGCATCGTGATCAAGGCGATTGGCGGCGGCGGCGGGCGCGGCATGCGCGCCGTGCAGGCGCAGGACGACCTGCCCGCCGCCTACGCGCGCTGCCGCAGCGAGGCGCAGGCCGCGTTTGGCGTGGACGGCGTGTATGTGGAGCGGCTTATGTCCAACGCGCGCCACATCGAGGTGCAGGTGCTGGGCGACGGCCAGGACGTGGTCGCGCTGGGCGAGCGCGAGTGCACGCTGCAGCGGCGCTTTCAGAAGGTGGTGGAGATCGCGCCCAGCCCTTCGCTGCCCGCGCCGCTGCGTGAACGCATCATCGCCGCCGCGCTGGCCATGGCGCGCGCGGTAGCCTACGAGGGCCTGGGCACCTTCGAGTTCCTGGTGGACCTGGCCTCCAGCGACGTGCCCTTCGTGTTCATCGAATGCAACCCGCGCCTGCAGGTGGAGCACACCATCACCGAAGAGGTGACCGGCGTGGACCTGGTACAGGCGCAGATCGCGCTGGCGGCCGGCCGCAGGCTGCAAGACATCGGGCTCGACCCCGTCGCGCCGCCCGCCGTGCGCGGCTTTGCGGTGCAGTGGCGCATCAACGCCGAGACGCTGGACGCGCAGGGCGGTGCCACCCCCGGCAGCGGCACGCTCACCCGCTTCGACCTTCCCACCGGCCCCGGCGTGCGCGTGGACACGCACGGCGCAGCGGGCGCGACGCCCTCGCCGCACTACGACACGCTGCTGGCCAAGCTCATCGTGCACACGGGCGGCCCGCGCTTTGCCGATGCGCTGCGCCGCTCGCGGCGCGCGCTGGACGAGTGCCGCATCGGTGGCGTGGCCACCAACCTCGCGCTGCTGCAGGCCCTGGCCGCGCGGCCCGAAATGGAAAGCCAGCAGGTGCATACGCGCTGGCTGGAGTCGGTGCTGCCAGAACTGCTGGTTGCTACCAAAAATATAGCTGCTGGTGCATGTGATTCGGGCGCTAGCGCTAAAAACCACCAAAATCCGTCAGCGCCCGCACCCGAAGGCGCCGTGCTCGCTCCCATGCCCGCGCGCCTCGTGCAACTGAGCGTGTTCGAGGGCGACGTGGTGGCCGCGGGTGCCGAACTGGCCGTGCTCGAGTCCATGAAGATGGAGCACATGCTGCTGGCGCCGCATGCGGGCCGCGTGCGCGCGCTGCTCGCGGTGCCGGGCGGCTACCTCGTGCAGGGCCAGCCGCTGCTGGTGCTCGATGCCGTGGAGGGGGCGGACGCCGCCCAGGACGCACAGGGCGCGCAACAGGACCTGGATGCCATTCGCCCCGACCTGCAGCGCGTGCGGGACCGCCACGCCTTCACGCTCGACGCCGCGCGGCCCGAGGCCATCGCCAGGCGCCACGCCCAGGGCGGGCGCACCGCGCGCGAGAACATCGCCGACCTGTGCGACGCGGACAGCTTCATCGAATACGGCACGCTGGCCATCGCCGCGCAGACGCGCCGCCGCAGCCTGGATGACCTCATCGCCAACACGCCCGCCGACGGCATGGTCACGGGCATCGGCGGCATCAACGGTGCGCTGTTCGGGCCCGAGAAGTCCCGCGCCGTGGTCATGTCCTACGACGCGACCGTGCTCGCGGGCACCCAGGGCGCGCGCAACCACGCCAAGACCGACCGCATGCTGGGCGTGGCGCTGGCGCAGAAGCTGCCCGTGGTGCTGTTCGCCGAAGGCGGCGGCGGCCGCCCGGGCGACACCGACATGCCCGTGGTGGCCGGCCTGCACGTGCACACCTTCGCCAGCTACGCCGCGCTCTCGGGCCAGGTGCCGGTGATCGGCATCGCGGCGGGGCGCTGCTTTGCGGGCAACGCGGCCCTGCTGGGCTGCAGCGACGTGATCATCGCCACGCGCGGCAGCAACATCGGCATGGGCGGCCCGGCCATGATCGAGGGCGGCGGCCTGGGCGTGTTCAAGCCCGAGCACATCGGCCCCAGCCGCGTGCAGCATGCCAACGGCGTGATCGACGTGCTGGTCGATGACGAAGCCGGGGCCGTGGCGGCCGCGCGGCACTACCTGTCGTTCTTCCAGGGGCGCACCGGTGCCTGGACGGCGCCGGACGCACGGGCCCTGCGCTCCGTGGTGCCCGAGAACCGGCTGCGCGTGTACGACACCCGCGCGGCGATGGCCGGCCTGGTGGACGACGGCAGCCTGCTGCCGCTGCGCACCGGCTTCGGCGCGGGCATCCACACGGCGCTGGCGCGCATCGAGGGCCGCCCCGTGGGCATCCTGGCCAACAACCCGCTGCACCTGGGCGGCGCCATCGACGCCGATGCGGCCGACAAGGGCGCGCGCTTCATGCAGCTGTGCAACGCGCACGGCCTGCCCATCGTGAGCCTGGTGGACACGCCCGGCTTCATGGTCGGCCCCGAGGTGGAGGCCACGGCCCAGGTGCGCCACGTGAGCCGCCTGTTCGTCACCGCCGCCAGCCTGCGCGTGCCGTATTTCAGCGTGGTGCTGCGCAAGGGCTACGGCCTGGGCGCCATGGGCATGACGGCCGGGGGCTTTCACGCGCCGGTGTTCACCGTGGCCTGGCCCACGGGCGAGTTCGGCGCCATGGGGCTCGAAGGCGCGGTGCGCCTGGGCTTCCGCAAGGAGCTGGAGGCCTTGCCCGAGGGCGCCGAGCGCGACGCGCTGTTCGCCAAGCTGCTGGCCAGGTCGTACGCCAACGGCGAGGCGCTGCACATGGCGACCACGCTGGAGATCGACGCGGTGATCGACCCGGCCGACACGCGCGCATGGCTGGCACGGGGCCTGGCATCGGCGCAGGTGGCGCCGCCCGGGCACCGGTTCGTGGACACCTGGTAGGGCAGCGCGCGGGCCGCGCGCTGCATGCTAAGCTGGCCCGCCTTGCCCGCCCCACGCCGGGGCGGCGCCCCTGTTTGACGGAGACTTTTCACCATGCCCGGACTGCTGCCCGATATCGATCCCGATGGTTTGCTCGAGTTTTCGGTGGTCTACACCGACCGCGCGCTCAACCACATGTCCAAGCGCTTCACCGGCGTGATGCAGGACATCCTGGCCACGCTCAAGGAGGTCTACCACGCCCACACCGCCGTGCTGGTGCCCGGCAGCGGCACCTTCGGCATGGAGGCCGTGGCGCGCCAGTTCGCCAATCGCGAGAAGGTGCTCATCGTGCGCAACGGCTGGTTCAGCTACCGCTGGACGCAGATCTTCGACGCCGACAAGGGCCTGGGCGGCGGCTCCGTGGTGTGCAAGGCGCGCCCGCAGGGCAGCGGCCCGCAGGCGCCCTGGGCGCCGTGCCCGGCCGAGGAAGTGGCGGCCACCATCCGCGCCGAAAAGCCCAAGGTCGTGTTCGCGCCCCATGTGGAAACGGCCAGCGGCATCATCTTGAGCGACGACTACCTGCGCACCCTGACGGCCGCGGCCCACGAGGTGGGCGCGCTGTTCGTGCTCGACTGCGTGGCCTCGGGCGCGATGTGGGTGGACATGCAGGCCACCGGCGTGGACGTGCTGATCTCGGCCCCGCAAAAGGGCTGGAGCGGCTCGCCCTGCTGCGCCATGGTGATGCTCAGCGAGCGCGCGCGCCAGGCCATCGACGGCACCACGAGCAGCAGCTTCTCGTGCGACCTCAAGAAGTGGATGCAGATCGCCGAGGGCTACGAAAAGGGCCAGCACGCGTACCACACCACCATGCCCACCGACGCGCTGGTGCGCCTCTCCGAAGTGATGGCCGAGACGCGCGAATACGGTTTTGCCAAGGTGCGCGACGAGCAGATCGAGCTGGGCGCCAAGGTGCGCGCGCTGCTCGAGTCGCGCGGCTTCCCGAGCGTGGCGGCCGAGGGCTTCAAGGCCCCCGGCGTGGTGGTGAGCTACACCACCGACCCCGGCATCCAGAACGGCAAGAAGTTCATGGAGGTGGGCCTGCAGACCGCCGCTGGCGTGCCGCTGCAGTGCGACGAGGGGCCGAACTTCAAGACCTTCCGCATCGGCCTGTTCGGCCTGGAGAAGTGGCACAACGTGGACCGCACGGTGGGCCACCTGAGCACCGCGCTCGACCAGGTGGCCCCGCGCGGCTGAACCGGGCCGCCGCCCGTGTTTCGCGGGCCTCTTGAAAAAAAAGCCACCTGCGGGTGGCTTTTTTTTCGTGGTGGCCGGGCGCGGTGGCGGTGCCTGGGGGCTCGGCACGCACCGGGCGGCAAGTGCGCGCCGCGGACCGCCCGAGACCGCAGATGCACACGGCGCGGTGATTCGCTTGTGCAGAGAATCCCTAGGGGGCCTGGGTTTCGCGCTCGGCCTCTTCGGCCGCGTGGGCGCGCGCGATCGCCAGGATCACGTCGCGCGCGAGGCGCCGCTTGGGCACGGGCAGGCGCAGGTAGATGTCGAACAGCTCGCGGTCCTGGTAGCCCAGGCCCGCATGCCACTGCGCCTGCCGCTCCCGCACGCGCAGGGGCTCTGCATCGCCGTAGCCCAGCTGCTGCACCGGCACCTGCAGCCATTCGGCCAGGGTGGTGAGCTTCTTGTGGTCGGGCATGGTCTCGCCCAGCAGCCAGCGGCGCACGCCGTGCAGCGTCATGGGCTTGCCCCAGTGGCGGGTGTTGAACTCGCGCTCCAGCACCGCCGGCCTGGGTTCATAGCCTGCGTCCATCATCGCCTTGCGTAACCGGTCCGCAAACTGTCTTTTTGCATCCTGCATGCAGTCACACTAAAAAGGCGCGCAGGAGCTGCGGTGATTCTTGTATATAGTCACGCAATCAATTTGCTCGTTGGTTACGTAGCGGGTCTGCCCGCCAATTCAGGGGCAACGAGCGGCCTTGCAAGGAGGGTGGCGTGGCTGTCGAACACCGAAGGATGGAAACCTGGGAAGCCCGGCGGGAGCGGGTGGGCTGGTTTCCCGGTGCCTGCATGCGCGCGGCAGCCCTGCCGGGCGGGCGGCGGCCGCGCGGGTGGCCCGGCCGCCGGCCCATTGTGCGGGGTTCTGCATTGCGCCACAGTCACCCATGTACTTGCGCGGCGGTGACGCCCGCGGTGCGCGGGCTGCCGCACTGACAGGGGGCCGGGACGTGTGCAGCAGCGGCCCCCGCCACCCCCGCGAAGGATCGCTGCCGCCCTGCGCAGGGCGGGACCACCCCGTGGGGGGCTGCTCCCAGGACGGCGCCCGGCCGGTGGCGGCAGTGGTGCCCGCCCCGCCCGTGGACGACCGTGAACGCCAGCGGCTCATCCTGACGCCCGCCCAGCGGCAGATGATCCTGGCGAACGTGCGGCGGTTGCGGGAGCTGCGGGAGGAGGAGCGCGCCGCGCGCGGCATCCTGGCCAGGGAGCCCGCGCCCCGCGAATGACAGTGGGTGCGCCTGGACGGCCGGGGCGCGAGTGGAGACGGGGCATGCGCCGGGGCCGGGCATGGTAGGGTGAATGCATCTTGAATCCCCCGCCGGCCGGCCGGCCGCCCCGCCCGCCCGCATGCTGCCTGTCCGATGCCATGACCCAGGAATCCGAACCGCTGCCACAAGCCCTTGCCCTGCAACGTGCGAGGCGCCACGCCCTGGGGCTGCTGGTGCTGGTGTCGGCCGTGTTCGTGGCCACCAGCGTGGTGGAGCGCGGCCTGTGGCTGAACTGCCTGAAGGCCGTGGCCGAGGCCGCGATGGTGGGCGCGCTGGCCGACTGGTTCGCGGTGGTGGCGCTGTTTCGCCGCCCGCTGGGCCTGCCGATCCCGCACACGGCGGTCATCGCGCGCAACCAGGCGCGCATCGGCCGCAACCTGGCGGTCTTCGTGCGCGACAAGTTCCTGGACGTGCCCTCGCTGGTGGCGCTGATCCGCCGGCACGACCCCGCCGAGCGGCTGGCGCAGTGGCTCACGGCACCCGGCAACGCCGCGCTCCTGGGCCACCAGGCCACCCGCCTGGCGTCGGCCGCGCTCGAGACGGTGCAGGACGCGCAGGTGGAGCGCTTCATTCAGAAGGCGGCGCGCGCATTGATCGGGCAGGTGGACATGTCGCGGGCCCTGGCGGCGGTGCTCGGCACCCTCACGCACAACGGCCGCCACCAGGCGCTGCTGGACGACGTGCTGGGCAAGCTCATCGAGCTGCTGCAGAACGAGCAGACCCGCGCCTGGGTGGCGCAGACCATCGTGGCCTGGCTCAAGAAGGACCACCCGCGCACCGAGAGGCTATTGCCCAGCGACTGGCTGGGCGACAAGGGCTCGGCCCTGCTGGCGCGCGCGCTGGAGAGCGTGATGGCCGATGTGGCCGCCAACCCGCAGCACGCCTTGCGCGCGCAGTTCGATGCGGCGGTGCAGCGCTTCATCGAGCGCCTGCGCGGCGACCCCGACTGGGCGCGCAAGGGCGAAGAGATCCGCGCCTGGCTGCAGACCGATGCCACGGTGGGGGGCTATGTGCAGGCGCTGTGGCAGGACCTGCGCGGGGCGCTGCAGCGCGATCTGGCCGACGCGGATTCGGTGCTGGCGCGGCAGGTGCGCAACCTGGGGCAGTGGCTGGGCCAGTCGCTGGCGGGGGATGCGGCGCTGCGGCAGTCGCTCAATGACCGGCTGGAGCGGTGGGTGGAGGGCCTGGCGCCGGATGTGTCGGCGTTCATTGCGCAGCACATCGAGGACACCGTGCGGCGATGGGATACCGAGGAGATGACGCAGCTGATCGAGCTGAACATTGGCAAGGACCTGCAGTACATCCGCATCAACGGCACCGTGGTGGGCGGGCTGATCGGGCTGATGCTGTTTGTGGTGTCGCACGCTGGGGAGATTTGGCGGGCGGTGGTGGGTGGCTGAGCCTGCCGAAGCCAGGGCGCCACTCCATCCGTTCGGGCTGAGCTTGTCGAAGCCGGGGCGTACTGGTTGGCAAGCTTGCTGGTGTTGGGGGCGGAGGCCGGGAGTCGCCCGGCGTGCGAGTAACTTTCTTTTGCTTCGCCAAAAGAAAGTCACCAAAGAAAAGGCGACCCCCAGTCTGCGACCCCTTCGCGATGCGAAGGGGCAAACCTGCGTCGGTGCGGTTGCGGGGTGCGCCGTGGAACTCGCTTTGCGCCTGCGGCGCGCCGCTCGGACAACCACGGCGAGTCAGAGCACGAGGCATGGGCGCTGCGACGCCCATGCTCACCCCGCAACCGCCCCGCCGCAGGCGCAGCCAGCAGGGGGGGGAGCCGAACAGCCAACAGCCGAGCAGCCACACGGGCCATCGCGTTGCTCGGCCGCGGCTGGGCTGCGTCAGCTAGCGTGCTGCCTGATCCGCCACCATGTTGGCCGCGTGTTCTTCCTGCAGATGCTGCGCAATCTGCGCCCAGGCCAGCTTGGCGTCTGCGTCTTGGGCCCAGGCGTAGCAGCTGGCGATGTGCATGGCCGTCACCGCATGGTGCGGGTCGAGCGCAAAGGCCACCTCGCACTGCAGCGCCGCCTGCCGCCACATCGCGGTCGCATCTTCAGATCCTTCTTTCTGCAGCGCATGGGCCTCTGCGACCCACGCCTGCCCCAGACGAAACGCAGCAGCATGTTGAGTGGGGTCGGCGTCATGCGCCCGTTGAAACAACACCCCCGCCTGCCGCCACAGCGCCCGTGCCGCCGCAAAGTCCTGCGTAGCCACGGCCTGAGCCTGGGCGACTAGGGCGTTGCCGGATTGGAGGAGGGTGGAGGGGGAGTCGCTGAGCATGGCGCTTAGAAAGAAGGATGATGGTGCTGAGGATTGTCGGGGGCAGCTGTTTTCGGCCAAGCCCGTGGTTGGTCGCAAGAGAAGCAGTCACTCGACCTTTGATGTGAACGGCTTTCGGGCGTTGTTACGCGCCGATAGACTCCGCTACAACGTTCGTTCGATGATTTCCATTTGTCGCGAAATTTCTGCGTCGATGTTCATTCGACGTGCTTCTTCTGTGGAAATGAGAGATTTCGTCATGCGCAGAAGCACTACGTGTTGGATGCTCACGCACTGCTGATGCATCACCTTCGAAATGATTGCAAATGCGTTATCTCCGAGTCGCTCCTCTACATTCTGTCCCGACTTCTTCCACTTGCTGATCTTGGCTTCGGCGAGGATCCTCCCTTGATCCTCGCAAGACTTCGATATCTCCACAAGTTTTTCACTCATAGCCTCGTTGACGCTCTGTTTCTGTTGGGCGCCCACGGATCCGGATACACACATAGTTATCGAACTGATGAGGGGAAGTACAGCAGATTTCAGCTTTTTCATTGATGCGGCCCTCGATGGAGGAAGTTGAACTGGCTACGCAAATGGCCATGTTGACGATTTTAAGTAACGCCTGTCGTTGTCAGACTCGAAGAACTTTCTGGAAAAGCTGGGCGGTGCTGGAGACTCTTGGACACGGGTTTCTCGCCAAATTGGCGTGCACCTTGAACTGCAGTTAATCTTCAATTCTGGTGTTGGTGTAGCTGCCACCCTTCAAAACCTCGGCAAATCCGGATGCTTGATCGCCCCTCCGCGCACCAGCATCTTCCCGTACTCCGCACACCGGTTCAGCGTGGGGATCACCTTCCCCGGGTTCAACAGCCCCGCCGGGTCGAACGCGTGCTTGAGCCCGAACATCTGCGCGTTCTCCTCGGCCGTGAACTGCACGCACATGCTGTTGAGCTTCTCCACGCCCACGCCGTGTTCGCCCGTCACCGTGCCGCCCATGGCCACGCTGGTCTCCAGGATGTCGGCGCCGAACAGTTCGCAGCGGTGCAGCTGGTCGGCATCGTTCGCATCGAACAGGATCAGCGGATGCAGGTTGCCGTCGCCCGCGTGGAACACGTTGGCGCAGCGCAGCTGGTATTTCTTTTCCATCTCCTGGATGGCCAGCAGGATGTCGGCCAGGCGCTTGCGCGGGATGGTCGAGTCCATGCACATGTAGTCGGGGCTGATGCGGCCGCTGGCGGGGAAGGCGTTCTTGCGGCCGCTCCAGAAGCGCAGGCGTTCGGCCTCGTCCTGGCTGACCGAGATGGCGGTGGCACCCGCCGCGCGCAGCACGTCGCTCATGCGGCCGATTTCTTCTTCCACCTCTTCCGGCGTGCCGTCGCTTTCGCACAGCAGGATGGCTTCGGCCGTGAGGTCGTAGCCTGCGTGCACAAAATCTTCCACGGCGGCGGTCATGGGCTTGTCCATCATCTCCAGGCCGGCGGGGATGATGCCGGCGGCGATCACGGCCGCCACGGCGTCGCCCGCTTTGCGCACGTCGTCGAAGCTGGCCATGATGCAGCGCGCCAGCATGGGTTTGGGGATGATGCGCACCGTCACCTCGGTGATCACCGCGAGCATGCCTTCGCTGCCGATCACGGCGGCCAGCAGGTCGTAGCCAGGGGTGTCCAGCGCATCGCTGCCGAACTCCACCGGCTCGCCTTCCACCGTGAAGCCCTTCACCTTGAGCACGTTGTGCACCGTGAGACCGTATTTCAGGCAGTGCACGCCGCCCGAGTTCTCTGCCACGTTGCCGCCGATGGTGCAGGCGATCTGGCTGCTGGGGTCGGGCGCGTAGTACAGGCCGTAGGGCGCGGCGGCCTCGCTGATGGCCAGGTTGCGCACGCCGCACTGCACCACGGCCGTGCGGCTCACCGGGTCGAGGTCGAGGATGCGGTTGAACTTGGCCAGCGAGAGCGTGACGCCCAGGGCATGCGGCATGGCGCCGCCCGACAGGCCCGTGCCCGCGCCGCGCGCCACCACGGGCACCTGCAGGTGGTGGCAGGCCTTGAGCACGGCCTGCACCTGCTCGTATGTTTCGGGCAGGCACACCACCAGCGGGCGCTGGCGGTAGGCGGTGAGGCCGTCGCATTCGTAGGGGGTGGTGTCTTCGGCGTGCCACAGCAGCGCGTGCGCGGGCACCACGCGGCTCAGGGCCTGGACAACCTCGGCCTGGCGTGCGGCGCGTTCGGACAGGGCTGTGGTGGGTTCGGCGGCAGTGTTCATGGCCGCCACTGTAGAGGAAGCCCGCGCGCGGGAGCGTGAGTTTTCTTGCAGCGGTCTGTGAAATGGCCTGGGTGTGGCCGTTTGCTATCAATCAATGAGCGGCTGGCGCATGTGGGCAAAGCGCTGGAGGCTCCTTTGTCTTGAATTGGGCCGGTGGGCGGCCCGCAGCCCCCCTCCTCACCCTCATCCTCCTCACACCGGCCCGGGGCTCACCGGGCGTTGGCTGCCTTCCAGAAGCCACAGGCGTTTGCTGGCGCGCGTCATGGCGACATACAGCATGTTGCGTTCGCGATAGGCCTCCTGCCGGGCGGCACTGCGCGGAAAGCGCCCGCGCTCCACCAGGGGCACGGCCACATGGTCGTATTCATGCCCCTTGCAGCGCTCCACCGTCAGCAGCTGCAGGCTGGAGGCTTCCTGCTGGGTGTGCTGGTGGATGCTGGCCTGCACCATGAGCGTGAGCCGGCCCAGGAACTCGTCCACGGACAAGCCGGCGCAGATGCGGGCCAGCGCCGCCAGGCTGTCTCTGCAGTAGCGCAGCTCCTGCGGGCTGATGGGCGCCTGCGCGAAGAAGCGGTGCACCAGCGGGTGCGCGCACAGCTGCCCCGCGTCGGCGCAGGCCTCGGGGGGCAAGGCCAGCAATTGTTCGCACACGGGGGACGCCACCGGGGCCTGGGGGTTGAAGCTGGCGCGCACCAGGAACCGGCGCACCAGGTCCTGCCTGCCGATGAGTTCCGCCGCCACGGCGCGGGTGTCCATTTCGACGGGGGAGTCCTCCACCAGCGCCTCCATGTCGAACGCACCGTTGGCCAGCACGTCCTGGTCCGGCTGGCTGCCGCGCCGCACGTAGCGCAGCAGGCCTTCCATGGCGCTGCTCAGAATGCCCTGCGTGAGCCGCACGCCAGTGCCGCAGCCCTGCATGGCCCCCATGATGGCCAGCACCAGGGCGATCTCGCGGCGCTGGTAGAAGCGCTTCAGCCCCAAGCAGGCGTAGTGCACGCCTTCGTGGGCGAACATCCATTCCAGCAGGATGGAGTCTTCCGGCGACCGCAGCACCACGTTCAGGCAAGGAGGGGGCGTGGTGCCGCCGGGCGCGGGGGGCTGCTGGTGCAGCACGGCGTCGTGGATCGCAAGCAGTTGCCGGGCGCAATCCTCGTCGTCGGTGTAGCTGCGCCGCTCGAACGCGGAGGGCTTGGTGGGGTAGTGCGCGGCAAATTCCACGCCGAACAGGGGGTTCAGCCCCTGGCAGATGGCGTTGCCGAAGCGGTAGGTGGTGTTGAGGGCGACCACCTGGGTGTCCGCGGGCAGCTCCTGCCGGATGCGGGCCAGGCTGTCGCCGAAGACGGAGAACGCGCCGGGCAGGATGTGCTGGTTGAAGTCTCCCGCGCCGACGAACAGACCGTTGCCGCCCTGCACCAGATGCCGCAGCACCAGCATGGCGGCTTCGTCCAGGTCCTGCAGCTCATCGAACAGCACCGCATCGAAGCGCCCCTGCAGCGGCGCGAAGGCATCGCCGAAATCCAGCTCCCCGAGCTGCGTGGCCACTTCATACGTGCAGTCGCCCGGTGCGTAGAAATGCGGCTCGTGGTTCAGCCCCCGGCGCAGGCGTTCGTACTTCACCAGCAGCTGGTAGAGCCCGTAGTCGAGCTGGTGCTCGCGGCAGTAGGGCAGGGCGCCGAGGTCCGAGCGGTCCATGTCGCGCAGCAGCAGTTGCTGCTTGGCCCGGGCCTCGAAGTCGGCGAAGGCCTGCACGTCCAGTTCACGCGACAGGAAGTCGCCGGCCTCGGGCGCCCTGTCCAGCGCCGGGTCCTGGAGCAGCGCGGTGTGGGCCTGGCGGACCAGCAGGTTCTTTTGCAGGGGCTCGGTGACACGCACCAGCTCGTCGCCCTGTTCCTTGAGCACGGTGGCGCACAGCTGCTCCACGGTCATGATCTGCACCTGGCGCGGAATGGCCGGAACGAGCTTTTCCAGGCGCTGCGCAATGGCGGCCAGCCCGGCCTCCGAATACGCGAGCATCAGGATGCGGCTTGCGCCCTGGGTGCGCAGGAGGTCGGCGGCCTTGATGGCCAGGGTGGTGGTCTTGCCCGTGCCCGCGAGCGCGTTGACCAGCACCGCGCTCGCCGTGGCGTTGAGCACCGCGTTCTGCTCCAGCGTGGGGTATCTCTTCTTGAAGTGGGCGTCTTGTGGCACGGCGTGGTGAGATGGTGGAGAGGTCAAGAGACAGGACAGGCGAGAGGCGCGTGCCGGGTGACGGCGTCAGGCGGGCTGCGTGAATCTGGGACCCTGCGCGCCACAGGGGAGGGTGGGGTGGATCCGGTGTGCTATAAAATGTATAGCTATTGACGCTTTGTAGGTAAGCGCTGGAGGCCAGAATGGCCTTGAATGCGGCGAGGGCTCAGGCCATGGTCTTGCGCAGCCACTCGGCGAACGCCGCGCACTCCCAGCGGTCCATGGTGCCCGTGCGCCAGCACAGGTAGTGTGCGTGGGGGCTGGTCGTATCGGTGTCGAACAGGCGCACCAGCGTGCCGTTCTCCAGCCACGGCGCCCCGAGCTTCAGGCGCACCAGCGCCACGCCCATGCCGGCGGCGGCGCCGTCGCACATCAGGCCGATGTCGTTGAACTGCGAGCCCTCGCTGGGCTCGGCCCAGTCCAGGCCCGTGGCGGCAAACCAGGTGCGCCAGGGCTCCAGCGGGCTGCGCAGCAGGGGCACGCCCTCCAGGTCCTCCGGCCGGTCGAACGGGCCGTGTTCGCGCACGAACGCGGGCGAGGCCAGCGGCGTGACCACGTCGCGGGCCAGCTCCACATGCTCCACGTCGGCGTAGTGACCGGGGCCAAAGCGCACCATCAGGTCGGCGTCCTCGGCCACCACGTCCAGCAGCGGGATGGACACCTGCAGCGCCAGGTCGATCTCGGGGTAGGCCTCGGTGAACTGGCGCAGGCGCGGAATGAGGATGGTGCGCGCGAACGTGGGCGTCACAGCCAGCTTGAGCCGCCGGCGCCCGGGCGCCGCAGCGGCCCCCGGAAACCGCTGCAGCGCGCCCAGGCCCTCGCGCACGTGGGCCAGGTAGGCGCTGCCCTCGGTGGTCAGCGAAAAATCGGCCCGCCCGAACAGCCGCACGCCCAGGATCTGTTCGAGCTGCTTGACCCGGTGGCTCACCGCGCTGGGCGTCACGCACAGCTCGTCCGCCGTCTGCGTCACGCTGCGCAGGCGGGCCAGGGCTTCAAACGTCAGCAGGCACTGGATGGGCGGGATGCGCGTGTTGGCCATGCGAACCTTCGTGTCACTTGGTTTGATGTGGGTTCGGTGAGCACTTCGCATTTCGTGGCACTGAGAGGGGGGCGTGGCGCCCCTGGGGAACCGTGTACACAAATTCTTGCGATTCGTACTTGAATATACGTGCCAGAATTTCAGGTATTGCTCGGACAAAGCGACATTCTGACTTATCCCTATGGCACCACAACTTGCTTTCCCGCGTTCTTTTCAAATCACCTTTGTATTGGTTGGTATCGCATCTCTGTGGATTCGAATGCTCTTTCCCATCATGGCCTACGGGGGAGCCGGCCATGACGACTTGTTGTTCGTGCGCCAGGCTGCGGAAATTGGAATGGGGAATTGGTTGGGGGACTACAGCAACCTGACGCATGCCAAAGGCATGGTCTACTCTTTTTTCCTGCTGCTCAATCATGCAACAGGAATTCCGCTGAAGTTCTCGGAACAACTGGTCTATCTCTTCGCGGCGGCCTTCTTTTCGGTGACCATAGGGCGGTTGTACCTGTCGCGCTGGGCTGCGTTGGCCACCTTTGTCTTGCTTGCCTTTGTTCCGGCGGTATGGGTTGACGCAGTCGGCGGGCGCGTGGTTCGGGAGGGGCTGTACGTGTCCTTGTCGCTGCTGCTGCTCACATTGGGGATACGCAGTTGGGTACTGCCTTGCATGGGCAGCGGCGCAGAAGTGCCGCGAGATGGAAACTGGCGGTCTGTGGTGTTGCTGGGCGTTGTGGCGGCGCTGTTCTGGTTGACGCGCGAAGAGGGTGTATGGCTGCTTCCCGCAATGACGATTCTTGCCGCTTACTGGGTGGTCCGTCAGTTCATTGCAAAGCGCACATGGAAAACCGTTCTCAGCTGCGTTGCCGTGCCATTGGTCGTCGCGACGCTCCTGGTCGGCGTGGTCAACTCGATAAATTACGCGGTGTACGGGGTGTTTCGCAACAATGATTTCCGTTCCAGCGATTTCCAGTCCGGGTATGGCGCACTGACGAGAATTCGCCAGGACGAGTGGCGGCGTTATGTGCCGTTTCCGGCGGATGCGAGAGAGCGTGCCTATGAGATGAGCGCTGCGGCGCGCGAGCTCAAGCCGTTTTTCGAGGGGGACAATGGCGAGGCCTGGCGGCGAACCGGTTGCGATCAAACCGGCATCAGCCCCTGTCCGGAAATATTGTCGGGGTGGTTCATGTGGGCTCTGCGCGACGCGGTGGCGCAAGCAGGCCATTACAAGGATGCCCGCAGCGCCAGATCCTTCTATCGGCGCCTGGCAGCGGAGATTGACGAGGGATGTCGCCAGCGGCCAACGGACTGTCTGTCCAGGCGCGATACTCTGGTTCCCCCGTGGCATCCCAGCTATGCGAGGGACACGGCCTTGATGGCCTTCCAGGTCTTCCAAACCTTGGCGACTCTCGGAAATCTCCAACCCAGTATCGGGCACAGTTCAGGGACAGCCAAGCAGTTGGCCCTTTTCAGGCTGGTAACCAATGGGCCGTTGGCTTCCGTGTCCGGTGTCAAGGCTGAGGGCCCGGAGCTTGTTTCGGCACGCGATGTGGTTCGCTATTCCTTGGCAATATGGCTGTCGAAATGGGAGAGCAAGATCTCCTCGGTAGGCCT
The DNA here is from genome assembly GCF_058798375.1 of Acidovorax sp. GW823-FHT01C06. Classification (NCBI taxonomy): domain Bacteria; kingdom Pseudomonadati; phylum Pseudomonadota; class Betaproteobacteria; order Burkholderiales; family Comamonadaceae; genus Acidovorax; species Acidovorax sp. GW823-FHT01C06. The sequence goes on from NZ_JBXAKN010000001.1 coordinate 448,728, forward strand.
GCCATTGGCGTTCCTTGTCTGGTCTTTGTGGCTGGCGGTGGCATTGTTTGTGCGCCGGACCATCGACGCTGCATTGGTCGTCACCACGGCTCTGGCTGCCGCCGTCGCCACCCGGGTGGTGTTGCTGGCTTTCCTGGAAGCTACGTCTATTCCCAGCAACAACATGCTGTATCTGTTCCCGTTGGCACCCATTTCCCTGGCAATGATCCCCGTGGCGCTATGGGGGTGCTTGTGTTTTTTTCGGACGAAGGTCCCCTTGCGTGGGCCCGTGCCTAACTTGAATTGAGATTGGCTTGCATTGGCAATGAAAGATCAACGGACTGTGACTCTCTATCGCAATTTGCGCGTGGCTGTAGTGGTGCCTTGTCACAACGAGGAGTTGACCGTGAAAACGGTGGTCGACGGTTTTCGCCAGGCATTGCCCGAAGCCCAGATCTATATCTTCGACAACCTTTCAACGGACAGGACTGCCTCGGTCGCCCTGGAGTCATCGGCGCAGCTCTTTCGCGTGAATCTGAAAGGCAAAGGCAATGTCGTGCGGCGGATGTTTGCGGACGTGGATGCGGACGTCTATGTGATGGTCGATGGTGACGCCACCTACCATGCGCCTTCCGTACGGCAGATGATCGACACGCTGGTGGACAACGGCCTGGACATGGTCGTGGGCTCGCGTGTGGAGTCTGGCGTGGATCAAGGGCAAGCCTACCGGCCCGGTCATCGGCTTGGGAATCGGTTGCTCACGGGCAGTGTGCAGATGATTTTTGGCGGTGCTTTCACCGACATGCTCTCGGGCTATCGCGTGTTTTCACGCCGTTACGCCAAGTCTTTTCCCGCGCAATCGCGTGGCTTCGAGATCGAGACCGAATTGACGGTGCATGCGCTGGAGTTGCGCATGCCCTGTGCCGAGGTGGAGACTCCCTATGGCTCCAGGCCTGAGGGATCGACCAGCAAATTGTCGACTTACCGCGATGGATGGCGGATCCTGATGACGATTGGACAACTGGTCATCAGCGAGAAGCCGCTTCAATTCTTTGGGCTGATCGGTGCGAGCCTGATGCTGGGAGCGGTGGCAATTGCCGCACCGATTGTCTGGGAGTTTCAACACACAGGGCTTGTCCGGCGCTTCCCCACGCTCAGCCTGGTCACGGCCATGGTGGTGAGCGGTGCCGTTTCCTGCGTCTGCGGATTGATTCTTCAGACCGTGACACAGATGCGCCGTGAACTCAAGCGATTCGCCTACCTCGCGGTGAGCGGCGTGGCGTCGGCAGCTCGATGAGGATCGACCGGCAGTTTGTTCTTTTCTGCGTGGTAGGGGCGGTGGGCTTTGGGATCGACGTGGCAACGCTCGCCCTCACGCACAACGTGTTGGGAGTCTATGGCGCAAGGCTTCTTTCATTTCTGGTGGCTGCGACAGCCACATGGCTGCTGAACCGGCACCTGACCTTCGGGCGCAGTCCCGCCGCCGTTGACCTTTGGCGTGAGTATGTGCGCTACATGGGGTTGATGGCCGGCGGGGGCGCTGTCAACTACCTCGTGTACTCCTGTTTGGCCTGGCGTTTCGAACAGGGCGCGAACTGGTTGTTTCTCTATGTGGCCATTGGCAGTATCGCCGGGCTCGCTGTGAACTATCTGGGCGCCAGCCGTTGGCTCTACCGGCCCACGAAACGTCCTCGCTGACCTGTCGCGCAAGGGGAAGATGAAGCGGCTGCCGGTTGATCGCAGCCTGGCTCCGGTTGGAAATAATTTGAGAATCCGGCGGTCACCCTGATGGGGGCCCCGTTGCCCAGCCCTACTTGAAGACGACCGTTTTGTGGCCGTTGAGCAGCACGCGGTGCTCGCTGTGCCACTTCACGGCGCGGGCCAGCACCTGGCTTTCGGTGTCGCGGCCCCGGGCCGTGAGGTCTTCCACCGTGTCGGTGTGGTCGGCGCGGGCCACGTCCTGCTCGATGATCGGGCCTTCGTCCAGGTCGGCCGTCACGTAGTGCGCGGTGGCGCCGATGAGCTTCACGCCCCGGTCGTGCGCCTGGTAATAGGGCTTGGCGCCCTTGAAGCTGGGCAGGAAGCTGTGGTGGATGTTGATCGCCCGTCCGGCCAAAGCTTGACACAGATCAAGAGAAAGAACCTGCATGTAGCGCGCCAGCACCACCAGCTCGGCCCCTTCGGCCTCGATAATCTCCAACTGTTTCGCTTCGGCCTGCGGCTTGCTGGCGGCAGTCACCGGGATGTGGTGGAACGGCACGTTGTAGCTGGCCGCGAGCTGGTAGAAGTCGCGGTGGTTGCTGACAATGGCGCGGATGTCGATGGGCAGCAGGCCGCTTTTCCAGCGGAACAGCAGGTCATTGAGGCAATGGCCTTCCTTGCTGACCATGAGCACCGTCTTCATGGGGGCGGCCGTGGCGTGCAGGCTCCAGCGCATGGTGTGGGGCTCCGCGAAGCTGGCCAGGCGGGTCTTGAGCGTGGCGTGGTCATGCTGGTCGCAGGCGAACTGCACCCGCATGAAGAACAGGCCGGTGGCGTGGTCGTTGTACTGGGCGGCTTCTTCGATGTTGCCGCCGTGCTCCAGCAGGAAGCCGGAGACTGCGTGCACCAGCCCGAGGCGGTCGGGGCAGGACAGAGTAAGGATGTAGGCGTTGGTCGTCATAGCTGCCCAATTGTCGCAGCATGGCTACAGGCGCCCAAGGAACGAGGGAATCGATGGTCAATCCGGGCGATGCCCCGCGTCTTGCCCCCTGGCGGGGGATGCTGCTGTACCTGGTGCTCGGGGTGGCCTGGGTGTTCGCGGGCGACGCGCTGCTGGCCCGCTGGGTGACCGACCCGGCCCAGCTCACGCACTGGCAGACCTGGAAAGGCTGGGGCTATGTGCTGGCCACCAGCGTGCTCGCCTGGTGCATGCTGCGGCGCATGCGCTACGCCGAGAAGGTGCGCTGGGCCATGGCCCGGGAGCTGGCCCAGGTGGTGCGCCATGCACCCGCGGGCTTCGCGCGCGTGGCGCCGGACGGCCGCTTCCTCTGGGCCAATGAGCGGCTGTGCGAGCTGTTGGGCGTGTCCCTGGCGCAGGTGCGCCACCTCAATTTCCACGATGTGATGCAGTCCCCCGACCCCGAGGGGGCCACCGCCCAGCTGGTGCGTCTGCTGGCGGGAGAGATCGACCACTGCGTGGACGAGCGCGAGTGCCGGCGGCCCGGCGGGACGCGCGGGGTGCCGGTGCTGTGCACCGTGACGCAGATCCCCGAAGCGGGCGACGAGCCCGCCCACCTGGTCTGCGTGGTGCAGGACCTGGACGAGATCAAGGCCGCGCGCGCCGCGCTGCAGACCAGCGAGGCCCGCCAGCGGCTGGCCGCCACGGTGGTGGACAACACCATCGAGGGCGTGGTGGTCACCGATGCGCACAGCCGCATCCTGTCCGCCAACGCGGCCGTGACGCGGCTCCTGGGCTATACCGAGGAGGAACTGCTGGGCAAGACGCCGCGCGTGTTCAAGTCCGGCCGGCACGACAAGGCGTTCTACGAGGCCCTGTGGAGCACGCTGCGGCGCACGGGCCACTGGCAGGGCGAGATCTGGAACCGGCGCAAGAGCGGCGAGGTCTTCCCCGAGCACATGTCGCTGTCGGCCGTGCGCGACCCGGCGGGCGAGGTCACGCACTACGTGTGCATGTTCACCGACATCTCCGAGGAGAAGGCGCACCAGCGGCAGCTGGAATTCCTGGCGCACAACGACGCGCTCACGGGGCTGTCCAACCGCGCCTGGTTCGGCCACCAGCTGGAGCAGGTGGTGCAGGAGGCGCGCGCCAGCGGCGAGCACATCGCCGTGCTGCTGCTCAACCTGGACCGTTTCAAGGACGTGAACGACAGCTACGGCCACACCACGGGCGACGAGGTGCTCAAGCACATCGCGCGGCAGGTGCAGTCGGCCCTGCGGCCCGGCGACGTGCTGGGGCGGCTGGCCGGCGACGAGCTGGCCGTGGTGGCGCGCCACCTGCGCCATGCGGACGGCGCTGCGGCCGTGGCGCGCCACCTCATCACCGCCGTGGCCGAGCCCTGGCGCTCGCCCGACGGCTTCGAGGTGGTGGCCGGCGTGAGCGTGGGCATCTGCATGTTCCCCGAACACGCCGCCACCACCGAACTGCTGCTGCAGGGCGCGCACGCTGCGGTGTACGGCGCCAAGGCCCGGGGCCGTGGCGCGTGGTGCTTCTTCCACGAAGCCATGACCCAGGCCGCGCGCGAGCGGCTCGCGCTCGAATCGCGCCTGCGCCTGGCGCTGGCCCAGGGCCATCTGCAGATGCACTACCAGCCGCAGGTGGACATCGCCAGCGGGCGCATCCTGGGGGCCGAGGCGCTGGTGCGCTGGAACGACCCCGAGGAGGGGCTGATCTCGCCCGCGCGCTTCATCCCCGTGGCCGAGACCTCGGGCGTGATCGGCCCGCTGGGCGAATGGGTGCTGCGCGAGGTCTGCCGCCAGGGCCAGCAGTGGCGCGCCGAGGGCCTGCCCGACCTGACGCTGGCCGTCAACGTATCGCCGCGCCAGTTCCACCTGACCGACCTGGCGGGGTGCACCTCGGCGGCGCTGGCCGACTCGGGCTTTCCCAGCGAATTGCTGGAGCTGGAGATCACCGAGTCCGCGCTGGCCGAGCGCACCGAGGAGGCGCGCCAGGTGCTGATGCGGCTGCGCAGCGTGGGCGTGCGGATCGCGGTGGATGACTTCGGCACGGGATACTCATCGCTCGCGCAGCTCAAGCGCTTTCCCATCGACGTGCTCAAGATCGACCAGGGCTTCATCCGCGACATCCCCCAAAGCGCGGACGACATGGCCATCAGCGCGGCCATCATCGCCATGGGGCACAGCATGGGGCTGTCGGTGCTGGCCGAGGGGGTGGAGGACGAGGGCCAGCTGGCCTTCCTGAAGGCGCGCGGATGCGACGCCTACCAGGGCTACCTGTGCAGCCGCCCGCTGCCCGCCGACGGGTTCGCCGCGCTGCTGCGGGAGCGTGGCGAGCCGCGCTGAACGCCCGCCCCGCCGCCGTCAGCCGCCCGTGCGCGCGCCCTGGCCCCATTGCTGGCGCAGTTCCGCGCAATGGTCTCGGGGCGGCGGGGCGGGGGTCTCGATCACCGCATCTGCTTCGTTTTTGATAGCTTCCTGCGCTTTTCCTGCTTGGGCCAGGGCCACCTTTGACCTGAGATCCGAGGGCCAGTGCGTGGGCACGCCCAGGCTGCGCAGCACATGGCCGCCGCCGGCCACCAGCAGCACGGTCTGGCCGGGCCGCAGGGCCTCCCGCGCGGTGCGGGCCATGCTGGCGTCGCGCGCGATCTGGATGCGGGCCATGGGGGCGATCTGCGCCTCGGGCAGCAGGCCGCAGTGGCCCTCGCGCAGCGCCTCGTGCTGGCGCTGCAGCGCGGCGGCGGGCAAGTGCCGGTCCCACGCGGATTCGCCCATCGCCGCGCGCATATCCGCGCGCGGCAGGTTGCCGCCCAGCACCGGCACGCCGGCGGCCACGGCGGCCATCACCACGGGGCCATAGGCCTCCCAGGGCCAGGCGGCGTCCTTCCATTGCAGGGCGGCCTGCACCTGGTCCGGGGTGGCGTCACGGGGCAGGCCGGTGGTGCCGTTCCCGCGCTCGGCCATCTCCAGCACCAGGGCCGCCAGCTGTCCGCGCGCCGCCAGCCACTGCACGGCCTCGCGCTGCAGGCGCTGGTGCTCGGGGGCATCGTGTTTTTCGCCCAGCAGCAGCACGTCGGCGGGCAGCAGGGCCTCAAGGCGCGCGGGCCAGGCGGCGGGCGACACCGGGGCGCTGGATTCAGGGCTGGCGCAGGCGCTCAGCGCCGCCGCCGTGGCGGCGGCCCAGGCCAGCGTACAAACCCGCCAGCGGCCACGGGCCGGGGCCGAAGACGGTGCAAAGGTGCTCGGGTGCTGTGTGTGCATGGGGCGATGCTACGCGGCCGCGACTTGACGCAGGTCAAGACTTCGGGCGAACCCCCTGCCTACACTGGGCCGATGCGCTCCAAGCCCACCCTGACCACCAAGCTCCTGGCGATGGGTGGAGGCTTTCTGCTCGTGGCCCTGGCCTCCATCAGCCTCACGCTGTGGGTGACCTGGAAGCTGGAGGGCGGCGCGGCCGCCGTCAATGAGGCGGGTCGGCTGCGCATGAACATGCTGCGCATGGTGCTGGTGCTGCAGACCGAGCCGCCCGAGGCGGTGCAGGAGCGCGCCCGCCTGTTCGATGCGAGCCTGGAGCTGCTGCGCACGGGCGATCCTTCGCGGCCGCTGTTCGTGCCCTGGAGCGCCGAGACGCGCACGCGCTTCGACGCGATCCGCGCGCAGTGGGCGCAGGCGCGCAGCGGCTGGGTGGCCACGCAGCCACCCGACCGCGCGCGCACGCTGGCGCAGGCCGACGCGTTCGTGCAGCAGGTGGACGGCTTCGTCGACGCGATCGAGCTGCAGATCGCGGGCTGGACGGCCGCGCTGCACCTGTTCCAGCTGTTCATGATGGCGCTGGCCATCGTGGCGGCCGTGACCTTCATGGCCGTGAGCTACCTGCTCGTCATCAACCCCGTGGCGCGCCTGCAGCAGGCCCAGGCCCGGCTGCGCCAGGGCGAGCTGGGCACGCGCCTGCCGGTCGATACCGATGACGAGTTCGGCCAGCTCTCGGCGGGCTTCAACCTCATGGCGCACGCGCTGCAGGCCTCGCACGACGAGCTGGAGCACAAGGTGCGCGACAAGACCGCCAGCATCGCCGTGAAGAACCAGCGCCTGGCCGCGCTGTACGAGGTGAGCGCGCTGGCGTCCACCGCGGGCAGCCTGGAGCTGCTGGCCCAGGGCTTCGTGCAGCAGATCCGCCGCGTGGCCGGGGCCGACGCGGCGGCCGTGCGCTGGTCCAACGAGGCCAACGAACGCTATGTGCTGCTGGCCGGTGACGGCCTGCCGCGCTCCATGGCCGACGGTGAGCACTGCCTGCACACCGGCAGCTGCCTGTGCGGCCAGCCTCAGGCCCAGGCGCGCACGCGGGTCATTCCCATCACGCCGTCCACCCACGTCGCGCTGCCCCACTGCCGCGAAGCGGGCTTTGAAACCATGGTGACCATCCCCGTGCAGATGCAGCAGCGCCTGCTGGGCGAGGTGGACCTGTTCTTCCGCTCCCAGGTCGAGCTGACCGACGAGCTGCGCGACCTGCTCGAAGCCATGACGCGCCACCTGGCCAGCGCCATGGAGGGCCTGCGCGCGACGGCGCTCGAGCGCGAGGCGGCGGTGGCCGAGGAGCGCAGCCTGCTGGCGCGCGAGCTGCACGACTCCATCGCGCAGTCGCTGGCCTTCCTCAAGATCCAGACCCAGCTGCTGCGCGACGCGGTGGCGCGCGGCGACGAGGCCAAGCGCGACCGCAGCATCGGCGAGCTGGACGTGGGCGTGCGCGAGTGTTATGCCGACGTGCGCGAGCTGCTGGTGCACTTTCGCACGCGCACCAGCGAGGAGGACATCGAGTCCGCCCTGCGCGCCACGCTGTCCAAGTTCGAGCACCAGACCGGCATGGCCACCGTGCTCAGCATGGTGGGCCATGGGCTGCCGCTGCCGCCGGACCTGCAGATCCAGGTGCTGCACATGGTGCAGGAAGCGCTGTCGAACGTGCGCAAGCATTCGGGCGCCACGCGCGTGGAACTGCTGGTGCACCGGCACCCGCGCTGGCGCTTCGAGGTGCAGGACAACGGCAAGGGCTTCGACGTGGCCAGCGTGCCGCCCGACTCGCTGCACGTGGGCCTGGGCATCATGCGCGAGCGGGCCCAGCGCGTGGGGGCGGCCCTGCAGGTCGAATCCGCGCCGGGCCAGGGCACGCGCGTGTGCATCGAGCTGCCCACGGTGACGGCCGCCGCCCCCATGCCTGCGCCGCCGGCGCACCCGCCCGCCACCCCGCCATCCGTGTCCCGCGCCTCGCGCGGCACGCCGCCCGGCGCGGACACCCCCTCTGCCGCCGCCACCAGCCCGGTGGCGGCGCACGCACCATGAACAACACCACCACCACCGCCCCTTTCCCGGCACCTGTCGCTGCGCACCCGGACGCCCCGGTGCAGCCGCCGGTGACCCTGCTCGTGGTGGACGACCACACGCTGTTCCGCCGGGGGCTGATCGCCCTGCTGGGGCAGGACGCGGGCCTCCTGGTGCTGGGCGAGGCGGGCGACGCCGCCGAGGCGCTGCGCCTGGCGCCGCAGCTGCGGCCCCAGGTGATCCTGCTGGACAACCACCTGCCCGGCGTGATGGGCGTGGACGCCATCCGGGGGCTGCGCGAAGTGGCGCCCGCATCGCGCGTGCTCATGCTCACCGTGAGCGAGGATTCGCAGGACCTGGCCGCCGCGCTGCGCAATGGCGCGCAGGGCTACCTGCTCAAGACCATCGACGGCGACCTGCTCGCCCAGGCCATCCGCCGCGCGGCACGCGGCGAGCCGGTGGTCAGCCCCGAGCTCATGGGCAAGCTGGTGGCGGCGTTCCAGTCGCAAGGCGCGCCCGAGGCGCCGCCAGCCCACGCCCTGGCGTCCGCGCCCGCGCCGCTGCAGGCCGATCCCGCGGGCGGTGTGGCGCCGCTCTCGCCGCGCGAGGAGGACGTGCTGCGCGAGATCGCGCGCGGCGCGAGCAACAAGGAAATCGCGCGCACCCTGGACATCGCCGAGACCACGGTGAAGATCCACGTGCAGCACATCCTGCGCAAGCTGGGCCTCACCTCGCGCGTGCAGGCGGCGGTCTACGCCTCGGACCGCCAGCGCACGGAGTAGAGGGTGCCCACGGCCGCCATCCCCGGTGGCCGCATGCGGTGATTTGCTACTGAATTGGTAGCTTCTGGCGCTTGTCCATCCAGCGCGAAAGCCTGTTTTCTTTCGATATCCAACCCCGGTGGGCCCGGCATTGGCGGCCCGTGCGCGCGCGCCGGGGACTTTGCTGCACCCAGACGGCCCCGGTGTCCATAGTTCCTTCGGACGATGCGCGGGCCTCGCGGCGCCCTCCGGCCTAGTCCTTCTGCCGTGGCGCGGGTGTGCTTGCGAAGGATGTTCAGGGCGGCCCTGAAAACGGACCATACAGCCATACCCCAAAGAGAAGAAGGAAGAGGAACCGCGCAATGGCACACACCACCTTGCCCCCGGGCGAAAGCCCACAGCGCACCCGCCAGGCCTGGTCGGTGCTGATCGTCAGCACCTTCGCATTCACCGTCTGCTTCATGGTCTGGATGATGTTCGGCGTCATCGGCATCCCCATCAAGAAGATGCTCAACCTGAACTCCACGCAGTTCGGGCTGCTCATGTCCATGCCCGTGCTCACGGGCTCGCTGGTGCGCGTGCCGCTGGGCATCTGGACCGACCGCTTCGGCGGCCGCATCGTGATGGCCGCCGTGATGGCGACCACCGTGCCCGCCATCTGGATGATGGGCTACGCCACGGAGTACTGGCACTTCCTCACCATCGGCCTGTTCGTGGGGCTGGCGGGGGGCTCGTTCTCGGTGGGCACGCCCTACGTGGCGCGCTGGTTCCCCAAGCACCGCCAGGGCACGGCCATGGGCGTGTACGGCGCGGGCAACTCGGGCGCGGCGGTGAACAAGTTCGTGGCCCCGGTGCTGCTGGTGGCCTTTGGCTGGACCATGGTGCCGCAGGTGTACGCGGCCATCATGCTCGGCACGCTGGTGCTGTTCTGGCTGTTCAGCTACAGCGACCCGGCCCACCTGGTGGGGAGCAACGTCAAGTTCACCGACCAGCTCAAGGCGCTCAAGGACCCCAAGGTGCTCAAGTACTGCCAGTACTACAGCATCGTGTTCGGCGGCTACGTGGCGCTGTCGCTGTGGATGGTGCAGTACTACGTGGGCGAGTTCGGCCTGGACATCCGCGTGGCGGCGTTGCTGGCGGCCTGCTTCTCGCTGCCCGGCGGCGTGCTGCGCGCCATCGGCGGGATGCTGTCTGACAAGTACGGCGCCCACAGCGTGACCTGGTGGGTGATGTGGGTGAGCTGGATCTGCCTGTTCCTGCTGAGCTACCCGCAGACCGACTTCACCATCGCCACCGTCAACGGCCCGAAGACCTTCCACATCGGCCTGAACGTCTACCTGTTCACCGGCCTGATGTTCCTGCTGGGCATTGCCTGGGCCTTCGGCAAAGCCAGTGTCTTCAAGTACATCAGCGACGACTACCCCCACAACATCGGCGCCATCAGCGGCATCGTGGGCCTGGCCGGCGGCCTGGGCGGCTTCATCCTGCCCATCCTGTTCGGCGCGCTGATGGACCTCACCGGCATCCGCTCCAGCGCTTTCATGCTGATGTACGGCGTGGTGTGGGTCTCGCTGATCTGGATGTACTTCACCGAAGTGCGCAACACCCGTCTCATGGGCTCGCCGAACGCCGCCGCACCGGCTGGCGCCCGCTGATTTTTCAAGGAACCTCACCATGTCTGCCACCACCACCAGCGGGCGCCAGGGGCGCCTGCTCACCCTCTGGGCTCCGGAGGACAAGTCGTTCTGGGAGCGCGAAGGCGAGGCCGTCGCCAAGCTCAACCTGTGGATCTCGGTGCCCGCGCTGTTCCTGGCCTTCGCCATCTGGCAGGTCTGGAGCGTGGTCGCCGTGAGCCTGCCGGGCCTCGGATTCAAGTATTCGACCAACCAGCTGTTCTGGCTGGCGGCGGCGCCCGCGCTCTCGGGTGCCACGCTGCGCATCTTCTATTCATTCATGGTGCCGCTCGTGGGTGGACGCCGCTGGACGGCGATCTCCACCGCCTCGTTGCTGATCCCCGCCATCGGCATCGGCTTTGCCGTGCAGGACAACACCACGGCCTACCCCACCATGCTCATCCTGGCGCTGCTGTGCGGCCTGGGCGGCGGCAACTTCAGCTCCAGCATGGCGAACATCAGCTTCTTCTTTCCGAAGGAGCGCAAGGGCTCGGCGCTGGGGGTGAACGCGGGCCTCGGTAACCTGGGCGTGTCGGTGGTGCAGTTCCTGAGCCCGCTCGTGGTCACGGCCGGCATCTTCGGCATCTTTGGCGGCGAAGGCCAGACCATCGTGAAGAACGGCCAGACCGTGCAGGTGTGGACGCAGAACGCCGCCTTCATCTGGGTGCCATGGATCGCGCTGACGGCGCTGGCCGCCTGGTTCGGCATGAACGACATCGCCGACGCGCGCGCCTCGTTCGCCGCGCAGGCCGCGATCTTCAGGCGCAAGCACAACTGGCTGATGTGCGTGCTGTACCTGGGCACCTTCGGCTCGTTCATCGGCTATGCGGCGGGCTTTCCGCTGCTCATCAAGAGCCAGTTCCCCGGCGTGAACCCCCTGGCCTACGCCTGGCTGGGCCCGCTGGTGGGCGCCGTGATCCGCCCCTTTGGCGGCTGGCTGGCCGACAAGCTCGGCGGCGCACGCGTCACGCTGTGGAACTTCATCGTCATGGCCATCGCGGTGGTGGGCGTCACGTTCTTCCTGCCCTCCGGCGGCCCCGGCGGCAACGAAGGCCAGTTCGCGGGTTTCTTCGTGTGTTTCCTGGTGCTGTTCCTCACCACCGGCATCGGCAACGGCTCCACCTTCCGCATGATCCCCGTGATCTTCCTGACCGAAGCCATGCGCGGCGTGGACCGCAACGACCCGGCCGCCATCGCGCATGCCAACAAGGAAGGCAACACCCTGGGCGCGGCCACGCTGGGCTTCACCGCCGCCATGGCCGCCTACGGCGGGTTCTTCATTCCCAAGAGCTATGGCAGCTCGATTGCCCTGACCGGCAGCCCCCATGCCGCGCTGTGGACGTTCTTCGCGTTCTACATCGTCTGCATCGTCATCACCTGGTGGCACTACGCGCGCAAGAACGCCGCCATGCCTTGCTGAGCACACCTGAACAAGACAGAACAAGGAGCCCCCGATGAGCCATTTCCTCGATCGCCTTTCGTACTTCTCGCAGCCCCGCGAGACCTTTGCCCAGGGCCACGGCGAAACCAACGGTGAAGACCGCACCTGGGAAGACGCCTACCGCGACCGCTGGGCGCACGACAAGATCGTGCGCAGCACGCACGGCGTGAACTGCACGGGCAGCTGCAGCTGGAAGATCTATGTCAAGGGCGGCATCGTCACCTGGGAAACCCAGCAGACCGACTACCCCCGCACCCGGCCCGACCTGCCCAACCACGAGCCCCGTGGCTGCGCGCGCGGCGCCAGCTACAGCTGGTACCTGTACAGCGCCAACCGCGTGAAATACCCCATGGTGCGTGGCCGCCTGCTCAAGCACTGGCGCGCCGCCATCGCCCTGGCCAAGAGCCCGGTGGACGCCTGGGCCAGCATCGTCGAGAACGACGCCTCCAAGCGCGAATGGCAAAAGCAGCGGGGCCTGGGCGGCTTCGTGCGCAGCACCTGGGACGAAGTCAACCAGATGATCGCCGCGGCCAACGTGTACACGATCAAGAAGCACGGGCCGGACCGCATCATCGGCTTCTCGCCCATCCCCGCGATGTCGATGATTTCGTACGCCGCTGGCTCACGCTACCTGAGCCTGATCGGCGGCGTGTGCATGAGTTTTTACGACTGGTACTGCGACCTGCCACCCAGCAGCCCGCAGACCTGGGGCGAGCAGACCGACGTGCCCGAATCGGCCGACTGGTACAACAGTTCGTACATCATTGCCTGGGGCTCCAACGTGCCCCAGACGCGCACGCCCGATGCCCACTTCTTGACCGAGGTGCGCTACAAGGGCACCAAGGTGGTGTCCATCACGCCCGACTATTCCGAAGTCGCCAAGCTCGGCGACCTCTGGATGCACCCCAAGCAGGGCACCGACGCCGCCGTGGCCATGGCCATGGGCCATGTGATCCTGAAGGAGTTCTACTTCAAGGACGGCGGCAAGGGCCGCTCGGCGTACTTTGACGACTACGCCCGCCGCTACACCGACCTGCCGCTCTTGGTGGTGCTCAAGGAAAAGACGCTGCCCGATGGCCGCACGGTGATGGTGCCCGACCGCTATGTGCGCGCCAGCGACTTCCCCGGCCAGCTCGACCAGTCCAACAATCCCGACTGGAAGACGGTGGGCTACGACGAGCTGGGCCAGGTCACGCTGCCCAATGGTTCCATCGGCTTTCGCTGGGGGGCCGACGGCCGCCCCGACCAGGGCCTGTGGAACCTGGAGAACAAAGAGGCACGCACCGGCAACACCGTCAAGCTCAAGCTGTCGGTGATCGAGGACGGCGCGCAGGCCCATGACGTGGCCGACGTCGCCTTCCCGTACTTTGGCGGTGTGGCAACGCCCAACTTCACGGCCAACGAACAAGGTGGCGACGTGATGGTGCGCCGCGTGCCGGTGTCCCACCTGGAGCTGGCCGGGCACGAAGCCCAGGGCCGCGTGATGGTGGCCACGGTGTTCGACCTGCTGGCGGGCAACTACGGCATCGACCGAGGCCTGCCCGGCGAAGAGCCCGGTGGCGGTTACGACGCCGACCGCCCCTACACCCCTGCCTGGCAAGAGGCCATCACCGGCGTGCCGCGCGAGCAGATCATCACCGTGGCGCGCCAGTTCGCCGACAACGCCGACAAGACGCATGGCAAGTCCATGGTGATCATCGGCGCGGCGATGAACCACTGGTACCACTGCGACATGAACTACCGCGGCATCATCAACATGCTGATGCTGTGCGGCTGCATCGGCCAGAGCGGTGGCGGCTGGGCGCACTACGTGGGCCAGGAAAAGCTGCGGCCCCAGACCGGCTGGACGGCGCTGGCGTTTGCGCTGGATTGGATCCGCCCACCCCGCCAGATGAACAGCACGAGCTTCTTCTACGCCCACACCGACCAGTGGCGCTACGAGAAGCTGGGCATGGAGGAAATCCTCTCGCCCCTGGCCGACAAGAAGGCCTACCACGGTGCGCAGATCGACTACAACGTGCGCGCCGAGCGCATGGGCTGGCTGCCATCGGCTCCCCAGCTCAAGACCAATCCCATGCAGGTGGCCAAGGATGCCGCTGCCGCGGGTATGGACGCGAAGGATTACGTCGTCAAGTCTCTGAAGGACGGCACGCTCACGATGAGCTGCGAGGACCCGGACCATCCGTCCAACTGGCCGCGCAACATGTTCGTGTGGCGCTCCAACATCCTGGGCTCGTCGGGCAAGGGGCACGAATACTTCCTCAAGCACCTGCTGGGCACCACCCACGGCGTGCAGGGCAAGGACCTGGGCAAGGACGAAGCCAAGCCCGAGGAAGTGCAGTGGCACACCCACGCGCCCGAAGGCAAGCTGGACCTGCTGGTCACGCTCGATTTCCGCATGAGCACCACCTGCCTGTACTCCGACATCGTGCTGCCCACGGCCACCTGGTATGAGAAGAACGACCTCAACACCAGCGACATGCACCCCTTCATCCATCCGCTGTCCACCGCGGTGGACCCTGCCTGGCAGGCCAAGAGCGACTGGGAGATCTACAAGGGTTTCGCCAAGGCCGTGAGCGAGGTCAGCGTGGGCCACCTGGGCGTCGAAAAGGACGTGGTGCTCACGCCCATCATGCACGACACCCCCGGTGAAATGGCCCAGCCCTATGGCGTGCGCGACTGGAAGAAAGGCGAGTGCGAACTCATCCCCGGCAAGACGGCGCCCCAGGTCACGGTGGTTGAGCGCGACTACCCCAACCTGTACAAGCGCTTCACCGCCCTGGGCCCCTTGATGGACAAGGCGGGCAACGGCGGCAAGGGCATCGGCTGGAACACGCAGACCGAAGTCGGCCAGCTGGGCGACCTGAACGGCCGCGTGAAGGAAGAGGGCGTGACGCAGGGCATGCCCCGCATCGTGACCGACATCGATGCCACCGAAGTGGTGATGATGCTGGCGCCTGAGACCAACGGCCATGTGGCCTGCAAGGCCTGGGAGGCCTTGGGCAAGCAGACCGGCCGCGACCACGTGCACCTGGCGCTGCACCGCGAGGACGAAAAGATCCGCTTCCGCGACATCCAGGCGCAGCCGCGCAAGATCATCAGCTCACCCACCTGGTCCGGACTGGAAAGCGAGAAGGTCAGCTACAACGCGGGCTACACCAATGTGCATGAGTACATCCCATGGCGCACCCTCACGGGCCGCCAGCAGTTCTACCAGGACCATCCGTGGATGCGTGACTTCGGCGAAGGCTTTGTGAGCTACCGTCCGCCGGTGCACCTGAAGACGCTGCACGAAGTCGAAGGCAAGAAGCCCAACGGCAACAAAGAGATCCAGCTGAACTTCATCACGCCGCACCAGAAGTGGGGCATCCACAGCACGTACAGCGACAACCTGATGATGCTCACGCTGAACCGGGGCGGCTCGGTGGTGTGGCTGAGCGAAGACGACGCCAAGGTCGCCGGCATCGTGGACAACGACTGGGTCGAACTCTTCAACGCCAACGGCGCCATTGCGGCCCGCGCGGTGGTGAGCCAGCGTGTGAACCCCGGCATGGTGATGATGTACCACTCGCAAGAGAAGATCATCAACACCCCCGGCTCCGAGATCACCGGCACCCGTGGCGGCATCCACAACTCGGTCACCCGCATCGTGCTCAAACCCACCCACATGATTGGTGGCTACGCGCAGTACAGCTACGGCTTCAACTACTACGGAACCATCGGCACCAACCGCGACGAGTTCGTGCTGGTGCGCAAGATGGACCGCGTGGACTGGCTCGACGATGAGCCCGTGTCCAGCACGGCAGCCCACGCCTGAAGCCGAAGACAAGGAGAAACACGATGAAAATTCGCGCACAAATCGGCATGGTGCTGAACCTGGACAAGTGCATCGGTTGCCACACCTGTTCCGTCACCTGCAAGAACGTCTGGACCAGCCGCCCCGGGGTGGAATATGCCTGGTTCAACAACGTAGAAACCAAGCCCGGCATCGGCTACCCCAAGGAATGGGAAAACCAGGACAAGTGGAATGGTGGCTGGGTGCGCAGCCCCGACGGCTCCATCGCGCCCCGCCAGGGCGGCAAGTGGAAGCTGCTCATGCGCATCTTCGCCAACCCCAACCTGCCGCAGATCGACGACTACTACGAACCTTTCACGTTCGACTACGACCACCTGCAGTCCGCGCCCGAGAGCAAGGCCGCGCCCACGGCCCGCCCGCGCAGCCTGATCACCGGCAAGCGCATGGAGAAGATCGAGTGGGGCCCGAACTGGGAAGAAATTCTGGGCGGCGAGTTCAGCAAACGCAGCAAGGACAAGAACTTCGACGATGTGCAAAAGGACATCTACGGCCAGTTCGAAAACACCTTCATGATGTACCTGCCCCGCCTGTGCGAGCACTGCCTGAATCCGGCGTGTGTGGCATCGTGCCCCAGCGGCTCGATCTACAAGCGCGAGGAAGATGGCATCGTGCTGATCGACCAGGACAAGTGCCGCGGCTGGCGCATGTGCGTCTCAGGCTGCCCCTACAAGAAGATTTACTACAACTGGCAGTCGGGCAAGGCCGAGAAGTGCATCTTCTGCTACCCGCGCATCGAAGCGGGCCAGCCTACCGTGTGCTCGGAAACCTGCGTGGGCCGTATCCGGTATCTCGGCGTGTTGCTGTACGACGCAGACCGCATCCAGGAAGCCGCCAGCGTGGAGCGCGACCGCGACCTGTACCAGGCGCAGCTCGACATCTTCCTGGACCCGAACGACCCCGATGTGATCCGCCAGGCCCGCATCGACGGCATTCCGGACAGCTGGATGGACGCCGCCCGCAACAGCCCGGTCTACAAGATGGCCGTGCAATGGAAGGTGGCCCTGCCGCTGCACCCCGAATACCGCACGCTGCCCATGGTCTGGTATGTGCCGCCGCTCTCGCCCATCACGGCTGCCGCCAACGCGGGCCATGTGGGCGTGAATGGCGACATTCCCGATGTGTCGCAGCTGCGCATTCCCGTGCAGTACCTGGCCAACCTGCTGACCGCAGGCGACACGGGGCCCGTGGTGCGGGCGCTCGAGCGCATGCTGGCCATGCGCACCTACCAGCGCGACAAGCATGTGGAGCAGCGCCAGAACCTGGCCGTGCTCAAGCAGGCGGGCCTGTCGATGGCCGAGGTCGAGGAGATGTACCACGTGATGGCGATTGCCAACTACGAGGACCGCTTCGTCATCCCATCGGCCCACCGCGAGTACGCCGAGAACGCGTTCGACATCCGGGGCGGTTGCGGCTTCTCGTTTGGCAACGGCTGTTCCGATGGCGCCACCGAGACCAGCATGTTCGGCGGAAAGAAGCCCCGCACGATCCCGATCAAAGCCACGGTCTGAAGCACAGGCAAAGGAATCACCATGTTCAAGAAGAACCCGACCTCCGTGCGCCTGACCCTGCGCGCCCTGGGCTACCTGCTGAGCTACCCCGATGCGCAACTGCGCAGCGTGATGCCGCAGCTCATCGACGCGCTGCAGGTGGAGCAGGCGCTGACCCCCGAGCGCATGGCCGAACTCGAAGCCGTGTGCCAGCACCTTGCGGCAATCGACCCGCTGGAAGCCGAAGCCCGCTACGTGGACAACTTCGACCGGGGCCGCCAGACCTCGCTGCACCTGTTCGAGCATGTGCACGGCGACTCGCGCGACCGGGGTCCGGCGCTCATCGACCTGCTGCAGACCTACGACAAGGCGGGCCTGAAGTTCGAAGCCGAAGAGCTGCCCGATCACCTGCCGGTGGTGCTGGAGTTCGCCTCCACCCAGCCGGTGGAAGTGGCCAGGGAGTTCCTGGGCGAAATGGCCCACATCCTGAACGCGCTGTTCAGCGCGCTGGTGGCGCGCAACAGCCCCTATGCCAGCGTGATTGCTGCGGTGCTCGAAGTGTCGGGCCAGCGCGTGCAGTCGGTGGCGCTCACGCCCGAGCCGCCCATGGACGAGGCCTGGGCCGAGCCCGAAGCGTTTGGCGGTTGCAGCACCCAGGGCCAGTCCAAGCCCGACCAGCCGCAGCCTCTGCATTTTGTTCGTACCCCCCGCGCCGAGCGGGCACCAGAAGGAGTCTCCGTATGACCGCCTGGCTTGACACCCTGTTGTTTGGCATCTATCCCTATATTTGCCTCGCTGTCTTTTTCATCGGCAGCTGGGCGCGGTTCGACCGCGACCAGTACACCTGGAAAAGCGATTCCTCCCAGCTGCTGCGCACCGGCAGCCTGCGCTGGGGCAGCAATCTGTTCCATGTGGGTGTGTTGTTCCTGTTCTTTGGCCATACCGTGGGCATGCTCACGCCGCACTTCTTGTATGAGCACTTCATCGGCGCAGGCGCCAAGCAGCTCATGGCCATGGTGTCGGGGGGCATTGCAGGCCTGATGGGTTTCGTGGGCCTGTCCCTCCTGCTGCACCGCCGCCTGTCGGATGCGCGCATCCGCGCCACCTCCAAGACCAGCGACATCCTGATCCTGGTGCTGCTGTGGGTGCAACTGGCGCTGGGCCTGGCCACCATTCCGCTGTCGGCACAACATCTGGACGGCTCCATGATGATGCGCCTGGCTGAGTGGGGGCAACGCATCGTCACTTTCCGCAGTGGCGCGGTCGATCTGCTGGCCGGTGCGGGTTGGATCTTCAAGACGCACATGTTCTTGGGCATGAGTATCTTCCTGATCTTCCCCTTCACCCGCCTGGTGCATGTGTGGAGCGGCTTTGGCACGCTGGCCTATGTGCTGCGCCCCTATCAGGTAGTGCGTGCGCGCCGCCTGAATCTGCCACCCGGCCACATGCAGTCGCAAGACCGCCGTGGCGCTTGATTTCGCATCACAAAAGGAGCACACCATGAGCGGATGTGGAACCGGTAGCTGCGGTTGCGGCACCAGCGCAACCAGCCAGAGCGCCCCCCAAAGCATGCTCTCCCCGGAGCAGACGGCCGCCTACGAGGCGCTCTCCGCCACGGTAGGAGCGACTGCCATGGCAGACTCGCCCGCCATGGCAACCCCTCAGTCCATGGGGCAGGCCCCGGTGGCGCGCATCAACGGCGTGGCATTGAATTCAACGGCCGAGTGGCTGGATGAGGAGGCCCTGCGCCAGCGTGCCTGCACCGAGCTGCTGCGACAGGCGGCCCAGCAAGGCGGCCTGCTGGCGCAGGACGACGTGCCGGGTGTCGAAGGCGCCATCAGCACCGAGGCCTCGAATGCCATCGAGCAGCTGCTGGAGCGCGAGCTGCCCATCCCCGACCCGTCGGAAGAGGCCTGCCGCCGCTACCACGACGCCCACCCTGCGGCACACGCCCATGGCGAGCGGGCCCAGCTGCGCCACGTGCTGTTCGCCGTGACGCCGGGTGTGGACGTGAAGCAGCTGCGCCTGCGTGCCGAGGCCATGTTGATCGACCTGCGCTGCGCGGACGATGGGGGCGCGAAGTTTGCCGAGGCGGCTGCGCAGTGGTCCAACTGCCCCAGCGGCCAGCAAGGCGGCGACCTGGGCTGGCTGACCCGCGCCGACTGCGCCCCAGAGTTCGCCCGCGAGGTGTTTGGCAGCGCCGAGATCGGTGTGCTCGCACGCCTTGTGCACAGCCGGTTTGGCCTGCATGTGGTGGAGGTGGTGGCCCGCGACCCGGGGCAGCAGCCGTCGTTCGAGGAAGTGCGCCGGGCCATCGCCCTCACGTTGCGCCAGCAGGCCTGGGTGAACGCCCTTCGCCAGTACCTGCAGGTGCTGGCGGGCGCGGCCGTGGTGGACGGCGTGTCGCTGGACGCGGCCGACTCGCCGCTTGTACAGTAGTTGCACCGCACGCCACCCGATTGCCTGCCCATGCCCGACGAGCTGCTTGATCGCCTGCGCCGTTTCCACAACGACGCCTTTCCCCAGTACCGCGAGCAGTTCCAGGCGCTGGTGGACGAAGGGCAGCACCCGACCACCCTGTTCATCGGCTGCTCCGACTCGCGCCTGGTGCCCTACCTGCTCACGGGCGCGGGCCCGGGGGAGCTTTTCCTGGTGCGCAACGTGGGTGCCTTCATCCCGCCGTATGACGGATCTCATGGCCACCATGGCACCACGGCGGCCATCGAGTTCGCGGTGCTCAACCTGCAGGTGCGCCGCATCGTGGTGTGCGGCCACAGTCACTGTGGGGCTATCAAGGCGATGTATGGTGAGGTTTCGCCCGAAGCGCCCAACCTGAGCCGCTGGCTGGACCTGGGGCGCGAGGCCCTGCTGCCGATGCAGGCTGGCCCCGAGGTGCTGCGCCGCACCGAGCAGCGCGCGGTGGTGCTGCAGCTCGAACGCCTCATGGAGTACCCCATGGTGCGCAGCCGCGTGCAGTCGGGCCAGATCAGCCTGCACGGCTGGCACTATGTGATCGAGGAAGGAGAAGTCCATGTGTTTGATGTCAAGACGGGCGGTTTTGTGCCGGCCTCGCGGGCGGACAACAGCGGAACCGGTCCTTACCATCCGTACGTGGAGCATGATGGGCAGGTTCTTCTGGACGAGCTTTGACCTTGTCGGGCATGCTCGTGGCAGATCCGCGAGGAATGAGTCCCTCTTGATGGAACGCAAGACCTCACTGGCGTGAAACCCAAATCATCGGCCCCCATGAAACGCGAACCCCAGCCCCCCCTCAAGCCCACCTCGTCCCTGCAGCCCATCAGCCTGGATGTGCTGCGCGAGAAATACCTCAAACCCGGGGAAACCACCGCCGACGAGCTGTACCAGCGCGTGGCGCGGGCCCTGGCCTCGGTCGAAAAACCAGAACTCCGCGAAAAGTACGAAACCCTGTTCCTGGCCAACCTGAAGGCGGGCGCCATCGGGGCGGGCCGCATCATGAGCGCGGCGGGCACCGACATCCAGGCGACGCTCATCAACTGCTTCGTGCAGCCCGTGGGCGATTGCATCCAGGGTGTGGACGACGAGGGTTTCCCGGGCATCTACGAGGCGCTGCGCGAGGCAGCGGAAACCATGCGCCGGGGCGGAGGCGTGGGCTACGACTTCTCGCGCATCCGGCCCAAGGGCGCGCAGGTCAAGGGCACCGCGTCCATGGCCTCGGGGCCGTGCAGCTACATGAACGTGTTCGACCAGTCGTGCTCCACCGTGGAGAGCGCGGGCGCGCGCCGGGGCGCGCAGATGGGCGTTCTGCGCATCGACCATCCCGATGTGCACGAATTCATCACGGCCAAGCGCACGCCGGGGCGCTGGAACAACTTCAATGTGTCGGTGGGGGTGTCCGACGAGTTCATCCATGCCGTGCAGAACAGCGCGCCGTGGGAGCTGGTGCACAAGGCACGCCCCGGCACTGCCCTGCTGGCCCAGGGAGCCCGCCAGCGCGCCGATGGCCAGTGGGTCTACGCCACGGTGCCCGCGCGCGAGCTGTGGGACACGATCATGAAGTCGGCCTATGACTTCGCCGAGCCCGGCATCCTGTTCCTGGGCCGCATCAACGAAGACAACAACCTGCACTATTGCGAAGACATCGCGGCCACCAACCCCTGTGGCGAGCAGCCGCTGCCGTCGTACGGGTGCTGCGACCTCGGCCCCATCATCCTGACCCGCTTTGTGCGCCATCCTTTCGGTTTTGGGGGCGTGGCCGCGTTTGATTTCGATGCGTTCACGAAGGCCGTGGCGCTGCAGGTGCGCGCGCTGGACAACGTGCTCGATGTGACCTACTGGCCGCTGCCGCAGCAGCGCGACGAGGCCATGGACAAGCGGCGCATCGGCGTGGGCTTCACCGGCATGGGCAACACGCTGGCCATGCTGTGCCTGCGCTACGACCTGCCCGAGGGCCGCACCATGGCCGCGCGCATCGCCGAGTGCATGCGCGATGCCGCCTATGCCGCCTCGGTGGACCTGGCGCGCGAGAAAGGGGTGTTCCCCAAGTTCCAGGCCGAGCCCTACCTGTCGGAGGGCACGTTCGCCAGCCGCCTGCCCGATTCGCTCAAGGCCGCCATCCGCCAGCACGGCATCCGCAACAGCCACCTGCTGTCCATCGCCCCCACGGGCACCGTGAGCCTGGCCTTCGCAGACAACGCCTCCAACGGCATCGAGCCTCCTTTCTCGTGGATGTACAAGCGCAAGAAGCGCGAGTCCGACGGCAGCACCTCGGAGTACGCTGTCGAGGACCACGCCTGGCGGCTGTACCGCGAGCTGGGCGGCGATGTGGAGGCCTTGCCGGACTATTTCGTCTCGGCCCTCGCCATGCCCGCCGAAGGCCACATCGCCATGATGGAAGCGGTGCAGCCCTTTGTGGACACGGCCATTTCAAAGACGGTGAACATCCCCGCCGACTATCCCTACGAAGGTTTCAAGGACCTGTACCTGCAGGCCTGGCGCGCCAGGCTCAAGGGCCTGGCCACCTACCGGCCCAATGCCATCCTGGGATCGGTGCTGGAAACCCATGCAGCGCCTGAACCCGCAGCCGTTGCAGCATCTGTAGTACCCCCCGCACCTCCGGTGGACCCCATGCGTACCGTGATTGAAAGCCGCCCCCAAGGCGGCCTCTCGGCGGTGGCCGAAAAGCTCGAATACTGGACGCAGGAAGGCCACAAGACGCTGTACCTCATCGTGTCGTTCCTGCCCGTGCCCACGGGGGTTGGCAACGGTACGGTGGACCGCGCCATCGAGTTCTTCATGCCCGTGGGCCAGAGCGGTGAATCGCAGCAGTGGATCACCTCCAGCATGCGCATGCTGTCGCTGGCGGCGCGCGGCGGCTTCCTGGAGCGGGCGCTGTCCGACATGCGCAAGGTGGCCTGGGACCGGGGCCCGGTGCGCCTGGGGCAGCACCGCAAGGACGATGGCACCCTGGTGCCCATGTGGCACGACTCCGAAGTGGCGGCCATGGCCTATGCCATCCAGAACATCCTGGCGCGCCGCGTGGCCGACCCCGTGCAGCAGCAGCTGCCCCTGGACGAACCCGCGCCGCCGCCGGTGGCCGTGCCGCAGGCCATGGCGGGCAAGAAGTGCAGCGAATGCGGCGCCCACGCCGTGATCCGCAAGGACGGCTGCGACTACTGCACGCAGTGTGGACACCTGGGGACCTGTGGGTGACCTCCCGGCCGGTCATTCCCGTGCGCCCCGCGGCGGGAAAACCGTCGCCTGAGGTGCTGGCCGCGCTGGACACGCGGTGGCGCTGGCGCTACCTCATGCTGGCACCGCACCGGCTGGGTTTCTTCCTGGCCATGGTGGTGCTGGTGGCGTCGGGGGGATGGTGGGCGCTGGTGCAGGTGGCCAGGTCCACCGGCTGGTGGGGCCTTTACTATGCGCTGTCCCCCACGCTCGTGCATTCGGTCGTGATGGCATTCGGCTTCATCCCGCTGTTCTTTGCGGGTTTCCTGTTCACGGCCGGCCCCAAATGGCTCGGGGTGGCGCCCCTGCCGGCGCAGGCGCTGCGCGCACCCCTGGTGGCGCAGGCCGCAGGCTGGCTGCTGTGGCTGGCGGGCGCGCATTGGCGCATTGGCGCGGCCCTCGCGGGGCTGGCGCTGGCGGCCGTTGGCCTGGTGTGGATGTCGGCGCTGTTCTGGGGCCGTGTGCGCCAGAGCCAGGCGCAGGACCAATTGCATGCGCGTGTCGTCGCGGGCGCCTGCGCGCTGGGCTGCCTCAGCCTCGCGGGCCTGTGGCTGAGCCTTGCCGTGGGAACACATGCGCTCGCCCGCGCCTGGGTGTTCACCGGCCTGTGGGGGTTTGTCGTCGTGGTCTACGTCACGGTGGCGCACCGCATGATCCCCTTCTTCACCTCCAGCGCCATGCCCATGGTGCAGGCGTGGCGGCCCTTCTGGGTGCTGTGGCTCATGCTCGCCGCCGCGCTGCTGCAGGTGCTCGCCGCCTGGCTGGAGTGGGCCGGGCTGCCCGCCACCCGGGCGGGGCCCGCCTGGATGCTGGTGCATGGCACGCTGCAGCTGGTGGTGGGGGGCGTGCTGGTCTGGCTGGCCTGCGTGTGGGGCCTGGTGCAAAGCCTCAGGAACCGGCTGCTGGCGATGCTGCACATCGGATTTCTGTGGCTGGGGCTGGCTTTCGTGCTCGGAGGCCTGTCGCAGTGGCTGGCCTGGGGCTTTGGCCTGGGAACGCTGGGCCTGGGCGCGCTGCACGCGCTGACCATGGGCTGCCTGGCGTCGCTGATGCTGGCCATGGTGACGCGGGTGTCGTGCGGGCACAGTGGCCGGGCGCTGGTCGCCGACCGCATCGCGTGGTCGCTGTTCTGGCTGCTGCAGGCGGCCACGGTGCTGCGCATCGCGTCGGCGGTGCCGGGTGTTTTCGGTATCGCGTGGGCCTGGCTGCTGCCGCTGGCAGCGTGCCTGTGGGCCGTCACCATGGGCGTGTGGGGCGTCCGGCTGGGCCGGTGGTATGGCCGGGTGCGGGCCGATGGCCGTCCGGGCTGAAGCACCTTTTCAAGGATATTCCATGGCTGTCATTCCCTGGCCTTTGAACCACACGCCCCGACCCGCGCCCCCTGTGGCGCATGGCGCTGCACGCGCGGCCGCCGCGCCGGAGGATGTCGCCGCCATGGCCGCGGCGCTGATCCAGTCGCGCCAGACCATCCTGCCCAAGCGGCTGGCCGCCCCGGGGCCGAGTGCCCTGGAACTGGCGCAGATCCTCAACGCCGCGTCCCACGCACCGGACCACGGCCAGCTGGTGCCGTGGCGCTTCGTGCTGGTGCCCGAGGCAGCGCGCCCGGCGCTGGCCGATGTGTTTGCCCAGGCCCTGCGCGAGCGCGATCCCGCAGCCACGCTGGCGCAGGCCGAGCAGGCGCGCGAGAAGGCCTACCGGGCACCGGTGCTGATGCTGGTGGTGGTGAACGGGCAATGCGGCGACCCCGGCATCGACCTGTCCGAGCGCCTGGTTTCCGCGGGATGCGCGGTGCAGAACATGCTGCTCATGGCCACAGCGCAGGGGTATGGGTCGGCGCTCACGAGCGGCAAGGCCCTCACGTCGGGCGGGCTGCGGGGGCTGTTCCAGCTGGCTGCCTGGGAGCAGGCGCTGTGTTTTGTCAGCATCGGGACCGTGCAGTCGCGCAAGGCCGCGCGTGCCCGGCCCGCGGCGGACAGCTATGTGAGCACGCTCGACGCACAGCAGGGCGTGGTGCTGCCCGGCTTCTGAAGCGGGGCGCGCCCGGCGATTCCTTTCCTTTCATTTCATTTCATAGAAACCTTCATGGACATTTCCAGTTTTGACGACCTGCTGCAGGCTGCGCGCCTGCAGCCCGAGCCCCAGCGCCTCCTGTTCGTGTTTGCCGCGGTGGAGCTGCCGGACGACGCCAGCCCGGCCCAGCGTGCCCGCTTCGAAGCGGGGCAGGGCGGAGCCCTGGTGCCGCTGATGTGCGTGGACAAGGCGCCCCAGGAGCTGCTTTCGTTCAGTGCGCTGGTGGAAGAGGCCAGCCAGTTCAGCGCCCCGGGCCATGACTGGGCCATGGTGTTCGCAGCAGCCCTGTCGGGCACGCTGGACAAGGCACCCACCAGTGCGGATGCCCAGGCGCCCTTGCAACGCATGGTCGATGCGATCAAGGGCGGGTCCCATGGGGCGTATATACCCTTCGACCGGCAGGGACAGCCCGTCCGGTTCGGTTGAGGCGCAGATGGCCTCGCCCGCCCCATCCGCCCGCCATATCCCCGGTTTCAGCGCGCCGGCCGTCGGGTTCGAGCAACCCTTCGCCATGCTGGAGGCCTGCCATGAGCGCGTGCAGCGTTCGCTGGCCTTGCTGGGCCGCCTGCGCGCCCATGTGCGCCTGCAGGGTGCCGACGAGAGCGCCCGCCAGGCGGCGCGCGACGTGCTGCGGTATTTCGACATCGCCGCACCGCTGCACCATGAAGACGAGGAACTCCACGTCTTCCCGCTGCTGCTCGCCCAGGCCGCGCCTGGGGTCCAGGCGCTGGTGCGCAGCCTGCAGGACGACCATGTCCGCATGGTGGCGGACTGGGCTGCAGCACGGGTTGCGCTGCAGGCGCTGGCAGAGTCCGGCAGCCTGGCCTTCGACGCGGAGGCAGAGGCTGCGTTCGATCGATTTGCCGGCCGGTATGGGGCGCACATAGAGGCTGAAGAGCGCATCGCCTACCCGGCCGCGACCGCCTTTCTGGCGGATGAGGCGCTGGATGCGATGGGGCGCGAGATGGCCGCCCGGCGGGGAGCTCGATGATTTGCTGCTTGGTGTGAAGAGGCGCCTGCTGCGATTCTGAGCCGGGGCAAGGTACCGGAGCGCTGGTGAATCCACTGCGCGTTCACATCAGGAGCCCCAGCCTTCGGCGATGCCTGCCATTCCATGCGGGCAAGGCTGTTGCACCAGCGGCGCGGGGCCTGGGCGCGATACTGCGGCGTTGCCCGCGCTTTTTTCCTGCATGCCTCTCCGTCTGAGTTTTGTTTTTCGTGCCCTGGCCACCGTGTTGCTGGCCTGGGCCGCCGCCGCAGTCTGCGCAGCCCTTCACACCCCGCTGCCCTGGATGATCGGCCCGCTGCTGGCCACTTCGGTGGTGTCCATCGCTGGCGGGCCCACGGAAAGCTGGGGGCCCTTGCGCAATGCGGGGCAGTGGACCATTGGCGCCGCCTTGGGCCTGTACTTCACGCCCCAGGTCGTGGGACTGATTGGCGGGCTCTGGTGGGCCATCGCGCTGGGCATCGTGTGGGCGCTGTTCCTGGGCTGGCTGTTCGGCGCCTGGCTGTACCGGGTGCATGCGCCGCGCATGCACGGGGTGCCTGCGCCGATGCTGCGGGCCACGAGCTACTTCTCGGGGGCCATCGGTGCGGCATCCGAAATGACCCTGCTGTCCGAACGCGAGAACGCCCGCACCGACCTCGTGGCGGCCAGCCACAGCCTGCGGTTGCTGATCGTCACGGTCACGATCCCTTTCGCGCTGCAATGGAGCGGACTGCATGGCCTGGACATCCTGCCGCCCACGGCCCGGGTGGTGAGCGCACCCGGTCTGGCGCTGATGGCGCTGCTGACGGGGGCCGGGGCCCTGCTGATGGACAGGCTGGGCCGGGCGAACCCGTGGTTCATGGGCGCGATGCTGGTGTCCATGGGGCTCACCATGGCAGGCATCACCCTGTCCGCCGTGCCCCAGGCGATGGTGAATGCGGCGCAACTGGTCATCGGCGTGAGCCTGGGGGTCCGCTTTCGTGCGGATTTTCTGCACACGGCGCCGCGCTGGCTCGTGTCGGTGGCGGTGGGCACCCTGGTGCTCATGGGGGTGTGCGCGTTGTTCGCGGCCTCGCTGGCCAGGGCGACAGGTCTGCCCTGGGTCACCCTGCTGCTGGGGACCTCGCCCGGAGGCATCACCGAGATGGCCATCACCGCCAAGGTGCTGCAGCTGGGCGTGCCGGTGGTCACGGCGTTCCAGGTGTGCCGGCTGATCGCGGTGTTGATGCTGGTCGATCCGCTGTACCGGCGGATCTACCCTTCCGAAGTGGCCGGCGGTACCTGGCGCTGATCTCCGGCCGACCGCACTCTTCTCGCTTCAATGCACGACCACGGGGTTCTGCGCCAGCCCCGCATAGCGGTCCAGCGCGTCTTCCACTTCTTCCTGCGTGGGGGTGTCGCGCTGCCAGGCCAGGATCTGCTCCTGGAACATCTCGGCCCAGGAGCCGTCCAGGTACACCTCTTTGCCCGAACGCTTGTCCACGATTTCAAAGCCGTGGCGCGCGAGCTGGGGAACGGCGGGGGCGGTGTCATTGAGCGCCTGGGTGCTCTTTTTCTCCCCGGCGTCGGGCAGCATGTGGACCACCACGAAGGATTCAGAGTCGTAGAGCATGTGCATCGTGTTCCCCTTGTCGATTTACAACAGGTAAGACTAAGAAAAAGGCCACGAAGGGCCTAGATTAGAACTGAACTCCACAAATCCAGCTCAGGACATATCTCAAATTTTCCGTTACACCGTTAGAGCTATCTTGGTTTAAATGCGTTCCATCCGTCCACGCAACTGGGACTTGATCCCAGCTTGCATAGTGCACGCCATAATCAATAGCTACTTGCTTTACAATAAAACGGATGGTATTTAGTCGGTTGATTGTATCGGCTGGGGTTATCTGGGAGTCTACATGAATGATACCAGTGATAACCGGAATTTTTCCAAGTGCACGAATATGCTGCACCATAGACACGTAATCTAGATAAACCTGATAGGGGTTATTTGTAGGGAAGTCATTAATCCCGGTTTCAATAACCACAATTCGGCTGTCATGTGACATTTCATTAAATGCACTCTGTGCCCCGTTAGGGTAGAATGCAGGCAAAGCTCCAGGGAATGGAGTAGCATAACCGCGTACTAAATCATACGTGTTCAAACCCACCGCAGTTCGATCAATAATTTGATTAAACCCCTTTGATTGCAGCCATTGCTTAGGGGTAGTGCCGAGTTTCCATCCGGGCACGCCAGCATGGTAGCCAAAAAGGATAGAGTCCCCGTTAAGCTCTACAGTGCAATTCTGGAGTCCTTGCGGGTAGTTCTTTTCCTGCGAAAAGACAAGGGCTGGCTGCAGTGCAGCGAACAAAGCAAAGATAAAAGCGAATGAAGTTTTCATGCTGTTCCTCCTGTTGGTTAGTGAATCGATGACTGAATATAGATGCCAGATGACAGCGGGTGCGCAGAGTTCAAGTGGCACAGGCAAAGCCCGTGGCTTTTGTCCCCTTGCCGATGCAGTATTTCATGAAAACCCGGTGCTTCCGGTTTCGCGGGTCTATTTTGGTGGGATGGCGCTCCTGCGCAACACTTTTTAACAAGACCCCTCCAGACCATCAAGGCGGGCCGCTGCGGCTCAATTGCAGGTCGGCGAAGTCGCCGTTGGCTTGGGTGAGCTTGATGCGTACCGGCAGATAACCCAGTGCGGGGGCCACCCACAGTTCGGCCTTCTGGTCGTAGTCCTTGCGGGGCAGGCGCTGCAGCTTGAGGGTGGGCGTGGCGCCGGTGGGCAGGTCCAGTGTTTCTGCACCTTCGATGGTGAAGGTCCAGCGGTCGGCGCTGCGCGCGCTCACGGTGGTGAGCGTGATCTGTGTGCCGGTCACAAACCGGGCGGGATCGGCGGCGAGCAGGGCGCCGAGTTGGATGAACACACTCAACCGGTCCTGCACCCCCGGGCCCACGGTGGCGTCCGGCGTGTTGGCGCTGAAGGTCACCCGGCCCTTGGCATGGTCGAAATGCGCAGCCTGCTCGCTGCGGGATTTGTCGGAAAACTTCTCGGGCAGCAGGCCCTGGGCCGTGATGGCGCCCACGCTGCGCTGTGTGCGGCTGCCCACCAGGAAGGCGCTGACCTCCTGGCGTGCTTCGTAGCGGCTGCCGTCGTGCTGCCAGAGCAGCTCGGCGCGGGCGTTGTACGCGAACTTCTTGGCCTGCCCGCTCACGTCGAACGCCAGCCGCGTGGGGGCCGGAATGCGCACGGGCGGCGGCGGGGCACCCGCGCTGCGCGCTGTGCCGGAGCCCGGGGGCGCGATGTCGATTCCGGCGGTGGTGGTGGTGGTTTCTTCCGCAGGCGGTGCCGAAGCCGCTGGTGCCGGTGCCTCGGCCTGGGGGGCTGATGCCGGGGTGGCCGCGTCTGGCGTGGCAACGTCGGCGGCTGGCGCGGCGGTGGTGGCGTTTGCGCTGGCCTCTGCACCCGCCACCTGCACGGAGGCCCCGGGCGCCGCAACCGGCGGATCTGCCGCGGCCGGGGAGGGGACGGGCGGCGCAGGTTTCCTGCGCACCACGGGCTTGGCCGCAGGCGGCGTTGGCGTGGGCGCGGCCACTGGAGCCGCGGTGGGGACGGGCGCGGGCGGCGGGGCTGCCACGCTGCGCGTGCTGAAGACGCGGCCCGCCGCTGGCTGCTGGGGGCTGTCCCACGCCAGGGGCACCCCTGTCAGCACCAGCCAGTGCAGGGCCAGTACCAGGGCGGTGATGAGAACCAGGGCGCGCCGTGGCATCTACAGCGATGCGTGCAGGAGGGGGCGTCAGGCGCTGCCGGCGCCCAGGTCGCTCGACAGCTGGGCGGCGGCCGCGCGCAGCGGAACGTCGATGGCGCCGTCCCATTCCGGGTCGAAGGTGGCGATGGAGCCCAGCGTGGTGATGCCCAGCTCCAGGTGGCCGTCCGCGTCGAACACCGGTGCGCAGAACGCCACGATGCCGGGCAGAAGGGTGTCCACCACGCGGGCCGCGCCGCGCGTGCGCACCTCCGCCAGCAGTGCGTTCACCTCGGCCATGGTGGAGGGCAGGTCGGTGCGGCGCATCTTCACGGCGCGGGCCAGCTCCTCCTTGAGCAGCGGCGCCACCACATCAGGCGCCATGTGCGCCGCAAAACAGCGGCCGGTGGCGGACGAGAGCAGTGGCATCACGTCACCCAGGCGCAGGTTGGCAGTGACAGCCTGGGGCGACTCTTCCCAGTGCACGATGGTGGGGCCGTGGTTGCCCCACACGGCCAGCGCCAGCGTGTGACCGATGGCTTCCATGAGCTCCGGCATGCGCTCGCGCGCCAGGCGCACGGCATCGAGCCGGGCCAGCGAGGCCAGCCCCAGCTTGAGGGCGGCGGGGCCCAGGTCGTAGCGGGCGTTGCGCGGGTCTTGTGTGACCAGGCCCAGGCGCTGAAAGCTCACCAGATACCGGTGCGCCTTGGCCGCGCTCATGCCGGCCGAGGCCGCCACATCCTTGAGCATCAGCGGTCCGCGCGAGCGTGTCAGCCCCTCCAGCAGGGCAAAACCCACCTCGACCGATTGAATTCCTGCACGTTCTTTGTCCATGTGCACTAAAATTTGCGAGTTTTGTTTAGTTAAATCAATTTACCCAAGCGTAATTCGTGCTGGGTGAAGACTTTCAACCCCTTGAGACAAAGGTCCTGCCACCATGAAACTCGCTACCTACAAAGACGGCTCGCGCGACGGCCAACTGGTTGTCGTCTCCCGCGACCTGGGCACA
This sequence comes from Acidovorax sp. GW823-FHT01C06, assembly GCF_058798375.1. Lineage (NCBI taxonomy): Bacteria > Pseudomonadati > Pseudomonadota > Betaproteobacteria > Burkholderiales > Comamonadaceae > Acidovorax > Acidovorax sp. GW823-FHT01C06. The sequence goes on from NZ_JBXAKN010000001.1 coordinate 479,419, forward strand.
GCCCATTATGCGACCGGCATCGCCAGCAAGCTCCAGCAGGTGCTGGATGACTGGGGCTTCCTGTCGCCCCAGCTGCAGGACCTGTACGACCAGCTCAACAGCGGCCGCGCGCGCCACGCCTTCCCCTTCGACCCCGCCCAGTGCATGGCCCCGCTGCCCCGCGCCTACCAGTGGGCGGACGGTTCGGCCTACATCAACCACGTCGAACTGGTGCGAAAAGCGCGCAACTCCGAGGTGCCAGAAAGCTTCTACACCGACCCGCTGATGTACCAGGGCGGCAGCGACGACTTCATCGGCCCCTGCGATGAGGTGGTGGTGCCCAGCGAGGCCATGGGCATCGACTTCGAGGCCGAGATCGCCGTGGTGACCGGCGACGTGAAGATGGGCGCCACCGCCGACCAGGCGCTGGACGGCATCCGCCTGGTGATGATCGCCAACGACGTGAGCCTGCGCAACCTGATCCCGGCCGAGCTGGCCAAGGGTTTTGGTTTCTTCCAGAGCAAGCCCGCCACCGCGTTCGGCCCCGTGGCCGTGACGCTGGACGAGCTGGGCGACGCCTGGGACCACGGCCGCGTGAACCTCACGGTGCAGTCCACCTGGAACGGCCGCAAGGTCGGCATGTGCGATGCGGGCCCCGAGATGACCTTCCACTTCGGCCAGCTGATCGCCCACGTGGCCAAGACGCGCAACCTGCGCGCCGGCTCCATCATCGGCAGCGGCACCGTGAGCAACAAGGGCGTGACCGACGCCAGCGGCCGCACCGAATGGCCCAAGGGCTACAGTTGCATCGCCGAAAAGCGCTGCATCGAGACCATCCAGGACGGCAAACCCAGCACCGAGTTCATGAAGTTCGGCGACACCATCCGCATCGAGGTCAAGGGCAAGGACGGCGCCAGCATCTTCGGCGCGATCGACCAGACCATTGCAGCCCCCTGAGTCGCCTTCGGCGCCTTCCCCCTCAGGGGGACGCCACCAGTGGCCTGGCGGAGCCAGTTCCACGGTGGCACTGGCCTGAGGATGTGCCCGTTTCATGCGCCGTGCGCTGAACGTGTGGCATAGAGATTTTTAAGCCAAAATGGCCTCTAGCGCCTGATATATAAGCGCAAGCAGCTATCAATTGAATAGTAAAAGGAGACAGCCCCATGCACCGCAGAACCCTCTTGACCGCCCTGGCCGCCGCAGGCGCCACCTCCGCCGCCGCCTGGGCCGCCGCCCAGTCCGCGTGGCCCGACCAGCCCTTGCGCTGGGTGGTGCCGTACCCGGCCGGCGGCGGCACCGACGTGCTGGCGCGCACCGTGGCCGAGGCCATGCGCCAGACCCTGGGCCAGCAGATCATCGTGGACAACCGTCCCGGCGCGTCCACCAACATCGGCGCGCAGCTGGTGGCCACGGCCAAGCCCGACGGCAACACCTTCATGTCGGCCGACAACGCCGTGCTGGCCTACAACGAGCACCTGTTCACCAAGCTGCCGTTCAATCCCGAGAAGGACTTCACCTACGTGGGCGGCATCAGCCGCTTTCCGCTGGCGCTGGTGGTGCACCCGGCGTTCGAAGCGAAGACGTTGAAGGAATTCCTGGCCTACGCGCGCGCCAACCCCGGCAAGCTCAACTACGCATCGCCCGGCAACGGCTCGCCGCACCACCTGGCGATGGAGATGTTCAAGAACCGCACCAAGACCTTCCTCACGCACATCCCCTACCGGGGCGCGGCGCCCGCGCTGCAGGACGTGATGGGCGGGCAGGTGCCCTGCATGTTCCTGGACCTGGCCGCCGGCCTGCCCGTGATCGCCTCGGGCAAGGTGCGCGCGCTGGCCATCGGCTCGGCCAAGCGCGTGGCCGCATTGCCCGACGTGCCCACGCTGGCCGAAGCCGGTGTGCCCAACACCGAGGTGTTCGCGTTCCAGGGCATCCTGGCGCCCGCCGGACTGCCTGCGGCCATCACCGCGCGCCTGAACGGCGACCTGAACAAGGCCCTGCTGAACCCCGCCGTGGTCAAGCGCATGAACGACTTCGGCATGGAAGCCCTGCCCGGCACGCCCGAGCAGTTCCGCGCCATGGCGCGCTCCGAGTCCAAGCGCTGGGGCGAGATCATCAAGGCGGCGGGCGTGAAACTCGACTGACCCCCCTGAGCGGCTGCGCCGCTTCCCCCCAGGGGGACGCACCCGGTGGCCTGGCAAAGCCAGTTCCACGGGTGCACTCGCTTGGCGACGCGCCCTCTGCGGAGGGTGCAGCGGTGTTTCTTACTCCGGCAGGTGGCACACCGCCTCGATGTTGTTGCCCTCGGGGTCGATGACAAACGCGCCGTAGTAGTGGGGGTGGTAGTCGGGCCGCAGGCCGGGGGCTCCGTTGTCTTGGCCCCCGGCTTCGATGGCGGCGCGGTAGAAGGCATCGACCTGGGCCCGCGTGGCGGCCCGCCACGCCAGGTGGCAGCCCTTGGTGGCAGGCGGGCCGCCGTAGGGCGAGGGGCCGTCGATGAACCACACATCGGCCTTCTTGCCGTCGGGCTCGGACGGAGCCGGGTAGGCATAGCCCAGCATGTTCGAACCGTAGTTGCCTTCAAAACACAGGCTGTAGCCCAAAGGCGTGAGGACTGCGGTGTAGAACGCCTTGGTGCGGGCGATGTCGGTGACGCGGAAGGTCATGTGGTCCAGCATGGGAGGTCTCCTCGGGTTGTGGTGCCCTGTTTTATACCTGAAATACTGTTTGTAAATACAGTGTTTTTCAACCCGGCACACAATCTGCCGCGCGGGTGGTGCTGCGCCCCCTGCGTGGCCCGCAGTTCTTCAGGCCCATCCCTCCAGCACCAGCTTGCCCCGCGCCTTGCCGCTCTCGATGAGCGCATGCGCGCGCTTCAGATTCTCGGCATTGATGGTGCCAAACCGTTGGTCCAGCGTGGTGCGGATCAGCCCCGTATCCACCAGCTGCGCCACCTCGGTCAGCAGCCGATGCTGGCCGATCATGTCGGCGGTGCCGAAGAGCGCGCGGGTGAACATCAGCTCCCAGTGCACCGACACCGACTTGCGCTTGAACTTCGTCACGTCGAGCGACACCGGATCGTCGATCAGCGCGAACTGGCCCTGCGGCGCGATGGCCTCGACGATCTGGTCGAAGTGCGCGTCGGTCTGCGTGAGGCTCACGATGATGTCCACCGAGGGGTGGCCGATGCGGGCCAGCTCCTGCGTCAGGGGCTTGCTGTGGTCGATCACGTGGTGGGCACCCAGGTCGCGCACCCATTGCTGCGTTTCGGGGCGCGATGCGGTGCCGATGATCGTGAGGCTGGTGAGCCGCGCCGCCAGCTGCGTGAGGATGGAGCCCACGCCCCCGCTCGCGCCGATGATGAGCAATGTCTTGTTGGTGGGCTGCTTGCCGGGCACCACGCCCAGGCGGTCGAACAGCAGCTCCCACGCGGTGATGGTGGTCAACGGCAGCGCGGCGGCTTCGGCAAAGTCCAGCGATTGGGGGGCGTGGCCCACGATGCGCTCGTCCACCAGGTGCAGTTCGCTGTTGGTGCCAGGGCGTGCGATGGAGCCCGCGTACCAGACGCGGTCGCCGGGCGCGAAGAGCGTCACGTCGGGCCCCACGGCGCGCACGATGCCGCTGGCGTCCCAGCCCAGCACCTTGTACGCCTGGCCCTCGGCGGGGCCGCTGCCCTTGCGCACCTTGGTGTCCACGGGGTTCACGGAAACGGCATGCACTTCCACGAGCAGATCGCGGCCGGTGGCCACGGGGTCGGGTTGGGTGATGTCGAGCAGCGATGCGGGGTGGTCGATGGCGCGGGGGGCCTGGTAGCCAATGGCTTTCATGGTGGTGTGTCCTTGCAGAAAAGTGAGGTGGAAAAAGAGCGGTCCATGCGGTGGCGGCCAGGCGTCACGCCGCGGCCGCGTGTGCGCGGTAGTCGGAATATCCCTGGGCCGCGCCGCCGAACAGCGTGCCCGGGTCGTAGCCGGCCAGGGGCAGCCCGGCCGCATAGCGCGCGGGCAGGTCGGGGTTGGCGATGAACGGCCGGCCAAAGGCCACCAGGTCGGCCATGCCCGAATCCAGGATCTGCTGCGCGCGCTCGGGCGTGTACTTGCCCGCCACGATCACGCGGCCGCCATAGGCCGCGCGCAGGGCCTGGCGGAAATCGGCGGGAATGGAGGGGGCATCGCCCCAGTCGGCTTCGGCCAGGTGCAGGTAGGCCAGGCCCAGGGTGTCCAGCTCGCGTGCCAGGTGCAGGATGGTGGGGATGATGTCCGGGCAGTCCATGCCGCGCTGCGTGATGAACGGCGCCAGGCGCATGCCGGTGCGCTCGGCCCCGGCCTCGCTGGCCACGGCGGCGGCCACCTCGCGGGCGAAGCGGGTGCGGTGGGCCACCGGGCCGCCATAGGCATCGCTGCGGTGGTTGGAAGTGGTGCGCAGGAACTGGTCGATGAGGTAGCCGTTGGCGCCGTGGATCTCCACGCCGTCGAACCCAGCACGCATGGCGTTGGCGGCGGCGCGGCGGAAGTCGTCCACCACGCCGGCGATTTCGCTCGCTTGCAGCGCGCGCGGCACCGGGCAGTCGAGCATGTGGCCCACGCCGTCGCCGTCCGCCACCCACACCCGGGCCTCGGGGGCAATGGCCGAGGGCGCCACGGGCAGGCCGTCGGCGTGGAAACTGGCGTGCGACATGCGGCCCACGTGCCACAGCTGCAGCACCATGCGGCCGCCGGCGGCATGCACCGCGTCGGTCACCCGGCGCCAGCCCTGCACCTGCGCGTCGCTGTGGATGCCGGGCGTGAAGCTGTAGCCCTGGCCCTGGGGCGAGACCTGGCTCGCCTCGCTCACGATGAGCCCGGCGCTGGCGCGCTGGGCGTAGTAGTCGGCCATGAGCGCGTTGGGCACGCCGCCCGGCTGGCTGCTGCGGGCGCGGGTCATGGGGGCCATCACCATGCGGTTGGGCAAGGTGAGCGGGCCGAGTTGCAAGGGGCGCGCGAGAGCGGGCGCGGTGGCGGTGGAGGTCATGGCGTTGTGCCTTGGCAAGCGGTGTGGAACATGGCCGTGATGGTGATCCTGTTGTCTTTTGTTTTAAATAGGATGGTGGTTGAATCAATATTCAAAGAAATTTTGAAAATACAGCCCTAAAACTCCCCACACCACCCATGAAAAGCCTGCAGGACCTCGACATCTTCGTGCGCACCGTGGACAGCGGCAGCCTGTCGGCCACCGCGCGGGCGCTGGACCTCACGCCGGCGGCGGCCAGTGCGGCCCTCAAGCGGCTGGAGGCCGAGCTGGGCGTGGCGCTCTTCGTGCGCTCCACGCGCAGCCTGCGGCTCACGCAGGAGGGCGAGCTGTTCCTGGAGCACTGCCGCCCCGCGCTGGCCGCGCTGCAGCAGGTGCGGGGCCAGTTGCAAGGCGGCCAGGCCCGCGGATTTCGCGGTACGCTCCTGCTCGCCGCCCCCTCCGACCTGGGGCGCAACGTGCTGCTGCCGTGGCTGGATGCCTTCCAGGCCGAGCACCCGGGCATCGACATCCGCCTGCAGCTGTCGGACCGCATGGCCAATGTCTACAGCGAGCCGGTGGACGCGGCCTTTCGCTACGGCAAGCCGCAGGATTCGAGCCTGGTGGCACTGCCGCTCGCGGCCGACCACCGGCGCGTGCTGTGCGCCGCGCCCGCCTATCTGCAGGCCCGCGGGGCGCCCGCCACGCCGCATGCGCTGGCCGGCCATGACGCCCTGTGTTTCATGCTCGGCGAGGACGTGCACGACCGCTGGCGCTTCTGGGATGCGGCGGGCCAGGAGGTGCTGGTGCGCGTGCGCAGCCGCAATGTGTCCAACGACGGCGACGCCGTGCGCCGCTGGGCCGTGCGGGGCCGGGGCATCGCCTACAAGTCGTACTTCGATGTGGCGGACGACCTTGCCGCCGGGCGCCTGGTGCCGCTGTGCCCGGGCTGGACCACCGAGGCCGTGCCTCTGTTCCTCGTGGCGCCCAGCCGCCGCCAGCTCACGCCGCTGGTGCGCGCGCTGCGCGACTTCATGGCGCAGCGGCTGCAGGTGTTGGCGGGCGCGGAGTCCGGTCGCCAGGGCGAAACCAGGGGTGGGGCGGCAGGGGCGCCGGATTGATCGGGGCCTCCCGGGGACCGCAGCACCTGAGGGGCGGCGCCAGCGTGGCCGTGGCCGTTGCCGCTACAGTCGGTCCACGCAGGACGCGCCACCGCGGCGCGCACGTTCCGCGCCCCACCAGGAGTTTCTTTCTTCCATGCCCGTACCCGCCCCGCCCGAATGGGCCGATGCCTTGCGCCGCGCCCTGCCACTGGCTGCCCTGCGGCCCGGCGACGTGGGTTACTTCCTGGTCAGCCCCGGTGGGCGCTATGTGGCGTGCACGACCCACGCCCTGCATTCGGTGCTGATCGACACGGCGCAGCGGCGCTACGCCGTGCTGGCCGACTGGAGCGTGCGGGGGCTTGACGATGCCGCGGTCGAGCTGGAGTCGGACGAGACCCGCCGGCAGGCGTTTGCGGTCTATGCCGACCTGTGGCAACCCGCCTTCACCGACCCGGCCTTGCCCTGGCAGGCAGCACGAGAAGAGGCCGAGGGCTGATCGATGGCCACCACCACCACTACATCTTCGGCGGCGGCGCGCTTGCCAGTGCCGGTCTGGGCGGGGCTTGGTGTGCTCGCCGTGGGCCTTGGCGTGTCGCTGGCCTTGCTCACCGGCTTCGGGCAGGCCATGGCATGCGGTACGTTCGGGCTCGATTGCATCGCCGCGGCCTTTGGCACGGTGCTGTGCACCCTGTGTGCCGCGCTGGTCCTGCTGCTGCGGGGCCTGGGCACCCTGCGCCGCAGCGGGGGATTCTCCGTGGCCAAGGTGCTGACGGTGGGCATCGCCGGCATCGTGGCGCTGGCGATGGTGTTGCTGCTCGGGTTTGCGGCGCTGGTGGTGCTGCGGTAGGCGGGGCAGGGAGGGGCATGGCGCGCTGGCGGGCCGGTGTGCCTGCCCGCCGTGTTGCGCAGGCGACGCTCGCCCCGGCCCAGGGCACGACACAATGCCCGCACCCCGCCCAAGGATTGCCATGCTGAATTTCGACTTCCACAACCCCACCCGCATCGCGTTCGGCCAGGGCCGCATCGCCGACCTGGACAAGCTCGTGCCCGCCGCCGCCAAGGTGCTCATCCTCGTGGGCGGCGCCAGTGCCGAGAAGACCGGCACGCTGGCCGAGGTGCGCACGGCGCTCGCCAGCCGCCAGCACGCCACCTTCAGCGGCATCGAGCCCAATCCCAGCTATGAAACCTCGATGAAGGCCGTGGCGCAGATCCGCGAAGGCGGGTTTGACTTCCTGCTCGCCGTGGGCGGCGGCTCGGTGATCGATGCGGTCAAGTTCATCGCAGCGGCCGTGAAGTTCGAGGGCGGCGATCCCTGGGCCATTCTGGAAAAGCACGGCCGCAACGTCACCGCCGCGCTGCCCTTCGGCGCCGTGCTCACGCTGCCCGCCACGGGCTCCGAGATGAACAACGGCGGCGTGATCACCCACCGCGCCAAGGGCGCGAAGCTGGCCTTTGGCAGCGTGCACACCTATCCCGTGTTCTCGGTGCTCGACCCCACCAAGACCTACACCCTGCCGCCCCAGCAGCTGGCCAACGGCGTGGTCGATGCCTTCGTGCACACGGTGGAGCAGTACCTCACCTACCCGGTCAACGCGCCCGTGCAGGACCGTTTTGCCGAAGGCATCCTGCAGACGCTGATCGAGATCGGCCCGCGCCTCTTGACCGCCCCCGAGCCCGTGTACGACGACCGCGCCAACCTCATGTGGGCGGCCACCATGGCGCTCAACGGCCTGATCGGCGCGGGTGTGCCGCAGGACTGGGCCACGCACATGATCGGCCACGAGCTCACCGCGCTGCACGGCATCGACCACGCGCGCACGCTGGCCATCGTGCTGCCCGCGCTGCTGCACGAGCGCCGTGGCCCCAAGCGCGCCAAGCTGCTGCAGTACGGCGAGCGCGTGTGGGGCATCACCACCGGCACCGACGACGAACGCATCACCGCCGCCATCGAGCGAACGCGCGCTTTCTTCGAGGCCATGGGCATCGCCACGCGCCTGTCGGGCTACGGCCTGGGCGCCGACACCGTGGGCGCCGTGGTGGCGCAGCTGGAGGCGCACGGCATGGTCACGCTGGGCGAGCAGCGCGAGATCACGCCCGCCGTGAGCCGGCGGATTCTCGAAGCGGCGCTGTAAGCCAACGCCGCGAACTGCGCCGGGTGGGGGCGCGGCGGTGGGGATTGCGGGTAGGGTGGGAGACTCGATATTTTCAACCGCACCCAGGAAAGAGACGCCTAATGCCCCGCATCCTCATGGTTCTCACGTCGCACGACCAACTGGGCGACACGGGCAAGAAGACTGGCTTCTGGCTCGAAGAATTCGCCGCCCCGTACTACGTGTTCCAGGACGCGGGCGCCTCGGTCACCCTCGCGTCCCCCCGGGGTGGCCAGCCGCCGCTGGACCCCAAGAGCGACGCGCCCGATGCGCAGACCGATGCCACGCGCCGGTTCAAGGACGACGCAGCGGCCCAGGCGCAACTGGCCAGCACCTTGAAGCTGTCCGAGCTGGATGCCGCCCAGTTCGATGCGGTGTTCTACCCCGGCGGCCACGGCCCGCTGTGGGACCTGGCACAGGACGCGCGCTCCATCGCCCTCATCGAATCCACGCTGGCCGCCGGCAAACCCCTGGCGGCCGTGTGCCATGCCCCCGGCGTGCTGCGCGATGCCAAGGCGCCCGACAGCACGCCCCTGGTGCGCGGCAAGAACGTCACGGGTTTTACCAACAGCGAGGAAGCCGCCGCCGGCCTGACGCATGTGGTGCCCTTCCTGGTGGAAGACATGCTCATGGCCCACGGCGGGCTGTACACCAAGCAGGCCGACTGGAAGCCGCACGTGGTCACCGACGGGCTGCTGATCACTGGGCAGAACCCCGCGTCGTCCGAGCCTGCGGCGCAGGCCCTGCTGCAGGCGCTAGCGTGATGCTGCGGCCCTGACCGGGACGCCAGCTGCACGGCCTGCGCCTTTCGCCCACCGTTTCGCGCCGCCCACGGGCATTTCGTCGCATGCCTCTCCCCGTGCAGGGGGGCCGCGCCTACAGTGCCGCCATGCCGCCACCACACTTCCGCACGGTGGCGGCTTCTGGCAGACCCGACGAAAGGCGCACTGTGACCATCCTCCTCCTCCTCCTGGCCCTGCGCTTTGCCGCGCGGCATATCCGCCCCTTCATGGCCGCCGCCTTCGTGGCGCTGACCATGCTGTCCGGCGCCGCATCGGCCCAGCACGCCGGCCTGCGCACCCTCGTCGTGCCAGGCGACGAGCCGATCAACGTCGCGCTGTTCTACCCCACCGTGCGCAGCGCGGGCGTGGTGCAGCTGGGCCCCTGGCGCCCGTTGGTCGGCCTGGGCGCGCCCGTGTCGGCCGAGCCGCTCCAGGGGCTGATCCTGGTGTCGCACGGCACGGGCGGCAATGAACTCGCGCACCACAACCTGGCCACGCGCCTGGCGGCGGAGGGCTACCTCGTGGCCGCCGTGCGCCACCCGGGCGACAACTGGCAGGACCGCTCCATGATCACCTCGGGCCGCTACTTCGGCGAGCGCCCGCGCCAGGTCAGCCGCGTGCTCGACGCGCTGCTGGCCAGCCCCGAGTGGGGCCCCCGCATTCCGGCCGGCCGCATCGGCGCACTGGGCCACTCGGCCGGCGGCTACACCGTGCTGGCCCTGGCCGGCGCCCAGGCCGAGCCCGCCCGCGCCGCCCAGCACTGCCGCAGCGTGCAGGACGACCCCGGCTTCTGCGGCCTGGCCCAGGGCCCTAAGGCGCCGCAGCCGGCCGCTGCCAACACGGCCACGCCCGCCAACGTGGTGCCGGACGGCGCCCTGGTCTCCGTGCCCGACCCGCGCATCCGCGCCATCGTCGCCCTGGCGCCCATGGCCGTGGTGTTTACCCCCGAGAGCCTCAAAGCCGTGACCGTGCCGGTGCTGCTGCGCGTGGCCGAGCAGGATGCCGTGCTGACGGGCAAGTACCACGGCGGGCTGGTGGCCGCCAATCTGCCCACCGCGCAGGCGGACACCGTGCCGGGTGCCGGCCACTTCGCCTTCATGGCCCAGCCCAGCCAGAGCCTGCCGTCCGACGCGGGCGACGCCGCCGCCAACCCGGCGGGCTTCGACCGCGTGGCCTACCACGCGGTGCTGGAGGCGCAGGTGGTGCAGTTCTTCGCGCAGCAGTGGCGCTGAGTCTGAATTTTTTAGATAAAAAAGCTGCCTACCGCTTTTCTGGCAAGCGCAAGCAGCTATCAAAAGTGTAGTGCCGGCTTCCGCCGGGCCCGCTAGTACGGCAGGATTCCGGGCAGCAGCGGCCGGGCCAGCCGCTCGCACCACCACTTGAGCGCCTCGCCGCGGTGCTCGGGCTTCCAGGCCAGCCAGAAGGTCTCATCGGCCCGGGGCTCCTCCACCGGCACCTCCACCAGGATGCCGTTTTCCAGCTCCACCCGCACGCAGGCGCGCGGCACGAAGCCGTGGCCCAGCCCGGCGGCCTGGCAGGCGATCTTGGCCTGCATCGATGGCACGGTGATGCGCCGCTGGCCCGACAGCAGGCCCACCGTGCGGTCCGACAGCGTGCGCGCCCCGTCGCCCACCACCACGGCCGTGTGCTCCAGCAGGTCGCTGCGCGTGAGCGGCCGGCCCAGGCGCGCCAGCGGGTGCGACGCGGTCACGCAGAACACGAAGTCCAGGCTGCCCACCGCCACGGCCTTGTAGCCGCCGCCGGCGGGGCCTTCGCCCGCCGCCACGATGATGTCGGCGCGCCCATCGCGCAGCGCCTCCCAGGTGCCCGTCAGCGCCTCGCAGCCGATGCGCAGGCGCGTGCCGCAGTCCAGCCCCTCAAAGGCCGCGATGTCGTCGTTGAACGCGCTGGTGGGTATCAGCGAGTCGTGCACCAGCCGCAGCTCGGACTCGAACCCGGTGGCGATCTGCCGCAGGCGCGATTCGAGCTGCCGCGCCGAGGCCAGCAGCCAGCGGCCCTCCTTGAGCAGCTCGTGCCCCGCGGGCGTGAGCGCCACGCGCGGCCCGTTGCGGGTGAACAGGGCCAAGCCCAGTTGCTCCTCGAGCTTGCCCACGGCGTAGGAGATGGTGGACGGCACCTTGTGCAGCCGCTCCGAGGCGCCCGCGAACGAGCCGTAGCGGGCAATCGCATCCACCAGTTCGATGGCTTCGAGGGAGAGTTTGAGCATGGCAAAAGGCCCGGAATTTCAATCATCGAAATTATCGATGATGAATGGCAAAACCTTTCAACCTGATGCTTGCGCATGCGCCGGATACTTCATCCATCGCAGCACTGAGCGCCAATGAAATCCAGTGGATTTCAGACCCGCCACTCAGTGTGAAATTCATCGACAGACATTGAAAGGAAGACACCATGCTCGACATCCGCAAAGCCCAACACCGCGGCAACGCCAACCACGGCTGGCTCCATTCGCGCCACACCTTCTCGTTCGGCCACTACCACGACGCCCACCAGCAAGGCTTTTCCGACCTGCTGGTCATCAACGACGACCGCGTGGCCCCGGGTAAGGGCTTCGGCACCCACCCGCACCGCGACATGGAAATCTTCTCGTACGTGCTGGAAGGCGCGCTGGAGCACAAGGACTCCATGGGCACCGGCTCGGTCATCCGCCCCGGCGACGTGCAGATGATGAGTGCCGGCACCGGCGTGCGCCACAGCGAGTTCAACCACTCGGGCGAAGAGCCCGTGCACTTCCTGCAGATCTGGATCGTGCCCGGTGCCCGCGGCGCCGCACCCCGCTACCAGCAGGTGCACTTCAGCGAGGCCGACAAGCGCGGTCGCCTGCGCCAGATCATCTCGCCCGAAGGGGCCGACGGATCGCTGGCCGTGCACCAGGACGCCCGGGTCTATGCCGGCTTGTTCGACGGCAGCGAAGAGTCGGCCGATCTGGACGTGGGCCCGGGCCGCAACGTGTATGTGCACGTGGCCCGCGGCAGCCTGGAGGTGAACGGCGAGCGGCTGTCCGAAGGCGACGGCGCCCGCATCCGCGACGCCGGGGCCCTGCGCTTTGCCCACGGCGAAGGCGCCGAGGTGCTGGTGTTCGACCTGCGGCCCAACGAGCTGCCCACGATGCCGCACTGAGCGGATGGGGCACCGCTGAGGAGCGGGGTGGGCGATGTCGCCCATCCCTTGCGCCCCGGCTCGCCGCATTGCCTTGACTCGCTTTTTTGTCTGTTCTTCTCGACGCACTTCATCTTCAATTCCAGGGAGCTCACCATGACCCACGCCAACACGACAACGACCACGACTGCCAGCGCCAACGCCGCCCGCCCCGTCGCCTACGCCAAGCCCGGCGCCACGCTGCTGAACGCCGGCGACCACACCCTGGTCATGATCGACTTCCAGTCGCAGATGGCCTTTGCCACGCATTCCATCGACGCGATCACGCTGCGCTCCAACGCCGGCCTGGTGGCCAGCGCGGCCGCCGGGTTTGGCGTGGACACCATCCTCACCACCGTGGCCGAGAAGAGCTTCAGCGGCCCCATGTTCGAGGAAGTGACCGCACCGTTCCCCGGCCAGGCGCTGCTGGACCGCACCTCCATGAACACCTGGGAAGACGAGGCCGTGATCGCCCGGGTCAACGCCATCGGCAAGCCCCGCATCGTGCTGGCCGGCCTGTGGACCAGCGTGTGCATCGTCGGCCCGGCGTTGTCGGCCTTGGACCAGGGCTTCGAGGTGTATGTGATCGCCGACGCCAGCGGCGACATCTCGGCCGAAGCCCACAACCGCGCCATGGATCGCATGGTGCAGGCCGGCGCGCGGCCCATCACGGCCCTGCAGTACCTGCTGGAGCTGCAGCGCGACTGGGCGCGGGGCGAGACGTACGAGATGACGACGGGCATCGCCAAGAAGTTCGGCGGCGGCTACGGCCTGGGCATCACCTACGCCAAGACCATGTTCAACGCCCAAGAATCCTAAAAAAAGGGTGCATTGGCCTACTGCGCGACCCGATCCCGCACCTGCGGTTCTCGCCGTACGCTTGTACGGCTGCGGTCCTCGATGCAGGCTCGGGCCGCTCGCTACGGCCACTGTACCCTTTTTGCGCTCTGCCATTGCTGAAATTCTCTGAGCCCCAAGACATGAACCAACCTGCCACCACTCCCGACCTCATCCTGCGCAACGGCCGCCTCACCACGCTGGACCGCGCCAACCCCACGGCCAGTGCGGTCGCCATTGCGCAAGGGCGCTTCACCAAGGTGGGTGACGACCGCGAGGTGATGGCGCTGGCCGGTGCGGGCACGCGCGTCATCGACCTGGGCGGGCGCAGCGTGCTGCCGGGGCTCATCGACAACCACCTGCACATCATTCGCGGCGGGCTCAACTTCAACATGGAGCTGCGCTGGGACGGCGTGAAGAGCCTGGCCGACGCCATGGCCATGCTCAAGCGCCAGGTGGCCGTGACGCCCGCGCCGCAGTGGGTGCGCGTGGTGGGCGGCTTCACCGAACACCAGTTTGCGGAAAAGCGCCTGCCCACGCTCGCCGAGCTGAACGCCGTGGCGCCCGATACGCCCGTGTTCATCCTGCACCTGTACGACCGCGCATTGCTCAACGGCGCCGCGCTGCGCGCCGTGGGCTATGGCAAGGACACGCCCGCGCCACCCGGCGGCGAGATCGTGCGCGACAGCGCGGGCAACCCCACGGGCCTGCTGCTGGCCAAGCCCAATGCGGCCATCCTGTACGCCACGCTGGCCAAGGGCCCCAAGCTTCCGCACGACTACCAGGTCAACTCCACGCGCCATTTCATGCGCGAGCTCAACCGCCTGGGCGTGACCGGCGCCATCGACGCGGGCGGTGGTATGCAGAACTATCCGGATGACTACGACGTGATCCAGGAGCTGGCCGATGCCGACCAGCTCACCATCCGCCTGGCCTACAACCTGTTCACGCAAAAGCCCCAGCACGAGAAGGAAGACTTCCTGAGCTGGACGGCCACCTCGCAGTACAAGCAGGGCACGGATTACTTTCGCCACAACGGCGCGGGCGAGATGCTGGTGTTCTCCGCCGCCGACTTCGAGGACTTCCGCCAGCCCCAGCCCGAGCTTGCGCCCGGCATGGAAGGCGAGCTGGAAGAGGTGGTGCGCATCCTCGCGCAGAACCGCTGGCCCTGGCGCATGCACGCCACCTACGACGAGACCATCGAGCGCGCGCTCAACGTGTTCGAAAAGGTCAACCAGGACACGCCGCTGGCCGGCCTGAACTGGTTCTTCGACCACGCCGAGACCATCTCGGAAAAGTCGATCGACCGCATCGCCGCCCTGGGCGGCGGCGTGGCCGTGCAGCACCGCATGGCCTACCAGGGCGAGTACTTCGTCGAGCGCTACGGCGCTGCCGCGGCCGAGGCCACGCCCCCGGTCAAGCGCATGCTGGAGAAAGGCGTCCACGTGTCCGCCGGCACCGACGCCACCCGCGTGGCCAGCTACAACCCCTGGGTGTCGCTGTCCTGGCTCGTCACCGGCAAGACGGTGGGCGGTCTGCAGCTCACGCCGCAGCGCAACTGCCTCACCCGCGACCAGGCCCTGCGCATGTGGACCGAGAACGTCACCTGGTTCAGCAACGAGCAGGGCAAGAAGGGCCGCATCGAGGCGGGCCAGCTGGCCGACCTCGTCGTGCCCGACCGCGACTTCTTGGCCTGCCCCGAGTCCGACATCGCCGACACCACGGCCCTGCTCACCGTGGTGGGCGGCAAGGTGGTCTATGGCGCGGGCGACTTCGCGCGCTTCGACGACGCGGCCCCGCCGCCCGCCATGCCCGACTGGTCGCCTGTGCGCACCTTCGGCGGCTACGGCGCCTTGGGCGCCTGGGGCGCCCAGGGAGGGCCGGACGGCGCGCCGCTGCAGGCCGTGCTGCGCAACGCGGCGGCGAACTGCGGTTGCGCCAGCAACTGCAACCTGCACGGCCACGCCCATGCCACGGCCTGGAGCAGCAAGCTGCCGGTGTCCGACCTGCAGGGCTTTTGGGGTGCGCTCGGCTGCGCCTGCTGGGCGGTGTGACGGTGCTGCACGCATTGCACACCGCCGCCACCGCTCCCTGGGTGCAGACGCTGGCGCTGCTGTGCCTGTGCGCCGCCTACCTGCAGGGCGGCATCGGCAAGGCCCGTGACTTTGCCGGTGCCGTGGCCGAGGTGCGCTCGCTCGGCCTGGCGCCCGCCGCGCCCATCGCTGCCGCCACGCTGGTGCTGCAGCTCTCGGCCTCGGCGCTCATCCTGTCGGGCTGGTACCGCTGGCTGGGGGCGCTGGCCCTGGCGGGCTTCACCGTGCTCGCCGCCTTGCTGGCGGACCGCTTCTGGGCTGCACCGCCCGCCGATCGGCAGCGCAGCGCCAACGCATTTTTTGAACATTGGGGCCTGGTGGGCGGCATGCTGCTCGTCGCCTGGCACGACCTCGGAGGCCGCCATGTCTGATCACCGCCCAACCAAACCCGACACCACCACCGCATCGGGCAGCTTCGCGCCGCTGGCCATTCCCGTCTTCGCGGTGCTGTGGACCGCCACGGTGCTGGGCAACATCGGCAGCTTCATGCGCGACGTGGCCAGCGCCTGGATGGTGACCGAGCTCTCGTCCAGCCCCACCGCGGTCGCGCTGATCCAGACGGCCGCCACGCTGCCGGTCTTTCTGCTCGCCATTCCCGCGGGTGTGCTGTCGGACATCCTGGACCGACGCCGTTTCCTCATCGGCGTGCAGGTGCTGCTGGCCGCCGTCAGCGGTACGCTGCTCATCCTGGCCAACACCCACACGCTGACGGTCGAGTGGCTGGTGGCGCTGACCTTCGTGGGCGGCATCGGCGCTGCGCTCATGGGCCCCACCTGGCAGTCCATCGTGCCCGAGCTGGTGCCGCGCAGCGAACTCAAGAGCGCCGTGGCGCTCAACTCGCTGGGCATCAACATCGCACGCGCCATCGGCCCGGCGGCGGGCGGCCTGCTGCTGGCCAGCTTCGGCGCGGCGATGGCCTACGGCCTGGACGTGCTGAGCTATGTGTTCGTGATCGCCGCGCTGCTGTGGTGGAAGCGCCCGAAGGCCGAGGCGTCAGGCCTGAACGAGCAGTTCTTCGGCGCCTTCCGCGCCGGCGTGCGCTACGCCCGCGCCAGCCGCGAACTGCACGTGGTGCTGCTGCGCGCGGCCGTGTTCTTTCTGTTTGCCAGCTCCGTCTGGGCGCTGCTGCCGCTGGTGGCGCGCCGCATGCTGGGCGGCTCGGCAGGCTTTTACGGCGTGATGCTGGGCGCCGTGGGCGCGGGCGCCATCCTGGGCGCCGTGCTGCTGCCCCGTTTGCGCCAGCGGCTCGACACCGACGGCCTGGTGCTGCTGGCATCCCTGCTCACCGCCGCCGTCATGGGCGTGCTGACCGTGGCCCCGCCCCAGTGGGCCGCCGTGGCGCTGATGCTGGTGCTGGGCCTGGGCTGGATCATCGCGCTGACCACCCTCAACGGCGTGGCCCAGGCCGTGCTGCCCAACTGGGTGCGCGGCCGCGGCCTGGCCATCTACCTCATGGTCTTCAACGGCGCGATGGCCGCCGGCAGCCTGGGCTGGGGCCTCATCGCGGGGCAGGCCGGCTTGCCGGCCACGCTGCTGATGGGCGCGGCCGGGCTGGTGGTGGCGTCGCTCATCTTTCACCGCGTGAAGCTGCCCACCGGCGAGGCCGACCTGCAGCCCTCCAACCACTGGCCCGAGCCCCTGCTGGCCGAGCCCGTGGCGCACGACCGGGGCCCGGTGATGGTGCAGATCGAATACCGCATCGCCAAGCCCGACCTGCCCGCCTTCCTGCAGGCCATGCACCGCCTGTCGGCCGAGCGCCGCCGCGACGGTGCCTATGCCTGGGGCGTGGCCGAACACACCGGCGAGCCGGGCCGCGTGATTGAGTGGTTCCTGGTCGAGTCCTGGGCGGAGCATTTGCGCCAGCACCACCGCGTGTCCAAGGCAGATGCGGATCTGCAGGCGGAGGCTCTGCGGTTTCACCAGGGAGCGGAGCGGCCCGTGGTGCATCACTTTTTGGCGTTGACTGCCGACGATGCGGGTGAGGCGGACCGCTTTGGCGCCCAGCCAGCACACTGATCGGCAGATTTTTGAATATAAATAGCTGCCTACCGCTTATTGAGTAGGCGCAATAAGCTATCAAAATGTGAGCGATCAGGTCTGCCGTGGCGTGCGGAGCTCGTCAGGCTCGGACACACCGTTGCCACAGGGTTTTCATCAGGCGGTTGCAGAACTTTGCATTTCCCGGCCGCCCCTGTGCCTGGCGGTCCGTCTCGCGCACGTCGTTTTCAAAGACGACGGGACGTGAAGCGCGACGGGCGGAACACCCCATAATTCCAAGGCCGAACTGCAACGAGAACCACCTTGCTTTCACACCCAACCCCGTGCCATAAGCAGAACATCACCTGGCTGTTGTCGTGGCAGACAGCACCGAAATTTTCGCGCCCGTCAGCTTCGGCTCTGGCGACTGTAGGGGTGGCGACTATGTGCTGTAGTGCTTGCTGGGATGTGACGGGTGCGCGTGCCAATGTGCCTGGGGAGGATGGCGTATGACCCGCAAGGCTGCAGCAGGCAAAGAGGTGGCGGTGGCTGCTCCGCTGTACGGACGGGTCTGTGAAATTCTTGACGCTGCCCGTGCCCACGTTGCGAGAACCGTGAATACCACGCAAGTGATGGCCAACTGGCTTATCGGGCGTGAAATGGTGGAAGAGGAGCAACGCGGCAAGCGGCGTGCGGACTATGGGCGGCAGTTGGTGGTCCAGCTGTCTGCGCAGCTGACGGCGGCGTACGGCAAGGGATGGTCGGCCCAGAGCCTGTTCTACATGAAGCAGTTTTACCTGGCGTACCCCAGCTTGATGGAGAAGGACGACTTTCTCCACGCAGTGCGTGGAGAAACCAGTGCGATCGCAAAGCTCCACGCACCGCGTGGAGAAACTGCCCCTTGGACGCCCGGTGCGCTGCACCCCAACCTGGCCTGGACGCACTACCGCACCTTGCTGCGTGTAGACCGCGCCGAAGCACGTGCCTTCTACGAGATCGAAGCCATCCGCCATGCCTGGTCGGCCCGCGAGTTGGAGCGGCAGATCAATACGTTGCTGTTTGACCGCCTGGCCAAAAGCCGCGACAAGCAAGGGCTGATGCGCTTGGCAACGGAGGGCCAGGAGGTCAGCCAGCCGATTGACGTGCTGAAAGACCCGATGGTGCTGGAGTTCCTCAGCCTGCCGGAGTCGCCGCGTCTGGTGGAGTCCAAGCTGGAGCAGGCGCTGATCAACAACCTGCAGACCTTTTTGCTGGAGCTGGGCAAGGGCTTCGCCTTTGTCTCACGGCAAGAGCGCATCACTCTCGATGGTGACCATTTCTACATCGATCTGGTGTTCTATCACACGGTCCTGAAGTGCTATGTGTTGATCGACCTGAAGGTGGGCAAGCTCACCCACGGCGACCTGGGCCAGTTGCAGTTCTACGTGAACTACTTCGATCAGGAGCGGCGGACCGAGGGGGACAACCCCACGCTAGGCTTGATCCTTTGCCCCGACAAGAACGACGCCGTGGTGAAGTACACCTTGGGGGAGCAGCAGGCGCGCAATATTTTTGCGAGCCGTTACCAGTTTCATGTGCCGACGGAAGAAGACCTGCAGCAGGAACTGCGCCGCGAACTGCGGCAGCTGTCTGCCATGGCACAACCAAGCGTGCAAGCTACCGCGCGCAAGCCCAGGACCGCTGCCGCCTCGTCGAAGGCCAAAGCCAGCAAAAACAGCGAGGGAAAAGCGTGAGTCAGTTCCCCTCCATCAAATCGGTGAAGCGGCTCTCGGTTCAGCTCGGCATCGCCGGCTCTTCTACGGCACAAGCCTCCACCTCCACCAAACAGTCATAAAACGTTGGCGCTCGCCCCAGGTCGGTCAGCGCCTGGCTGGTCACCTCGTTCACATTGGTGCCGTCAAGCCCCAGCTTGCGCCACCAGATGCCCAGGCCGTTGACCACGCCGGGCCGTGCGCGGCGGGAGACGGTGGCGTGGCACTGGTAGCTGCCACGGTCGTTGAACACGCGCACCACGGCGTCGTTGCCGATGCCGCGGGCTTCGGCGTCGTCGGGGTGGATCTCCAGGATCGGGCGGCCTTCGATGTTGCGCAGGCTCGTCACGTTCACGAAGGTGGAGTTCAAAAAGTTGCGCGCAGGCGGCGAGATCATCGCCAGCGGGTAGCGTGCATCCGTGCCCTGCAGTTCGTAGTTGGGCAGGTGGTCGGGCAGGCCGTCTAGGCCCTGGGCGGCCAGGCGGGCGCTGTAGAACTCGCACTTGCCCGACGGTGACGGAAAGTTGCCTTCGGCGAACAGTGCATCCGGGATGGCCACGGTGGCAAAGCCCTGGGATTCGAGCAGCGCGTAGTCCACGGCATCCCCAAACGCCTGGCGGCACAGCGCCTCGTCGGTGTCGGCAAAGCAGGGCTCGGCAAAGCCCATGCGCGCGGCCAGATCGCGGAAGATCTGCGCGTTGCTGCGGGCCTCGCCCAAGGGCTTGATGGCGGGGCGGTTGAGCACCACGTCGGTGTGGCCGTAGGACAGGTGCACGTCCCAGTGTTCGAGCTGCGTGGTGGCGGGCAGGATGTAGTCCGCGTAGTCGGCGGTGTCGGTCTTGAAGTGCTCCAGCACCACGGTGAACAGGTCTTCGCGCGCAAAGCCGCGCACCACCTTGCCCGAGTCCGGAGCCACCGCCACGGGGTTGCTGTTGTAGACCACCACGGCCTCGACCTTCGGGCCGAAGGCGGGCGATGCCTCGCGCAGCAGGTCGTCGCCGATGGTCGTCATGTTGATGGTGCGGGGCACGCGCCCTGAGGCCGCCTGGGGCATCAGGTCGGGCCGCTGCAGCACCGCGCGCTGCGCCGGGAACTGGCCGGAGCTGGACAGCAGCACGCCGCCCGCGCGGTGGCGCCAGGCGCCGGTGAGGGCGGGCAGGCAGGCCACGGCGCGCACCGCGTTGCCGCCGCCGCGCACGCGCTGCATGCCGTAGTTCAGGCGGATGGCGGCGGGCTTCGTGGTGCCGTAGTCCCGGGCCAGCTGGCGGATCTGCTCGACCGGAATGCCGCAGATCTCGGCGGCGCGCTCGGGCGGCCACTGCAGGGCGCGCTCGCGCAGCGGGTCCCAGCCCAGCGTGTGGCGCGCGATGTAGTCGTGGTCCAGCCAGTCGTGGGCGATCAGCTCGTGCATCAGCGCCAGGGCCAGCGCGGCATCGGTGCCCGGGCGCAGGGCGATGTGCTCGTGGCACTTGTCGGCCGTCTCGCTCTTGCGCGGGTCGATGCACACCAGCCGGGCGCCATTCCTCTTGGCCTGCTGCGCGTAGCGCCAGAAATGCAGGTTGCTGCCGATGGAGTTGCTGCCCCAGATCAGGATGAGCTGCGATTCGGCGAAGAACTCCACCTTCATGCCCACCTTGCCGCCCAGGGTCTGCGTCAGCGCTTCGGCCCCGGCGGATGCGCAGATGGTGCGGTCGAGCAGCGATGCACCGAGCTTGTGGAAGAAGCGGCGGTCCATGCTCTCGCCCTGCACCATGCCCATGGTGCCGGCGTAGCTGTAGGGCAGCACGGCCTCGGGGTCGCGCGCGGCGATGGACTGCAGGCGATGGGCGATGTCGTCCAGGGCCTCGTCCCAGCTGACAGGCGCGAACTGGCCGCTGCCCTTGGGGCCCGTGCGCTTGAGCGGAGTGAGCACGCGCTCGGGGTGGTAGCTGCGCTCGGTGTACTTGCTCACCTTGGCGCACAGCGCGCCGTCGGTGTGGCGGTGGTCGGGATTGCCCTGCACGCGGGTGGCCACGCCGTTGTCGTCCACGGTGGTGATCAGGGCGCAGGTGTCGGGGCAATCGTGCGGGCAGGCGCCACGCACCTGGACGGGGACAGCTGGCGGAGAAATGGTGGCGGAAGGCGTGGACATATGTGGGGTGGTCGTTAAACTGCCAGAGGGTTGGAAACGGCGTGCATATCTAACCAACATCTATCAAATTGCGCATCGCTTCCCCAGCAGGCTGCTCACCGGCAGCATCGAGGGGTCAGCCTCGTTGTGTTGACAGGAAGAGGGATTTCACCATGAAGCAAATGGCATTGGGGCGCAGACAGTTTTCCATCGGCCTGGGTGCGGCCGCGCTGGGGGGCTTCCAGAGGGCGGGTGCCCAGGGCGAAGGCCGCATCGTGCTGGGCCAGTCGGCTGCCTTCACCGGCCCGGCGGCGCAGCTGGGCGTGCAGTTCAACCTGGGGGCCAAGCTCTTTTTCGACCAGCTCAACGCCCAGGGCGGCGTGGGCCGGCGCATGGTGGAGATCCGCACCATGGACGATGGCTACGAGCCCGACCGCTGCGCCGAAAACACCAGAAAACTCATCGCCGACGAGGTGTTCGCCCTGTTCGGCTACATCGGCACCCCCACCAGCCTGGCCGCGCTGCCCCTGTTCACCCGGGAGAAGGTGCCGTTCTTCGGCCCCTTCACCGGGGCCGAGGCGCTGCGCCAGCCATTCAACCGGCTCATCTTCCATGTGCGCGCGTCCTACTACGACGAAACCGCGCTCATCGTGCGCCAGCTCACCAACCTCGGGCTCAAGAAGATCGCCGTGTTCTACCAGAACGACGCCTACGGCAAGGCCGGGCTCGACGGCGTGAACCGGGCACTGGCCGAGCTCAAGCTCGCGGCGGTGGCCACGGCCACGGTGGAGCGCAATTCCACCGATGTGAAGGCCGCCGTGGACAAGCTGGTGTCCGCCCAGCCCGACGCCGTGGTGCAGATCGCCGCCTATGCGGGCAGCGCGGCCTTCGTGCGCGCGGCGCGCAAGGCGGGGTACGGCGGCACGTTCTACAACGTGTCTTTCGTGGGCACGCAGGCCCTGGCCGACGAGCTGGGCAAGGACGGCGCGGGCGTGGTGGTCTCGCAGGTCGTGCCCTCGCCCTACCAGCCCTCGCGCCAGATCACGCGCGAATTCCTGGAGGCCATCAAGAAGGGGGGCGACAAGGTGCAGCCCAACTATTCCAGCATGGAAGGCTACCTGGCCGCCCGCATCTTCACCGAGGGCCTGCGGCAGGCGCAAGGCAGTGGCAAGCTCACGCGCGAGAGCTTCATCGCCGGCACCGAGGCGATCGGCAACCAGGTGATCTCGGGGTTTCCGGTGTCGTTCAGCGCCACCAGCCACGCGGCGTCGAAGTTTGTCGAGATGTCGATGCTGACGGGGGACGGACGCGTGAGGACTTGATATCCCCCTGAGCCGCTTCGCGTCTTCCCCAGAGGGGGACGCCACCCGTGGCCTGGCGGAGCCAGTTCCACGGTGGCACTGGTCTGGGGCGCGCCAGTTGCAGCCCGCGTGGGGATTGCGTTGGCCAGAGGCTTTTCAGGACTTGGCTAGTCGATCGAGGTGGTGCGCGCCAGCCCCTGCATGAACGCCTCGCAGCGCGCCAGCTGTTCCAGGCTCACATACTCGTCCGGCTGGTGCGCCTGGCGGATGCTGCCGGGGCCGCAGACCACGGTGGAGATGCCGGCGTTCTTGAACAGGCCGGCCTCGGTGCCGAAGGCGACGAGGGTGGTGCTCTTCTCGCCCGACAGGGTCTGCGCCAGGCGCGTCACCGGGTCGTCCTTGCTGCCCAGGAAGCTCGGGATCTCGCAGATGGTTTCGAACGAGAAGCCGGCCGCCGGCGCCACCTGCTTCATGCGCGGCTCCAGAGATTTCGCATACGCCACCACCTCGGACTGCATCTGCGCGGCGTTGGCCGTGGGCAGGTCGCGGAATTCATAGCGGAACTCGGCATCGCGCGGCACCACGTTGTCGGCGATGCCGCCGTGGAACTGGCCCACGCTGGTGGTCGAGAACGGCACGTCGAAGCCCTCGAAGCGGGGCTCCTCGCGCTCGAAACCCTCGCCCATGTCGCGCAGGCGGCCGACCACGCGGGCCGCCATCTCGATGGCGTTGACCGAATGGGGCGTGAGCGACGAGTGCGCCTCCTTGCCGCGCACGCAGCACTTGTAGCGGTACACGCCCTTGTGGGCGATGGCGGGCACCATGCTGGTGGGTTCGCCCACGATGCAGGCCAGCGGCTTGATGTTCGCTTCGCGCAGGTCGGCGATCAATTCCTTGACGCCGAAGCAGCCGATCTCTTCCTCATAGCTGAAGGCCAGGTGCACGGCGAAGGGCGCGTTGCTGTGGAGGAACTGCTCGGCCTGCGACACGGCGATGCCGATGAAGGCCTTCATGTCGGCGCTGCCCCGGCCATACAGGCTCGGCCCCTCGGGGCCGTCCAGGACGCGCGCGCTCAGCGGGTCCATCGTCCATTCCTGCCCATCCCACGGCACGGTGTCCGTGTGGCCCGAAAGGATCACGCCGGCCGGCTTGCCTTCGCCCAGGGTGGCGAACAGGTTGGCCTTGGTCTTGTCCTCGTTGAAGGTCAGCCGGCTTTTCACGCCCAGCCGGGCGAGGTGGTCGCGGATGAAATGGATCAGCTCCAGGTTGGAGTTGTGGCTGACGGTGTTCATGCGCACCAGGGTTTGCGCGAGTTCGAGGGCGTGTGGCGAGAGCTTCATGTTGCAGTGCAAATAAACCCCGGGTGGCGCAGGGCAGGCCAGCGGGCTAGACTGTGAGATCGTAAGGATACATATCATGAACGTTATTGATTCCATCGTCACGCAGGCGGCCAGTATTGCCGCCGTGCGCCGGGACATTCACGCGCATCCCGAGCTGTGCTTCGAAGAGGTGCGCACCGCCGATGTGGTGGCGCAAAAGCTCACCGAATGGGGCATTCCCATCCACCGTGGCCTGGGCACCACGGGCGTGGTCGGCATCGTCAAGGGCCGCGACGGCGGCGCCAGCGGACGGGCCATCGGCCTGCGCGCCGACATGGACGCCCTGCCCATGCAGGAGTTCAACACCTTTGCCCACGCCAGCAAGCACCAGGGCAAGATGCACGCCTGCGGCCATGACGGCCATGTGGCCATGCTGCTGGCCGCGGCGCAGCATTTCGCCAGGCACCGCAATTTCGACGGCACCGTGTACCTGATCTTCCAGCCGGCCGAAGAGGGCGGCGGCGGTGCGCGCGAGATGATCACCGACGGCCTGTTCGAGCAGTTCCCCATGCAGGCCGTGTACGGCATGCACAACTGGCCTGGCATGCCCGTGGGCCAGTTCGCGGTGAGCCCCGGCCCGGTGATGGCGTCCAGCAACGAGTTCAAGATCACCATCCGCGGCAAGGGCAGCCATGCGGCGCTGCCGCACAACGGCATCGACCCGGTGCCGATCGCCTGCCAGATGGTGCAGGCCTTCCAGACCATCATCAGCCGCAACAAGAAGCCCGTGGACGCGGGCGTGATCTCGGTGACGATGGTGCACGCGGGCGAGGCCACCAACGTGGTGCCCGACAGCTGCGAGCTGCAGGGCACGGTGCGCACGTTCTCCATCGAGGTGCTGGACCTGATCGAAAAGCGCATGAAGCAGGTCGCCGAGCACACCTGCGCCGCGCACGACGCCACCTGCGAATTCCACTTCCACCGCAACTACCCGCCCACCGTGAACTCGCCGGCCGAGGCCGACTTTGCGCGCAAGGTGATGGCCGGCATCGTGGGCGAGGCCAATGTGCTGGTGCAGGAGCCCACCATGGGCGCGGAAGACTTCGCCTTCATGCTGCAGGCCAAGCCCGGTGCCTACTGCTTCATCGCCAATGGCGACGGCGCGCACCGCGAGATGGGCCATGGCGGCGGGCCCTGCACGCTGCACAACCCGAGCTACGACTTCAACGACGACCTGATCCCGCTGGGCGCCACCTACTGGGTCAAGCTGGCCGAGGAGTGGCTGGCGCAGCCAACGGCGGCCTGACGCCGGCTTCTTGGCTGTCCTGACGCCCCGGGCCCCCTGCGTGCCCGGGCTTTCTTTTCTCTTGTTTCCAACCCACCCACGAAAGCCACCGCCCATGATCGGCATCGCCCGCGCCTTTTCGCCCAGCTACGCCCAGGCCCGCAAGAAATTTCTGGAGGCCGCGGCCGCTGCGGGCCTGCCCATCGAATCGCACGCCCACCCGCTCAAAGGGCGCGACGGCGAAGACCTGGCCATGGACGTGGTGCGCGACGGCCCGGCCGATGCGACCAGGCTGCTCATCGTGAGCAGCGCCTGCCACGGCGTGGAAGGCTACTGCGGCAGCGGCGTGCAGGTGTTTGCGCTGCACGATCAGGAGTGGCGCGACAAGGCGCACGCGGCCGGCGTGGCCACGCTTTACATCCACGCGCTCAACCCCTATGGTTTTTCGCACGTGCGCCGCTTCACCCACGAGAACGTGGACCTGAACCGCAACTTCCAGGACTTTTCAAAGCCCCTGCCCGTGAACGAGGCCTACCGCGAAGTCCAGCCGCTGCTGCTGCCCGAGGCGTGGCCCCCGTTGCCCGAGAATGCCGCCGCCGTGCAGCAGTACATCGGCACCAAGGGCGAGGCGGCCTGGCAGGCCGCCATCTCGCGGGGCCAGCACGAGTTTCCGCAAGGCCTGTTCTTTGGCGGCACCGAGCCCACCTGGAGCAACCGCACGCTGCGCCAGGTGCTGCGCCAGCATGGCGCGGGCGCGTCGCACATCGCGTGGATCGACCTGCACACGGGCCTGGGCCCCAGCGGCCATGGCGAGCGCATCTACGCCGGCAACGACGACGATGTGGCCGTGGCGCGCGCACGCGCCTGGTGGGATGGCGGCGGCGCCACGCCGGTCACCTCCATCTATGACGGCTCGTCCACCTCGGCCTTCCTCACCGGCCTCATGTGGACCTCGATCTACGACGAATGCCCGCATGCCGAGTACACCGGCATCGCCATGGAATACGGTACCGTGCCCGTGCTCGACGTGATGAACGCGATCCGCGCCGAACAGTGGCTCAACCTGCACCCCGGCACCCCCGCCGACAAGGCCGCGCAGATCAAGGCGCAGATGCTGGCGGCGTTCTACACCGACACCGATGAATGGAAGGGCCAGATCATCAGCCAGGCGCGGCAGTCGATGTTCCAGGCGGTGGATGGGCTGGCCCGCTGAATGGAATGGAATTGGCCGCTGGCGCTTTGTGAATAAGCGCAGAAAGCTATAAAAATGATAGCATTTGCGCCGGCGCGGGCTGCAGCCGCGTAGCGGGCTGCGCACGCACCTGCCGCCGCCTCGGGGGGGCTTGGGGTGGCGGCCCGTGCGTGGCCGCTACCATCGCCTGAAAAAACAGGAGACTGGCGCCATGGCCCACGCAGACGACGCGCTTCGCGCAGCGCAAGACGCCCCGGCGGTATGCCGATGAGCATGCCCCCTTCCGCAACGGGCGGGCGCGGCCCCTCCGATGCCTTGCGGGCGCTCAGCCGCAGCCTGCTCGCGCTGGCGCGGGGGGCGCAGCAAGCGCCGCCGCAGGACATGCTGCACCAGGCCTTGCAGACGCTGCGGGAGCTGGTCCCCTTCGATGCGGCCTGGTGGGGCGAGGTGTCGGCCGGCGATGTGCATACCGGTCCGCGCAACTGGCTGCATGGCAGCATCGGCCTGAGCAAGAGCTTTGCGCAGGAATGGAACGAACTGTCCGCGGTGGACGAGTTCGCGCGCCAGTCCATGACCCGGCTGGGCGTGGTGATCCGCGAGCGCGATGTGGTGGGCGATATCGTGGAACACCCCGAGGTGGTGGCGTTCAGCCAGCGCCATGGCCTGTACCACTGCATGGCGCTCACCGCCGAGCTGCCCCACAGCGGACTGATGTTTTTTGTCTCGGTGTACCGCCCGCAGGCGCGTTCGGAATTCACCGACGAAGAGACCGTGCTGTTTGGCGAATTTGTGGTGCATCTGCTGCAGCACTGGCACCACGTGCTGCAGCGGCTGCAGAGCGAGTCCGCCAGCCGTCCCTGGGACAGCTTTGCGCTGGCGGAGCCCTCGGGAGAGCTGCTGTTTGCGGGCCTGCGCATCAGCATGGCGCTGGGCGAGGCGTGCCCCGGCTGGACGGGAACCCGCGTGCCGCTGGAGGTTCTGCAGGCCCTGCCACGTGCTCCCTGCAGCCTGTTGGTGGGCAAGTCCTGCCGCTTGCGGCTCGAACCCTGCGGTCCGCTGGTGGCTGTCAGCATGGCATCGCGCCACCAGAAGTCCCCACTGGCCCCGCGCGAGCTGAGCGCCGCCATGCTCTACGCCCAGGGGCGTTCCCACAAGGACATCGCCGCCACCCTGGGGCTCACCCCCGCCACCGTGCGCACCTACCTGCGCACCGCCTACGCCGTGCTGGGGGTGAACAACAAGCTGGCGCTGGTGGCGGCGCTGCGCAACGGGTAGCCAGGCCTGCTCGGTAGTTTCCCGGGCCCTCTGCATTTGCAGGGGCTGCAAGGGTGCCTTCTTTTCCTATCGTCCCCACCGGAGCCACAAGGGCTGCGGTGGCGGCCGTCCTGCTCCTGCTGCTGCCAGTGCCTGGGCTCCTGAAAACCACCATCACTGGAGACTCCCGCATGTTCCCGATTCCATTCCTTGCCGGCGTGGCACCCCATCGCCGCGTCCACCACCGTGCCTCCCCGGGGCGGTGGGCCGCCTGCACCCTGACTGCCCTTGCCGCCGTGGCGCTGACGGCCTGCGGCGGCGGCGGTGATGCCCCCGCGCCCCTGGCCAGCAGGCCCCTGGCCGAGGCCTGCGCCGCCTACACCTCCACCGCCTTGCCCCATGGCGCCAAGGTCACGCGCACCGAGTTGCGCAAGGCCGAGGGCACGCTGCCGGACGCCTGCATCGTGCGCGGCCAGATCGTGTCCTCGCCCGAGTCGACGATCAACTGGGCGGTGGAGCTGCCCACGCTGGCGCAGTGGAACGGCAAGACGCTGACGATTGGCGGCGGTGGGTTCGACGGGTTCATTCCGACCGATGACCCGTGGTACCAGCAGCTCGTGGGTCCATCGGCCAATCCCTATGTGAAGATCAGTTCCGACTCTGGCCACCAGGTGCGCGGCTTTGCCTGGGGCAACAGCGATGTGGCGCTGCGCAACCATGCGTTCGATGCCAACCACTTCGTGCTGGAGATTGGCACCACCATCGCCACGGAGTTCTACGGCAAGCGCCCCGTGCGGCGCTACCACATGGGCCACTCCAACGGCGGTCGCTCGGGTCTGATCTCCACGCAGAAGTACCCCAAGGACTACGACGGCGTGGTGGCCATGGAGCCTGCCATCAGCCAGCAGGCGCACCAGGTCAACCTGGGCCCCACGGTGCTGCGCCACATCTTCAAGAGCCGCGAGAACTGGATGAGCCCGGCCAAGATCGCGCTGTATGCCAAGGCCGAGACGGCCGCGTGTGATGGTCTCGATGGCCTGAAGGACGGCATCATCGGCAACGTCGAGGCATGCAACTACGTGCCCACCGATCTGCTGTGCCAGGGCGCCGACAACGACAGCTGCCTGACGGCCGGCCAGATCGAATCCATCCGCCTCATCTACAGCGACCACAAGACGCCCGTGACCCTGTCGCGCGGTGCCGTGGGCTATCCGCGCTACGGCCGGGGCGGCGCGTCCACCTCGGACTGGCAGTCGTACATGTTCGGTACCAGTTTTGAGAACCCCGACTCGTTCAACCACATGGCCGTGACGGAAGCCGCGCGCCTGGTGGAAGGCAACCCCAACGCCAGCATCCTGACGCACGACCCGACCCGGTACCAGGCGAAATATCTGCGGCTGGCGGAGATGATCGACGGTACCGACCCGGACATCTCCGCCTTTGCCGACAACGGTGGCAAGCTGCTGATCTGGTATGGCCTGGGCGACACCTGCGTGTCGGTGTACCGCACGGCGGAATACTTCGACGCGGTGAAGCAGCGCCTGGGCGCGAGCAAGGTGCAGGGCTTTGCGCGCATGGTCACCTCGCCTTCCAACGGGCATGACCTGGACGGGGCGGGCACCGAGCCGCGTTCCATCGACCTGCTCGCTGCCATGGACGCCTGGGTGGAAAAAGGCGCGGCCCCCGACAAGCTGGTGGCAACGAAATTTGCCCCCGGCACCAGCACCCCCCTGGCCCAGCGCCCGGTGTGCGAGTACCCCAAGTTCCCGCGCTACAACGGCATGGGCGACCCCGCCAAGGCCGAGAGCTTTACCTGCTCGGCGTCCTGAACGCGGCGGGCCGCCATGGCGGCCCGTTCACCCCGCCCGGCGGCTGGTTCGCAGGTGCCGTGCCGACCCGCCTTCACCGCCGCCCACGGCACGCAGCGCCGTGGAATGGATGGCTACGCGTACTGCGCCAGGCCATGCCCGAAGGACCAGTTCTCCTTGGCGACCTCCACGATGTTCACGAACACATCCTCGGGCCTGAGGCCCGGGCTTTCCCCGAGCAGCTGCGCGATGCGCGCAAACAGCGCCTTCTTCTGCTCCAGAGTGCGCGTGTTGTTGGCGGTGATCTGGATGAACACCACGTCGTCGCTGCGCACCACGCCCAGGTAGGTGGGGCTGTAGCGGAAGTTCGCGGCCTCGTGCTCGGTGATGGTCATGAACTGGTCGTCCTCGGGCACGTTGAAGGTTTCGCGCAGGGCGCGGTACAGCGTGTCGAAGATCGCCTGGCGGTAGGCCGCGGGCTTCCCGGCGCGCATGGCAATGTGGATGAGGGGCATCGCAAGATCCTTTTTGAACAACAAAAGAAGAAGCTGGCGAAATGCTATCCATATGAATATGCTATGGATATCTATTTCAGAAATATCAAATTCAAATGGTTGAGCGATCCCTGGACCTCGATGCCGTCGAGGCCTTCGTGCGCATTGCCGAGCTGGGCAGCTTCACGCGCGCCGCCGAGGCCATGGGCACGGCGCAGGCCGCGATGAGCCTCAAGCTCCAGCGGCTGGAGGCCCGCCTGGGCTGCCGGCTCATCGAGCGCACGCCCCGGCATGTGCAGCTGTCCGCGCGGGGCGCCGCCTTTCTGGAACACGCCCGTGAACTCCTGGCCGTGCACGACCGCGCGCTCGCCACGTTCGCCCAGGCGCGCCAGCGCCTGACCATCGGCATCAGCGACCACGTGGCCGGGCCCGAGCTGCCCGCGCTGATCGCCCGCATGAACGCGCAGGACCCGCAGCTCCTGATCGAGATCCGCATCGGCTCGTCCGGCGACCTGCTGCAAGCCTACGATCGGCGCGAGCTGGATGCGGTGCTGGCCCGCATGCACGTGGGCCGCAGCGACGGCGAGCTGCTGGCCGAAGAGCAGTTTGGCTGGCTCGCGGCCCCCGGCTGGCAGCACCGCGCGGGCGAACCCCTGCCCCTGGCCACGCTGGCCGAGCCCTGTGGCGTGCGCGCGATGGCGGGGCGGTCGCTGGATGCCGCCGGCATGGCCTGGGCCGAGGTGTTTGTGGGCGGCGGCGTGGCGGCGGTGGCCGCGGCCGTGATGGCCGGGCTGGGGGTGGCGGCGCTGGCCCCGCGCATGCTGCCCCTGGGCGCGGTGGACGTCGGCACGCGCCTTGCGCTGCCCGCACTGCCCCGCCTGCCCGTGCTGCTGCACACCCGCATCAGGGACGGCCGCCCGCGCGACGCCCTGGCGGCGCTGTCCGCGGCTTTCCGCAGCGCGGTGCGGGGCTAGCCTGGCCGAGGGCGGGCGATGATCCGCTCACTCCAGCCTGGCGCCTTGCGATGCGCCGTGGCGCGTGTCGCGGTCGTATTGCTTCTCGCGCTCGGCGTGTTCGCGCAGCAGGCGGTGGCCCAGCGCGTTGGCCTGGCGCTCCAGCGTGGCGCAGTCCGGCGCGGCGGGCAGCTGCGCAATGCCCTGGTCGATGGCGCGGGCGGCGTCGCGCCCGAACTGCACATGGCCTTGCTCGTGGCGTGACAGGGCCGGCAGATAGCGGTCGAACAGCGCCCGCTGCGCCGGCGTGGCGCGCCGCAGCTCGGGCAGCTGCACCTCGGTGCGCAGCCGTGTGGTGACCTCGGTGATGCGGCATTCGCCCGACGAGGCCTCGCGCCCCCAGCGGAAGGTCCAGCGCACGTTCCAGCGGGTGTGGCCGTGAAAGCGCTGGCCGTCCGTGACGATGGGCGTGGCCGCGTTCAGCGCCTGGCGCAGCGTGTCGCCAGGCTCCGCATGCACGGCGTACGGGCGCTCGGCATGCTCCTCGCGCACGGCGGCCTGCGCCAGGGGCACAGCGGCCCACAGCGCCGCCAGCAGTGCGGCTGCCTTCATCCGCGGCCGCCGTGCCAGGGCCGCCAGGCCGCGCAGCGTCACAGGGTGCCGCTTCATTCGCCCCAGGGCAGCATCAGCGTGAGCAGCGAGAGCTGGTCGAACTCGGGCGCGAACGCGTCGATGATGCGCTGCGGCTCGGGGCACAGCGTGGTGTCGGTGATCACGCCGAACTGCACGCCGCCGCCATAGCTCAGGATGGAAACCCCCAGGCCGATGTCCCCCGACTGCGGCACCCAGAACATGCACTGCGTGACGCGCGCGCCGCACAGCGTGAGCTGCTCCTTGGGCCCCGGCACATTGGTCATGACCGCCGTGGTCTTGCGGCCGAACAGGTTGAGCAGCGCGTCCTGCGCGGGCTTGATCATCAGGCCCGCCACGGCGAGCATCGCGAACGCGAGGATGGGCTGGGTGCTGCCCTTGAGCGCATTCATGCGCTTGCGCACCTCGTACACGCGCTCCACCGGGTTGGCCATGCCGATGGGCAGCACCAGCGGCACCAGGCCGAAGCGGTTTCCCAGCTTCCAGGCCTCTTCCATGGGGCGCAGGTTCACGGGGATCATGGCGCGGATTTCCTGCCCCGTGGGGTCGTCGCCCTGGCTGCGCAGGTAGCCGCCGATGGCGCCGGCCACGCAGGACAGCAGCACGTCGTTGATCGAGCAGTTGAGCGCCTTGCCGATGGCCTTGACCTCCTCCAGCGGGATGGGCGGGCACCACGCCACGCGCTTGGCCTGGCCGGGCTGGCCCTTCAGGCGCGTGGGTGAATCGTCGGGCATCAGCGCCAGGGCGGCCGCGTCGCTCACCAGCTGGTAGGCCACGCGCGCCATGTCCAGGGTGCCCGACAGGCCGTTCTGCATCGCCTTCTCGGGGTCGCCCAGCATCTGCAGCGACCTGGCCGCGCTGTCGCCGGCCATATCGAGCGCTTTCACGGTCATGCCGGTGAAAGGCTTGATGAGCGTGTCGGCGATCCAGTCCTCCGCCGTGGCGGCCTCCTTGTCCGCACGGGACTTGCGCCTGGGGGGCTCGGCACCGCCATCGACCAGCGACATGGTCACCGAGATCAGCGCGATGCCGTCCGCGATGCAGTGGTGGATGCGCACCACGAGGGCGCTGCCGGGCTGGCCGTCGTCGCCCACGAAGTCCTCGATCAGGTGCATCTGCCACAGCGGGCGGCGCGCGTCCAGCGGCTGCATGGCCAGCTCGCCCACGCGGTCCTGCAGGGCGCGCTGCATGCTTTGCCCGGGGGTGCGGGGCAGCGTCTCGCGCAGCACATGGGCGGCGATGTCGAACTGGCGGTCTTCCACCCAGGTGGCCCCGGCCGCGTCCTCCACCACGCGCTGGCGAAAGCGCGGGTACTGCAGCAGGCGCTGCTGCACGCGCTCGCACAGCGCGTCCCAGCCGATGCCGGGCGAGAGCGTCCACACGCCGTTGATCATCATCAGGTTGCTGGCCGAGTCCATGCGCAGCCAGGCCGTGTCGACCTTGCTCATGCGTTCGCCCGAGAGGCCCAGCATGCCGGTGGCGGCACGCCGCACGTTCTTTTGCACCACGCCGGCGGCCTTGCGCGCGGCGGGCGGAAGGGCCTGGGCCGCGCGGCGGGCGACGTCGGGGGCCTGGGCGCGCACCTTGCGCAGGGGGCTGGCGGCGCCTTCGATGGCCGGGGCGCGGGGGGCTGGGATGCGGGTCACCATCAGATGTACACCTGTTGTGGTTGTTTTTGGGGGCTTGCCTCTATGGATGGCACCGCTTGGCGCGGTGCGCAGCCCGTAAGATACAACGCAGCAAACCCTTGCCGACACCGTTCTTTCCCTCCCCCTTCCCCTTCTTTCGTTTTCCATCCAAGGAGCAACCGACATGGCCGACCTGAACGCCACCTTCGAAGCCGCCGTAGCCAATTCCAAGAACCTCAGCGAGCGCCCCGACAACGCCACGCTGCTCAAGATCTACGCGCTGTACAAGCAGGCCACCACCGGCGACAACACCGAGAAGAAGCCCAGCTTCTCCGACATGGTGGGCCGTGCCAAATGGGACGCGTGGGAAAAGCTCAAGGGCACCGAAGCGGATGCCGCCAAGCAGCAATATGTCGACCTGATCACGTCACTCCAGTAGCCCCCTGAGGCGCTGCGCGCCTTCCCCCTCAGGGGGACGCCACCGGTGGCCCGGCAAAGCCGGTTCCACGGTGACACTGGTCTGGGCCCTGCCCCTTGGTGGGCGGGCTGGCGGAGTCAAAAACAAGCGGCCTCGGCCGCTTGTTTTTTGGCAGATCCTCAGCAACCAGAGAAAAATCAGGCGCTACCGCTTGCTGGGTAAGCGCCAAGCGCTTCAATTTTTATAGTGTCGTAACCCAGCTCGGCCAGCAGCTCCGCATTGTGCTCACCCACCCGGGGCGGCGACAGGCGCACGCCGGGGCGCTGGCCGTCCATGGCCAGCGGCAGCAGCACCGTCTGGGTGGCGCGGCCGTCGGGCAAGGTCATGGGGGCCAGGGCGCCGGTGGCGTTGAGGTGGGGGTCGTCCAGCAGGTCCTCTGGCCGCGTGATGGGCGCAAAGGGCAGGGCGTGGCGCTCGAACACGTCGGCCAGGTGCGCGGCGCTGTAGGGCGCGAGCCGCTCGCGCAGCAGCGGCATCATCCAGGCGCGTTCGCGCACGCGGTCGTTGTTGCTGGCCAGGCGCGGGTCGGCCTTCAGGTCGGCAAA
Source organism: Acidovorax sp. GW823-FHT01C06 (assembly GCF_058798375.1). Classification (NCBI taxonomy): domain Bacteria; kingdom Pseudomonadati; phylum Pseudomonadota; class Betaproteobacteria; order Burkholderiales; family Comamonadaceae; genus Acidovorax; species Acidovorax sp. GW823-FHT01C06. The sequence goes on from NZ_JBXAKN010000001.1 coordinate 513,248, forward strand.
GCCGAAGGCATCGCAGAACACCGCCCAGGCGCCGTCGCTCACCACGGCCAGGAAGATCTGCTCGCCATCCTTCACCTGGAACACGTCGTAGATCGCCCAGGCCGAGATGCGCGCGGGCATGGGGGCCGCAGGCTGGCCGGTGACGGCGAACTGCATGATGTGCTGCGCGACGAGGAACACGTTGTTCTCGAACAGCGCGCTCTGCACCTCCTGGCCGCGCCCGGTCTTCTCGCGCTGTGCGAGCGCGGCCATGGCGCCGATCGCGCCGAACATGCCGCCCATGATGTCGTTCACGCTGGTGCCCGCGCGCAGCGGGTCGCCGGGCCGGCCGGTCATGTAGGCCAGGCCGCCCATCATCTGCACCACCTCGTCGAGCGCGGTGCGGTGGTCGTACGGGCCGGGCAGAAAGCCCTTGTGGCTCACGTAGATGAGGCGCGGGTTCAGGGCCTTCAGGCTCGCGTAGTCCAGTCCCAGCTTCTGCATGGTGCCGGGCTTGAAGTTCTCGCTCACGATGTCGGCCGTCGCGATCAGGCGCAGCACGGCCTCCTTGCCCTCGGGGGTTTCCAGGTCCAGCGCCAGGCTCTTCTTGTTGCGGTTGAACAGCGGGAAGAAGCCCGCCCCCGACCCGCGCAGCTTGCGCGTGGCATCGCCCTCGCGGCCATGGCCGATGGGCTCGACCTTGATGACCTCGGCCCCCAGGTCGGCCAGCACCAGGCCGCAGGTGGGGCCCATGACCATGTGGGTGAACTCCACCACGCGGATGCCGGCGTAGGGCAGGGCGGTCCGGCCGCCTGGGGCGCTCTCGTTGTTTTCAGGCATGTGGTGTCTCCTGGGTCCAGCCCTTGGGCAGCCCCGCCTCGGGCGTCATGCCGTACACCGGTTCGCCGGGCAGCCCGGCCTGCAGGGGGATGCGCGCGGCGAACAGCCGGGCCAGGTCCACGCCGGTGGTCACGCCCATGGCCTCGAACATGAACACCAGGTCTTCGGTGACCACGTTGCCGGAGGCGCCGGGCGCATAGGGGCAGCCGCCCAGGCCGCCCAGCGATGCGTCGAAGGTGCGCACGCCCACGTCGTATGCGGCCAGGCAGTTGGCCAGGCCCAGGCCGCGCGTGTTGTGCATGTGGGCCGCGCCCGCGTGCGGGCTGATCTCGCTGCGCAGCCGCGTGAACAGGCGGCGCACCTGCGCGGGGTTGGCCATGCCGGTGGTGTCCGACAGGCCGACCTCGTCCACGCCCGCCGCCACGCAACTGGCGGCCAGGCGGATCACGTCGTCCTCGGGCACCTCGCCCTGCAGCGTGCAGCCGAACGCGGTGGAAATGCCCACTTCCACCAGCACCTGTGGCGCGGTCTCGGCGCGCAGGCGGGTGATGGCGTGCAGCTCGTCCACCATGGCCTCCGGGCTCTTGCGCACGTTGGCCAGTGAATGCGCCGCGCTGGCCGACACGGGCAGCGTGATCTTGTGCACGCCGCTGGCCAGCGCGGCCTCGGCGCCGCGCAGGTTGGGCACCAGGGCCATCACGGTGATGCCGGGGTGGGTGAGCGCGTGGCGCACCACCTCGGCCACGTCGGCCATCTGCGGCAGCAGCCGCGCGGGCACGAAGGAGCCGACTTCAATTTCGCGCAGGCCCGCCGCCACGAGCGCGTCGATCCAGCGCAGCTTGTGCTGCGTGGGCATGGTGGCTTTCACGGACTGCAGGCCGTCGCGCGGGCCTACTTCGCTGATGAGGATGTCGGGGACGGGCATGGGCGGATTCCTGCGGGGCTGGCCGAGCGCCGGGGCTTGACGCTGCGGAGGGTTGTCGTTCTAATAGATGAAACGAAGTTCTTTCTATTGAAATGATTGACGGTTTGCGCTTTCGCGTCAAGCCCCCGCCCCTGCGTCCTGTCCCCACCCCGCGCCCGCATGCCCCGCAAATCCGCCCATGAATCCCTGGCCGATGCCGATGCCGCCCCGGGCGGCGTGGCGGCCGTGGACCGCGCGCTCACGCTGCTGGGTGCGTTCCGGCAGGGCGATGGTGCCCTGCCGCTCGCGGAACTGGCCGCGCGCACGCAGCTGCACAAGAGCACGGCGCTGCGCCTGCTCGCATCGCTGGAGCATGCACGATGGGTGCAGCGGCTCGCGGACGGCCGCTACGCCCTGGGCCCCGAGGTGGCGCGGCTGTATGCGCTGTACGCCGCCGCGTTCTCCCTCGACCGGGTGGTGCTGCCGGTGCTGCGCGATCTGGTGGCCGCCACGGGCGAAAGCGCGGCCTACCACGTGCGCCAGGGGGACGTGCGCCTGTGCCAGTTCCGGGTGGATTCGCCACACCCCGTGCGCGACCACATCCGCGCGGGCGATCTGCTGCCGCTCGAGCGCGGCACGGGCGGGCGGGTGCTGGTGGCGTTCGATCCGGCGCCCGGGCGCGTGCCGGGCGCGCGGGACCGCGCGCTGCATGCGCGCATCCGGGCCGACGGCTATGCCGCCAGCGTGGGCGACCGGCTCGACGAGGTCGCCGGAATCTCGGCACCGGTGTTCCATGCCGATGGCAGCCTGGCGGCGGCGGTCACGCTGACCATGCCCGCGCACCGCTATGACGAGCGCTACGTGAAGCCGGTGCTGGAGGCGGCACGCCGCCTGAACGGGCAGGTGTAGTCAGAAGAGGCTGAGACAGAGGTGGTGCGCGGGATTGGGCAGAAGGGCAGTTTGCGCTGCCGTTTCGCCAACCCGGCCTGCAATATGCGGCAGTTCTGGCGATTCACATTGCTGCGGCGCTCCGGGAAACTTGTCCCATCCCTTACGGAGACAAGCACCATGCGTTCCCAGAACACCTTCACCACCCTGTACCTCAGCGCGCCCGATGTCATCGACCTGGTGCGCCGCAAGGGCATCGAGGCCTGCCTGCGCGGCATCGCCGACAACATCCATGCCGATTTCCTGCGCTGGCAGGCGTTCGACAAGTCGGCGCGCGTGGCCAGCCATTCGCGGGACGGCGTGATCGAGCTCATGCCCATCGCCGACGGGGAGACGTATGCCTTCAAGTACGTCAACGGCCACCCGCGCAACACCCGGCTGGGCCTGTCGACCGTGATGGCGTTCGGCGTGCTGGCCGACGTGGCCACGGGGGCGCCCCTGCTGCTGAGCGAGCTCACGCTCACCACGGCGCTGCGCACGGCCGCCATGTCGGCGGTGGCCGCACGTGCCCTGGCACGCCCCGGCGCGCGCACCATGGCGCTCATCGGCAACGGTGCGCAAAGCGAGTTCCAGGCGCTGGCGTTCCACCACCTGCTGGGCGTCGACACGCTGCGGCTGTTCGACACCGACCCGGCCGCCACCGCCAAGCTGCAGGCCAACCTGCAGGGCGGCGGCCTGCGCACCGTGGCCTGCGCCAGCGCGGCCGAGGCCGTGCGCGGCGCCGACATCGTGACCACGGTGACGGCCGACAAGACCAACGCCACCATCCTCACGCCGGACATGCTGGCGCCCGGCATGCACATCAATGCGGTGGGCGGCGACTGCCCCGGCAAGACGGAGCTGCATGCCGACGTGTTGCGCCAGGCGCAGGTGTTCGTCGAATATGCGCCGCAGACGCGCATCGAGGGCGATATCCAGCAACTGCCGTCCGACTTCGCGGTGACCGAGTTGTGGGAGGTGCTGGCGGGCCGCCTGCCGGGCCGCGGCAGCGATGCGCAGGTGACCGTGTTCGACTCGGTGGGCTTCGCGCTGGAGGATTTTTCCGCGCTGCGGTTCATGCGCCATGCCGCGGCCGAACTGGGGGTGGGCCAGCCGATCGAACTCATCCCCGAACTGTCCGACCCCAAGAACCTGTTTGGCGTGCTGCACGCGCGCGGCCCCTTGCTGCGCGCGGCGGCCTGAGGACGTGCCCGCCCCGTCAGTCGTGCCACACCACGCTGTCGGCAGGGTCTGCCCGCGTGGTGCGAAAGTGGTTGGCGGGGTGCGCGGGGTCGGCCAGGCCGAACGAGATGCCGCAGACGATGGTGCGGTCCGCGCCGATGCCCAGCACCTCGCGCAGCACGCCGGGGTACGAGGCCAGCGCGGCCTGCGCGATGGAGCCCACGCCCAGGCTGTGCGCGGCCAGCATGAAGCTTGACACGTACGCGCCGCAGTCCACCGCGCCATAGACGCCCAGCGCCTCGTCGCTGCTGACGATGGCCACATGCGGCGCGCCGAACATCGTGAAGTTCTGCGCCGCCTGTTGCGCCGAGGCCTCGCGGTCGCCCTTGGCGATGCCCAGGGCCTCGTACAGTCCCCAGCCGCATTCACGCCGCCGCTCCTGGTACACGCCCCGGTATTCGCGGGGCCAGGGCAGGTCGGGCGCAGGGGCTGCCGCGGCCATGTGCGATTGCAGTGCGCCGCGCAGGCGCTCGAGCGTGGCGCCGCTGGCAATGGTGAGCTGCCAGGGCTGCGCGTTGCACCACGAGGCCGTGCGTTGCGCGGTGGCCAGGATGGCTTGCATGGTGGTGCGCGGCAGGGGTTCGGGCAGAAAGGCGCGGCAGCTGTAGCGGGTGTGAAGCAGCGCGGACAGGGTGTCGAACGCCGGGCTGTGGGCGGCGGTGCCGGTGGCGGTGGATGTCATGGTCCGGGCCTGGCGGCTACGCCTTCTTGGCCTTGGCCGCAGGTTTGGCCGCCCCCTTGGTACCCGGCTTGCCGGCGCCCGCCTCTGCCGCGTGTTTCTTCTTGTCGGTGGCGGGCTTCTTGGTGCCGGGGTGGGGCGCATTGAGCAGGGCATCGAGCTGTTCACCAATTTCGGCCTCGATGCGGTCCTTGAACGCGCCGAACAGAAACCCCAGCTGGGCCTTCATCTCGAACTGCCGCGCGTCCACGAGCAGCGTGCCCTTGACGCCCGAGCGCGTGAAGGTGAGCGTGTCTTCGGTGTCGCCCTCTTCATAGACACATTCCATGTCGAATTTTTCCTCGGCCTTCTCGGCCCAGGAGAAGGCGATCTTGCGGGCCTCTTTCAGGCCCAGGTGGTGTTCGCGATGGATGTGGATGTCAGGCACAGGGTGTCTCCTTAAGAGGATTTTTGTGGGGGCTGCGCGGGCAGCAGGGCACGCAAGGCCTCGCGGCGCTGCGGCTGGGGCTGCTGCGCCAGCTGCCGTACGGCATCATAAAACCGGGGCCAGTCGCGGCCCTGCTGTTCGAACAGGGCCTCGAACGCGGGCACGAGTTCGTCGTAGGCCGCCTGGGCGGCAAAGCTCGCGTTGTTGGCCTTGGCCACCCAGCGGTCGTAGCCCGCCACCTGGGCCGTGGTGACCGAAGGCTGGGTGCCCGAAGCCGTGCCCAGCCACTGCGCGCGCAGTTGGGCGTAGCGCCCGCGGAATGCCTGCATTGCTTCATTTTTAATAGCATTCAGCGCTTGATCCTCCAGCGCCAGGGCATCTTTTTGTGCATAGATGGCGGCCAACTGCTCGCGCGTGGCGCGCGTGAGCGCGCGGAACGCGCCGCGCCGCGCCTCGCTGGTGGCGTAGGCCTCGCGCGCCTGGGGGGTGGAATGGGTGGCCAGCCACCGCGCCACGCCAATGCGTTCGACCGCCGTGGCAAAGGACTCGTTGAACAGCGTGTCCCCTTCGGCATACACCACCTGGTGCGCCAGTTCGTGGAACAGCAGGCGCACGAAGTCGCCCTCGGGCCAGGCGATGAAGGTGGAAAGCAGCGGGTCGCCCCCCGCCCAGTTCATGTAGCCCAGCGTGGAGTACGCGGGCACGCCGTACACCTCCACCTCCAGCCCCTGCGCGGCGAGCTGGTCGGCCTCGGCCTGGGCGTCGGCCTGGGCGAAGTAGCCGCGGTAGCCGATGCAGCCCGTGACCGGAAAGCACCAGGTGTGCAGCGTGAGCGCGTAGGGCGGCGCGGCCACCACGTTCCACACGGCGGCGGGGCGTTTCAGGTCGGCGTAGCGGCGGTAGCTTGCGTTGTCGGGCAGGCCCAGCTCGGCCACGGCGAAGGCCCGGGCGCGCTGCGCCAGCCGCAGGCGCTCGCGCAGCGCGGGCGCGATGTCGGTGCGTGCCACCCAGCGGTCGATGGGCTCGGCCGACTGCATGAGTTCCAGGTGCCCCACCATGGACTGCCAGTAGTAGCCCAGCGAACCGGTCGTGCTGGCACACCCGGACAGTGCAAGGCAAAGCAACGGGGCGGACACGGCCCGCAGGCGGGGGAGAAACTGGCGCATGGGGGCAGTTTATGGGCAGAAGATCGCGCCGGGCGTGCGAACGGTTGTCAGCAGCGTGGCCGGTGCAGTTTCTAGAATGCGGCGCATGACCGCCGAACCCACCCCCGACCTGCCTGCCGGCCTGTTCGCCGACGAGGCCGGTTGCCCGCGCTGCGCCTGGTGCCAGGCCACGCCCTTCTACCGCCACTACCACGACCACGAATGGGGCTTTCCCGTGGCGGACGACCGGCGGCTGTTCGAGAAGATCTGCCTGGAGGGTTTTCAGTCGGGTCTGAGCTGGCTCACCATCCTGAACAAGCGCGAGGGCTTTCGCGCGGCGTTTGCCCACTTCGACGCGGAGCAGGTCGCCGCCTTCGGCCCGGCCGACGTCGAGCGCCTGGTGCAGGACGCGGCCATCGTGCGCCACCGGGGCAAGATCGAGTCCACCATCAACAACGCGCGGCGCGTGCTGGAGCTGCGGCGCGAGTTCGGATCGCTGGCGCACTACGCTTGGCGCTATGAGCCTTCCTCCGCCGACCGGCCCGGGCGCCTCACGCGCGAGGTGGCGCGCACCCTGTCCACTTCGCCCGCGTCCATCGCCCTGTCCAAGGACCTGAAAAAACGCGGCTGGAGTTTCGTGGGCCCCACCACGGTGTACGCCTTCATGCAGGCCATGGGGCTCGTGAACGACCACCTGGAAGGCTGCCATTCGCGTGCCACGGCGCTGCGGGCGCGCGCGGAGTTTGTGCCGCCGCGCGGCTGATCAGGGCCGCGCCACCGGCCGCAGAACCCACAGCGCCGCCAGCGCCGCGAGCCCCAGCAGCGTGGTGGCCCACAGGGCGGCTGCGCCCACGCCATCGAGCAGCATGCCGAACAGCACCGGCGCGAAGGCCTGCGCCACGCGGGCGGGCACCATCATCAGGCCCTGGCGCGCGCCGTAGCCGGCGGGCCCGAACAACACCAGCGGCAGCGTGCCCTTGGCGATGGTCAGGATGCCGTTGCCGGCCCCGTGCAGCACGGTGAACACCAGCGCGGCCGGGCCGCCCACCACCATGAGCAAGGCCGCGCCCACCGGGTGGGCCGCGGCCGCCAGCTGCGCAGACAGCAAGGGGTGCAGGCGGCGCAGGAAGCCGAACTCCAGCAACCGCGCCGCCACCTGGGCCGGGCCGACCAGTGCGGCCAGGGCCACCGCCGCCTGCAGCGAGGTGCCGCTGGCCTGCAGCAGGCGCGGCAGGTGGGCGGCCATGGCCGTGCTGGTGAACCAGGTGACGGCGAAAACGAAGGACAGCAGCACGGTGGTGCGCACAGCGTGGCCTGGCGCAGGCACTGCGGGCGCCACCGGCGTGGCGGCGGGGTCGGTGCCCGCTGGTGCGGCCGGGGCATGCTCGCCGGGCGCGGTGCGGGGCAGCCAGCCATTCAGCGGCACGCCCACCAGCAGGTGCAGCGCGGCCCAGCCCGCGCACGCGCCGCGCCAGCCCCAGTGCACCTCCATCCAGGCCGACAGCGGCCAGCCCACCGTGCTGGCAAAGCCCGCGATCAGCGTGATGCCGGTGATGGCGCCGCGCGCGCCCTGCCCATACAGGCGCACCAGCGTGGCAAAGGCCGCTTCGTACAGGCCCGACCCCATGGCCACGCCCATCAGCACCCAGGCGGCAAACAGGCCCACCGGGCCCTGTGCCAGTGCCATGCCCGCCAGGCTGGTGGCAAACAGCAGGTTGGTGCCCACCAGCACCGGCCGGCCGCCATGGCGGTCGATGGTCCGGCCCGCCAGCGGCCCCAGCAGGGCCGACACGATGAGCGCCAGCGAGAACGCGGCGAACACGGTGGGCGTGGCCACGCCCAGGTCGCGCGCCATGGGCACGGCCAGCATAGCGGGCAGGTAGTAGGACGAGGCCCAGGCCAGGGTCTGGGCCGTGCCCAGGCGCGCCACGGTCCAGCGCTGTGGCGCGGCGCTCATGCCGTGCGAGGCGCCACGGCCTCAGACACGCTGGCCCTGGGCGTTGACGACGACCTCGCCATCTTCCTTGGTGAAGGCGCCTTGCTGGGGCGAGGGCAGGATGTCCAGCACCTTTTCCGAGGGACGGCACAGCCGCGTGCCCAGCGGCGTTGCGACGAGGGGGCGGTTGATGAGGATGGGGTGGGCCAGCATCGCGTCGATCAGCTGGTCATCGGTGACGCCGGGCGCATCCAGTTGCAGTTCGGTGAAAACCGCTTCCTTGGTGCGCACGGCGTTGATCACGGGCTCGCCCGTGGCGGCGATCAGCGCCAGCAGCGTGGCGCGATCGGGCGGGGTCTTGAGGTATTCGATGACTTCCGGTTCGGCGCCGCTGTTGCGGATCATGGCCAGCGTGTTGCGGGACGTGCCGCATTTCGGGTTGTGATAGATGGTGATGGCGGTCATGGTGGGGCGTGGTGGTTTGCTGACGAAGGGGCGGTGTGAAGACCTGAAAGTTTGCCACCGTGCGCGGGCCAGCCCGGCAACCGCTTCAGCGCGTGCAGCAGTTGCTGGCCGGCGTCGTTCAGCGCTCCGTCGTTGCGCACTTCCAGGCTGGCCGCGCCCGGGGGCGGCATGAACGCCGCCGCACGCTGCACGCGGGCCTCCACCTCCCAGGGGGTCTCGCGGCCGCGCGAAAGCAGCCGCTCGCGCAGTACGTGCGGGCTGGCGGTGATGTGCACGGCCACCAGGTCGGGGAACCGCGCCAGTGCATCGGCCAGGTAGGCGCGCGAACCGTTGAGCAGCACCCATTGGCCGTGGGCCAGTGGCGCGAGCTGCGCGGCCCGGATGCCATAGCCCAGGCCGTTGGCCTCCCAGTGCAGGGCAAACGCCTGCTCACCGCGCAGCGCCGCGAAGGCCTCGGGCGGCACGCTCTCGTGCGCCTCGCCGCCGGGTGCGGCGGGGCGGCTGATGGTGCGCCGTGCCCAGTGCACGGGGCAGGGGGCGGGCAGGTGCGCGTGCAGCCAGCCGAGAAGGCTGTCCTTGCCCGCGCCGGAAGGGCCCATGAAGTACACCAGCCGGGCCGTCATGCGCCCAGCTCCAGGTGGTCCAGCAGCACGAAGTCGGCGCCCGGCGCGGGCTCGGCGAACAGGGCCAGGCTGTTGAAGCGCAGCGGGGGCAGGTCGGCGAAGAACTGCTCGGCCGCATCGAGCACCAGTTCCACGGTGTCTTCACGCTCGCCCGCGAGGGAGCCGGTCAGTGACAGGTGGAAGCGGAACTCCTCCAGCACGAAGGGGTAGCCCCACTGCTGCAACAGCGCATCCTGCCGGGGCGTGAGCCCGGCCGCGCGGCGGCGCGCCAGGTCGCTGGCGGACAGGGGCGCCGCCAGCGGCTGCAGCTGCGTCACGCAGGCGGCGGCTGCGGCCTGGATCTCGGCGTTGGCCGGGTGCGAGGGCATGGGCACCAGCGCGAGGAAGTCGTCGATGCGCTGGACCTGCAGGGGCGGCATGCTGAAGGGGCGCAGGCTGTCGGCCAGCGTCTGCACGGCATGCTGCAGCGTGAGCCAGTCCACGCCCGGTGCCAGCGCGAACGGCGCCTTGAGCGTAGCGTGCCAGCCGTAGCGGCGCGGCGCGGCGGTCAGGCGCTCCAGTTCTTCCTTGGCCACGCCGTGGATGTCCAGTTGTGGCAGGGGCCGCAGCAGCGCCGCGCAGCGGCCCAGCCAGTGGCTGCCGGCCAGCCAGGCCAGGGTGCCGGGGTGGGGAGCGAAGTACACCGCATAGCGGTGGGCCGCCGTGGGGGCCGTGGCGTGGTTATTCGTCATGGGTGATGGTGAGTTTGACGCGGTCGCCCGCGAACCAGGCGCGCGCCCACTCGATGGGCGTGCCGGCCAGGTCCACGTTCAGGCTCTCGACCAGCAGCACCGGGCGCGCGGCGGGCTGGCGCAGCTCGGCGGCCACGGCGGCGTCGGGCAGCTCGGCGGTGATGCGGCTCTCGCGCCGGGTGTAGTCGGCCACGCCATGCGCGGTGAAGCCGGCGGTGATGGAGCCGGTCTCGCGCACCACGGCCGCCAGGCCCGCGAAGCGGGGCAGGGGAAAGTAGCGCTCGCTCACGTGCAGCGGCTGGCCTTCGGCCTGGCCGATCACACGCAATTGCAGCAGCGGGCTGCGCGTCGGCACCTGCAGTGCCTTGGCCAGCGAGGAGGTGGCACGCACCGTCTGCTCCTGCAGCACCACCAGGCTGCCGCGCAGGCCGGCCTGCGCCAGGCCCTGCTGGTGGCGCACGCGCTTGCCCAGCGCCAGGTCCACCGCGAAGTCCTCCACGTAGGTGCCGCTGCCCTGGGTGATGCGCACCAGCCCCTGGCTGCACAGGCTGGCCAGCGAGCGGCGGATGGTGTGGCGGTTCACCCCGAACTGCTCGGCCAGTGCGTGCTCCGAGGGCAGGCGCTGGCCCGGGGGGTAGATGCCGCTGCCGATGGCCTCGGCCAGTTCGGCGGCGATGCGGGTCCAGAAGCTGTCGCGTGCCGGGCGTGCGGCAGGGGCGGGGTGGGCAAGAACTTGTGTGCTGGTGGTGGCTGTCATGAAACCTACATGCGCGCTGTCTAAGCTGGCGCCAGTTGTTCAATTTGTCTATACAACTTAAAGAGTACCACCTCCATGTTTCAAGCCTTTGACAACCCGGGTCCGGGCCGCCCGCTCTCGCGGGCGCACTGGATGGCGCTGCTGGCCCGCGCGCCCATCGACCTTCTGGAGCCCGCGCTGCACGACCACGCCGCACTGCCCGCCCGCTGGCTGCGCGCTCCCGAAACCGGTCTGATGATGGTGCAGGGCCGCGCCGGCGGCACCGGCGAGCGTTTCAACCTGGGCGAGGTCACGGTCACCCGCTGCGCACTGCGCGTGGACGTGGACGGCGCCGATGGCGGCGAGCCCACCGTGGGCGTGGCCTACGTGCTCGGCCGCTCGCACCGCCAGGTGCAACTGGCGGCCCTGGCCGATGCGCTGCTGCAGGACCCCGCGCGCCAGGCCGGGCTCGACACCAGCCTGCTCGACCCCATCCGCCGCCACCTGGCCCGGGTGCAGTCCGAGCGCCAAGCCCGCACGGCCAGCACGCGGGTGGACTTCTTCACGGTGGCCCGCGAAAGCGGTGGCAATGACGACAGCGACGAGGACCAGGAATGAGCGCGACCCCTACCACTTCCCTGTCCGCCCTGGGTGCGGGCTTCTCCAGCGAGGCCCTGGGCAGCCAGGGCGTGTTCCGCGCGGTGCTGCGGGCCCTGTCGCAGCCGGGCGCCCCGGTCGCCATCGTGCACGATGCCGAAGTGCCCACCACCGGGCACGCAGCCTCTGCGGCCGTGCTGCTGGCTTTGCTCGACAGCGAATGCACGCTGTGGCTGTCCCCCCAACTGGCCGCCAGCCAGGCCGGTGTGTGGCTGCGGTTTCATACCGGCTGCGTGCTGGTCGATGCACCCGAGCAGGCGCGCTTCGCCTGGGTGGCTGCGGGCGATGCCATGCCTGCCCTGGCCCGCCTGCAGCGCGGCAGCGACGAATACCCGGACCAGTCCGCCACCTGCGTGATCGACGTGGCGGTGCTGGCACCGGCTGGGGAAGGCGCAGGCGCCTGGCGCCTTGCGGGCCCCGGCATCCGCAGTGCGCAGCACCTGCATGTCGCGGGGCTGCCAGAGGACTTCTGCGCGCAGTGGGCCGACAACCACAGTGCCTTCCCGCGCGGGGTGGACGTGGTGCTGGCCACGGCCACGCACATCGCCGGCCTGCCGCGCACCACCCGCATCGAATCACCATCCACCGTGGAGGCCTGAGCCGCATGTACGTTGCCGTCAAGGGCGGGGAAACCGCCATCCTCAACAGCTACCGCCTGCTGGCCGAGCAGCGCCGGGGCGATACGGCCGAGCCCGAGCTCTCGGTGGCGCAGATCCGCGCGCAGCTCAAGCTGGCCGTGGACCGCGTGATGACCGAAGGCTCGGTCTACGACCCCGAGCTCGCGGCCCTGGCCATCAAGCAGGCCGCGGGCGACCTGGTCGAAGCCATCTTTTTGCTGCGTGCCTACCGTGCCACGCTGCCGCGCCTGGGCACCACGGTGCCGCTGGACATCGCGCGCATGGCGCTCACCCGGCGCATCTCGGCCACCTTCAAGGACCTGCCCGGCGGCCAGGTGCTGGGCCCCACCTACGACTACACCCAGCGCCTGCTCGACTTCACGCTGCTGGCCCGGGGCGATGCATCGGTCGCAGCGCCAACTCCTGCGCCGCTGGCCGATGCACCTGCCACCACGCCGCGCGTGGTGGACCTGCTCAACCAGGAGGGGCTGATCGAGACCCGCCCCATCCCTGAAGGCGATCCGGCCCCCGCCGACCTGACGCGCGAGCCGCTGCGCTTTCCGGCCAATCGAGCGACACGCCTGCAGAACCTGGCGCGCGGCGACGAGGGCTTTCTGCTGGCCATGGCGTATTCCACGCAGCGCGGCTACGCGCACTCGCACCCCTTCGTGGGGGAGCTGCGCCTGGGCACGGTGGCTGTGGAGATCGTGCCCGAGGAGCTGGGCTTTGCCATCTCCATCGGCGACATGGAAATCACCGAGTGCGAGATGGTCAACCAGTTCGCGGGCAGCAAGCACCAGCCGCCGCAGTTCACGCGCGGCTATGGCCTGGCCTTTGGCCACAGCGAGCGCAAGGCCATGGCCATGAGCCTGGTGGACCGTGCCCTGCGCGCCGACGAACTGGGCGAGCCGGTGGAGTCGCCCGCGCAGATGCAGGAGTTCGTGCTCTCGCACAGCGACAGCCTGGAGGCCTCGGGCTTCGTGCAGCACCTGAAGCTGCCGCACTACGTGGACTTCCAGTCCGAGCTGGAGCTGGTGCGCCGCATGCGCGCCACTGCGGCGTCCCACCCCTCCGAAGAAACCACCCTGGGAGACGACGCATGAACGCGCCCCACGAGCCCGCGCTGATGGGCCTGCCCGCCGATGCCGCGCCCACCGACGGCCACTTCAACTTCGCCTACCTGGACGAGCGCACCAAGCGCATGATCCGCCGGGCCATCCTCAAGGCCGTGGCCATCCCGGGCTACCAGGTGCCCTTCGGCTCGCGCGAAATGCCGCTGCCCTATGGCTGGGGCACGGGCGGCATCCAGGTCACGGCCGCCATCATCGGGCCGGACGATTGCCTCAAGGTCATCGACCAGGGTTCGGACGACACGGTCAACGCGGTCAACATCCGCCGCTTCTTCGAGCGCACCACGGGCGTGGCCACCACCACGCGCACCACCGAGGCCACGCTGATCCAGACGCGACACCGCATCCCCGAGACGCCGCTGGCGGAGGGTCAGGTCCTCGTCTACCAAGTGCCGGTGCCCGAGCCCATGCAGCGCCTGGAGCCGCGCGAGACCGAGACACGCACCCTGCACGGCCTGGCCGAGTACGGGCTCATGCACGTCAAGCTCTACGAGGACATCGCGCGCTACGGCCACATCGCCACCACCTACGACTACCCGGTGCTGGTCAATGGCCGCTATGTGATGGCGCCGTCGCCCATCCCCAAGTTCGACAACCCCAAGATGCACATGAACCCGGCGTTGCAGCTCTTTGGCGCAGGCCGCGAAAAGCGCATCTACGCCGTGCCACCCTACACGCCGGTGGAGAGTCTGGGCTTCGAGGACCACCCCTTCGAGGTGCAGCGCTGGGACTGCGCCTGCGCCCTGTGCGGCGCCACCGACAGTTTCCTCGACGAGGTCATCACCGACGACCAGGGCACGCGCATGCACGTCTGTTCCGACTCGGACTACTGCCAGGAGCGCCAGGCTGCAGCGGCGACCGCGTCCGAAGGAGATACCGTATGAGCACGGTGACCCTGCGCGAGGCCACCGAGGCCGATCTGGATGAGGTGCTGGCCCTGTACCAGGGCATCGAGGACAGCCCCGAGCGGGTGCTCAGCCTCGCCGAGGCGAAGGCCATGCTTGCGCAGTTCCGCGCCTATCCAAGCTACTGCCTCTGGGTGGCCTGCGAGAGCGCCGAGCAAGATGCCGACGTGGTCGGCACCTACGCCCTGCTGGTCATGCACAACCTGGCCCACCGGGGCGCGCCCTCGGCCGTGGTCGAGGACGTGGTGGTGGCCGCCGACCGCAAGGGCCAGGGCATCGGCCGCCAGATGATGGCCCACGCCGTGCAGCAGGCGCGCGAGGCCGGTTGCTACAAGCTGGCCCTGTCGTCCCACCGCAAGCGCAGCGATGCGCATGCCTTCTACGAATCCCTGGGCTTTGCGCAGCACGGCCTGAGCTTCTCCATCGAACCCTGATCGCCATGGACGCCACCCTTTCATCCCCCACCCCCCTGCTCAGCGTGCGCGGCATCGGCAAGCGCTACGGCCAGCGCGTCGCGCTGCAGGACGCGTCGTTCGACCTGTGGCCCGGCGAGGTGCTGGCCGTGGTCGGCGAGTCCGGCTCGGGCAAGTCCACCCTGCTCAACGCCGTGGCCGCGCGCAGCCGGCCCGATGCGGGCAGCGTGCAGTTCCAGGGCCGCGATGGCAGCCTGCAGGACGTGCTCGGCATGAGCGAGGCGCAGCAGCGCCTGCTGGCCCGCACGGACTGGGGCTTCGTGCACCAGAACGCGGCCGACGGCCTGCGCATGGACGTGTCGGCCGGCGCCAACGTGGGCGAGCGCCTCATGGGCCTGGGCGAGCGCCACTACGGCCGCCTGCGCGCCACCGCCACCGAATGGCTGCAGCGCGTGGAGATCGATGCCAGCCGCATCGACGACGCGCCGCGCGCCTTCTCGGGCGGCATGCGCCAGCGCCTGCAGATCGCGCGCAACCTGGTCACCCAGCCGCGCCTGGTGTTCATGGACGAACCCACCTCGGGCCTGGACGTGTCGGTGCAGGCGCGCCTGCTGGACCTGTTGCGCCAGCTCACGCGGCAGATGCAGCTGGCCGCCATCGTGGTCACGCATGACCTGGCCGTGGCCCGCCTGCTGGCGCACCGCATGGTGGTGATGCAGCGCGGCCGCGTGGTCGAGTCGGGCCTGACCGACCAGGTGCTCGACGACCCGCAGCACCCCTACACCCAGCTCCTCGTTTCCTCGGTACTGCAACCATGATGATGAACACCCACCCACCCATCCTGGAGCTCAAGGGCGTGGCCAAGCGCTTCACCCTGCACCACCAGAACGGCATCGAGCTGCCCGTGCTCGGCAACGTGGACCTCACCGTTGGCGCGGGCGAATGCGTGGTGCTCGACGGCCCCTCGGGCATGGGCAAGAGCACGCTGCTGAAAATGATCTACGCCAACTACCGCGCCAACGCAGGCAGCATCACCGTGCAGCCCGCCAGCGGCCCGGCGGTGGACGTGACCCAGGCCAGCCCGCGCGCGCTGGTGCAACTGCGCCGCGACACCGTGGGCTACGTGAGCCAGTTCCTGCGCGTGATCCCTCGCGTGAGCGCGCTCGACGTGGTGGCCGAGCCCCTGGCCGAAGACGCGGGCGACGACATCCACGCACTGGAAGCCGCGCGCGAGACCGCTCGCCAGTGGCTCACCCGCCTGCGCATCCCCGAGCGGCTGTGGCACCTGCCGCCCGCCACCTTCTCGGGCGGCGAGCAGCAGCGCATCAACATCGCGCGCAACATGATCAAGCCCAAGCCCCTCTTGCTGCTCGACGAGCCCACGGCATCGCTCGACGCCGCCAACACCGACACGGTGATCGCCCTGATCGGCGAGGCGGTGGCGCGCGGCGCCGCCCTGGTCGGCATCTTCCACGACGCGCACGTGGGCGCCGCCGTCGCCACGCGCCGCGTGAACGTGGCTGACTTCCGCGGGGTGGCCGCATGAGCGCTGCTGCGGTCTTTCACAACGCTCGCATGGTGCTGCCCGGCGAGGTGGTGCAGGGCTCGCTCTCGGTGCAGGGCGGGCGCATAGCCGCCCTGGCCTCGGGCGGCACCGCCGCGCTGCAGGGCATCGACCTCGGGGGCGACTACCTGCTGCCCGGTCTGGTGGAGGTGCACACCGACAACTTCGAGCGCCACCTGATGCCGCGCCCGAAGGTGCAGTGGGCCGAGATGCCGGCGCTGCTGGCGCACGATGCCGAGATCGCCGCCGCCGGCATCACCACCGTGCTCGACGCCCTGGGCGTGGGCGAGGCCGACGTGGACAGCCTGCGCGGCAGCGCCTGGAACCGCGTGCTCGACACCATCGACACCTGCACCGAGCGCAACCTGCTGCGCGCCGATCACCACCTGCACGTGCGCTGCGAGCTGCCCGCGCCCAACACCATCGACCTGTTCGGCCCCTTCCAGGGCCATCCGCGCCTGTCGCTGATCTCGCTGATGGACCACACCCCGGGCCAGCGCCAGTGGGAGAACATCGAGCAGGCGCGCACCTACTACACCGGCAAGAAGGGCTGGAGCAGCGAGAAGTTCGAGCGCCAGGTGCAGCATGCGGCCACCCTGCAGGCGCAGTACGCCGAGCCGCACCGTGCCTACTTCGTGGACTACTGCCGCACCCACGGCATCGCCCTGGCCAGCCACGACGACACCACGGTGGCGCACGTCGAGCAGGCCCATGCCGAAGGCGCGGGCATGTCCGAGTTCCCGACCACGCTGGCGGCGGCAAGGGCAGCGCGCGAGCGCGGCCTGCTCACCGTGATGGGCGGGCCCAACGTGGTGCGCGGCGGCTCGCATTCGGGCAACGTGGCGGCGGCCGACCTGGCACGCCAGGGCCTGCTGGACATCCTCTCGTCGGACTACGTGCCGGGCAGCCTGCTGAGCGCGGTGATGCGCCTCGTCCATGACGGCATCCTCACGCTGCCCGAGGCCGTGGCCACCGTCACGCGCAACCCGGCACGCGCGTCGGGCATGCAGGACCGGGGCGAGCTGGCTGCGGGCCTGCGCGCCGACCTGGTCCAGGTGCACATGGCCGAGCTGCCCGATGGCTCACAGCAGGCCGTGGTGCGCGGTGTCTGGCGCGAAGGGCAGCGCGTGCTCTGAACGTAGCCTGACATGCAAATTTCCCGCAACTGTCAAGGCACTGTCACAGCCGCCTTCCACACTGCATTTGTATAGACGACTTGGAATCCGCCATGCCCATCGCCCTGCGCATCGAACAACTGAACAAGCATTTCGCCAACGGCAAGCACGCGCTGCGCGACATCGACCTCACGGTGCATGCCGGCGAGATGGTGGCGCTGATCGGCGCCTCGGGCTCGGGCAAGTCCACGCTGCTGCGCCATGTGGCCGGCCTGGTGGTGGCCGATGGCGACAGCCGCTCGCTGATCGAGGTCGATGGCCGCTGCGTGCAGCAGGGCGGGCGCATCCACCGCGATATCCGCAAGGTGCGCTCGCAGGTGGGCTTCGTGTTCCAGCAGTTCAACCTGGTGGACCGCCTGCCGGTGATGATGAATGTGCTGGTGGGCCTGCTGCACCGCACGCCCCCATGGCGCGGCTGGCTGCGCGTGTTCCGCCCGCATGAGCGCGCCCTGGCGCTCGAGGCCCTGGCCCGCGTGGGGATCGCTGACTGCCATGCGCAGCGTGCGTCCACTCTCTCGGGTGGGCAGCAGCAGCGCGCGGCCATTGCGCGCACCCTGGTGCAGGGCGCGAGGGTGGTGCTGGCCGACGAGCCCATCGCTTCGCTGGACCCCGAATCCTCGCGCAAGGTCATGGACATCCTGGCGCGCATCAACCGCGAGGACGGCAGCACCGTCATCGTCTCGCTGCACCAGGTGGACGTGGCCATCAAGTACTGCTCGCGCGTGGTCGCGCTGCACCAGGGCCGTGTGGTCTACGACGGCCCCTCGGCCGCCCTCACACCCGCCCTGCTGCGCGAGCTGTATGGCGTGCAGGCCGACGAGATCCTGGGCGCCACCTTGCCCCTGGCCGTGGTGCCCGCACCGGCGCAGGCGCCGACCCCCGGCTGGGCCGCACAGCCGCTGGCGCAGGCTGCCTGAGGCCTGCCCGCCGTCCCCTGTCTCTTCGCCCTTCGTTTTTTTCCTTTCTCCCCTCCCGCTTTCACCTTCCGGAGCCTTCCATGATCAAGAAATTCTGCGCAACCCTGGCCCTTGGCCTGGGCCTGACCACGGGCGTCCTCGCCCAGGACGCCATCAACTTCGGCATGATCTCGACCGAAGCCTCGCAGAACCTCAAGGCCGACTGGCAGCCCCTGCTGGACGACATGGCCAAGCAGACGGGCCTGAAGATCAACGCCTTCTTCGCGTCTGACTATGCGGGCCTCATCGAAGCCATGCGTTTCAACAAGATGCAGGTGGCATGGCTGGGCAACAAGTCGGCCATGGAGGCGGTGGACCGCGCCAATGGTGAAGTGTTCGCGCAGATGGTCAACGCCGATGGCACGCAGGGCTACTACTCGCACCTCATCGTGCACAAGGACAGCCCCCTGGCTTCGCTGGACGACGTGCTCAAGAACGGCAAGTCGCTGAGCTTCGGCAACGGCGACCCCAACTCCACCTCGGGTTTCCTGGTGCCCGGCTACTACGCCTTCGCGCAGAACAAGGTCGACGCCAAGACGCACTTCAAGATCGCGCGCAGCGCCAACCATGAGACCAACGCCCTGGCCGTGGCCAACAAGCAGGTCGACGTGGCCACCAACAACAGCGAAAACCTCGAGAAGCTCAAGGAGCGCCAGCCCGAGAAGTTCAAGGACATCAAGGTCATCTGGACCTCGCCCCTGATCCCGCTCGACCCCATGGTGATCCGCAAGGACCTGCCCGAGCCGCTCAAGGCCAAGATCAAGGACTTCTTCTACAACTACGCCAAGACCGATGCGCGCGAGAAGGAGATCGTCATGAAGATCTCCAAGCTCTCGGGCTTCAAGCCATCCACCAATGCGCAGCTCACGCCCATTCGCCAGCTCGACCTGTTCGGCAAGCGCAACAAGATCGAGGCCGATGCCACGCTGGCCGACGCCGACAAGAAGACCCGCCTGGCCGAGATCGACCAGCAGCTGGCGTCCCTGAAGTAAGCCAGTCAGCACGCAACGCATCCGGCCAGCCCGCACCATGTCTTCCGCATTGACCCCTTCGCTCGCGACCCTGGCGAGCACCGCCGCGCCCAAGCGCAGCCTCGCCTGGTACCTCTCCTGGGGCATCCTGCTGGTGGTGCTGGCCGCCTCCTGGAAGGGCGCCGACATGCGCCCGCTCGACCTCGTCAAGGATTCGGGCAACATGGCCCAGTACGCGGCCGAGTTCTTTCCGCCCAATTTCTCGCAGTGGCAGATCTACGTGCAGGAGATGCTGGTCACCCTGCAGATCGCCCTGTGGGGCACGGCGCTCGCGGTGGTCACCGCCGTGCCGCTGGCGCTGCTGGCCTCGTCCAACATCGCGCCGTGGTGGGTGAACCAGCCGGTGCGCCGCGTGCTCGACGCCTTCCGTGCCATCAACGAGATGGTGTTCGCCATGCTCTTCGTGGTGGCCGTGGGCCTGGGCCCGTTCGCGGGGGTGCTGGCGCTGTGGATCCACACCACCGGCACGCTGGCCAAGCTGTTCTCCGAGGCCGTGGAGGCCATCGACCCGCAGCCCGTGGAGGGCATCCGCTCGACCGGCGCGAGCGCGCTGCACGAGATCATCTACGGCGTGATCCCCCAGGTGACCCCGCTGTGGATTTCCTACACGCTCTACCGTTTCGAGGCCAACGTGCGTTCTGCCTCGGTGGTGGGCATGGTGGGGGCCGGCGGCATCGGCGTGGTGCTGTGGGAGATCATCCGCGGCTTCCAGTACGCCGAGACCTGCGCGGTGATGCTCATCATCGTGGTCACCGTGAGCGCGATCGACGTGGTGTCGGCGCGCATCCGCAAGGCCCTGGTCTGACACAGGGGCGCACCGTGGCATTGAGCCTTGAAGACATCGCCCACCTGCTGGCCACCCGGGGCATCCATCAGTACGGCCGCGAGGCCGTCAGCCAGCTGGAGCACGCGCTGCAGTGCGCGCAATGGGCAGAGAAATCCGGCGAGGCCCCCGCCACGGTGGTGGCCGCCCTGCTGCATGACCTGGGGCACCTGCTGGCGCCCGGTGGCGATGCGGCCGCACAGGACGACCTGCACCAGTACATGGCCCTCCCGTTCCTGCGCGGCCTGCTGCCCGATGCGGTGCTGGAGCCCATCCGCCTGCACGTGGACGCCAAGCGCTACCTGTGCACCCTGGAGCCGGGCTACCGGGAGACGCTCTCGCCCGCATCGCGGCACAGCCTGGCCCTGCAGGGGGGGCCTTTCACGGCGCAGGAGGCGATGCGCTTCGAAGCGCTGCCTTTTGCCCAGGAGGCCATTCGCCTGCGCCGCTACGACGACCATGCCAAGGTGCCTGGCCTGCCGACGCCGGCCCTGGAGCACTATGTGGCGCTGATGGGCCGTGTGGCCCACGCGCCTGCCCAGGCAAAGCCTGTGGCCTACCCGTACCGCTGCTCGGCCGCGTGGGTGCGCTGACCTGGCGGGTGGGCCGGGCCGTGTCCCGCGTCAGGGCGAGGCCTTGCCGCTGCCCATCCACCCCAGGTCCAGCGGCCGGTCCTCGAACTCGGTGTTGAGCACCACGGTGCTGGTGGTGCGCGCCACCCCCGCGATGGCCTTGATTTCGTAGATCACGTCTTCCAGCGCGCGCGCGTGGGTGGTGCGCACCTTGGCCAGAAAGTCGTACTCGCCCGCCACGCTGTGCAGTTCTTCCACCTGCGGCATCGCGCGCAGGCGCGGCGCCACGTCGCGGCAGTGGATGCCGCCATCGTTGCGGATGGCCACGAACGCCGTGAAGTTCAGGCCCACGCGCTCGGGGTCCACGCTGATCGAAAAACGGCGGATGACGCCCTTGTCCAGCAGCTTCTTCACCCGTTCGTGCACCGCGGCGGTGGACAGCCCCACCTCGGCGCCCACATCGGCATAAGAACGTCGGCCATCCGCACCCAATGCCGAAATAATTCTGGCGTCCATGTCATCTGTCTGAATATTTGCTTGCATAGCCGCCTGATTTTGGTAAAAATTCCGAAAACCTCGCGGTTTCCATAAATTATTCGGTAAGGTGAAGAATATGCCGGCGATTTTCAATGCGCAAGCCCGCCCACAGCGCACCTGGGCGGTGGCCGTGGCCCTGCTGCTGGTCTATGTGGTGTGGGGCACCACCTATTTCGCCATCGGCATCGCGCTGCAGACCATGCCGCCGCTGTTCATGAGCGCCATCCGTTTTCTGTGCGCGGGCGGCGTGATGCTGCTGGTGGCCCTGTGGCAAGGGCATGCGCTGCCCACGGCCGCGCAGTGGCGCAATTCGGCCATCGTCGGCGCCCTCATGGTCTTCCTCGCGATGAACCTCGTGGGCTTTGCGCAGAAGCTGGGCATCGGCTCAGGCCTCATGGCCACCGTGGTCACCACCATGCCCATGTGGCTGGCGCTGTGGACGCACTGGGGCGGCGAACGCGTGCCGGCCACCAGCTGGATCGGCCTGGCGCTGGGCGTGGTGGGCGCACTGCTGCTGGCGATGGAGGGCGACTTTTCCGCCACCTGGTTGGGGGCCGTGCTGGCCTTTGGCGCGCCGCTGTGCTGGAGCGTGGGCTCGTACGCATCGCGCAAGCTGTCGCTGCCCGCGCCGGCCATGGCGGCTGCGGCGCAGTGGCTGGTGGGCGGCGCGATGGGACTGGTGGCCGCGTTGTGCTTCGAGCCCGTGAGCGCGCTGGGGCATGTGAGCGCCCGGTCGTGGGCGGCGTGGGTGTACCTGCTGGTCTTTGGCACGCTGGTGGCGCTCAATGCATACCTGTGGCTGCTGCAGAACACGTCGGCCGCGCTGGCGGGGAGCTATTCGTTCGTGAATCCGGCGGTGGCGTTGCTGGTGGGGGTGGCGCTGGGGGGTGAGTTGCTGACGGGGTGGGTGTTTGCGGCGTTGCCTTTGATTGGGGCGGCGCTGGTGTTGATTTTGTATGGCAAGGCGTTGCAGGGGTGGTGGGTGGCGCGGAGGGCGTCGTGGGTGGGGTATCGGGCTGGATAGCTGGCTGGGTAGTGGGGTTGGTTGTTGCCTGTTGGTTTGTAGTTGGTGGTGTGCCTCGGTTGAGCGCGGAGGCCGGGGTGTGCGCCCGGCGGCGCAGTGACTTTCTTTTGCTTCGCCAAAAGAAAGTCACCAAAGAAAAGGCGACCCTGCTGTCTGCGACCCCTTCGCTGCGCTGCGGGGCAACCTGGGGTGCTCGGTCACGGGGTGCACCGCAGAACTCGCTGCGCGCCTGCAGCGCTCCGCTCGGACAACTGCGGTGAGTCAGTTCACGAAGCATGTGTGTCCTTCGGCACACATGCCACCCCGCGCCCTGCGCGCCCCAGGCGCATCCAGAAGGGAACCCACGAATCGGACATCCCTTCGGGCCATCGCTGCGCTCGGCCCCATCTCGCGGGCGCAAGCGCCACGCGCTGCGCAGGCGTGGCCAAGCGCAGCGATGGCCCGTATGGCTGTTTGGCTGTTCGCTCCCCACCCCCATCTGGCTGCGCCTGCGGCGGGGCGGTTGCGGGGTGAGCATGGGCGTCGCAGCGCCCATGCCTCGTGCTCTGACTCGCCGTGGTTGTCCGAGCGGCGCGCGCCAGCGCACAGCGAGTTCCACGGCGCACCCCGCAACCGCACCGACGCAGGTTTGCCCCTTCGCAACGCGAAGGGGTCGCAGACTGTGGGTCGCCTTTCTTTTGGGTACTTTTCTTTGGCGAAGCAAAGAACAAGTACCTCGCCCGCCGGGGCGACATCCCGGCCTCCGCCCTTCACTCAGGCACGGCGTGAACTATAAGAACAATAGCTAACAGCCATTGAAGGACAGGCGCAAACCGATGATTTGCCTTCCAATCCCGTTGCAAAGATATCGCTCACCCGGCATCCGGCACCACCGCCGTCGCCTCGATCTCCACCTTCGCCCGCTCCTCCATCAACCCCGCCACCTGCACACACGCCATCGCCGGAAAATTTTTCCCCAGCACCTCGCGGTACACCGCGCCCAGCTCCTTCAACCGTGCGTTGTATTCCGTGCGGTCCACCACGTACCAGGTCAGCCGCACCAGGTGCTCGGGCCCCGCGCCGCCGGCCTCCAGCACCGCACGCACGTTCAGCAGCGTCTGCCGGGTCTGGTCGATGAAATCATCGCTCTCGAACTGCTGCTGCGCATTCCAGCCGATCTGGCCGCCGGTGAAGACCATCGTGCCGCGCGCGGCCACGCCGTTGGCGTAGCCCTTGGGGGTCACCCAGCCTTCGGGTTGCAAAAGGGTGTTCTTCATGGTGTCTTGGTCGAGGAGGGTGTGGTGGTCGTGGCGGCGACGGCGCCCTGGCGCAGCTTGAAGCGCTGCAGCTTGCCGGTCTCGGTGCGGGGCAGGGCCGTGACGAACTCCACCACGCGCGGGTACTTGAACGGGGCGATGGTGGCTTTCACATGGTCCTGCAGCGTCTTGACCATGGCCGCGTCGCCCGTGTGGCCGGGTTTGAGCACGCAGATGGCCTTGACCACCATGCCGCGCTCCTCGTCGGGCACGCCGATCACGCCGCACTCGGCCACGGCGGGGTGGCGCAGCAGGGCGTCTTCCACCTCGGGGCCGCCCACGTTGTAGCCGGCGGTGATGATCATGTCGTCGTCGCGCGCCTGGTAGAAGAAGTAGCCGTCGGCGTCCTGCGTGAACGCGTCGCCGGGATAGTTCCAGCCGTCCTTCACGTACTTGGCCTGGCGCGGGTCGTCGAGGTACTTGCAGCCCGTGGGGCCGATGACGGCGAGCTTGCCCACGGTGCCCCGTGGCACCTCATGGCCATCGTCGTCCACCACCTTGGCGGTGTAGCCGGGCACGACCTTGCCAATGGCGCCGGGGCGCGTTTCGCCGCCCGCCGACGATACAAAGATGTGGAACATCTCGGTGGCGCCGATGCCGTCCGTCATGTCGATGCCGGTGGCGTTCTTCCACAGCTGGCGCGTGGCGTCGGGCAGGCCCTCGCCGGCGCTCACGCAGATGCGCAGCTGGGGCAGGCCGATCTGTTGGGCGAACGGCGCCATCTGCCGGTAGAAGGTGGGCGCGGTGTAGCAGATGGTGACGCCCGCGTCGCGCATCAGCGTCACCATGGTCTGGGGCGTGTAGGGCTGGTCCGGGAAGTACACGCTGGCCCCCGCCCACATCGGGAACACGAGCAGGCCGCCCAGGCCGAAGGTGAAGGCCAGCGGCGGCGATCCGGCCACGATGTCGTCGGGCGTGGCGCGCAGCACGTGGCGCGGCCAGGCCTCGCAGGCGGCCAGCACATCGCGGTGGGTGTGCACGGCGGCCTTGGGCGCGCCCGTGGTGCCGGAGGTGAAGGCCATGAGCGCGATGTCGTCCGCCGCCGTGGGGCAGTGCGGTGTGGTGCCCGGTTTGTCCTGGGCGCGCTGGATGAGGTCGGCCGCGTCGGGCGCGGTGTGGAAGGGCACGATGGTGGCGAGCACCGGGTGCTGCGCCTGCGCCGCCTGCAGCTCGGCCAGCAGGCGGCCGTCGCACAGCGCCAGCGTGGGCTGGGCGCGCTCGATGATGCTGGCCAGTTCGCCCGCGCGCAGCAGCGGCATGGTGGCCACCGCCACCAGCCCGGCGTAGACGGTGCCCAGCCAGGCCAGTGCCATCTCCACCGTGTTGCCGCCGCGCAGCAGCACGCGGTTGCCGGGCACGAGGCCGTGGTCCTGCGTGAGCACCTCGGCGATGCGCGCGGCTTCGGTCCAGGCGTCGCGGTAGGTATACGTGCGGTGCGGGCCGCGCAGCAGGGGCCGGTCGATGTGGCCCGCGCGCTCGGCCTGATCGAACAGGGCGTGCACGAGATTGACCTGCTCGGGGATCTGCTGCTCCGGCAGGTCGTAGCGCAGCGTGGGCCAGGCCCCGGGCGGGGGCAGGCGGTCGTGCACGAAATGGTCGGGCTGGGCGGATGCGGCTTTCATGGGATCACTCCTGCAGGACGGCCTTGCCGATGATGAGTTGCTGCACTTCGGTGGCGCCTTCGTAGATGCGCAGCGAGCGGATGTCGCGGTACAGCGATTCGACCTTGCTGCCCACTTCCACTCCGCGCCCGCCGTGCAGTTGCAGCGCCATGTCGATGACGCGCTGGGCGTTTTCGGTGGCGGTCATCTTGGCCATCGCCGCCTCGGCCGTCACCCGTGCCTGGCCGGTGTCCCGCAGCCAGGCGGCGCGGTAGGTGAGCAGCGCGGCGCTGTCCACCAGCGCGGCCATCTCGCCGATCCTGGCCTGCGTGAGCTGGAAGTCCGCCAGCGTCTGGCCGAACATGCGGCGCTGGCGCGCGTGGTGCACGGCCTCGGCCAGCGCGCGGCGCGCCATGCCCAGCGCGGCGGCGGCCACCGACGCGCGAAAGATGTCGAGCGTGCGCATGGCCAGCTTGAAGCCGCCGTGCAGTTCGCCGAGCAGGGCAGTGGCGGGCACGGTGCAGTTGTCGAACTGCAGCGTGGCCAGCGGGTGCGGCGCCATCACGTGGATGTGGCGCGAGGCGTCGAGCCCGGGCGTGTCCGCATCGACGATGAAGGCGCTGATGCCGCGCGTGCCGCCGGCGGGGTCGGTCTTGGCGAACACGCAGTAGAAGTCTGCAATGCCGCCGTTGCTGATCCAGGTCTTGGTGCCGGTGAGGGAATATGAGTCTTTTTGGCCGCTAGCGCTTGATGGATAAGCGCTGGTAGCTACTGTTTGCATAGCGCCCACGTCGGACCCTGCCTCGGGCTCGCTGAGCGCGAACGCCGCGATCAGCTCGCCGCGCGCCACGCCCTGCAGGTAGTGCGCCTGCTGCGCCGGGCTGCCGGCCAGGGTGATGGCGCCGCTGCCCAGGCCCTGCATGGCGAACGCAAAGTCCGCCAGCGGCGAGTGGTAGGCCAGCGTCTCGCGCAGCAGCACCAGCGCGCGCGAGTCGAGCGCGGGCAGCGCGCCGCCCTGTGCGGCGGGCACGCAGTAGCGCAGCCAGCCGTCCGCGCCCAGGCGCCGCACCCAGTCGCGGCAGGCGGCGCGGTCGTCGGTCTCATCGACCTGCTGGGCGGCGGCCCAGGGCACCAGGCCCTCGGCCAGCGCGCGGTGGGCGTCGTCGAAGAAGGGCAGGGCCAGGTGCGCCGTCGAGGGCGGGCGGGGGGCCGGGGGGGTGGCGACGTGCATGGGCTCAATCTCCCTGGAACACAGGTTTCTGCCTGGCGGCAAACGCCTCGTAGGCGCGTCGGAAATCTTCGGTCTGCATGCAGATGGCCTGGGCCTGCGCCTCGGCCTCGATGGCCTGCTCGATGGTCATGCTCCACTCCTGGCTGAGCATGGTCTTGGTCATGCCATGGGCGAAGGTGGGGCCGCCCGCCAGCGTGCGCGCGGTGGCCTGCACGTTGGCCAGCAGGTCGGCGCTTTCATACAGGTCGTTGAAGAAGCCCCAGGCCAGACCCTCGTGCGCCGTCATCGCGCGGCCGGTGAACAGCAGCTCGCTGGCGCGGCCCTGGCCGATCATGCGGGGCAGCAGCGCGCAGGCGCCCATGTCGGCACCGGCCAGGCCCACGCGGGTGAACAGGAACGCAGTCTTGGTGGCCTCGGTGCCGTAGCGCATGTCGCAGGCCAGCGCCATCATCGCGCCCGCACCGGCGCAGATGCCGTCGATGGCGCCCAGCACGGGCTGCGGGCAGGCGCGCAGGGCCTTGACCAGGTCGCCCGTCATGCGCGTGAACTCCAGCAGCTCGGGCATGGTCATGGTGGTGAGCGGGCCGATGATCTCGTGCACGTCGCCGCCCGAGCAGAAGTTGCCACCCGCGCCGGTGACGACGATGGCCTTCACGTCGGTGGCAAACCGCAGCGCGTAGAAAAAATCGCGCAGCTCCGAGTAGCTCTGGAAGGTGAGCGGGTTCTTACGGTCCGGCCGGTTGAGCGTGACAGTGCCCACGCCAGCATCGAAGCTCCACGCGAAATGCTCGGCCACGTAGCTGGCCTGGGGGTTGAACTGCTCGCGCATGGGGTTGCTTGCGCCGATGAAATGCTTCATTCCGTGGTCTCCAAAGAGTTGTTCTGGGTGTGTTCCTTGACCTTGCCCAGCAGGCGGTGCAGGGTGCTGATGTCGCGCTCGCCCAGCGTGGCGAAGGCCTCCACGATCCATTGCTCGTGCTGGCGCGCCATGTCGATGAACTGCTGGCGGCCCTGCGGCGTGAGGCGCACGAGGTACGCGCGGCGGTCGCCTTCCACGTCCATGCGCTCCACCAGCCCTTCGGCCACGAGCTGGTCGGTGATGCCGGTGATGTTGCCGCTGGTCACCATCATGCGGCGCGAGAGGTCCTTCATCTTCATGCCCTCGGGCGCGCGTTCCAGCTGCGCCATCAGGTCAAAGCGCGGCAGCGTGGTGTCGAACTGCGCGCGCAGGTGGCTGCGCACCTGTTTTTCGATGAGCTGGGTGCAGGTGAGCATGCGCAGCCACAGGCGCAGGGCCTCGGGGTGCTCGCTGGGGGCGGCGTCGTGCAGGCGGGCTTCAAGGTCCATGGCTAGCCTTCTTCCTCGGGTGCTCTGCTTTTGGTAGCTGCCTGCGCTTGATTGGCAAGCGCTGCAAGCTGTTTTTGCTTGGAAATCTCGCGCAGCATCTGGTCGCGGCCGCTGGCGTACTGCACGGGCCAGTCGGTGTGCGCGGCGGCCACGGGGCTCAGCTGCGCGGCCGCGTGCAGCGTCCAGGCCGGGTCGGCCAGGTGCGGGCGGGCAATGGCGCACAGGTCCGCACGGCCTGCGGCAATGATGCTGTTGGCGTGGTCGGCCTCGGTGATCGCGCCCACGGCCATGGTGGCGATGCCCACCTCGTTGCGGATGCGGTCGGCGAACGGGGTCTGGTACATGCGGCCGTACACCGGCCTGGCGGCGCGCGTGGTCTGGCCGGACGACACGTCGATCAGGTCGGCGCCGGCCGCCTGGAACAGGCGCGCGATCTCCACCGCGTCGTCCGGCGTGGTGCCGCCCGGCGCCCAGTCGTGGGCCGAGATGCGCACGCTCATGGGTTTGTCGGCCGGCCACACGGCGCGCACGGCGGCGAACACTTCGAGCGGGTAGCGGCAGCGGCCCTGCAGGCTACCGCCGTACTCATCCGTGCGCTGGTTGGTGATGGGGCTGATGAAGCTGGCCAGCAGGTAGCCGTGCGCGCAGTGCAGCTCCAGCCAGTCGAAGCCGCAGGCCAGCGCGCGCCGTGCGCTGTCCGTGAACGCGGCGGTCATCCGGTCCATGTCGGCGCGGGTCATGGCGGCGGGCGCCTGGTTCTGCTCGCCGTAGGCCAGCGCGCTGGCCGCCAGCAGCGGCCAGTTGCCGTGGGGCAGCGGCTCGTCCGTGCCCTCCCAGCCCACGCGCGTGGAGCCCTTGGGGCCACTGTGGCCCAGCTGCAGGCCGATCTTGGCGGTGCTGCTGCCGTGCACGAAGTGCACGATGCGCGTGAACGCGGCCTGCTGCGCGTCGTTCCACAGCCCGGTGCAGGCGGGGGTGATGCGGCCCTCGGGCGTGGGGCTGGTCATCTCCACCATCACCAGCGCCGCGCCGCCGAGTGCGCGCGCGCCCAGGTGCACCAGGTGGAAGTCCTGCGGCACGCCATCGACCGCGCTGTAGGTGGCCATGGGCGAGACGACGATGCGGTTCTTGAGCGTGAGGCCGTTGAGCGTGAACGGTGTGAGCATGGGGGGAATAGCAGCTTTGCCGCCTGCCAACCACGCCTCGTAGCCCTCCAGCCATGCTGCATCGCGCAGCCGCAGGTTCTCGTGGCTGATGCGCTGGCTGCGCGTGAGGAGCGAGTACGCGAACTGCTCCACCTCCATGCCGGCGTAGCGGCCCACGTTCTCGAACCACTCGGTGGAGTTGCGCGCGGCGTTCTGGATCTTGAGCACCTCGACGCTGCGGCGGGCCTCGTAGTGGGTGAGCACCTCATCGATAGGCAGGCCCGTCGAAAATTCGTTCGCCAGGTCAATCGCGTCTTCCAGCGCGAGCTTGGTGCCGCTGCCGATGGAGAAATGCGCGGTGTGCGCCGCGTCGCCCATCAGCACGATGGGCACGCGCTTGCCGCCGATGGTCTCGCGGTGCACCCAGGTGTTGCAGATCACGCGCGGAAAGCGGATCCAGTTGGCCGAGCCGCGCAGGTGCGTAGCGTTGCTGATGAGCGCGTTGCCGTCCAGGTATTTGGCAAACAGCTTCTCGCAGAATGCAATCGCCTCGGGCTGCTCCATCTGGTCCAGGCCGTGGGCCTTCCACACGGCCTCGGGCGTCTCGATGATGAAGGTGGAGGTGTCGGCGTCGAACTGGTAGGCGTGCGCCTGGAACCAGCCGTGCTCGGTCTGCTCGAAAGCAAACGTAAAAGCATCGAGTTTTTTGTGAGTGCCCAGCCAGACGAAACGGCATTCGCGCAGGTCGATGTCGGGCTGGTAGGTGGTGGCGTAGCGCGTGCGGATGCGGCTGTTGAGGCCGTCGCTGGCGATCACCAGGTCGGCCTGGTACTGGGCGGCCAGCGCCTGGTCGTCGGCCACGTCGGTCTCGAACACCAGCTCCACGCCGACCGCGAGGCAGCGGTCCTGCAGGATGTTGAGCAGCCGCTTGCGCCCGATGCCGCAAAAGCCGTGGCCCGAGGAGCGCACGCTGCGGCCCTTGAAGAACACCTTGATGTCGTCCCAGTGGTTGAACGCATCGCCGATCAGCGCGGCCGTCGGCCCGTCGGCCGCGCGCAGGTTCTCGAGCGTCTGGTCCGACAGCACCACGCCCCAGCCAAAGGTGTCGAACGGCCGGTTGCGCTCGACCACCGTGACCCGGTGGGCAGGGTTTTGCTGCTTCATGAGCAGTGCGAAATAGAGGCCTGCGGGCCCGCCGCCAATGCAGAGGATGTTCATGTGAAAATAGTTTAGACCTAAACAAAATACTGTCAATGGGGCCTTCCCGGCGGGGGCGTGCGGGGGAGGTGTTGACGCAGTGCAGCACCCATTCAAAAATAGGCGGCATGAAGCACTTGCTGCACACCCTGGAGGGGCGGCTGGCTGCGTTGCCAGTGCCCATGGCCGTCCAGCTGCCCGCCGGGCAGCAGCTGGGCGCGTCCGAGCCCGCCGTCACGCTGCGGTTTCGCGACCGCATGGCGCTGGTGGCCCTGGCGATGGGCGAGATCGGCAACGTGGGCGCGGCCATCGTCGAGGGCCGCGTGGCGCTGGAGGGCGGCATGCGCGACCTGATGGCCGCCGCGGCAGGCCTGCTCACCCGCGACCCGGCCCGCGAGCAGCACAGCGGCTGGTGGCGCCGGGTGCTGGCGCGGGCACGGTCCATGGCGGCGCACACGGTGGCCCGCGATGCCCGCCAGGTGCAGTTCCACTATGACCTCTCGGACGACTTCTACGCGCTCTGGCTCGACCCGCGGCGCGTCTATTCGTGCGCCTATTTCCGGGATGCGGGCATGTCGCTGGCCCAGGCCCAGGAGGCCAAGCTGGACCACATCTGCCGCAAGCTGCGCCTGGCGCCCGGCGAGCGGTTCCTGGACATCGGCGCCGGCTGGGGCGGCCTGCTGCTGTGGGCCGCGGAGCACTACGGCGTGGATGCCACGGGCATCACGCTGTCGCGCAACCAGCACGCGCATGTGCAGCAGCTCATCGAGGCGCGGGGGCTGCAGGGCCGTGTGCGGATGCAGCTGTGCGACTACCGCGAGCTGCAGGCGGACCGGCCCTTCGACAAGGTGGCGTCCGTGGGCATGTTCGAGCATGTGGGCCGCGCGCAGATGGAGCGCTACTTCGCCACCGTGGCCCGGCTGCTGCGCCCGGGGGGCCTGCTGATGAACCACGGCATCACGGCGGGCGCGGTGGACAACGCGCAGCTCGGCGCGGGCATGGGCGACTTCATCGAGCAGTACATCTTCCCCGGGGGGGAGCTGATCCACGTGAGCGCCGTGCTGCACGACATGGCCCGGGCGGGCCTGGAAATGGTGGACACCGAGAACCTGCGCCCCCACTACGCGCGCACCCTGTGGGCGTGGTCCGACGGGCTGGAGGCCCGCCTGCCCGCGGCGCGCGAGCTGCTGGCCGCGCAGTCCGGCGCCGAGCAGGGCGACAAGGTGCTGCGTGCCTACCGCCTGTACCTGGCGGGCAGCGCGCTGGGGTTCGAGCGCGGCTGGATGGCGCTGCACCAGATGCTGGCCACGAAGCCCGACGGCCAGATGGCGGCCGGGGCCCTGGCCGGCGCACAATCGGACTATCCGTTCACGCGCGACTACATGTACAACCGCTGAACCGGAGCGGCCCGCAAACGCCTGTCCACCATCGCCGTGCCGGGTTTGCCGGCCGCTTCAAGCCCTACCGAGGAATACGTTTCACCATGCTCTACAAATTCAAGTCCCGCGCTGCCGCCGATCTGATCATGCTGGAGCCGCAAGGGCGGCAGATCGTGACCATCATGGGCAAGACACCCGGTGCGAGCGGCATCGTGACGGCGGCGCAGATCCCGGGCGCCATCGCGGCGCTCGAGGCCGCCGTGGCGGCGGAGGAAACGCTGCCCCCGCCCGAGGACGCCAGCGACGATGCCGTGGCCGAGGAGCGCGCCGACACGGTGCGCCTGCGCCAGCGGGTGGCGCCGTTCATCGAGATGCTCAAGCGCAGCGCGGCGGCGGACGTGGACGTGGTCTGGGGCGTGTAGCACCGCATGAATGGCGGCGTGGCCGCGCGGGAGTGGCGGCGCGCCAGAGCGGGCTCCCGCTGTCCGCCCTGCCGGGCCCCTGTGCGGGCCGGGTGCCATGCCCTCCTGCGCTTTCCTTGTTTCACCATCCATCATGATCCACGACCCTTCGCCGCCGGCCGTCTTGCAGGCGCAACTCGATGCCTACAACGCCAGGGACATCGAGGCCCTGCTGGCCACCTACGCCGCCGATGCGCAGCAGCATGTGCTCCATGGAGAACGGCTCGCGCACGGGCATGCTGAAATGCGGCCGCGCTTTCTGGCGCGTTTTGCCGAGCCCGACCTGCATGCGCGGCTGCTGTCGCGCACGGTGATGGGCGGCGTGGTGGTGGACCTCGAACTGATCACGCGCAATTTCCCGGAGGGGCTGGGCACCCTGGAGATGCTCTGCGTCTACGAGGTGGCCCAGGGGCGGATCCAGCGGGCCTCGTTCGCCCAGGGCGAGAAGCGCTTGCTGGCCGCGCCCCCCTCGGCGCCACCGTGACTTGACCGACAGGCGGCTGCGCCGGGGGCCTGCCGCCGGCGTGGCGGGTCAGTCGACCTTCGCTCCCGAGGTCTTCACCACCTGCGCCCACTTCTTGTGCTCGCTGTCGATGTGCCTGGCGAAGTCCGCCGGCGTGTTGCCGCCCGGGATCGCGCCCTGCGCCACGAGCCGTTCCTTCATCGCGGGCGTGGCCAGCGACCTGGCGACTTCCTGCTGGATGCGGTGGACGATGTCGGGGGGCGTGCCCGCGGGAGCCAGCAGGCCGAACCAGGAACTGGCCTCGTAGCCCTTGAGCGCGGGGCCGCCCGCCTGCTCCACCGTGGGCACGTCGGGCAGCGCGCTGGAGCGCTCCGAGCTTGTCACGGCCAGCGCGGTGAGCTTGCCCGCCTTGATCTGCGCCATGGACGAAGGCAGGTTGTCGAACATCACGTCCGCATTGCCCGCCACCATGTCCATGAGGGCCGGGCCCGAGCCGCGGTAGGGCAGGTGCAGCATGAAGGTGCCCGTCATGCTCTTGAACAGCTCGCCCGCCAGGTGGATGGACGTGCCGTTGCCGCTGGAGGCCATGTTCATCTTGCCGGGGCTGGCCTTGGCCACGCGGATGAAGTCCTGCACGTTGTGGATGCCCTGGGCCTTGGCCTTGTCGGCATTCATCACCATCACGTTGGGCACGGCGGCCACCAGGGTGATGGGCACGAAGTCCTTGATGGGGTCGTACGGCAGCTTGGCGTACAGCGCGCGGTTGATGCCGTGCGTGCCCACGGTGCCCATGAGCAGGGTGTAGCCGTCGCCGGGGGATTTCGCCACGATCTCGGCGCCCACGTTGCCGCCCGCGCCCGCGCGGTTGTCCACGATGAACTGCTGGCCGAACGCGCGCGAGAGTTCGGGGGCCATCGCGCGGGCCAGGATGTCGGTGGTGCCGCCGGGCGCGAAGGGCACGACGATGCGCACGGGCTTGGTGGGCCAGCCCCCCGCGGCGGGCGTGGCCTGGGCGTGGGCGGAGCCCGGCGCGAGCAGGGTGGCGGCCGCCGCGATGGCCATGGCGCCCAGCGCGCTCAGGGTGAATGCGAACGCCAGGGCCTCGCGGCGGCTGCGCGCCGGTGCGCGGGGCTGGGAGGTGCTGCGCGCAAGGTGGTGGTGGTGGTGGGCTTGTCGATGTTGCGCCATGGGCGGGCTTTCGTTGTGAGGGAGGATCTGCCGGCAAGAGAATGCCACGGTGGTCCCCTTTTTACGCGGGCCGGCATGCCGGGGTTCACATGGATTACCCGGAGCGCGGCGGCGTGCGGCGGCCCGTGGCGGCGCGGGCAGGAAAAAAGCCACCAGGCCCCGGGGGGCGTGGTGGCTTGCCTGCTTCCTTCAATCCTTCAAGCAATCCTGAGCACCGCAGCCCGCAGGGTCGCGGGCTGGGGGCGCAGGTGCCGATCAGTCCGCGTAGGAGCCCGCGGCCTTGATGGCGGCGCCGAATTTCTCGGTTTCGGACAGCACGAACTTCTTGTGCTCGGCGGGTTCGACGCGCTTGTCGGTGGCCACCACGGCGCCCAGGCCTTCCTGCTTCTTGATGAACTCAGGGTCCTTCAGGGCCACCTTGAGGGCTTCGTTGATCTTGGTCAGCACCGGTGCGGGCGTGCCCTTGGGCGCGTACAGGCCGTGCCAGATGGTCACGTTGAAGTCCTTCACGCCGGATTCGGCCAGCGTGGGCAGGTCCTTGAGGGCGGGCGTCGTCAGGCGCTTGGAGGTGGTCACGGCGTAGGCCTTGACCTTCTTGGCCTCGATCTGCGAGGTGGTGTTGGTCGTCTGGTCGCACAGCAGGTCGATCTGGCCGCCGATCAGGTCGGTGATGGCGGGCGCGGTGCCCTTGTAGGGCACAGCCGTCATGTCGACCTGCACGGCGCTCTGGAAGATCAGGCCGCACAGGTGCGAGGCCGAGCCCTGGCCTGCATTGCCCAGGTTGATCTTGCCCTTGTTCTGCTGCAGCCAGCCAGCCAGTTCCTTGTAGTTGTTCGCGGGCATCGAGGGACGCGCGATGAGCGTCATGGGCACGTCGTTGATGATGCCCAGGTACTCGAAGTCATTGGCCACGTTGAAGGCCAGCTTGCGGTACATGGTGGGCATGGTGGCCATGCTCACGTGGTTCAGCAGCAGGGTGTAGCCATCGGGTGCGGCCCGCGCCACCTTGGCGGAGCCGATGGTGCTGCCCGCGCCGGCGGAGTTGTCCACCACCACGCTGATGCCGCCCAGGGGCTTGCGGATGGCTTCGGCCAGGTCGCGCGCCACGCGGTCGGTGGGGCCGCCCGCGGCGTAGGGGACCACGATCGTGATCGTCTTGTCCTTGGCGGGGAACTCCTGGGCGCTGGCGCCGAAAGCGGTGGCTGCGGCGGCAGCGATCAGTGCGAGTTTCAGCATCTTTTTCATGGTCTCTCCTGTGAATGACGGGCCATGATAGCGAGGGGGGTTTACGGGAACATTGCGGATATTACGTAGCCCGCCCGGGGCAGGGGCTTTAAGTGAAAAAGGCCTGCAGCGCCCGTTAATAAAGCGCTAAATGCTATAAAAAAAGGAGTATTGATTAGGGTAAACACTGCGGTGACCCGCCGTGCCAAGTGGGCATTTCTTGCGTTGCCGCAAACTGCAGGTGGTCCAGTGACCGGGTGCCTGTCTGTCTGCCTGCACGCTTGCACCGCACCGCTTCAGTCCTCTGCGCTCGATACCGGCGCAGGCCAGGCGGGAGGCGCCGAGCAAGGGCCGCCCCGCAGCGAGGGGGCCGTCCCCTCGGGGGAAGGCGCCGAAGGCGACGCAGGCGGCTACTTGTAACTCCGCGCGTCCTCGATCACCTTGCCGTCGTTGGGCAGGGTGCCCGGGGCCACCATCTGCACATCGCCGCGCAGCTTGGTCACCTCGCGGATGGCGTCGCCCAGCTGGCGCGCCAGGCCCTCGGCGGTTTCGCTGGTCTCCACCTGCAGCACCATCTGGTCGTTGGCCATCTCGCCGCTGACCACCAGCCGCGCGCGCAGCACCTGCGGAAAGCGCCGCGCGATGGTGGCCACCTGGCCGGGGTGCACGAACATGCCGCGCACCTTGGTGGTCTGGTCGGCGCGGCCCATCCAGCCCTTGATGCGGGTGTTGGTCCGGCCCGTGGGGCAGTCGCCGGGCAGCACGGCCGACAGGTCGCCGGTGCCAAAGCGGATCAGCGGGTAGTCGGGGTTGAGCGTGGTGACGACCAGCTCGCCCACCTCGCCCTCGGGCACGGGGTCGCCGGTGCCGGGGCGCACGATCTCCACGATCACGCCTTCATCGAGCACCAGGCCCTCGCGCGCGCTGGTCTCGTAGGCGATCAGCCCCAGGTCGGCCGTGGCGTAGCACTGGTAGCCGCTGATGCCGCGCTCGGCGAACCAGTCGCGCAGCGAGGGGGGGAACGCCTCGCCCGAGACCAGCGCCTTGGTCACGCTGGGCAGCGCGATGCCCATTTCCGCGGCCTTCTCGACAATGATCTTGAGGAAGCTGGGGGTGCCGATGTAGCCCGCTGGCCGCAGTTCGGCCATGGCCTGCACCTGCTGCTCGGTCTGCCCCGTGCCGCCCGGAAACACGGTGCAGCCCAGCGCATGGGCGCCGGTTTCCATCATCGAGCCCGCGGGCACGAAGTGGTAGCTGAAGCTGTTGTGGATCAGCTCGCCGCTGCGAAAACCCACGGCATGGATGGCCCGCGCCATGCGCCAGTAGTCGCGGCGCGTGCCCTCGGGCTCGTAGATGGTGCCGGGGCTGGCGAATACGCGGGTCATGCCGGGGCCAAAGCCCAGCGCGCTGAACCCGCCGAACACGTTGGCGGCGCGGCCCGCCTGCTGGCGCTCCAGCAGCTCGTACTTGCGCGTGACGGGCAGCTGCGCCAGCGCAGCGCGGCTGGTGACGGCGGCGGCATCCACGCCCGCCAGGATGCCGGCAAACGCGGGCGATGCCTTCTGGGCATGGGCGATCTGCCGCGGCAGCGCGGCCATCAGGGCCGCTTCGCGCTCTGCGGGGCTGCGGGTTTCCAGGGCGTCATAGAACGTGCTCATGCCTGGTGTTCCTTGTGAAGTGGTTTGAAGTGAAATTGGCCTCTAGCGCTTGTCCATCAATCGCAATCAGCTATGAATTTGGGAGTGGATTCGTCCGTGGTCTCAGAAAGTGCGCTGCTCCCGTCAGCGCACCCGTGGAACTGGCTTCGCCAGGCCACCGGGTGCGTCCCCCTGAGGGGGAAGGCGCGCAGCGCCTCAGGGGGCACGTCAAGCCAGCCAGCGCTTGCGCCGCTTGTAGCTCTTCACATCCTTGAAGCTCTTGCGCTCGCCACCGCCCACGCCCAGGTAGAACTCCTTGACGTCCTCGTTGCTGGCCAGGTCGCTGGCGGCGCCGTCCATCACCACGCGGCCGCTTTCCATGATGTAGCCGTAGTCCGAGTACTTGAGCGCCATGTTGGTGTTCTGCTCGGCCAGCAGGAAGGTGACCTTTTCCTTGGTGTTCAGGTCCTTGACGATGTTGAACACCTCTTCCACGATCTGCGGTGCCAGGCCCATGGAGGGCTCGTCGAGCAGCACCATGCTGGGGTTGGCCATGAGCGCGCGGCCGATGGCGCACATCTGCTGCTCGCCGCCCGACGTGTACGCCGCCTGCGAGGTGCGGCGCGTCTTCAGGCGCGGAAAGTAGTTGTAGACCTTCTCCAGGTTGGCCGCGATCTCGGCCTTGCTGGTACGGGTGTAGCTGCCCGTCATCAGGTTCTCTTCGATCGTCAGGTGGGCGAAGCAGTGCCGCCCCTCCATCACCTGCACCACGCCGCGCTGCACCAGGTCGGCGGGCGAGAGGTTCTCGATGCGCTCGCCACGCAGCTCGATGCTGCCCTTGGTGACCTCGCCGCGTTCGCCCTTGAGCAAATTGGAGATGGCGCGCAGCGTGGTTGTCTTGCCCGCCCCGTTGCCCCCCAGGATGGCCACGATGCTGCCTTCGCGCACCTGCAGCGAGACGCCCTTGAGCACGAGGATCACGTGGTTGTAGATGACCTCGATGCCGTTGACGTTGAGAACGATGTTGCTGTTGGAGTCCATGGTCTTGCCTTCCTGTGCCAATCCAAAAAGCTGCTGCACAACCCTTTGGATTGGCGGCTGCCAAAGAGGCAACCGCTGTTCACTGGCCCTTGAAACGGTCGCTGCCCAGGCCAGGGCCACCGCGCAAGGGCCGCCCCGCCGCGCTGGTGGCGTCCCCCTTCCCGCAGCGCGAAGCGCTAAGAGAGAAGGGGGAAGGCGCGTCAGCGCCTCAGGGGGATGGTCCGAATCAAGACTGGCAGTCCGCCGCATCCCGGCGCGTCATCTTCTTGTCGGCCAGGTACTTGTCGGCGCCCGCCTTGATCATGGGCTTGAGGATCTGCTCATCGGCCTGGTACCAGTCGGACGAGAAGTTCCACTTGGCGCCATCCCAGGTGTGCACGCGGGCCCAGGTGGAGCCCATGTGGTCGGCGCAGCTCGTGGACAGGGGGCGCATCACGCCGCCAAAGCCCATGGCGTCGAGCTTCTTCTGGTCCAGGGCCAGGTTCTCCATGCCCCAGCGCACCTGCTCGCCGGTCATGACCTTGCCCTTGCCGAAACGCTCCTGCGCGCGGCGCACCGATTCCACGGCCAGCATCTGGATGATCACGCCGCGGGTGTACAGCACCGAGCCCACTTCGTCCTTGGGTCCCGTGCCCTGGCCCTTGTCGTGCACGTTCTTCAGGATGTCCTGGATCACCTTGGGCTGCTGGCCCGAGGTGTTCAAGGCCAGCGCGTTGTAGCCCTTGGCGCCTTCGCCCACGTCACGCACGTCCGGCTCGGCGCCAGCCCACCACACGCCATACATCTTGTCGCGCGGATAGCCGGTGGCCTGGGCTTCCTTGAGGGCGGTGGAGTTCATCACGCCCCAGCCCCACAGCAGCACGTAGTCGGGGCGGCTCTGGCGCACCTGCAGCCAGGTGGCTTTCTGCTCCACGCCGGGCGCGGTCACGGGCAGCATCTGCAGCTCGAAGCCATGCATCTTGGAGCGTTCCTGCAGCAGCGGGATCGGCTCCTTGCCGAACGGGCTGTCGTGGTACACCAGGGCGATCTTCTTGCCCTTGAGCTTGTCCATGCCGCCCGCGGCCTTGCCGATGTGCTGGATCAGGATGTCGGCGCCGGTCCAGTAGCTGCCCATGAAGGGGAAGTTCCACTTGAACGCCTGGCCGTCCTGCGCCACCGACAGGCCGTAGCCCAGCGTCATCAGCGGGATCTTGTCCACGGGGGCCTTCTCGGTCAGCGCGAAAGTGATGCCGGTGGCCTGCGGGTCGAACAGCGACACGCCGGGACGCCCCTTCAGGCGCTCGTAGCACTCCACGCCACGGTCGGTGGCGTAGCCGGTTTCGCATTCTTCAAAGGTGAGCTTCACGCCGTTGATGCCGCCGTCGCGGGCGTTGATCATCTTGATGTAGTCCTGCTTGCCGTTGGCCCATGGCACGCCGTTGGGCGCGTAGGGGCCGGTGCGGTACGACAGCAGCGGGAAGAACTGCTCCTTGGCTTGTGCGAAGGCACTGGTGGTGATGGTCGACGCACCGGCGGCGACCACGGCAGCGGCGATCACGAGTTTCGAAAGCTTCATGGATGTCTCCTTTGGATGAATGTGTTGAAGCACGGGGAAGAAACCGACGGATTCAAGGGCTGCGAGCTTTGCACTGGCATGCACGAGGCCAGCGCCACTGTGGAACTGGCTTTGCCAGGCCACCGGTGGCGTCCCCCTCCCGAAGGAGAGGGGGAAGGCGCGAAGCGACTCAGGGGGTGCATATCAATCAATGCGGGAAGGGCCACAGGCGCAGCTTCTGCTTGGCGGTGGACCACAGCTTGGCCAGGCCATGCGGCTCCACGATCAGGAACCACACGATCAGCGCGCCGAAGATCATCAGCTCGGCGTGCGAGACACCGGCGGTGGACACCTCGATGCCGAACAGGCCCATGAAGGCTGGCAGGAACTGGTTGAGCACGATGGGCAGCACCACGATGAAGGCGGCGCCAAAGAACCCCCCGGAGATGGAGCCCAGGCCGCCGATGATCACCATGAACAGGAGGCGGAACGAGATTTCCACCGAGAAGGCCGCGGGCTCCCACGCGCCCAGGTGCACGAAGGCCCACAGCGCGCCGGCCATGCCCACGATGAAGGAACTCACGGCGAAGGCGCTGAGCTTGGCGTACATGGGGCGGATGCCGATCACGGCCGCCGCCACGTCCATGTCGCGGATGGCCATCCATTCGCGGCCGATGGCGCCACGCACCAGGTTCTTGGCCAGCAGGGCCACGACGACCAGCAGGGCCAGGCAGAACAGGTACTTGCTGGTGGCGCTCTCGATGGGCAGGCCGAAGACCTGCAGGTTGTTCACCGACACCGAGCCCGAGTCCGAGTTGTTGGTGAACCACTTGATGCGCAGGAACATCCAGTCGGAGAAGAACTGCGCGGCCAGGGTGGCCACCGCCAGGTACAGGCCCTTGACGCGCAGGCTGGGCAGCCCGAACAGGATGCCGAAGAACGTGGCGCAGAGGCCGCCCAGGATCAGCGCCGGAATCAGCGGCATGCCCGGAAAGCGCACGAAGAAGTTGTAGGCGCCATAGGCCCCCACCGCCATGAACGCGCCCGAGCCCAGCGAGATCTGGCCGCAGTAGCCCACGAGGATGTTCACCCCCAGGGCCGCCAGCGCCATGATGACGAAGGGAATCAGGATGGCGCGGAAGATGTAGTCGCTGGCCAGCATGGGCACGACCAGGAAGGCGACGGCCAGCAGCAGCGCGATGGCGATGCGGTCCTGCGCGATGGGGAAGATCTGCTGGTCGGCGCGGTAGCTGGTCTTGAACTGGCCGTTTTCGCGGTAGAGCATGGAAGTCTCCTGTTCTTGTTGTTATGGGTTACACGCGGTCGATGATCTTCTCCCCGAACAAACCTTGCGGTCTGAACAGAAGGAACACCAGCGCCAGCACATACGCAAACCAGATCTCGATGCCCCCGCCCACGAACGGGCCCAGGTACACCTCGGACAGCTTCTCGCCCACGCCGATGATCAGCCCGCCGATGATGGCGCCGGGCACGGACGTGAGGCCCCCCAGGATCACCACCGGCAGCGCGCGCAGCGCCACCGTGGTCAGCGAGAACTGCACCCCGAGCTTGCTGCCCCAGATCATCCCGGCCACCAGGGCCACGACGCCGGCCACGCACCATACGATCACCCAGATGCGGTTGAGCGGAATGCCGATGGATTGCGCGGCCTGGTGGTCGTCCGCCACGGCGCGCAGGGCGCGGCCGGTGGACGTCTTCTGGAAGAACACCGACAGCAGCGCCACCAGTGCGGCGGCGATGGCGGCGGCGATCACGTCTTCCTTGTTCACCAGGATGCCGCCCTGGAAGAGGCTGTCCAGCATGAAGATCGGGTCCTTGGGCATGCCCACGTCGATCTTGTAGATGTCGCTGCCAAACAGCGTCTGGCCCAGGCCTTCCATGAAGTAGGTGATGCCCAGCGTGGCCATGAGCAGCGTG
The DNA here is from genome assembly GCF_058798375.1 of Acidovorax sp. GW823-FHT01C06. Taxonomy (NCBI): domain Bacteria; kingdom Pseudomonadati; phylum Pseudomonadota; class Betaproteobacteria; order Burkholderiales; family Comamonadaceae; genus Acidovorax; species Acidovorax sp. GW823-FHT01C06. The sequence continues at coordinate 553,967 of NZ_JBXAKN010000001.1, forward strand.
GCGCCTTCCTGGTTCACCAGGTGGCGCAGCACCAGCTTCTCGATCAGCCAGGCCACCACGAACATGATGGCGCCCGCGATCACGAAGGCCGCGAGGTTGGCCACGATGGGGCTGCTGATGCCCGTCCACTTGGGAATCCACTCGGCAAAGCGGGCCATGGCCAGCGCGGCGAACAGCACCATCGCGCCCTGCGCGAAGTTGAAGACGCCCGATGCCTTGTAGATCAGCACGAAGCCCAGCGCCACCAGCGAATACAGCATGCCGGCCATGAGGCCGCCGATCAGTGTTTCGAGAAAGAATGCCATTGTTTTTTTCTCCCGCCCTTAGTGGCTCGTGCCCAGATAGGCACTGATCACGTCTTCGTTGTTGCGCACTTCGTCGGGGCTGCCGTCGCCGATCTTCTTGCCGTAGTCGAGCACCACCACCCGGTCGCTGATGTCCATCACCACGCCCATGTCGTGCTCGATGAGCACGATGGTGGTGCCGAACTCGTCGTTCACGTCGAGGATGAAGCGGCACATGTCCTGCTTCTCTTCCACGTTCATGCCGGCCATGGGCTCGTCGAGCAGCAGCACTTGGGGCTCCATGGCCAGGGCCCGGCCCAGGTCCACGCGCTTTTGCAGGCCGTAGGGCAGCTGGCCCACGGGGGTCTTGCGGAAGGCCTGGATTTCCAGGAAGTCGATGATGTGCTCGACGTATTCGCGGTGGCGGATCTCCTCGCGCTCGGCGGGGCCGATGCGCAGCGCCTGCATCAGCAGGTTGCTCTTGATCTTGAGGTTGCGCCCGGTCATGATGTTGTCGATCACGCTCATGCCCTTGAACAGCGCCAGGTTCTGGAACGTGCGCGCCACGCCCATCTCGGCCACCTGGCGCGAGTTCATGTGCGAGAAGGTCTTGCCACGGAAGGTGATGGAGCCGTCCTGCGGCGTGTACACGCCGTTGATGCAGTTGAGCATGGAGCTCTTGCCCGCGCCGTTGGGGCCGATGATGGCGCGGATCTCGTGCTCCTTGACGTTGAACGAGATGTCCGTCAGCGCCTTCACACCGCCAAACCGCAGGCTGATGTTCTTGACGTCGAGGATGACGTCACCGATCTTCTTTTTGGTCATGGATTGAATGCCTGGACTCAATGGGTGGGGTGCGGGGTCATGCGGCCTTTTTCACCGGCGCGAAGGTCTTGGTGTCCGACAGCTTCAGGGTGGCGCTCACGCTGCCGGTGCGGCCGTCCTCGAACTTGACCTGGGTCTCGATGTACTGCTCGGTGCGGCCCGCGTAGAGAGCGTCCACGAGCACGCCGTATTTCTCGGCGATGAAGCCGCGGCGGACCTTGTTGGTGCGCGTGAGCTCGCCGTCGTCGGCATCGAGCTCCTTGTGCAGCACCAGGAAGCGGCTGACCTGGCTGCCCGCCAGCATGGAATCGGTGGCGAGGTCGGCGTTGACCTTCTCGATGCACTCGCGGATCAGCTCGTACACGTCGGGCTTTTGCGCCAGGTCGGTGTAGCCCGCGTAGGGCAGGTTGCGGCGCTCGGCCCAGTTGCCCACGGCGTCGAAGTCGATGTTGACCATCACGCACACCTTCTCGCGGCCGTCGCCCAGGGCGACGACTTCCTTGATGTGCGGGAAGAACTTGAGCTTGTTCTCCACGTACTTGGGCGCGAACATGGCGCCGTCGTTGGCGCCGCCCTTGATGCGTCCCACGTCCTTGACGCGGTCGATGATCTTGAGGTGGCCGTGCGCGTCGAGGAAGCCCGCGTCGCTCGTGTGGTACCAGCCGTCGGCCGTGAGCACCTCGGCCGTGGCCTTGGGGTTCTTGTAGTACTCCTTGAGCAGGCCGGCGGACTTGACCAGGATCTCGCCATTGTCGGCGACCTTGATCTCCACGCCCCGGATGGGCACGCCCACGGTGTCGGCGCGCGCCTGGTTGTCGGGCTGCAGGCACACGAACACGGCGGTCTCGGTGGAGCCGTACAGCTGCTTGAGGTTGATGCCGATGGAGCGGTAGAAGGTGAACAGGTCGGGCCCGATGGCCTCGCCCGCCGTGTAGGCCACGCGCACGCGGCTGAAACCCAGGTTGTTGCGCAGCGGGCCGTACACCAGCAGGTTGCCCAGGGCGTACTTGATGCGGTCGAGCGTGCCCACCGGCAGGCCGTCCATGAGCGCGGGGCCCACGCGCTGGGCCACGGCCATGCAGGCCTGGAACATCTTGCGCTTGAGGGTGCCCGCGTCTTCCATGCGGATCATCACGCTGGTGAGCAGGCCTTCGAAGATGCGTGGTGGCGCGAAGTAGTAGGTGGGGCCCACTTCCTTCAGGTCGATGGTCACGGTGCTGGCCGACTCGGGGCAGTTCACCACGTAGCCGCAGGCCAGCCACTGCGCGTAGCTGAAGATGTTCTGGCCGATCCAGGCCGGAGGCAGGTAGGCCAGCACCTCTTCGCTGCTGGTGAGCTTGTCGAACTCGGCGCCCGCGGATGCGCGGTCCAGCAGCGTGCTGTGGGTGTGCACCACGCCCTTGGGGTTGCCCGTGGTGCCCGAGGTGAAGAACATCGCCGCCACATCGTCGGGCTGGGCCTTGGCCACCTCGGCGCGGAACCACTGGGGGTTCCTGGCGGCATGCGCCTTGCCCGCCTCGATCAGCGAGTCCAGCGACGCGAGGCCTTCTTCCTCGTAGTTGCGCAGGCCGCGCGGATCGTCAAAGAAGATGTTCGAGATCTGCGGGCACTGCGCGCGGATCTCGAGCAGCTTGTCGACCTGTTCCTGGTCTTCCACCAGGCAAAAGCGCACCTCGGCGTTGTTCAGGGGGAAGATGCATTCGGCGCCCACGGCGTCCTGGTACAGGGGCACCGGAATGGCGCCCAGCGATTGCGCCGCGAGCATGGTGGCATACAGGCGGGGGCGGTTGGCGCCGATCACCACCATGTGCTCGTGGCGCTGCAGGCCCGCCAGGTGCAGGCCGGCCGCCACCTGTTCCACCAGGCGCACCAGGTCGGCCCAGCTGTGGGTCTGCCAGATGCCGTATTCTTTTTCGCGCAGCGCCGGCGCGTCGGGGCGCTCGGCGGCATGCTTGAGCAGCAATTGCGGGAACGTGGTCTTCATTCCGGTTCCTAAAAGTAAGAGGTGTCGGCCCGGGGGCTGCCGGGGCGCGGCTGGGTGCCTTGTGGCAGCGCGTTGGGTCCAATGCTAGGACCCACTTTGACGCCATCTTGTCTTGCCGACGACAATTTACGGGAAACTACTCGGTGGGTGAAACCCTGCCTCCCTGTCCGGGCAGGCCCCGCGCTGTGCCCGGGTACGGCCGGGGGGCGTTTCATGGCAGGGCGGTATCCTCACGGCATGTACGCCCCGTTTTTCGGTCTTCAGCATCCCCCGTTTTCCATAGCACCGGACCCGCGCTACCTGTTCATGAGCGAGCGGCACCGCGAGGCGCTGGCGCACCTCCTGTATGGGCTGGACGCGGGCGGCGGCTTCGTGCTGCTCACCGGCGAGGTGGGCACGGGCAAGACCACGGTGTGCCGCTGTTTCCTGGAGCAGATTCCGGCGAACTGCAACGTGGCCTACATCTTCAATCCCAAGCTCACCGTGGGCGAGCTGCTGCGTTCCATCTGCGACGAGTTCGGCGTGCCGCACAAGCCGGCCGTGCCGGGGGTGGAGACGGTCAAGGACTGCATCGACCCGCTCAACGCGTCGCTGCTGGCCGCGCACGCCTCGGGGCGCAACAACGTGCTCATCATCGACGAGGCACAGAACCTCGCGGCCGACGTGCTGGAGCAGTTGCGCCTGCTCACCAACCTGGAGACCAGCGAGCGCAAGCTGCTGCAGATCATTCTCATCGGCCAGCCCGAGCTGCGCGCCATGGTGGCGCGGCCTTCGATGGAGCAGCTGGCCCAGCGCGTGATCGCGCGCTTTCACCTGGACGCCCTGACCCCGCAGGAGACGCAGCAGTACATCGCGCACCGCCTCGCCGTGGCCGGGCTCAACGGGCCGATCCCATTCGAGCGGCGCGCCATCCAGCGCGTGCATGCGCTCTCCCACGGCGTGCCCCGGCGCATCAACCTGCTGTGCGACCGGGCGCTGCTCGGCGCCTACGCGGCGGGGGCGCGCCAGGTCACCAGGGCCATCGTCAACCGCGCCGCGCGCGAAGTGTTCGACGCACCGGCATCGGCCGCCGCGGCGCGCAGCGCGCGGCCACCGCTGCCGCGCTGGGCGTCCACGGGCCTGGGCGCCGTGGCGGGTGCCGTGGCCGTGGCGGCGGCGGGCTGGGCGCTGGGCCTGTGGCCCGCGCCGCAGCCGGGGCCGCAGGCGGCCACGGGCGCCGGAGCCGCCGCTCCATCGCGCGCGGCCTCCCGTCCCGCCGCCACGCCCCCGCCGCCCATAGCCGCGCCCCTGGTGGCGCCCGCGGTGCTGGCGGCGGCGTCCACCGAGTCCGCCGCGCAGGGGGCGGCCGCGGCCGCCATCCCGCCGGGGGCGCAACCTTCCGCGCTGGAGCAATTCGTGCTGGCGCAGCCCGCCAGCGATGCGCCGGCCTGGCAGGCGCTGGCCTCGGCCTGGGGCGTGAAGCTGCCCGCGGGGGCGGACGCTTGCGCCACCTTGCCGCGCGAGGGGCTGCGCTGCTACCGCAACCGCCGCGCGGGCCTGAACCTGGTGCGGCAGATCGACCGGCCCGTGCTGCTCGCGCTGTATCCGTCGGATGAAGCCGAGGCCCCGGTCTCCGTGCTACTGCGCGGCCTGGACGGCGAGACCGCCGCGCTGGAAGGCGGCGGCCGCACGCTGCGGGTGCCGGTGGCCGAACTGGCGCAGGCGTGGCGCGGCGACATCGCCACGCTGTGGCGCACCCCGGCCGGCATGCCCGATCGCGGCGAGATCAGCGACACCCCGGCCGGCGCGGCCTGGCTGGACCAGCAACTGGCCAGCAAGGCGGCCGGCGGCACGGGCTCCGGCAGCCGGCCGGTGACGCCCGCGCTGCGCCAGTCGCGCATCCACCGCTTCCAGCTGGCCCAGGGCGTGACGCCCGATGGCCGTGCCGGCCCCCTGACACTCATGCTGCTCAACCGCGCCACGGGCGTGAACGAGCCGCGCCTGCGCAACGGAGACTGACCATGTCCTACATCCTTGATGCGCTGCGGCGTGCCGACGCCGAACGTGGCCGGGGGGCCGTGCCGGGCCTGCACTCCCAGGCCGCGCCCGCGGCCGGGGAATTGCCCGCCGTCCACCGGGCGGCGCCGGCCCCGCTCTGGGCCGTGGCGGCGGTGGTGGTGGGCGTGGCCGTGCTGGCGGCCGGAGGTACCTGGTGGGCCCTGCGGCCGCAGGCCCCGGTGGCGACGGCGATGGCCCCGGCCGCGCCCGCCGTGGTGGCGCCTGCCCCTGCCGCGCCCGCCACACCCACAGCACCTGTCACAACGGCAGCTCCAGTGGCGCCGCCGCCCCCCTTGGCTTCTTCCGTGCCCGCGCCGGCGCCGCCGCCAGAGCCCGCGCTCGCCCGGACGGCCCCGCCGGCGCCCGCACCCGCACCCGAGCCGCGCCCGGCGGACAGCAAGCGCGCGGCGGACAAGCGCGGCGGCACCGCGCGTGAGCGCGAGCGGCCTGTGGCCGCGGTGGTGGTGGCACCACCCGCCGCACGGGCGCCGGTGGCCGATCCGGCGCGCCCGCGTGAGTCGCTTGGCGCGCCGCTCCCAGCCAACGGGTCTGCCCCGCGCTCCACGCAGGACCCCGGCGCCGCGCCGCCGCCCGCGAGCCCGGTGTTCGCCCAGACCGACCTGCCGGACACCCTGCGCGCGCAGTTGCCCGCGCTCAAGGTCACGGGGGCCACGCATTCCAGCAACCCGGTGTACCGCATGGCCATCGTCAACGGGCAGGTGCTGCACGAGGGCGACCAGGCCGCGCCGGGCCTGGTGCTGGAGAAGATCGAGCCGGGGCGCACGGTCTGGACCTTCCGCGGCTACCGGTACGCGGTGGCCGCGCAATAGGGCGTCCCCGGGGCGCCGGCACCCCCTGGGATGCCGGCCGGTGCGTCTGCATGACGCCTGCCGCTCCACCAGGGCCGCCCGTGGCGCGGCCGTGGACTCTTTTGCTCTCCTGGCGCGGGCCGCGCTGAGCGCGCTTTTGCGGGGCTGGCCGCCGCCGCAGGGCGGCGAACGCCTGGGTTCCGTGCGGGCCGGTGGACCGCGGTGCGCCACCGGGGGGGCCGCGCCGGTGCACGGGGCGGCCACGCCTTTCTGCCGCGCGCCGTGTTCGGGGTGGGTGGGTGGAGCGGGTCTTACGACCCGGCGCACAAGGTCGTAGGACATCAGTCGGATGGATTTGCCGCCCACCCCTTCGGACAATGGGTCCGGTGGCGGAGCGCTGCCTGCAAGGCCTGCGTTCCTGCCTGCCGCCGCCAAAGCGCCGTGCCTGCTGCCGGTATGAATCCAATAGCAAAGAATCAATATGGGACAAGCGTCAAAGCCACATTTGATTCAGGAATCACACCGTTCTGCCGCGCGGCGTTTTTGTTTTCTTTTGCCCTTTGCCTTGTCTTCCAGGAGAAATTTCACCATGCCCCATCTACCAGCGGCGAGGGAGCGCGCAGCGCGCTCCTGGCGCATCCGGTCCCGCCATGCCGGGACCCTGCTGCGGCTATTGGCCGCCTCCTGGATGCTGGCCGGCGGCAGCGCGATGGCGCAGGCCAGTTGCGCGCCGGGCCAGTGGCTGGCGGAGTACTTTCCCAATACCGGACTGTCCGGCGCACCGGTGCTGACCCGCTGCGAGGAGGGGCCGATCGACCGCTACTGGATGACCGACAGCCCCGACCCCCGGCTGCCGGTGGACGGTTTCTCGGCGCGCTGGACGGCCTCGGTGCCCTTTGCGGCCGGCACCGCCCGGTTCGTGACGTTCACCGACGATGGCGTGCGCGTGTTCGTCAACGGCCAGCGGGTGATCGACAACTGGACCCCGCACGGCATCACGATGGACGTGGCCGAACTGCCCCTGGCGGCCGGCAACCATACGGTGCGCATGGAGTATTTCGAGGCCGGCGGAGAAGGCCTGGCCCAGCTCGTCATCGAAGGCGGGGCCGAGCCGCCGCCGCCCGCGCCGCCACGCATCCTGTCGTTCGGGGCGGACCCGGGCACCATTGACGCTGGCGCCACGAGCACCCTGGCGTGGAGCACCGAGAACGCCGCCACGTGCACGGCATCCGGCGGCTGGAGCGGCGACCGCCCCGTCAGCGGCACCGCCCCCGCCAGCCCGGTGGTGACGACCACCTACAGCCTGAGCTGCAGCAACGCGCAGGGAGACGCCACCGGGGCCTCCACGGTGATCCTCGTGCGCAACAGTCCGCCGCCGGTGCCCCCCACCATCGCCAGCTTCGCCGCGACGCCCAGCCGCATCCGGCCGGGAGAAAGCGCGCGCCTGGACTGGCAGTCGCAGAACGCCTCCGGCTGCACCGCCTCGGGTGGCTGGAGCGGTGCGCGCCCGGTGCAGGGCAGCGAGCAGGTCAGTCCTGCCGCCAGCGCCGCCTACACGCTGGAGTGCGTCAACAGCGCGGGCCAGGCCACCAGCGCGCTCGTCAACGTGACGGTGGACGCAGGCAACCCGCTGCCCCCGGTGGGCGGCGTCACCGCCACGGCCACCCAGCAGGGCGTGCGTGTTGGCTGGAACCCCGTGACCAAGAGCGGCAAGTGGGTCAATGGCTACTACGCGGGCTGGTTCTGGAACCTGTTCCCGCCGGACGCCGTGGACATGACCACCATGACCCATTTCGTGTTCGGCCGCTATGCGCCCGCGCTGGGCTCGCTGCCCGGCGGACAGGCGGGCGATCTGCTGGAGGGCGCCGGAACGGGCCATCTGGCCAACGTGGAGGACGCGCTGATCGCCAAGGCCCATGCGGCGGGCGTCAAGGCGGTGATGATGGTGGGCGGGGACAGCGATGGCGCGGGGTTCATCGCCGCCACGGCGAACCCCACGGTGCGCGCACGCTTCATCAAGAACATCCTCGACAAGGCGGTGCAGAAAAACTACGACGGCGTGGACATCGACTGGGAAGAAAAGCTGGACACCGAGGTCGGCCGCGCCCAGGCCCTGGCGCTGCTGCGCGAGCTGCGCGCCGCCTCGGCGCTGCGTGCCCGCTACCAGGCGCCGAACGCGCCGCTGGAACTGAGCTGGCCCGGCTTCTGGGTGAACAAGAACCAGCCGGACATCACGCCCTGGCACGCCCAGGTGGCCGAGCTGGTGGACCAGTACAACCTGATGACCTACAGCATGGCGGGCGACTGGGGCTGGAAGTCGTGGCACCACTCCCCCCTGTTCGGCGAGGGCGACCTGCACCCCACGTCCATCGCCTCCACGGTGCAGGCCTACCTGAGCGCGGGCGTACCGCGCACCAAGCTGGGCATTGGCATCGGGCTCTACGGCGTGTACTACCCCCGTCCGGTGACGGGGCCGCGCCAGGACCTCACGGGCATGCAGGGCTGGGTGGACAACGGCGACTGGATGAACAACTACCAGCGCCTGGTGGAGGAAAACGCCTTCGGGCAGCCCGGCGCCGCGTATCGCTGGGACGACGTGGCCAAGCAGGGGTACATCACGTACTCGCAGCCCTGGTACCGGGGCTCCACGCCGGTCACCTACCTGAGCTTCGAGGATGAGCGCTCCATCGCCGAGAAGGGCAAATGGGTGCGCGAGCAGGGCCTGGGCGGCACGCTGGTGTGGACCATCAACTACGGCTATCTGCCGCAGTCCGGCACCAACCCGCAGATGCAGGCGGTCAAGAAGTCCTTCATTGCAAGCAGTGCCGCCAGCTACCGGGTGTACCGCGACGGCGTGGCGATCGCCACGGTCACCGATCCGGCCTACACCGACACCACCGCGCCCAGCGGCAGCCACAGCTACCAGGTCAGCATGCTGGATGCGTCCGGCAACGAAGGCCCCCTGTCCGCCGCGGTGGTGGTTCAGGTGCCCTGATTCCGCCCGCGCCACGGGGCGGGCGGCGCCCGTCCGGTGGCCGGGGGAGGGCAGAACGGCCGAAGGCCGCCGAGGCCCGGGCTCAGCGCAGGAAGCGCCCGTCGCGCCCGACCAGCGTCAGCTCGACAAAACGCGAGGCGTTGCGGTCCGGGGTGGTGGCATGGATCTCGAAGCCGCCCAGGTCCCACTTCTTGAGGTTCCAGGTGGCATCGATGAAGGCGGCGCGCGTGGCGTTGCGCCCCGCGCGCTGCAGTGCCTCGGCGAACACGCGGGCGTTGATGTAGCCCTCCAGCGCCAGGTGCGAAGGTTCTGCGGTGGCGCCCGCCGCCTTCCAGGCCGCCTGAAAGTCCCGCACCACCGGCATGACCGCATTGGAGGGCAGCGGGACGACCTGCGAGATCGCCATGCCCGTGGCGTCCGCGCCCAGGGCCTTCACGGTGGCGGGCGTGCCCATCACCGACAGCGCATACAGCGTCACGCCGCGCTTGATGGCGCGGAACGCCTTCACGAACTCCAGCGTGGGCTTGCCCGCCAGGCCGATCACGATGGCCTCGAGGTTGCCGCCCGCCAGCTTGGCCGCCGCCGTGCCCGCGTCCGAGGCATTGTTCTCCACCGTCACGGTCAGCGCCTCGGGCAGCTTGAGGCGGTCCATCGACTGCTTGGCGGCGGTGAACACCTCTTTGCCGAACGAGTTGTTCTGGTAGACGATGCCGATGCGCTGGATGCCGATGGTGGACAGGTGCTGCACCAGCTTTTCGGCCTCGTCGGCGTAGCTCGCGCGGATGTTGAACACGTTGCGGGCACTCTTGGTGCGGCTCAGCTGCGCGCCCGTGAACGGCGCGAAGAACGGGATCCCGCTGTCGACCACCTTGGGCAGCATGGCGTCGATCATGGGCGTGCCCATGCAGTTGAACAGCGCGAAGGTGCCCGGATCGGCCAGGAACTGCGTCACGTTGGCCAGCGCCTTGGGCACGTCGTAGCTGTCGTCCTGGGTGACCAGCTCGATGGTCTTGCCGTGGATGCCGCCCCGTGCATTGATGCCTGCAAACGCCGCCTTGGCGCCCTGGTGCATGGCCGAGCCGAGATCGCCCAGCGGGCCGGTGAGGGCGGTGGACTGTGCAATCCGGATGGCCCCTTCCTGCGCGCGGGCGCTGCCCAGTCCCAGCCAGGGCAGGCTGACGGCCGCGGCCAGCAGCTGGCGCCGGGCAAGGCGTGGCGAAGGGCGGATGGCTGGCCGTGCCAGGCCTGCGGGCGGGTGGTTGTCGGGCATGCGTGTCTCCTCGGGTGGCCCAGGCGGGCGCATCGGCTGCTGGGGAGGCGACATCATCCCGTCACAATTGACATTTTTTTGTCGTTCTGACGACAATCCGGGTCGTGGTATTCCCGCATCGCATGCCCCCTTTGTCGCTCTCCCCCGGACCCGCACCGCCATGGACTCACGCATGAACCAGGATCTTTCGCTCCACCAGCGGCGCCGGCCGCCCACGGTGGACGAGCTCGGCGGCATACCCTGGCTGAGCCTGCTGCTGCCCGCCGAGCGCGAGCGGGCCGTGGCGTCGCTGTTGGTGGGGGACGCCAACGCGGGCGACTACGTCTGCCGGGTGGGGCGGCCGGTGACCTACTGGTTTGGCGTGGTGGAGGGCCTGCTCAAGATGAGCAGCGACAACGCGCAGGGGCAGACCATGACCTACGCCGGCCTGCCGCCCGGGGGCTGGTTTGGCGAGGGCACGGCCTTGAAGCGCGAGCCCTACCGCTACAACATCCAGGCGCTGCGCAAGAGCGTGGTGGCCGGGTTGCCGATCGACAGCTTCCACTGGCTGCTGGACCACTCCATCGGCTTCAACCGCTTCGTGATGAACCAGCTCAACGAGCGGCTGGGCCAGTTCATCGCCGCGCGCGAGATCGACCGCCTGAACAACCCCGACGTGCGCGTGGCCCGCAGCCTGGCATCGCTGTTCAACCCGGTGCTGTACCCCGGCGTGGGGGAGGTGCTGCGCATCACGCAGCAGGAGCTGGCCTATCTGGTGGGCCTGTCGCGCCAGCGCGTGAACGAGGCGCTGGCGGCGCTGGAGGCGCAGGGCGCGATCCGGGTGGAATACGGCGGCCTGCGCGTGCTGGATCTGCTGGCGCTGCGCTCGAGCATCTTCCCGCTGCAGCAGGGCGTTTGAGCGGCGGCGGGCCTCAGCCCGGCAGCGAGGGTTGCTGGCCGCGCGAAGGGGGCTGCAGGCTGGCGCGCTGCGGGGGCGCCGGTACGGGCACCGGCGCGGGTGATGCGGCGCCGCCGCTCCAGTGGTTCTCGCCGCCGCCATCGCGCGTGAGGCGGAAGGTGCCCACCATCTGGGTGAGGCGGCCCGCCTGGTCCTTGAGGCTGTCGGCCGCCGCGGCCCCTTCCTCCACGAGGGCGGCGTTCTGCTGCGTCATTTCCTCGAGTTCGCCCACCGAATGGCTCACGTGGCCGATGCGCTGGCTCTGTTCCTGCGTGGCGGCGGTGATCTCGCCCATGATGTCGGACACGCGGCGCACCGACAGCACCAGCTCCTCGATGGTCTTGCCCGCGTGGTTCACCAGGGTGCTGCCCTCCTGCACCTGATGGACGCTGGCGCCGATCAGGGCCTTGATCTCGCGCGCGGCATTGGCCGAGCGGCCGGCCAGGCTGCGCACTTCGCCCGCCACGACGGCGAAGCCCCGGCCCTGTTCGCCGGCGCGGGCGGCTTCCACCGCGGCGTTGAGGGCCAGGATGTTGGTCTGGAAGGCGATGCCGTCGATCACGCTGATGATGTCGGCGATCTTGCGCGAACTGGCGCTGATGGTGTCCATGGTGCGCACGACCTGCGACACCACCTCGCCCCCGCGCGTGGCCGCGTCGGACGCGGTGGACGCGAGCTGGTTGGCCTGGCGGGCCGAGTCGGCGCTTTGCGACACGGTGCCGGTCAGGTCCACCAGCGCGGTGGCCGCGCCCTGCAGATTGTGCGAGGTCTGCTCGGTGCGCTGGCTCAGGTCCAGGTTGCCCGAGGCGACTTCCGAACTGGCCACGAGGATGGAGTCGGCGGTCTGGCCGATCTCGCCCACCAGCGTGCGCAGGCGCTCCTGCATGGCGGCGATGGCTTCCAGCAGGCGGCCGGTTTCGTCCTGGATGCGCACTTCCACCTGCGAGGTGAGGTCGCCGCGCGCGATGCGTTCCGCCACCACCACGGCGCGGCCGATGGGGGCGGTGATGCTGGCGGTGATGCGCCACGCGATCAGCGCGCCGAGCCCGATGGCCAGCAGCACCAGCAGGCCGCCCACCATGCGGGCGTTGCTCTGGGTCTGCTCGGCCGAGGCCGTGGCGTCGGCGTTGAGGCTGTTCTGCAGCTCGATGAGTTCGCGCAGCTTGGCGCGCCACGCGGTTTCCACGGGCGCCACGCGGGTCATCAGTGCCAGGGTCGCGCTCACCGTGTCGCCGTCGTCGGCCGATTTGATCGCGTTGTCGAGCTCGGGGCGCGCCTTGCGGCCCAGCGCCTGTACCTCGCCCAGCAGCTTGATCTCGGCGGGCGTGGCGCCGGCGGGGGTGAGGAGTTCGCCCAGGGCGGTTTCCTGGCGGCCGTATTCCTTGAGCGTCGCGGAAATGGCAGCGATCTGTTCGTGTGCCTGCTTGGGGTCGATGTCGTTGAGCATGGCCGCCGAGCGGCTCTGGATGCCGATGGCGCTCACGCTCTCCAGCATGCCGTTGACGAGCTTGGACTTGCTGGCGCCGGCACCGGTGACCTGGCGCATCTGCTCATGCACCTTGCCCACGGAAAGCTGGCCCACGGCAGCGACGGCCACCACCAGCACCAGCATGCAGCCGAAGCCCAGGCCGAGCCGGCTGGAGATCGACAGGGATTTGAGTGATGAAGCGGCCGGCATGGTGTTCCTTGAGGTCTCTGGGTGCAATGGATCGGGATGCACAAGGCAAAGCAATAACGGGGCCCGCATCAGCCGGGCCGGCGGCCGCGACCCGCACGCCGGCCCAGGGCAGTGTAGGCAGAATTGACAAGAAGTGTCATGAGGCTTGCGGATGGCGCCATGCCCGTTGTGCATGGGCGTTTGTTACAAATGGCCTTCCAGGGCGTGCACCACTCCCGCAGGGCAGAAGGCGGGGTGGAGGCTGTGGAAAATGAAGGAAAACGCAGCAAGGCGGCGTATTGCATTGGGTTTTTTGCTATTTGATTGGTAGCATTTGGCGGGTGCTTCGTTGGCCGGTGGCTCCCGGTGGCGCACCCCATCATGTATAAACCCGTTACAGATGTGAGGCCTCAGGATGAACCCGCTTTCCCTCCCCCTGGCGTGCCGCGCCGCCGCCGCCGCGCTGGTGGTCGCCGCGCTCGCCAGCTGCGCCACGGCACCCGCGCCCGGGCCGGACCAGCGCGAACTGGTCGTCGCGGTCACGGCGTCGCACGAGCTCATCACCTTCCATGCCGGCCAGCCGGAGCGCATCCTGGAGCGCCGCTCCGTGACGGGCCTGGCCCCGGGCGAGCGACTGGTGGGCCTGGACTTTCGCGTGGCGCGCGGCGTGCTGTATGCGCTCTCGCAGGCGGGGCGGCTGTACACGCTCGACATCCCCACCGGGGCCCTGCGCCCCGTGGGCCCAACGCCGGCCGTCCTGGCCCTGCGGGGGACGGCCTTCGGCTTTGATTTCAACCCCGTGGCCGACCGCATCCGCGTCGTCTCGAACGCGGGCCAGAACCTGCGGCTGCACCCGGACACCGGCGCCGTGGTGGACGGCGACCCGGCCGTCGAGGGCGTGCAGCCCGACCCGGCCCTGCGCTATGCCTGGAGCGACACGAACGCCGGCCGCGCGCCCGATATCGCGGGCGCCGCCTATACCTACAACGCGCAGGACGGCAAGCTCACCACCAACTACGCCATCGACCGTGCGCTCGGCGTGCTGGTGACGCAGGGCTCGCGGGAAGGCGCCACGCCCGTGGTGTCGCCCAACACCGGCCAGCTGCGCACCGTGGGGCCGCTGGGCCTGGGGCCCCTGACCGATGTGTCGTTCGACATCTCGGATGTCGGCAACACCGCGCTGATCGCCGTGCGCACGCCGGCCGACGGCCAGACGCGGCTGCACCTGGTGAACCTGGACACTGGCGCCACCCGTGCGCTGGGCAGGGTGGGCGAGGGCGCGCCCTTGCTGGGCATGGCCATCGAACCATGACGCATGCCTGCTTTCCCGCGCGCCGCACCGGGCGCCCGGTGGCCGCGTTCCTGCTGGCCGGTGCGTGCATGGCGGGCCTGGCCACGGCGGCGCGGGGTGCCACGGTGCAGGTGGACGTGCTGGACACCGCGGGCAAGCCGCTGGCCGACGCCGTGGTGTTCCTCGACTCGGCCGACGCGGCCCGGCAGGCCCGGCCGCTGGCCAGTGTGGAGATGGCGCAGGAGAAACGAAGGTTCGTGCCCGGCGTGCTCGTGGTGCCGGTGGGCACCGAGGTGCGCTTTCCCAACCATGACTCGGTGCGCCACCACGTCTATTCGTTCTCGCCCGCCAAGAAATTCGAGCTCAAGCTCTACACCGGTACGCCCTCCAATCCCGTGCTGTTCGACCGGCCGGGCGTGGTGGTGCTCGGCTGCAACATCCACGACCAGATGGTGGGCTGGATCCTGGTGGTGGACACCCCGCACTACGCGCGCAGCTCCGCCGCCACGGGCAGGGCGCAGCTCGACAATGTGCCGCCCGGCACCTACACGCTGCGCGCCTGGCACACGCGGCTGCCGGTGGGCGCCCCCGCGCAGGAGCAGGCGCTGACGGTGCCCGCCGCCGGCGGCGCCGCCGCGTCGGTGCGTTTGGCGGGGTTGCAGCCTTGATGCAGCTGCGCCTGCTGCGGCGCAGCCTGATCCTGCGGCTGGTGGGACTCTCGCTGCTGCTGCTGCTCATCGTGCAGGCGGCGGGTTTTGCGGTGGTGCGCGCCACCATCGAGCGCAATGCGCGCGCCCAGATCGCCCAGGCCCTGGACCTGGACGAGAACGTCTGGCGCCGGCTCCTCGAACAGAACGCCGACAAGCTGCGCCAGGGCTCGGCCCTGCTCGCGGCCGACTACGGCTTTCGCTCCGCCGTGAATTCGGGCGACGAGGAAACCATCCAGTCCGTGCTGGAGAACCACGGCAGCCGCATCGGCGCCGCCGTGACGGCGCTGCTGGGCACCGACCTCGCGCTGCGCGCGGTCAGCCTGTCGGGCAGCATGGAGGCGTTTCCGGCCACCCTGCGCGAACTGGTGCCGCCGCTGGCCGCGCAGGCCCAGGGCAGCCAGATCGCGGTGATGGACGGCGTGCCCTACCAGTTCGTGATGGTGCCGCTGCGCGCACCGGTGGTCATCGGCTGGGTGCTGATGGGCTTTCCCATCCACCAGCCGCTGGCCGACGAGATGCGGCAATTGCTGTCGGTGCATGTGGCGCTGGTCGTCCAGGGCGCGGACGGCTCGGTCCAGGTGCCCGTGAGCACGCTGCCGCCCGGCCCGCTGGCGCTGCTGCAGCGCCAGGGAATTGCTTCGGGTGAACTGCAGACGCCGGAAGGCACCTTGCTGGCGCGCACCATCCGCCTGCACAGCGTGGGCGGCGAGGTGCAGGCGCTGCTGCTGCGCTCGGTGGACGAGGTGCTCGCGCCCTACCGCCAGCTGCAGGTGCTGCTGGCCATCATCACCGTCGCCGGCGTGCTGCTGTTCGCGGTGGGCACGGGGCTGGTGGCGCAGCGCCTGACCACGCCGCTGCGCTCGCTGCTGGCCGCCACGCAGCGCCTCTCGCGCGGCGAGTACGACGTGCCGCTGGCGCACACCGCCCGCAGCGACGAGATCGGCAACCTCGCGCGCTCGTTCGACCATATGCGCGTGGACATCGGCGCGCAGCAAACGGAAATCCGCCGCCTGGCCTACTGGGACCGGCTCACCGGACTGCCCAACCGGGAGCGCTTTCGCGAAGCGGTGGTGCAGGCGATCGCGGGCGCGGGCGGCGTGGCGGCAGGGCCACCGCAGCCGCTGGCCGTGCTCACGCTCGACCTGGACCGCTTCAAGCATGTGAACGACGTGCTCGGCTATGCCTTCGGCGACCGCCTGCTGCAGGCCGTGGCCGAGCGCCTGCGCCAGCAGGTGCCGTTGCCCGGCCACATGGTGGCACGCCTGGGCGGCAACGAATTCGCCGTGCTGCTGCAGGGCGCCGATGCGGCCGCCGCCCACGACACCGCGCTGCGCATCACGCGCTCGTTCGAGGAGCCGCTGGCCTTCGAGGACCAGACGGTGGACCTGAGCGCCGGCATCGGCATTGCCTGCTGGCCAGGCGACGCGGACGATGCCGACACGCTGCTCAGCCGTTCCGAGATCGCCATGTACGCCGCCAAGCGCAAGCTCAGCGGGGCGCTGCAGTACGACGCGTCGTTCGATTCGGCCAGCACGCAGACCCTGTCCCTGCTGACCGAACTGCGCCGCGCCGTCGAACACCGCGAACTGCGCCTGTACCTGCAGCCCAAGGTGGCGCTGCGCGGCCAGCCCGGCCTGGCCGCCGAGGCCCTGGTGCGCTGGCAGCATCCGCAGCGCGGCCTGGTGCCGCCCATGCAGTTCATCCCGTTCGCCGAGCAGACGGGCTTTGTGCGCCAGCTCACGCTGTGGATGTTCGAGGAGGTCGCGCGCCTGCTGGCCGACCCGCGCACCCGGGGCCTGCCGCTCAGGGTCTCGGTCAACCTGTCCACGCGCGACCTGCTGGACCCGGAGCTCAGCGCGCGGCTGGCCGACATCCTGGTGCGCCATGGCGTGTCCGCCAGCGCCTTCTGCCTGGAGATCACCGAGAGCGCCATCATGGACGACCCCCAGCGCGCCGAGGCCATGCTCAACCGCCTGTCCCAGCAGGGCTTCAAGCTCTCCATCGACGATTTCGGCACGGGGTACTCCTCGCTGGCCTACCTCAAGCGCCTGCCGGTGGACGAGCTCAAGATCGACAAATCGTTCGTGATGGGCATGGCGGCGGGCGAGGACGACGCGATGATCGTGCGCTCGACCATCGACCTGGCGCACAACCTGGGGCTCAGCGTGGTGGCCGAGGGCGTGGAAACCGCGGACATCCTGGAGCGGCTGCGCTCACTGGCGTGCGACGAGGCGCAGGGCTACCACATTGCACGGCCCCTGCCCGTCGATGATTTCCTGGCCTGGCAGGCGCGCCAGGGGTAAGCTGTCCGGTTTTTCACCGGAGGCGGATGCCGCAGAGGCACCGCCGGCCGGCCTTTCCGCGCCGGGCCCGCAAGGCCCGTGCGGCCCACAGGCGAAAATACGCGCAATGTCCTCTTCCAGTTCCCGTCCGCCCGCCGGCCCCGCGGCGGCTCCCGCCCCGGATGCCGGCGGCCCGTCCGCACCCGCGCCGCGCCCCGTGCTTCGCCGTCCCGTCATCGAAGCCAAGGCGGCCAAGGCAGCGCCCGCCCGTCCCGCGCCGCCGCCCCGGCCCTCCCGCGCGCCCGCACCGCCCACCTACCGCACGGCGTCGGGTGGCTTTGTCGCGCCGGTGCGGCAGGCACCCCCTCCTGCCGCACGCACCGTGGCACCCAACGGCCTGGTCAGCTCCCGCCTGAACAAGCGCATGGCCGAGCTGGGCATGTGCTCCCGGCGCGAGGCGGATGACTGGATCGCCCAGGGCTGGGTCAAGGTCAATGGCGAGGTCGCGGAGATGGGCGTGCAGGTGCTGCCCACCGACCGCATCGAGGTCGACAAGGTCGCCCAGGGGTTCCAGGAGCAGCGCGTCACCATCCTGCTGCACAAGCCCATGGGCTATGTGAGCGGGCAGGCCGAGGACGGCCACACGCCCGCCGTGGCGTTGATCAACCCCCGCACGCACTGGCGCGACGACCCCAGCCGCAACCGGTTCTCGCCGCCGCAGCTGCGTGGCCTGGCGCCGGCCGGGCGGCTGGACATCGATTCGGTGGGCCTGCTCGTTCTCACCCAGGACGGCCGCGTGGCGCGCCAGCTCATCGGCGAGGACTCCACGGTGGACAAGGAGTACCTCGTGCGCGTGCAGTACGGCGATGTCGCCACCGACGTGCAGTCGGCCTTCCCGCGCGAACAGCTCGCGCGGCTGTGCCACGGCCTGGCGCTCGACGGCCAGCCGCTCAAGCACGCCCAGGTCGACTGGCAGAACCCCGAGCAGCTGCGCTTCGTGCTCACCGAAGGCAAGAAGCGCCAGATCCGCCGCATGTGCGAGCTGGTGGGGCTCAAGGTGGTGGGGCTCAAGCGCATTCGCATCGGCCGTGTCACCCTGGGCAACCTGCCGGTCGGGCAGTGGCGCTACCTTTCTCCCGGCGAACGGTTCTGACAGGCCGGGCGCCCCGGCTTCTTCCTGTGTCGCTTGACCATTCCTGAACGGAGCCTTTCCACCCATGTCCCCATCACCGCGCCGCGGCGCCAATGCAGCCGGCCCCGGGGCAAGGCGCCCCGCCGAACCCTCCACGCCGGGCCCCCTGCGGCAGTTGCGCGTTTCCGACCTGCGCGGCGTGGCACGGCTGGCCACGCAGGCCACCACGGGCATCAGCCGCGTGGCAGAGGGCGTGCACCAGTCGGTGCTGGGCACCCTGGGTTTGCCTGGCGGGGCGCAGCCCGGGCAGGCGCGGGGCCTCACGGGGCTGGTCTACCAGAGCATTCGGGGCGTGACATGGCTCGTGGATGCGGGGCTGCAGGCGGGCCTGGCGCGGCTGGAGCCGTTTTTCGAGCCTGCCGTGCCGCACACCGGCGTGCAGTGGGAGCGCGAGGCCGTGCTGGCCGCCCTCAACGGCGTGATGGGGGACCGCCTCCAGCGCGACGGCAACCCGCTGTGCACCCGCATGGGGTTCCACCGGGAGGGGCTGCCGCTCGACCTGCCCGCCCTGGCCGCCAGCGGCGCGGCCACCGGCAAGGTGCTGGTGCTGGTCCACGGCCTGTGCATGAACGATCTGCAGTGGCGGCACGGCGGCCATGACCATGGCGCCTACCTCGCGCAGGCGCTGGGCTGCACGCCGGTCTACCTGCGCTACAACACGGGCCTGCACACCTGCGCCAATGGCGCGGAGCTCGCGGCGCAGCTGGAATCCCTCGTGAGGGACTGGCCGGTGCCCGTGACGGAGGTGGCGGTGCTGGCCCACAGCATGGGCGGGCTGGTCGCGCGCAGTGCGTGCCACCAGGCGGTGGCGCAGGGGCTGGGCTGGCCGGCGCTGCTGCGCCACCTGGTGTGCCTGGGCACGCCCCACCATGGCGCGCCGCTGGAAAAAGCCGGCCACTGGGTGGACATCCTGCTGGGCAGCACGCCGTATTCGCGCCCCTTCGCACGGCTGGCGCAGCTGCGCAGCGCGGGCATCACCGACCTGCGCCACGGCCACGTGCTGGAATCCGACGGGCAGGGGCGCGACCGCTTTCACCGGCAGCCTGACCGGCGCGTTCCGGTGCCGCTGCCCGAGGGCGTGGCCTGCCATGCCGTCGCCGCCACGCTGGCCGCGCGGCGCAGTCCGGTGGCTGAGCGGCTGGTGGGCGACGGGTTGGTGCCGTTGCACAGTGCCCTGGGCATCCACGATGATGCGCGGCGGACCCTGGGTTTTGCCAAGGATCGGCAGGCCGTGTTCCACCGGATGGGCCATCTGGCGCTGCTGGGCGATGCGGGCGTGGCGCGGCAGCTGGAGCAGTGGCTTCGGCCCGCGTGAGCGGCAAAGGGAGAAAAGCGGTCCGGTGGTCCGCTTTTCCATGCCAACGGCCTTGTGGGGCCTTGGCCCGCGGCTACCATGTGGCCATGAATATGTGACAAGGAGAAACTAGTGAGCGACGTGAAATACCGGCTGGTAACCCGCAGCGACTTCGACGGCCTCGTGTGTGCCGTGCTGCTCAATGAGCTCAATCTCATCGACGAGATCACCTTCGTGCACCCGAAGGACATGCAGGACGGCAAGATCGCCATCACCAGCCGCGACATCACCACCAACCTGCCCTATGTGCCGGGGGCCCACCTGGTCTTCGACCACCACGAATCGGAAACCGTGCGCAACTCGGGCCGGCGCGACGAAAACCACATCATCGAGGCCCATGCGCCGTCGGCGGCCCGCGTGGTCTACAACCACTACGGCGGCAAGGCGGCCTTTCCGCGCATCACCGACGAAATGATGGCGGCGGTGGACCAGGCCGACTCCGCCCAGTACTCCCGCGAAGACATCCTGGATCCCCAGGGCTGGGTTCTGCTGAACTACATGATGGATTCGCGCACGGGACTGGGGCGTTTCCGCGACTTCCGCATCAGCAACTATGCGCTGATGATGGACCTCATCCAGTATTGCCGCGACCACGACATCGCCGACATCCTGGCCCTGCCCGACGTGCAGGAGCGCGTGCAGCTGTACCGCGACCATGCCCCCAAGGCCCAGGAGCAGCTGCAGCGCTGCGCCATCCGCATCGGCAAGCTGGTGGTGCTGGACCTGCGCGAGGAAGAAACCATCTGGGCCACCAACCGCTTCATGATCTACGCGCTGTTCCCCCAGTGCAACATCTCCATCCACGTGATGTGGGGCCTGCAAAAGCAGAACACGGTGTTCGCCACGGGCAAGTCCATCCTCGACCGCAGCAGCCAGGTGCACATCGGCAACCTCATGCTGGAGTTTGGCGGCGGCGGGCATGCGGCCGCGGGCACCTGCCAGGTGGCCAACGACAAGGCCGACAAGATCCTGCAGACGCTGGTGCAGCGCATCACGATCGAGGGCTGAAACCCGCCCCCTCAGTCGTCGCTGAGCAGCGCGCGGTAGATGGCGGCGCCCAGCAGCGCGCCTGCGATGGGCGCTGCCCAGAACACCCACAGTTCCGACAGCGCATAGGCCGGGCCAAACAGCGCCGGGCCGGTGCTGCGCGCGGGGTTGACCGAGGTGTTGGTCACCGGGATGGAGATCAGGTGGATGAGCGTGAGGCACAGGCCGATCGCCAGCC
This sequence comes from Acidovorax sp. GW823-FHT01C06, assembly GCF_058798375.1. Taxonomy (NCBI): domain Bacteria; kingdom Pseudomonadati; phylum Pseudomonadota; class Betaproteobacteria; order Burkholderiales; family Comamonadaceae; genus Acidovorax; species Acidovorax sp. GW823-FHT01C06. Next base: position 574,819 of record NZ_JBXAKN010000001.1, read on the forward strand.
CGCCAAAGCCGCTGGCCGCGCGTTTGGCCGTGGCGCCCAGGATCACGATGAGGAACACGGCCGTCAGCACGACCTCCGTCACCACGGCGGCCACCAGGCCATAGCCGCCGGGGGAGTGTTCGCCATAGCCGTTGGTGGCGAAACCCCCGATGTCCGCGCCCGGCTTGCCGGTGGCGATGAGGTACAGCACGCCCGCCGCGGCGATGGCGCCCAGCACCTGAGCCACCACGTAGCCGGGCAGCTCGGACGCCTTGAAGCGGCCACCCAGCGCCAGCCCCACCGACACGGCGGGATTGAAGTGCCCGCCCGAGATCGGTCCCAGGGCATAGGCCCCCGTCAGCACCGTGAGGCCAAAGGCCAGGGACACGCCGACAAAACCAATGCCCAGCTGAGGAAAGGCCGCGGCCAGCACGGCGCTGCCGCAGCCGCCCAGGGTCAGCCAGAACGTGCCGAGGAACTCGGCGGACCATTTTTGAAGGGATGTGGGCATGGCAGGACGGCTCCGAAAGAAAAAAGGGCACAGGGTTCTGGAAGGCTGCTCCCTTCGGAACAGCGGCGGCGCGTGCATCTTATGGGTGGCAAATGACAAAAAATACTGCCAGTTGCCTGCAAATTGTCAACAATCTTCAGCGCCCGGCCCCGCCTGCCCGCCGCCTGCAGGGACGGACGGCAGGCCGCGCCGGAGGCCGCCGTGTGCGAAACACCCTTGAAATCAGCCAGTCCGCCCCGAGGTGAACACGCGCGAACGCCTTTCCTCGCCACCCCCGTGGCCCGTGAAAGGCGTTCCCTTGCACCTTACACAGCAATCTCCAAGACACCATGAGCACCAAACAGACCCTGTCTTTCCAGGCCGAAGTGGCCCAGCTGCTGCACCTTGTCACGCACTCGCTGTACTCCAACCAGGAGATCTTCCTGCGCGAGCTGATCTCCAACGCCTCGGACGCGTGCGACAAGCTGCGCTTCGAAGGCCTGAACAATTCCGCGCTGTTCGAGGACGCTCCCAACCTGGAAGTGCGCGTGACCTTCGACAAGGACGCGAAGACGCTCACCATCACCGACAACGGCATCGGCATGAGCCAGCAGGAGGCCATCGAGCATCTGGGCACCATCGCCAAGAGCGGCACCAAGGACTTCATGGGCAAGCTCTCGGGCGACCAGAAGCAGGACGCGCAGCTCATCGGCCAGTTCGGCGTGGGCTTCTATTCGGGCTTCATCGTGGCCGACAAGATCACGGTCGAGTCGCGCCGCGCGGGCCTGCCTGCCGACCAGGGCGTGCGCTGGGTGAGCGGCGGCACGGGTGACTTCGAGGTGGAAACCATCACCCGTCCGCAGCGCGGCACCAGCATCATCCTGCACCTGCGCGACGACGCCGAGGAATACCTCAACGCCTGGAAGCTCAAGTCCGTCATCGCCAAGTATTCGGACCACATCAGCCTGCCCATCCTGATGGAAAAGGAAGAGTGGAAAGACGGCGAGCTGATCAACCCTTCGGACGAGAACGGCGGCCGCCAGCCGGGCGCCATGGTCAAGACCGGCGAGTGGGAAACCATCAACAAGGCCAGCGCCCTGTGGACCCGCCCCAAGAAGGACGTGACCGACGAGCAGTACGCCGAGTTCTACAAGACCATCAGCCACGACCATGAAGCCCCGCTGACCTGGGCGCACAACCGCGTTGAGGGCAACACCGAGTACACGCAGCTCCTGTACATCCCCGCCAAGGCGCCGTTCGACCTGTGGAACCGCGACAAGAAGGCCGGCGTGAAGCTGTACGTCAAGCGCGTGTTCATCATGGACGACGCCGAGGCGCTGATGCCCACCTACCTGCGCTTCGTCAAGGGCGTGATCGACTCGGCCGACCTGCCGCTGAACGTGAGCCGCGAGCTGTTGCAGGAAAGCCGCGACGTGCGCGCCATCCGCGAAGGCTCGACCAAGCGCGTGCTCAGCATGCTGGAAGACCTGGCCAAGCACGACAAGCATGAGGCCACGGCGGGCGACGACGGTGTGACGGACGTGGTCGACGCCGACGACAAGGCCAAGGAAGGCAAGTACAGCCAGTTCTACGCCGAATTCGGCGCCGTGCTCAAGGAAGGCCTGGGCGAAGACTTTGGCAACCGCGAGCGCCTGGCCAAGCTGCTGCGTTTTGCGTCCACCACCAGCGACACCGCCACCGTGGGCTTTGCCGATTACAAGGCCCGCATGAAGGAAGGCCAGGAGGCCATCTACTACATCACCGCCGACACCCTGGCCGCGGCCAAGAACAGCCCGCAGCTCGAAGTCTTCAAGAAGAAGGGCATCGAGGTGCTGCTCATGACCGACCGCGTGGACGAGTGGGCGCTGAACTACCTGCACGAATTCGACGGTACGCCGCTGCAAAGCGTGGCCAAGGGCGCGGTGGACCTGGGCAAGCTGCAGGACGAGGCCGAGAAGAAGGCCGCCGAAGAGGCCGCCGAGACCTTCAAGCCCGTGCTCGCCAAGCTCAAGGAGGCGCTCAAGGACAAGGCCGAGGACGTGCGCGTGACCACGCGCCTCGTCGATTCACCCGCGTGCCTGGTGGTGCAGGACGACGGCATGAGCACCCAGCTCGCGCGCATGCTCAAGCAGGCGGGCCAGCAGGCCCCGGAGACCAAGCCCGTGCTGGAGGTCAATGCCGAGCATGCGCTGGTCAAGAAGCTCGACGGCAGCGTGCATTTCCACGACCTCGCGCACATCCTGTTCGACCAGGCGCTGCTGGCCGAAGGCGGCCTGCCCGAAGACCCGGCGGCCTACGTGCGGCGGGTGAATGCGCTGCTGGTGTGACAGGGATGAAATAGGCTTCTGGCACCCGGCCATCAAGCGCCGATAGCTATTAAAAATAGAGCAAACCCCGTCGATGCCACGGCATCACGGGGTTTTTTTGCGCCGGCGCTGGCGTCCTCCGCGCCAGCGGGCGGGGGCGGTGCGCCTCAATCCTCCGGCCGCGCCTGCTCCAGCAGGCGGTCGTGCGCGCGGTTGCGCTCCTGCGGGTCGGCGTCGATCAGCTCCTTGAGCGCGCCCTGCGGCGCCAGCAGCCCCTTGCGCCGGTCATTCTTGACGGGCAGGTTGCGCCAGCCCGAGAGCACCAGCCAGTCCCAGAGCTCGGGCGGCACGGGGCAGGTGATCGCCATCTTGACCGGCCCCCGGATGATGAACGTGCCCACCGCCGGCAAGGGCCCCACCGGGGCAGGCCGGCGCTGCTGGCGGATGGAAAAGAGGTTGCGGAACAAATCCTTCATGGCCGGGGCAACTCGCTGGGGGATCTGGGATGGCGCAGCATAGCCCAGTGCCGTGGAACCGGTCCACTGCCCGGGGGCGCCTGCGCGCCACGGCCGGCGTGGTGGAAACAATACGCAATACGGTTCACGAACGTTAACGATTGTTTCTGCGCGGATTACGCCTGCCGCGCTCGATAAATTCAGGCCCTGCCTTTGCCCATGGCGGCCCAGGCGCGTTCACGCACTCCCTCGCATTTTTTGCCAGCCCTGAGGGGCCTGGTGAGGTCGCGGCGTGGCCGGAAGTTCGAGCCATCCACTTCAGGAGAATTCAATGCCCTATCGATTGACGCGACTATGGACGAGCGGCCGCGCTCCCTGGCGCGCGCAGACATCCAGCGGGTCCATGCAGCCTGCCAGCGATGCCACCGCGCAGGCACGCGAGGTTCCTGCGGCTGCGCCCGCGCAGCGCGCCGTGCGCCGCTTCCGCTGGCTCTTGCTGGCCAGCGGGTTGTTTGCCGGGGCCGCCCTGGCGCAGTCCGCTGACATGGTGCTGGCTCAGCACGTGGTGACGCCTGATCCTGTGCCAGCTGGGGGTGTGGCCACGATCACGATGACGGTCAACAACAACGGAACGTCTCCCGCATCCAATGTCAAGCTGACCGACACCATCCCTGCGGGCTCCACCTTTGTCAGCATGACCGCAAGCGCCGGCGGAACCTGCACTGCAGTGGCACCCTATGCCTGTACCTGGGCGTCGATACCGTACCCCGGCTCGCGCACGGTCACTTTGCAAGTGCGGCTGCCTTCTGCCGCCGTATGGCCCAATTCGGCAGAACTCACATCTGACACTGCCGATAACAATACCGGCAACAACGCCCTGACACGCAACATCACTGCGGTTGCGGCAGCCAACCTGGCCATCTCGGCCACCGCCTCCGCAGCAGGACCTATCGCGGCTGGCACGCCTTACACCTACACGCTCGCCGTAACAAACAACGGCGGGCCGGATGCCCTGCCGTCGGGCCAATCGCCCAGAGTCACCTTCAACGTGCCAACAGGCTCCACTGTCACGAGTCGACCGACTGGTACAGGTTGGGACTGCCAACCTTCCGGTGGCTATCCGCGCACTGCCCCTGCGGGTGGCGGGGCGGGCACGGAAATCACCTGCTCTCGAAATGATGGATTGGCCCCTGGAGCCAGTTTCCCCAACATCACTGTGCCGGCGGTTGCTAACGTCACAGGCGCAGTCGAAGGCACTTTTGACGTCAGGTCCGACTTTCCGGATGGCGATACCACCGACAACGTCGACACCGAGACAGTGACGCTCACCGCAGGTGCCGACATGGCCATTACCAAGACGGCCACGCTGGCCGCTGCCGGCGGTGGCACCCAGGCATCATTTGTTCTGACCGCGCGGCAATTGGGTGGCGCGCCGCCCTCTGGCGTGACGGTGATCGACACACTGCCTGCCGGGCTGACGTACGCGAGCCATAGCGCAGGCGCGCCCTGGGTCTGCGACTTCGGCGTCACCGTTGCAGGCCGACTGACCTGCACTTATCCTGGCTTCTACAACGGGGGGCCGTTCACCAGCTTGCCCGCCATTTCACTGGTGGCAGACGTTACCGGTATCGGAGATATTCCGAACACGGGAACTGTCTTGGCAAACGAGACCGATTCGGACGGTTCCAACAACACCAGCACCGTCACCGTGAACAACTCTGCCGATCTGGGCATCTCCAAGAGCTCCAGCGTCAATCCGGTAGTAACGGGCACCACCTACAACTGGAACATCGTGGTGCGAAACTACGGGCCGATGCCGGTGCTTACGGGGCAGACTATCACCGTGACCGAAACCGTTCCGAATGGCATGTCGTTGGCAGCTTTGCCTCCAGGCTCGGAATGGAGTTGTCCCGCGCTGCCGGTGGTCGGTCCAGACACGGTGACTTGTACGCACACACGCAGCAGCAGCAACCTGGGCGTTAACAGCAACGCGCCCACGCTGAGCATCCCTGCTACAAATACCATTGCGGGCACCTTGAACAACGGTGCTTGCCTTGCCTTGAGCGGGAGCGGCCCCGTGGAGGCCGGTGATGCGCCAGGGTTCCAAAACAACTGTGTCGCGACCGGTGTCACGGGCACGACGGGTGTGAATTCTGCTGACTTGCAGATCACCAAAACCGCAAATCCTGGATCAGTGGTGGTGGGTCAGAATCTCACCTACACACTCGTTGCTACCAATCTATCTCCGTTGGTGAACGCCACGAATGTGCATGTGTACGACACGGTCAACAACCTTGTCAGCACCGGGGGGCTCCAAAGCATTGCCACCTCGCAAGGCTCCTGTTCGCCAGTGGGCCCATACCCTCTGAATGGTATCTCCCAAGTCGTTGATTGCGACCTTGGCACGCTGGCAGCAAATGGCGGCACCGCCACGGTGACCATCGTTGTGCGCCCCAACAACACCACTGCGACGGTGCTTGCTCGCAGCAATACGGCGTCGGTGAATTCGCTGGACGTGGGCGACCCAGACCGCGGCAACAACAGCGTCACCATCTCCAGCAACGTGGAGCCGCGCGTAGATGCGACAGTCACCAAGACGGTGAATCCGAGCAGCAACGTGCGCGTGGGTCAGCCCACGATCTACACGGTGACGGCGCGAAATGGCGGGCCATCCACCGCTAACGAGTTGATCATCACGGACGTCATGCCACCCAACACCGCTTTCGTGAGTGTGGGCACGCCATCGAACGGTGGAACATGCGCAACTGTGCCTGCTGTGGACTCCGTCGGCGGCACGCTCGGCTGCACATGGATGAATGTGGCTGCCAACAGCAACCGCACGGTCACTTTCACAGTGCGTCCGCTGGCCGCCGCGCTGAACACCGTTATTAGCAATACCGTGAATGTGGCGGTGGGCGCGGGCGACACCGAAACCGATACCACCAACAACTCGTCCAGCATCACCACCAACGTGATCGCCTCTCTGGTGGACATCCTGGTGCAGAAAACCGACAGCGTGGATCCGGTCCCCCTGGGCTCGGAGACGATGTACACCGTCACCATCCGCAACGCCGGCCCTTCCATCGGCACCAACCTGGTGATGACGGATACCTTCCCGAACGCAGGCAACACAGCACGGTTCAGCTACCAAGGCAATCTGACTGCGACCGTTGCGGGGGCTAGCGTGCCGACCACGGGCTGTACGGAGCCCGCTCTGGGGGCTATGTCGGGAACCCTGCAGTGCACGTTCCCCACCATTGGCTTGGGCGTATCCAACCAAGTCGTGCTGACCTATCGAATGAGGGCAGAGAGCATCATCACCGCTGGGGCGTACTCCGGTACCCAGGGCAACCACGTAACCGTGGCTGTGGATGAGAACGAAACGCAGACGACCAACAACGTAGTCGACGAAGACACGACGACGAGCCGTGGTGCACCCGCAGCCGGCAACGAAATCGATCTGGGCATCACGAAAAGCACCAGTGCGTCCAGGGCAATGCCCGGCACTGAGTTTGACTACACGCTGCGTGTGACCAACACGCAACTGGCGGGAAGTGGCCGTGACGTGGTGCCGGCCCATGGCGCGCAGGTCACGGATGCTCTGCCAGTAGGACTTGCGTTCGTGTCGGCGCCGGGTTGTTCGTATGACGGCGCGTCTCGCCAGGTGGTGTGCGTGGTTTCCAACTTGGCGGCAGGCGCTTCCGTGGACTTTACGGTCCGAGTTCGGGTCGACTCCCCATATACGGGGCCGGCTACTGTGAACAATACCGCTTGCGTCGATATGCCTGGCGACCCGGTGGGCGGCAACAACTGCTCGACCACACCAAAAACGGTGGGCAACCCGCCAGCATCCTCTATTCCGACGCTCTCCGAATGGGGCATCATCTTGCTTTCGATGCTGCTGGCCTCGCTGGCTTTGCGTGAAGCGGTGCTACAGCGTCGTCGCTGATCCACCAGGGTAACAGCGCTGACGCTGTTCGAGAGCCGGTATGCTGTCATGGGCATCCGGCTCTTTTGCGTGCAGCGACGGCCGTGATTGGGCGGTTGTCACCTGCGGCAGAATTCTCTGCTGGGTGAAGATATCCTGATTTTTTCTATGCTACGTTTCTTTCTGCTCTTCCTCACAATCCAACTCACCCTGTTCGGCATCAACATGCTGAGCGCCGTGCAGCAGCACGTCATCCTGCCGTGGACAGCCCTGCTGGCGCGCATTTGCGTTGCGCTGGTCACGCTGTTCGATTCGACCGCGGCTGCCGCTGGCAAGGTGCTTTGGAACACAGCCACCGGGTTCGGCGTGTCCATCGAGCCCGGCTGCAACGGGGTGGAAGCCTGCATCGTGCTGTTTGCCGCGGTGATCGCTTTTCCGTCGAGTCTGCGGCACAAATTGTTGGGGCTCGCTGCCGGTTTCGTGGCCGTGCAGGGGCTCAATGTGGTCCGGGTCATCAGCCTTTTCTATATCGGCCAGTGGAACACCCAGGTGTTCAACTTCGCGCACGAGTACCTGTGGCAAGCGCTCATCATGCTGGATGTGCTGATCGTGTGGCTGCTGTGGGTGCGTGCCGGAACCAAGGCCGAGCAGCCCCCAGAGCCTCCATCGCCGCCTGACGAGCCGCCCGCCCCGCCACCGCGCCAGCCCTCCTCCGTCGTGGAGGGGCCTGGCAACGCACTGGTGAGCACCTCGTTGGACCTCTCGCCGCCAGTGCGGCCCTGATCCGCCGGAATGAACCCGAGAAACACCATGCGCCGTCCTTCTCCGCTCACGGTCTTCGTCCTGTCTGCGTTTGGCTGGATCATTGTTCTTACGGCACTGTGGTCGCAGGTATCTGCCTGGGTCGCATATCCCGTGGGCGTGCTGTCGCACGTTGCGCTGGAGCAGGGTGCGCCCATATGGGTCCGCCAGGTCCGGGTGACACCAGGGAATGTGGAGGTGGATACTTCGGTGGCGGTTCCCGTGCCCCAGGCGGCAGGCCGGTGGGCAGAGGTGACCGTCGACGGCAACCCTGCGCGCTACGCCTATGGATTCCCGATACTTCTGGCATTGTTGTTCGCCGCGCGCGGCAAGGGCCGTGTGGGGCGTGCCGTGATCGGCTACGTGCTGCTGCTGCCGGCACAGGTGTTCAGTTTCATCCTGTCCCTCCTGATGCAGATCGTGATGGCCGCGCAGACCAACATCCGGTTTCTGCGAATTTCCCAGTGGGAGATGGAGGCCATCGTCTACGGATACCAGATGGGCTCACTGATTTTGCCCACCTTGGTGCCCATCCTCCTGTGGCTGTGGCTGGACCGGCGGTTCGTTCGCGACGTGCTGGTGCGTGGTTGGCGCGAATCGCTTGTAAAGGCGGCGCCGTCGAGGTCCTGAGCGTTTGGCGGCACGGGTCCCAGGCTCAGGCTCCGGGGTGGTTACGGCACATCGAGCCGATATCCCATGCCATATACCGACGTGATCGTGTAGCCGTTGCCCGGGGTCAGCTGCAGCTTGGCGCGCAGGCGCGATACATGGGTGTCGAGCGAGCGCGAAGCCGCCTCGCTGATTTCGCCCCACACGACTTCGCGCAGGTGCGCGCGGGACAGCAGCCGCCCCGCGTTGCGGAACATGAACAGGGCCAGTTCGTACTCGCGGTTCTTCAGCGCCAGCGGAGCGCCGTGCAGGGTCAGCAGCCGCCGCTCCGCGTCGAAGCGGTAGGGGCCGAAGACCAGCGCCTCGCCCATGGTCTGCGGGTAGGCCCGCCGCAGCAGGGCCGAGACGCGTGCCACCAGCTCGCCCATGCGCACCGGCTTGGTCATGAAGTCGTCGGCGCCCCGGTTGAGGGCCTCGATCACGTCGCGCTCCTCGTTGCGCCGGGTGACCAGCAGGATGGGAAGCTGGTGCCCGATCATCTCGCGCATGCGCTGTATGACCTCGATCCCGTTCATGTCGGGAAGATGCCAGTCTGCGATCAGCAGATCGAAGGTCTCGTGGCGCACGTCCTTGAGCAGGCTCGCGCCGCTGGCATAGAAGTGGCACACGTGGTGGAGGCGCTCGAGGGCGCCCTTGATCATGTCGGGCAGGAGGGGGTCGTCGTTGAGGACGGCAATGCGCATGGTGGTGTGAGTCTTCGGGCCTGGAGGCCCTTCGCAAGTCAGAAAAATGCCCTTCTTGAAGGTCGTTTTTCTGATGGTGCGCGACATCGCACCCGCGTGCACACGGGTTGACAATCGTTTGCAATGAAGAGGCGCCAAGGGCATCGCCGGCACCCGCGGCGTGAACCCCGTGGCGCGGCACGCAGGCCGCGGGGCTGCCTCAGGCGGACAGGGGCTCTTCCTGCATGGCCTCGATCTGCTCGATCAGCATGTCCACCTGCCCGCGCCAGTAGTCGCTGGTGCCGAACCACGGGAAGTTGACCGGGAAGATCGGGTCCTGCCAGCGGCGCGCGAGCCAGGCGCTGTAGTGGATCAGGCGCAGCGTGCGCAGCGGCTCGATGAGCGCCAGCTCGCGGCGGTCGAAGCCGCGGAACTGCTCGTAGCCGTCGATCAGGGCGCCGAGCTGGTGGGTGCGCTGGCGCCGGTCGCCCGACAGCAGCATCCACAGATCCTGCACGGCCGGGCCCATGCGGGCGTCGTCCAGGTCCACGAAGTGCGGGCCGCCCCGGCCCCATTCGTCCAGCGGCGTCCAGAGGATGTTGCCGGGGTGGCAGTCGCCGTGCAGGCGGATGGGGGTGGCATCTTTCAAGCTAAATGGGGCTCCAGCGCTTGATGGATAAGCGCTGGCAGCTATCAATTCAAGAGCTTTTTCGCACTGGGCCTTCCACTGGGCCTGCATGTCGAGCGGGATGATTTCCCGGGCAAGCAGCCAGTCGTACGACGCCGTGCCAAAGGTCTGCACGTCCAGCAGCGGGCGGTGCACAAACGGCCGGGCCGCGCCCACGGTATGGATGCGGGCGAGAAAGCGGCCGATCCATTCGAGCACCTCGAAGTCATCCAGCTCGGGCTGGCGGCCGCCGCGCCAGGGGCTGACCGAAAACGCAAACCCGTCGTGCTGGTGCAAGGTGCTGCCGTTCAGCACCAGGGGCCCCACGGCGGGCACCTCGGCGGCCATCAGCTCGGCGGCAAAGGCGTGCTCTTCCAGGATCTGCGCCTCGCTCCAGCGGCCCGGGCGGTAGAACTTGGCCACCACGCGCTCGCCGTCTTCCAGCGTGACTTGGTACACCCGGTTTTCGTACGACGACAGGGCCATGAGGCGCCCGTCGCCATACAGGCCCACGCCGGCCAGCGCGTCCAGCACCTGGTCGGGAGTGAGGCGGGCGTAGGGGTGCTGGTCGGCGGGGGGGCGGGTGTCGGGCGCGGTGTCGGGAGGCAATGGGGTCATGCCCCATTGTCGCCGCCCGCCCCGGCATGTCCCGCGCGTTGCGTGTCAGCGGGGCAGCATGGTGGCGATGTGCCCGGCGCGCGGGTCGCCGCTGCCGGCCAGCACGGCGGCAAACAGCGCCTGCGTGGCCTCGGGCCCCTCATGGTTGTGCACCACCAGCCAGGGGTTGGAGGCGGTCTGTACGGCGGCGCTGAACTGGTTCCAGGCCGCCACCAGGCGGTCGTTGAGGCCCTGCGCACCCCAGTCGGTGTGGCGCTTCTTGACCTGGGCGGGCGCGAAGAACATCACCGGGCGCGGGCCGGGCAGCTGGCCGGCGCCGCCCAGATCGCCCACATGACTTGCACCCACCGAGCAGCTGTAGGCCAGGCCCGTGAAGTGGGCGTGGATGCGCTGGCGCAGGCCCACGCTGCCCGCGAAGTCGATGTACACGCTGGGCGTGGCGCCGTCGAGCTGCGATTCCAGCGCGTCGTAGGTGACCACGCGGTCGTAGCAGCCCAGGCTTTCGCAGAAGGCCACATTGCCCGGCGACGTCAGCCCCACGACCTCGATGCCGCCCCGTTGCGCCAGCTGGAACGCGGTGCCGTAGGCCGTTTTGCTCGACGCGCTGGACAGCAGCATGCGCCTGGCGCCGAAGAACTGCTGGTCTGCCAGAAAGTCGTCGATGAGCCACGAGGTGATGAACAGCGGCCGCAGCAGCGCCTGCACGTCCTCGTTGTCGGCGCGGTACAGCGGGTCGGTGCGGGTGCGCAGGTAGTGGTTGTAGACGGCGTGCAGGCCCGCGCGGTGGGGGGCACCGTCGCTGAAGCCGGCCGCGTTGGCGCGCTGGGGCGAGAGCACCGCCTGGGTGCCCATGGGCCAGTAGCCGTACAGCCGCTCGCCCACCGCCACGTCGGGGTGCGATGACTCGGTCACCGTGCCAAACCCCCACACGGGCACGATGCCCCAGCCGGGCTCGCTGGTGGGGAAGAACTGCCAGTAGTTGAGCATGTTCCCCAGCGCGGCATAGGTGATGTTGTTGGACGTGAGGGCGAACTGTTCGACCCGCACGCGGACCTGGCCCTCGGCGAGGGCGGGTTCTTCGGCGGCCCACAGGCGGGTGGTGGCCAGCTGGTTCTGGCGCACGAGGAGGGTGGTGGTGGTGCTCATGCCGCGACGCTAAACGAAACCCCCCACCGGCTCAAGATGCCCGCGCCGCCTGCGCGACAGCGCGGCCCGGCCGCTCAGCCGCCCAGGGGGTGCGCCAGCTGCTCGAACGGAAGCGACTGCTTGACCAGGATGACGGTGCAGGGCGCGTCGCGCGCCACGCGCATGGGCACCGTCGCGATGAAGCGCTGGGTGTGCAGGCCGTGGGTGGCCGCGCCCAGGATCATCATGCTCACGTGGTTGCTGGCGGCGTAGCGCACCAGCGCCTGGGCCACGTCGCTGGCTTCCAGCACGTGGTAGCTCGCGTGGTGGCCCGACAGGTCCAGCCCCTGCGCCCATTGCCGCAGGCGCGCCATGTGCTGGCGGTGCAGCGTGGTCTCGCTGCGTTCGCTGTCGCTCGTGCTGCTGGCCGAGGGCGAGATCACCGTCACGCAGGCCAGGCGCGCGCCGGGCCGGATGCCCAGCGAGCGCGCGACCGCTTGGCGCAGCGAATACAGCGTGGCATCGCTCACGTCGGCATGTGGCACGGCCACCATGAGGATGGGAGTCTCCTCGATCTGCTGCGCGGGCAGGGGGCTGGGCTGGTAGTGCATGCCCGCCGCGCGCACCCAGCGGCGCAGGTGCGTGGTGAGCGGCGTGCCCTGCGTGCGCTGGCCGCGCGCGGTGATGGGCACCTGCGCCGGGTGGGTCAGGTCGAACGCCAGGTGGGCGGCCGAGGGGTAGCGGCTGGCGGCCTCGGGCTCCAGGCAGCGCAGGATGGCTTCCTGCAGCCAGGGCGGGATGTCGGCGCGGTGCTTGCGGGGGGGCGCGGGCGTCATCCACAGCCGCTGGCGCAGGCCGCCCTGCGTGGTGGGCGAGCCAAAGGGCAGCTCGCCGGTGGCCAGCTCGTACAGCATCACGCCGATGGCGAAGATGTCGCTGCGCGGGTCGCCGCGCACGCCCACCACCTGTTCGGGGGCGATCCAGGTGGGCGAACCCACGGCCTGGCGCATTTCCTCGGCCAGCAGGTCGGGGTAGTGCGCGTGGCACGAGAGCCCGAAGTCCAGCAGCACGGCGTCGCCGTCGCTCTTGATGAGCACGTTGGCCGGCTTGAGGTCGAGGTGGCAGACGTTCTGCTGGTGCAGGCTGTGCGCGGCGTGGGCAATGGCCGCGCCCAGCCGCGCAATGGTCTCTGGCGGGGTGGGCGCCATGCCCGGACCGGCGGCGCCGTCCAGCCAGTGCTGCAGCGTCTGGCCCGGCACGTATTCCATGACGAGGTAGGGCAGGCGCACCAGGTCGCCGGCGGCGACGAAGCGCGGCACGTGGGGGCCGGTGAGGACCGGAAGGATCTGCAGTTCGACCTCGAAGCCCACGATGTTCTCCGCGCCGTCGCCTGCGGTCATGCGCGGGATCTTCATCGCCATCGGAAAGCCGGGGCTGCGGCCTGCCTGCGCGTACTCCACGGCATAGATATGCGCCATGCCGCCCGCGTGGATGCATTCGACCACGCGAAAGCCGTCGATCTCGGTGCCGGGCTCAAGCAGTTTCATGTTGATTTTCCCTTGCGCCGCGTGCCGCGCTGGCGCCGTCCCCCTGCCCGCATCCCCCAGCGATGCGGGGGCGGGAGAAGCGGCGCAGCCGCTCAGGGGGGTGTTTCATCCCTACTGGCCTTTTTCCAGGCGGTCCGCATAGAAGCCGGGCAGGCCCGCCGCGCGGATGGCGGCCGCGGCGGCCAGGTGGTCGTACGGCACCCGGTGGAAGGTGATCTGCGCCGCCGCGTCGTCGAACAGCGCGTACATGGCGCGTGCGTCGCCGTCGCGCGGCTGGCCCACGGAGCCCACGATGGCGAGCCACTGGCGGTGTGGCGGCACGGGCACGGGCACGCCGGGCTCGGGCGCAAAGCGCATGAGCTTGGCGGTGGGCGTGAGGAAGTACAGCACCTGCTCGTGCACATGGCCGCAGAACACATAGCGGATGGCGGGGTCGATGGCCTGCGCCGCCATCATGCAGCGCTCGGCCGCGTTGGAGTCGTCCACGTAGCGCCACTGGGCAGGTGCGTCGGCGCTGGCGTGCACGAGCAGGGCGTTGCCGCCCAGCCGCGCGGTCAGCGGCAAGGCCTGCAGGAAGGCGTGGTGCCGCGACGCGAGGCGGTCGTGTGTCCACCGCGCGCCCAGCTCTGCGCGGTTGCGGGGCGTCGCGGGCGGCGCGAGCGCCATGGCGTCGTGGTTGCCCAGCACGCACAGCGCGCCGTTCTGCGCGAGCGCCATGGCCTGGTCTGCCACGGCCACGGGGTCGCCGCCGTAGCCCACGAGGTCGCCCAGCAGGGCGAATCGCTGGGCGCCCTGCGCGCGGGCATGCTGCAGGCAGGCGTCCAGGGCCTGGCGGTTGGCGTGGATGTCGGAGAGGAGGGCGGTCTTCATGGCGCGAGTATTGGGCACCATCATCGCGCGCGTGGCTGAATGCCAGCTTGCAGCGCGCGGGCCGGGCGCCGGGGAGCGCCATGCCGCATGTAAAGATAGCTTCCAGTGCTTGGCAGACAAGCGCTGGAAGCTATGATTTTTGTAGCTACTACAGGCTGCGCTGGCGCGCGGGCTTGTCCAGGGCCAGCACCAGGGCCAGGGCGATGATGGCCGGCAGCGCCTGGGTGAAGAAGATCTTGGGCACGGCGGTGGCGGCGCCGAAGACCCCGGCCACGATCACGCAGCCCAGGAAGAAGATCTTGAACAGCCGGTTGCCGGTGAACAGCCCCCAGAACAGCCCGGCGGCCAGGAAGCCGTTGTACAGCCCCTGGTTGGCCGCCAGCGTCACGGTGGCATCGGCCAGCTCCTGGGTCAGGTTGAAGGTCTTCAGGCCCAGGGGCTTGTTCCAGAAGAACATCTCCAGCACCAGGATGTACACATGCTCGATGGCCACGAGGGCCACCGCGATGCGGGGAAGCAGCAGCCGGCCCATGGCTTACACCAGCGTGATGGTCACGTCGATGTTGCCGCGCGTGGCGTTGGAGTAGGGGCAGACCTGGTGGGCTGCGTCCACCAGCTTCTGGGCCGTGGCCTTGTCCAGGCCGGGCAGGCTGATGGCCAGGCGCGCGGCGATGCCGTAGGCGTTCGGGATGGGGCCCAGGTCCACTTCGGCGTCGATGGACACGTCCTGCGGCACGGGGATGCCGATCTTGCCGCCCACGGCCTTCATCGCGCCGATGAAGCAGGCTGCGTAGCCCGAGGCGAACAGCTGCTCGGGGTTGGTGCCAGTACCGGAGGTGCCGGGCGAGGACAGCTTGACGTCCAGGCGGCCGTCATCGGTCTTGGCGGCGCCGTCACGGCCACCGGTCACGTGGGCCTTGGCGGTGTAGAGGACTTTTTCGAGTTGCGTCATGGTGTCTTCCTTTGCAGTGGGTCAATGAATGTCCGCGATGCGGACGAGGGGTGGAAACGAACGGTGAAAGAAAAGGGTCAGCGCGGCGGGTTGATCCGGTCGCGGAAGGTCTTGAGCTGGCCGGTCAGGGCGGTCAGCTCGGGCAGGGTGCACTGGCTGCTTTCGAGCACGCAGGGCGGAATGCTTTCCGCCTTGTCGCGCAGCGCCCGGCCCGGGGCCGTGAGGCTGATGCGCACGCGGCGCTCGTCCTGCGCATCGCGGATGCGGGCGATCAGGCCCGAGGTCTCCAGGCGCTTGAGCAGTGGGGTGAGCGTGCCCGAGTCGAGGAACAGGCGCTCGCCGAGGTCGGAGACGGTCACGCCGTCCTGCTCCCACAGCACCAGCATCACGAGGTACTGGGGGTAGGTCAGGCCCACGGCCTCCAGCAGGGGCTTGTACAGCTTGGTCATCGCCAGCGAGGCGGAATACAGCGCGAAACACACCTGGTTGTCCAGGCGCAGCGCTGCCGGGCTGGGGGTGGTGGAAGTGTTGCTGCGTGCCATGGGGTGGATTGTGCGGTGCAATTTAATTGTGTGCAATTGAATTGTGTAATCTTTTGTTGCTGGATTGGTTTTTGCGGACGGACGCGGCGGCCTTTCGCCCGCGGTGCTATCCGCGCGCGGCGCGCGTGCCATCAAGGCGCAAGAGGCCCGGCCCGGCCTGGCCGCGGCGGGCCGTCAACGCCCGGTGAAACGCGCGGGCCGCTTTTCAACGAAGGCGCGCACGCCCTCGGCCGCATCCTCGCTGTTGGCCAGCTGCTTCTGCACGGGAATGAAATCGGCCACCGCGGCGGCCTGCCCCTGCTCGATGGCCTTGAGCACGTTGAGCCGCGTGGCCACCACGGCCCGCGGCGCCTGGGCCTCGATGCGCCGGGCGATGGCGATGGCCTCGTCCAGCACCTGCGCGGCGGGCACCACCTTCTGCACGAAGTTCAGGCGCAGCGCCTCGCTGCTTCCGAACTCGTCGGCGGTCAGCAAATGCAGCAGCGCATTGCCGGTGCCCGCGCGTTCGGCCATGCGCAGCGTGGCGCCGCCCGTGGCCATGATGCCGCGCTGCACCTCCATCTGCGAGAAACGGCAGTCATCGGCGGCGACCACGATGTCGGCGCCCAGCATCAGTTCGATGCCCACCGTGAAGCAGATGCCCTTGACCGCCACCACCATGGGCTTCCTGCGGCGCCGGTAGCCGGGCAGGCCGTAGTCGTGGGGCTCCACCAGGCCTTCGGGGATGGCTTTTTCGCCGCGCTGCATGTAGGCGCTCACGGCGGGCAGGTCCAGCCCGGCGGTGAAGTGGTCGCCAAAGGCATGCAGCACGCCCACGCGCAGCTCTGGGTCATCGTCGAGCCGGGTGTAGGCCTCGGCCAGTTGGCGGAACATGGGCGGCGTCCAGCCATTGCGCTTGGCCGGGCGGTTGATGCCGATCAGCAGGATGTGGCCGAGCACCTGGGTGTCGATGCAGCCTTCGGCCGGGGGCGTGGTGGGGGTGATGCTGCTGGTCATGGGCGCAAATGTCTCCTTGCCCATGATTGAAAACCCAACGCGATGGGCGCGCCGTCCCCGGGGGGACAGCGCGCCTGGGGTCCTCAGTAGGTGTAAACGCCCTGGCCGGTCTTGCGGCCCAGGCGGCCGGCGGCCACCATTTCCTTGAGCAGCGGGCAGGCGCGGTACTTGCTGTCGCCGAACTCGGTGAGGTACACGTCCATCACCGCCAGGCAGACATCCAGGCCGATCATGTCGGCCAGCGCCAGCGGGCCGATGGGCTGGTTGCAGCCGAGCTTCATGCCCGCGTCGATGTCCTCGGGCGTGGCCAGGCCCTCGGCCAGCACGAAGAAGGCCTCGTTGATCATCGGCACCAGGATGCGGTTGACCACGAAGCCGGGTGCGTTCTTCACGGTGATGGGGCTCTTGCCCAGGGCCTCGGCCAGGGCCTTCACGGCGTCGTGCGTGGCATCGCTGGTCTGCAGGCCGCGGATGATCTCCACCAGCGCCGTCATGGGCACGGGGTTGAAGAAGTGCATGCCGATGAAGCGGTCGGCACGCGACGTGGCGGCGGCCAGCTTGGTGATGGAGATCGAGGAGGTGTTCGAGGCGATCAGCACCTCGGGCGCGACCAGCGCATCCACCTGCTTGAGGATCTTGAGCTTGAGCTCGTAGTTCTCGGTGGCGGCCTCGATCACGAGCTGCGCGGCCTTGAGGTCGTCGTAGCTGGTGGAGACCTTGATGCGCGCCAGCGCCGCGTCCTTGTCGGCCGCCGTGATCTTGTCCTTCTTGATCAGGCGGTCCAGGCTGCCCGACACCGTGGCCAGGCCTTTTTGCACCGCGGCATCGGAGATGTCGACCATCACCACGTCGATGCCCGAGACCGCGCAGGCCTGTGCAATGCCATTGCCCATGGTGCCCGCGCCGATGATGCCAACCGTTCGAATCGTCATATAGAGAGCTCTCTTCAAAGTGAAACAGACGGGCAGCATGGTAAAGCGAATCGAACGCCCGTTCGGTTATCGTGCCTCCACACCGCCGCCATGTACGGCGCAGGAGGCAACACAACATGTTCGATTACATCGTCATTGGCGGCGGTTCGGCGGGCTCCGTCCTGGCGGGCCGGCTGACCGAAGACCCCGCCGTGCGGGTCTGCCTGCTCGAAGCAGGCCCGGCCGACAGCAGCGTGCTCATCCATTGCCCCGCGGGGCTGGCCGTGATGGCCAAGTTCGAACTCAACGGCTGGGGCTTCAACACCACGCCGCAGGCCGCGCTGAACCACCGCAGCGGCTACCAGCCGCGCGGCAAGGTGCTCGGGGGCTCCAGCTCGATCAACGCCATGGTCTATATCCGGGGCCAGCATGCCGACTACGACCATTGGGCCGCCCAGGGCAATCCCGGCTGGGGCTGGGAGGATGTGAAACCCTACTTCCTGCGTGCCGAGAACAACGAGCGCGGCGCCGATGCCTGGCATGCCCAGGGCGGCCCCTTCAACGTGGCGGACCTGCGCGCGCCAAACCGCTTCAGCCAGTACTTCGCCGACGCGGGGGTGCAGGCCGGGCATCCGTACAACGCCGACTTCAACGGCGCCACGCAGGAGGGCGTGGGGCCGTACCAGGTCACGCACAAGAACGGCGAGCGCCACAGCGCCGCCAAGGGCTACCTCACGCCGCACCTGGCACGGCCCAACCTCCAGGTCGTCACCGGCGCGCAGGCCACCCGCATCCTGTTTGACGGCCGGCGCGCCGTGGGCGTGGAATACCGCCAGGGCGGCGCGCTGCGGCAGGTGAAGGCCTCGCGCGAGGTGCTGCTGAGCGCGGGGGCGCTGCTGTCGCCGCAGCTGCTCATGCTCTCCGGCGTGGGGCCGGGCGCGCAGCTGCAAAGCCACGGCATCCCGGTGCTGCATGGCCTGCCCGGCGTGGGCGCGCACCTGCACGACCATCCCGACGTGGTGCAGGTCATGGATGCGCCCGCGCTCAAGGACCTGTTCGGGCTGTCGCTCTCGGGCATGGCGCAAACCCTGCGCGGCATCCGCGAATGGCGGCGCAGCCGCACGGGCATGCTGACCACCAACTTCGCCGAGGCCGGTGGCTTCATCAAGAGCGATCCGTCCGAACCCGCGCCCGACCTGCAGCTGCACTTCGTGATCGGCAAGCTCGTGGACCACGGCCGCAAGACGGTGTTCGGCCACGGCTACTCGGCCCACGTGTGCCTGCTGCAGCCGCGCAGCCGGGGCTCGGTGACGCTGGCGAGCAAAGACCCCATGGCCCTGCCGCTGGTGGACCCGCAGTTCCTCGCCGACCCCGATGACATGCGGCGCATGGTGCGCGGCTTCCAGCGCACGCGCGAGATCCTCGCGCAGCCTGCGCTGGCGAAGTTCGGCGCCAAGGAGCTGGCGGCATCCGCCAACGCGCGCACCGACGTGGAGATCGAGCAGTTCATCCGCCAGTACGCCGACACCATCTACCACCCCGTGGGAACCTGCCGCATGGGGACGGGGCCCATGGACGTGGTGGATGCCGAACTGCGCGTGCATGGCCTGTCGGGCCTTCGCGTGGTGGACGCGTCCATCATGCCTCGCATCGTGAGCGGCAATACCAACGCACCGACGGTGATGATCGCGGAGAAGGCGGTGGACCTGCTGCGTGCGCGGGTGTGAAGGAATTCACATTTGTGGCACTGAACGCGGTTTTTAAGGTTCGAAGAAGGTCTGCTTAAGGAGTTTTTAACAGGCAAACCGGCCGCGCTTTTCTAGACTTCTTTTCATGGAAGCGGGTGCATGGTGCACCCGGCCCGGCACCCCTAGAAGCAGGGTGTTGAGAGGCCCCACGAGGCCATGAAAGAAGCAGATGAAGATTGATGCCCGCGAAATTGCCGCACTGACCCAAGCCCAGCCCGCCGCTCCCCGCATGGACATGTACGCCAGCATCCACAAGGCGCTGCGCGCCTTCATGGCCGACACGCTGCTGGGCCTGGGCCGCATGGATGTGGACGACGACCTGGAGTTCGCCCACACCTGCGACCGTGTGATGCAGCTGCTGGACCTGTGCCGCGCGCACCTGCACCACGAGAACCAGTTTGTGCACGCCGCCATGGAGGCGCGCCAGCCCGGCTCCAGCCAGAGCATTGCGGGTGAGCATGTGGAGCACGAACAGGCCATCACGGCCTTGGCAGACGGGGTGAACCACCTCATGGCCTGTGCCAAGCCCGCACGGGCTGCGGCCACCCTGGCCCTGTACCGCCAGCTGGCGCTGTTTGTGGCACACAACTTCGAGCACATGCACGAGGAAGAGACTGCGCACAACCGCGTGCTCTGGCAGTGCTACACCGACGCGGAACTGGCGGGTGTGCACGATGCGCTGGTGGCCTCGATCCCGCCGCACGAAATGATGGTGGTAGCCCGCTGGATGGTGCCCTACATGTCACCGGCCGAGCGCACGGCCATGCTGTCGGACATGCAGCAGCGTGCGCCCGCCCCCGTGCTGGCCGCAGTGCTGGCGCAAGTGCAGCCGCACCTCACGCAGCCCGAGTGGACCAAGCTGATGCGCAGCCTGGGCCTGCCGGTGGTGCCTGGTCTGGTGCACTGAGGCGTCAGGCGTCTTCCAGCACCACGGGGCGCAGCACGCACAGCCGAAAACGCCCGCGCCCTGTTTTTTCGATATGGATGTGCGGGCAGTTCTCCTGCAGGCGGCGCTGCAGCAACAGCAGGCGGGCCTCCAGGTTGTCGGCCACATCGGGCAGGCGCAGGGTGGGGTCCAGCCGCAGTTCGCGGTTGGTGAAGTCCACGCGCCCGGTGTGCTGGTGGTCGCGCAGCAGCTTCCAGATGATGGCTCCTGCCACGCCCTTGATCAGGTAGTCGTCGTTGATGAACACGCTGTCATTGGCCGCAAAGTGGCGCACCCGCAGCGCGCTGCCGCTCACTGGCGTTGCTACAGCGGGGGCGGGCAGGGGCTCGGTCGCATCGGGCGCTGCCTGCAGCAGGTCGATGGCGGCAGCCAGCTGGCCCGCAATGGCCACCAGCAGGTCTTCATCCTCGAAGCCAAACCGCATGTCCTGGGGACTCTCGGCAAACAGCACGCCCAGCAGGCGCCCGGCGGACATCAGGGGCACCGCCACCTGGCTGTGCGGCTGGGCCAGGCCCGGGTAGGGAATGTCCAGGCCGCGGGCGGGCTGGGGATCGCCGGTGCCGGCATGGGCATCCAGGCTCTCGCGGATGGCGTGGCTGTAGCGGGCGGCATTGGTGAAATGGCTGATGCGCACGGGTGTCCCTTCCTGGGCCGCGACGCCGATCACCCCCTGGCCGAGGCGGATCTCCGATCCGACGCCCGAGGTTGCGTAGCCGCAGCTGGCCACCGTGTAGAGCTGGCTGGAAGGCGCGTCGAGCAGGAGCACCATCGCGTGCTCGATGTCCAGCTGCTCGCGCAATGCGCCCAGGGTGCATTGCAGCAGCTCGTCGAGCGCGGTGCAGCGGGCCATGCGCTCGCTGCAGGCCCGCATCGCGTGCAGCATGCCGGGGCGCGGCGCTGGCGGAGGCAGGCTCTCGCCCGCCACGGATTCGATGCGGTCCACCGCGTAGATGTCGGCCCCCTTGAGTTCGAAGACGCCCGCCATTCCCGCGTGCGAGGCAATGCCCGCCAGCTGCGCGCGCATGCTCTCGAACACCGGGCCCGTGGCTTCCGTGCGCTGGTAGACGAGGTGCAGGCGGTAGAAGCTGGCCGTGCGCGGGTCCAGGACCAGCACCGAGGCGCGGGGGTTGCGCAGGATGTTCTGGCGCGTCTTGTTGAAGAACTGGAACGACAGGGCGACATGCCCTTCGTCCACGTACACCGCCTGCGAGATGTAGGCGACGTTGGGGGTTCCATCGGCGTCGCAGGTGGCCATGACGGCCGGTATCGCTCCTTCCAGGCAGGGGCGGATCGTGTGCAGGGACAGGAGGGGCTGGCTCATGGCTGCGGCGCGGGCAGCGCGGCGCCCGCGCGCGGCCCCGGTGTCTGGTCGAAGGCCCTGGCCGGCGTGAAGCTGACGGCGACCACGTCCGCCAGCGGCGCTGCCAGCATCGCGCCCACGTAGCGCGGACCGTACCCCACCAGGCCCACCTCGTGTTCCATGGAGCGCAGGTACGCCTCCAGCAGCGGCGTGTCGGCGGCGGCGGCCGGGCGCTGCACCGCCCTGCTGGCCTTGAGCTGCAGCGTGCGGTGCGTGGACGGCTCGCTGAAGACGACGGCGATCTGCCCTGTCTCGGCAATGTCCTGCAGCAGTTGCCGCGACTGGCTGCGGCGCAGGAAGACGGTGACCTGATGCCCGTCCGCGCTGATGTGGGAGCCGACCGCGCGCATGATGCTCGGCTGCAGCTGGGCGTTGCACGATGCCACGATGGCCGACACGCCCTTGGCGACCATGGCCATGCGGTCCGGATCCAGCAGCGGGGGAAGGGCCATGGCGGTGCCGCCGGTTCAGGCCTTGAAGCGCCTGCGCGTGAGCGCCAGGGCCACCCAGAAGGCCACCACCGTGGTCATCACCAGCACCAGCCCGTGGCGCAGCGCATTGGCAGGCCACTGGTCCATGAACAGGGGCCGCACCAGCTCGACCGCATTGGTCAGCGGCAGCCAGTCCGAGATGGCGCGCACGATGGGCGGCAGCTGCTCGCGCGGGAAGAACACCCCCGACAGGAACATCATGGGCGTGAGCACCAGCGTGAAGTAGTAGGTGAAGAAGTCGTAGCCCTTGGCGAGCGCGTTGAAGATGAGCGCGATGCTGGAGAACATGATGCCGACGAAGAGCAGCACCGGCCAGGCCACGAGCAGCTTGGGGCTGTGGCTGATGGAGAGCGCGAGCATCACGCCCAGGATGGCCGTCACCGTGAACAGCGCCTTGAAGGCGGCCCACAGCATTTCGGCGAGCACCACGTCGTCAAGCCGCACCGGCGCGTTCATGATGCCGTCCCAGGTCTTTTGCACATGCATGCGCGAGAAGGCGGAGTACAGCGCCTCGAAACTGGCGGCGTTCATCGCGCTCATGCAGATCGAGCCACTGGCCAGGAACAGGATGTACGGCACCTGCGTCGTCGCGCCGCCCGCCGTCCCCACGTTCACCTGTCCCACCAGGGCGCCCATGCCGTAGCCAAACGCCACCAGCCACATCAGCGGCTCGGCGATGTTGCCCACCAGGCTGGGGATGGCCAGCTTGCGCCAGACCAGCAGGTTTCGCAGGAACACGGGCCACCAGCGCGCCGAGAGGCTGGGCGCGCGCCAGACGGAGGCAAGGGGCGGGGCGGCAGCGGTTGCCGTGGAGGGGGATACGGATTGCATGGGCTTATTGTGCTGTGTCGGGCCGGGGGTGGATAGGTGGCCGTGTCCACCGCCCCACGGGCCCGTGGGGCCGGCAGGCACGGGCATTGCTTGCGGTCGTGCCATAGCGCACTGATCCGACACCCGCCCCCAAGGAGCCCCCATGAACCGCAACGACGTCACCGAGAAGATCATCAGCACCAAGGTCGCCAAGGGCCTGCAATGGGATGCCATTGCCAGGAAGGTCGGCCAGTCCAAGGAGTGGACCACCGCCCTGTGCCTGGGCCAGATGACCGCATCGCCCGTGCAGGCCAAGGTGCTGGGCAAGATCTTCGGCCTCACGGCCGAGGAGCAGAAGTGGTTGCAGGTCGTGCCCTACAAGGGCTCGCTGCCCACGCCCGTGCCCACCGACCCGCTGATCTACCGCTGGTACGAGATCGTGAGCGTGTATGGCACGACCATCAAGGAACTGATCCACGAGGAGTTCGGCGACGGCATCATGAGCGCCATCGACTTCAGCATGGACATCACGCGCGAGGCCGACCCCAAGGGCGACCGCGTGAAGGTGGTGCTGTCGGGCAAGTTCCTGCCGTACAAGCAGTACTAGGGCGTGCCATCAATCCCTACCCCCACGCGCTGGCCCCGCAATGCGGATGGATGCGCGGAGCGGGGCGCGGCGGGGCGGGCAGCGGCCTACGCCGCTTTCCAGAAGATGTAGTCGGCCTGGTACTTCACGCTCTGCCGCTCGCCCTTGTTGGCGGCCGCACAGGGCGAGGCAGGCGCCACGCCGCCCTTCAAGGCCACGCGCTGGATGAAGGTCACACCTGCCATCGCGCCGCCGCCCATGGCGGGGTTGGCCTTGACCAGCTGGTAGGGCAGGTTGCCTGCACCCGATGGAGCCACGGCCAACTGGGTGGCCGTCAGCTTGGAGCCATCGGCCGACTCCCAGGTGGCGGGTGGGCCGTAGTAGGTGCCCACTTGCTTGCCGCTGCGGTCGTTCAGTACCGCCTTGGGGCCCACGAACACCCATTCGGTCTGGCCGGGCGCGTTGGCCTTGTCGCGGCATTCATAGGTGATGTCGCCCACGCCGACGGTTTCCATGGCGACCCGGTTGCCGGCGGGTACCTTGATGGCGTCCGGCAGGCTGTCCTGCGAGAACATGGGGCTGGGGGTGGGCTGCTTCATCGCCCCGCAGGCGGCCAGCAGGGCCGTGGCGGCAAGTGCGCCCGTCAGGGCCGCGAAACGGGAGCGCAATGGCTGGGTGTGCATGGTATTTCCCTTTTCTTCAGTGGGTTGAAAAAGCGCAGCGGTCCCAAGAACGGTCTGCTGCCCCTGGGAGTACGCGCGCCAGCGCCGCCTGGATCCACCCGGCGCAAAAAATAGTCCGCACGCCCTGTGGCCGGGGTGGCGGGGCGCGCAACCCGTGCATTAAAGTTGGCCGATCGCCGCGGCTTCACGACCCTTTCTGCCGCCCGTCCTCACTTTTTTCTGGAAAACCTCCCATGACCACCCTCGGAACCCCGCTGTCGCCCCATGCCACCAAAGTCATGCTGCTGGGCTCGGGCGAGCTGGGCAAGGAGGTGCTGATCGCGCTGCAGCGCCTGGGTGTGGAAACCATCGCCGTGGACCGGTACGAGAACGCCCCCGGCCAGCAGGTGGCCCACCACCAGCGCACCATCACGATGAGCGACCCGGCCCAGCTCAAGGCCCTGATCGAGGCCGAGAAACCCCACCTGGTGGTGCCCGAGATCGAAGCCATCGCCACGCCCATGCTGGAAGAGCTGGAAGCCGCCGGCACCGTGCGCGTGATCCCCACCGCCCGCGCCGCGCGCCTGACCATGGACCGTGAAGGCATCCGCGTGCTGGCCGCCGAGACGCTGGGCCTGCCCACCAGCCCGTACAAGTTCTGCAACTCGCTTGAGGAACTGCAGGCGGCCATCGATGCCGGAATCGGCTACCCCTGCATCGTCAAGCCCGTGATGAGCAGCTCCGGCAAGGGCCAGAGCAAGATCGACGGCCCCGCCGACGTGCAAAAGGCCTGGGACTACGCCATGGCCGGCGGCCGCGTGAGCCATGGCCGTGTCATCGTCGAGGGCTTCATCGACTTCGACTACGAGATCACCCAGCTCACCGTGCGTTCGGTGGGCGCGGACGGCCAGATCGCCACCAGCTTCTGCGACCCCATCGGCCATGTGCAGGTGAGCGGTGACTACGTGGAAAGCTGGCAGCCCCACCCCATGCACCCGGCCGCGCTGGAGAAGTCGCGCCAGATCGCCAAGGCGGTCACGGACAACCTGGGTGGCCAGGGCCTGTTCGGCGTGGAGCTGTTCGTCAAGGGCGAGCAGGTGTGGTTCAGCGAGGTGAGCCCGCGCCCGCACGACACCGGCCTGGTCACGCTGTGCACCCAGCACCAGAGCGAGTTCGAGCTGCACGCCCGCGCCATCCTGGGCCTGCCAGTCGATACCAGCCTGCGCAACCCCGGCGCCAGCGCCGTCGTCTACGGCGGCGTGGAGGCCCAGGGCATCGTGTTCGACGGCGTGGACGAGGCCCTCGCCGTGCCTGGCACCGACCTGCGCCTGTTCGGCAAGCCCGAGAGCTTTGCCAAGCGCCGCATGGGCGTGGCACTGGCGCGTGCGGCCGAGGTGGAGACGGCGCGCACCAATGCCAAGCTGGCGGCCAGCAAGGTGAAACCACGCACCCCCTGAGCCGCTTCGCGCCTTCCCTCTGTCTCGCTTCGCGGGAGGGGGACGCCAGCCGTGGCCTGGCAAAGCCAGTTCCACGGTGGCACCGGCTTGCGCTGCGTCAGTTTTCGCCGTTGCGTGAAGCGTGGCGCACCGGAGTGCACTGATCCAGACTTCAGTTCAGCCATCCTCGCGGATCTGCCGCCCCGTGAGCTTGAGGAACAGGTCCTCCAGGTTGGCCGGCCGGTGCAGGGTGCGCAGGTGCGGGTGCGCGCCCAGCGCCTGCAGCAGGGGCCCTGCGTTCTGGGTGTAGAAGAACACCGTCTCGCCGCTGATCTCCACGCGCGCCGCCAGGGCCCGCAGGGCGGCATTCTCGGCCAGCGCCACGGCGCCCACGCCGAACACTTCCACCACGTCCGGCTCCAGGTGCTGCGCGATCAGTTCGCGCGGGCGGCCCTCGGCGATCTTCTTGCCGTGGTCCAGCACCAGGAGGCGCGAGCACAGGCGCTCGGCCTCGTCCATGAAGTGGGTGGTCAGCAGGATGGACTTGCCCTGCTGGAGCAGCAACTGCAGGCGCTCCCACATGAGGTGGCGGGCCTGCGGGTCCAGCCCCGTGGTGGGTTCGTCCAGCAGCAGCAGGCGCGGGTCGTTGACGAGTGCGCGGGCCAGGCTCAGGCGCCGCTTCATGCCCCCCGAGAGTTCGCCCGGCTTGGCGTTCGCCTTGTGCGTGAGCGCCGCGAAGTCGAGCAGGCGCGGCACGCGCTCGTCCATCACCGCGCCCTTGAGCCCGAAATAGCGGCCGAACACGCGCAGGTTCTCGGCGCAGGTGAAGTCGGGGTCCAGGGTGTCGAACTGGGTCACCACGCCCAGCTGGGCCTTGATGGCGAGGGCATCGCGCGGCATGTGCAGCGGGGCGCCGCCCGGCGCGGGTGTGAAGTGCACCGCACCGCCGTCGGGCGCCGTCAGGCCCAGGCACATGCGGATGGTGGTGGTCTTGCCCGCGCCGTTCGGGCCGATGACGCCCAGGCATTCGCCGGGAGCGATGGAAAAGGAGACATCGTCCACCACGGTGGTGTTGCCATAGCGCTTGCGCAGTTGCAGGGCTTCGAAGAGTGCGGTCATGGCCTGATTGTGTGCCATGCTGGCACCCCGGGCCGCGCGGCGGATGATGGCCGCCCCCCCGCAGAGCGCCCGCCCCTTTGAACGAGAAATGCGCCATCCTGCCTGCACCATGAAACCCAGCCCCGCCGATACCAACTATGTCGAATTGCCACTGGACGCCCTGGATGCGACCCGGATCGAAGCCGTCTGGCGCTACGACGCGGCGGCCCAAGGCCGGCAACTGGTGCTGCCGGACGGCAGGATGGACCTGGTGGTGCATTGCGCCCTGCGGCCCGATGGCATGGTGGCGTCCGTCTGGCCGGTGATCGCGGGCCCCGCCGACCAGCCCGCGTTCGTGAGCCTGCGCGCCGCGACGGTCGTCCTCGGGGTGCGTTTTCACATGGGCTGGGGCGGCGCCTGCCTGGGCACGGCGCCCGGGGCGCTGCGCAACCGGACGGTTTTCGGCGCCGAGGCCGCGCGGATGCTGGGTCCTTCTTGTGCCACCAACCCCTTGCTGCAGGCGCGCACGCTGCGGGGCGTGGAGCAGGCCTTGCGCTCCACCGCCCGCGCGCTGGCGGCCCGGGCCTCGGTGGCAGCGGCCCAGGGTCGGGCGCTTGCGGCCATCGAGCAGATGGTGCGGCAGGGCCAGACCGTGGAGGAAGGCGGTGGCGGCTGGGCCGTACCCTCCTCGCGCACGCTGCGCCGGGACATGGCGGCGGTGGCGGGCTTGCCCCTGCGGAGCCTGGCGGGCATCCTGCGCTTTCAGCGCGCCATGGACCTGCTGCAGGCCGGCCGCCCTTCGCTGGGCGAGGTCGCCTTGGCGGCGGGCTATGCCGACCAGGCGCACATGACCCGCGAGTTCCGCCGCTACGGGGGCTTCACGCCCGCCGCGCCGGCACCGGCGCCGCTGGTCCGGCGGGCGCCCTGCTTGCCCTGACGGCGTTGGCCGAAACCTTCAAGACGCGCGCGTGCGCAACGGCCAGACTTCCCTCTTTTTTTGAGCCCGTGCGATGTACAGCCAATCCCTCTTCTCCATCGACGATGTCCGCGAACTGCAGGGCCTGGTGCGCTCCTACCCCCTGGCGACCGTGGTCGCGGCGGCGCACGCGGGCCTGGAGGCCCACCTGCTTCCGCTTCTGCTGCTGGCCGAAGGCGGCGGCCTGGGGCTGCTTCAGGGCCATGTGGCGCGCATGCACACGCTGGAGCGGTCTGTCCCGCAGGGCGCGGAGGTGCTCGCGGTGTTCCAGAGTCCCAATGCCTATATTTCTCCGCGCTGGTACGTGAACGGCCAGCGCAGCGCGCGCCTGGCCCCCAGCTGGAACTATGTGGCGGTGGAAGCCAGGGGGCGCATCCGCTTCGTCGACGACGGCGGCTGGATGAGGGACCACCTTGCCGCGCTCACGGCGTCCCAGGAGGCGCACCGCGCGCAGCCGTGGTCCCTGCACGATGCCTCGCCCGCCTTCATCGACGAGGCGGCGCTGCATCTGCGGGGCTTCGAGATCGAAGTCACCCGCCTCGAGGGCAAGCGCTTCCTGTCCCAGCAGCGCACGCCCGCGGACCGGTCCAGTCTCGTCGCGCACCTGGCGCTGGAGCGCCAGGGGGCGGCGCACGATGTCGCGGCGCTGATCGTTCCCTGACCGCCTGCCGTAGCCCGGAGGTGGTCTTCAGGTGGCGGCGGTCAGCCGGCCGCGGCCCGTGGCCTTGGCGTCGTAGAGCGCGCTGTCGGCCCGTGCCATCAGGGCCGCCAGGCTGGATTCTCCGGGCTGCAGCACGGCCATGCCGGCGCTGTAGTCCAGGATGAAGCCCAGTTCTGCCGCGCTGGCGTCATGCAGCTTGTGGCGCAGGCGCCGGTCGAACGAGACGCCCGCCGACGCCGTGTTGTGCAGCATCAGCACGCCGAACTCCTCGCCCCCGAGCCGCGCAATCAGGTCGCCGCTGCGGCAGGTGTCGCCCAGCAGCCGCGCAAACAGTTGCAGCGCACGGTCGCCCGCGTCGTGCCCGTGGGTGTCGTTGATCTGCTTGAAGTGGTCCAGGTCCAGCATCAGCGCGGTGAGCGGCAGCCGGTGGCGCCATGCATGCGAAAGCAGGTTTTCGCCCTGGGTGGTGAAGCCTCGGCGGTTGAGCAGGCCCGTGAGCCCATCGGTCATGGCCAGCGTGCGCAGCTTCTGCTCTGCCTCGTACCGCCAGGCCACCAGCACGGCGACGGTGCCCAGCACCAGGCTCACGTTGGTGGCCAGCGCCGCGGCCAGGTTGACCGGGTGCGGCGTGCGAAAGCTGGGGTACTCGTCGGTGAAGGCGCCCAGCAGCCCGCGCGCCAGGGTGAAGGCGGCCGAGGTGGCCAGGCAGCCCAGGAGCAGGCTGCGCCAGCGCACGTCGGCGAGCACCAGCGGGTACAGCGTGGCCCGCGCCACGATGCACAGGATGACCGCCATCAGCCCGTTGGCCCAGCCCACGCGCCAGGCGTAGTGGTCAAAACCCAGCGTGTAGCCCAGCGGCGCGGCCACCACCAGCGCCAGCAGCACACGCCGCAGGGGGCGGGGGCCCAGCCATTCTTCCAGCGCGCGGTAGAGCATCCACTGGGCAGCGGCGTTGCATGCGATGGACAGCGTGGACAGCGCCCGGTCCCATAGCGAGGACGACGCGATGATGGCGGCCCAGGCCAGCGCCTGCAGCAGCATGCTGGCCTGCACGTGGCGTGCGGCGCGGCTCACATCCCGCCCCATGATGAGCGGCAGGACGGCCGAGATCATGAACAGGTTGGCGGCCATCGCCGCCATGAGCGTGAGGAAGTCCAGGGGCATGGGAGACGGGGCGCTGCTTCTTTCTTGTCGTCACTGGAAGGCGACTTCGGCAAAGCTGCGCAGCTTGCGGCTGTGCAGCCTGTCCACGCCGCCGTTGCGCAGGATCTCGATGGCGCGCATGCCGATGCGCAGGTGCTGGTCCACGCGCTCGCGGTAGAAGTGGTTGGCCATGCCCGGCAGCTTGATCTCGCCGTGCAGCGGCTTGTCGGAGACGCACAGCAGGGTGCCATACGGCACGCGGAAGCGAAAGCCGTTGGCCGCGATGGTGGCGCTTTCCATGTCCAGCGCCACGGCGCGGCTCTGGCTGAACCGGCGCTGGGGCATGTTGTCGGGCAGCAGTTCCCAGTTGCGGTTGTCGGTGCTGGCCACGGTGCCGGTGCGCATGATGCGCTTGAGCTGGTCCTCCGGCACCCGCGTCACGTCGGCGACGGCCTGCTGCAGCGCCATCTGGATCTCGGCCAGCGCCGGGATGGGTACCCACAGCGGCAGTTCCTCGTCCAGCACGTGGTCCTCGCGCACGTAGGCGTGGGCCAGCACATAGTCGCCCAGCTGCTGGCTGTTGCGCAGGCCCGCGCAATGGCCCAGCATCATCCACGCGTGCGGGCGCAGCACGGCGATGTGGTCGGTGATGGTCTTGGCGTTGGCCGGCCCCACGCCGATGTTGACCATGCTGATGCCGCTCGCGTCCTTGCGCACCAGGTGGTAGCCGGGCATCTGCGGCAGGCGCGGCGGGGCGATGCCCAGCTCGTCGCCCGGCTGCGCGGGCAGGCCCGCGCGGCGAGTGACCACGTTGCCGGGCTCGATGAAGGCCACGTACTCGCTGTCTTCCCTGGCCATCTCGGCGTGGCCCAGGCGCACGAACTCGTCGATGTAGAACTGGTAGTTGGTGAACAGCACGAAGTTCTGGAACCATTCGGGCGCGGTGCCCGTGTAGTGGCGCAGGCGGTGCAGCGAGTAGTCCACGCGCGGCGCGGTGAACAGCGACAGCGGCTGTGCCTCGCCCGGGCGCGCCTGCCAGGTGCCGTTGGCGATGCCGTCGTCCATGGCCGCCAGGTCCGGCAGGTCGAACACGTCGCGCATCAGCATGCGGCGCTCGGCCGTGAGCGTGCCCTCGATGTGGTCGTGCTCGGCGAACGAGAAGTGGATGGGGATGGGGTGCGCGCTGGTGCCCACCTCCAGCTCGACGTTGTGGCTGGCCCGCAGCAGGCGGAACTGCTCGGCGTAGTAGTTGGCGAACAGGTCGGGGCGGGTGAGGGTGGTTTCGTACCGCCCGGGGCCTTCCACGAAGCCGTAGGCCAGCTTGGAGTCCGCCCGTGCCACCGTGGTGGTGTGCACCCGCACGAAGGGATAGAACGCGCGCACCGCGCTTTCGGGCGTCTCGCCCGCCACGAAGCGCTGCATGGCATCGCGCAGGTGGCCGATCTGTTGCTGGTAGATGCGCTGCACCTGGGCCAGCGCTTCGGCCGGGTCGGTGTGGCGGGTGGGGGCGATGAAGTCGGGAATGAGGGGCATGCCCCTATTGTCCACAAGCCGGGAACGTGTTTGTGTGACGGGCTGGCGCCGGGGCCGCGGAGGGCCTCAGGAATTGACCGCCAGCAGGGGCTCCAGGCCGTGGAAGTCGCGCATCCAGCGCAGGATGGACGCGGCGTCCCGGGGCACCGACACCAGATGGCCCTGGATCAGGTCGCACCCCAGGCCCGCCAGCAGATCCACCTGCGCCTGTGTCTCCACCCCCTCGGCCACGGTCCTGATCTGCAGGCTGCGGCCCATCTGGATGATGGCGGTGACGATGGCCACGTCGTCGGCGTTGTCCGGGGTGTCGACCACGAAGGAGCGGTCGATCTTGAGCTTGTCGATCGGGTAGCGCTTGAGGTAGGCCAGCGATGAGTACCCGGTGCCGAAATCATCGATGGAGATTCCGACGCCGAGTGCCTTGAGGGCATTGAGGGTGTCCAGCACCTGGCCCGTCTGGTGCATCAGCACGGATTCGGTGAGTTCGATCTCCAGGTACTGCGGTGCCAGCCCGGTCTCGTGCAGCATGGCCGCGATCTCGCCCGCCACGTCGCGCTGGCGGAATTCGAGGGCCGACAGGTTCACCGCCACCGGCACCATGGCCAAGCCCTGGTCCTGCCACTCCCGGAGCTGGCGGCAGGCCTCGCGCATCACCCAGCGGCCAATGGGGGTGATGAGGCCGCGGGATTCCGAGAAGGTGATGAACTCATCCGGCCCGACCAGGCCGCGCTGGGGATGGCGCCAGCGCACCAGGGCCTCGAAGCCGCGCAGCGAGCCGTCTTCCAAGCAGATCTGGGGCTGGTAGTGCAGCACGAAGGCGTTGTGGACGATGGCCTCGCGCAGCAGCCGCTCGTGCTGCAGCACATCGATGGCGCTGGCCTCCATGCTGGGTTCGTAGAACTGGCGGTTGCCCCGGCCGCTTTCCTTGGCGTGGTGCATGGCCGCGTCGGCGCAGCGCAGCAGAGCGTCGCCGGTGGCGGCATGCTCCGGAAAGAGGCTGATGCCGATGGACGGCGAGACGGTCAGCGGCACCTGGTCGAGCGTGAACACGCCGTGCATGGAGTCGAGCAGCTTGTCGGCCACCCTGGCGGCGTCATCGGGGCTTTGCACGTCGGTCAGGACCACCACGAACTCATCGCCGCCCAGCCGCGCCACCACGTCGGCATCGCGCACGCCCTGGCGCAGACGCTCGGCCACGTTGCACAGCAACTGGTCGCCCGCGTGGTGGCCGAGCGAGTCGTTCACCGTCTTGAAATGGTCCAGGTTCACGAACAGCACGGCCGCGCGGCCGTGGCGCCTGCGCGCCAGCGACAGCACCTGCGACAGCTGCTCCATCAGGAAATGCCGGTTGGGCAACTGCGTGAGGGTGTCGTGCAGCGCGATGAAGGCCTCGCGCTCCTGCGCCTGCTTGCGCGCGGTGATGTCCCGCACCACCACGATGCGGTAGTCCGCATGGTGCAGCGGCATGGTCTTGCCCACCACCTCGACGGGGATGGCATGCCCGTCCTTGTGGCGGATGGTCACTTCGTAGGGGTCTTCGCGCCCGCTGCGGGTGTAGTCCAGCGCCACGGCCCGCCATTCGGGACTGATGAAGTGGAAGATCGAGACCCCCAGCACCTCCTGCAGCCCGTAGCCCACCAGGCGGGTGAGCGCCTCGTTGCCGTCCGTGATGATGCCGTCGCGGTGGAACACGATGGCCTCGTCCGTGGCCTCGGTGAACTTGCGCATGCGCTCTTCGCTCTGGCGCACCTGGCGTTCCGCGCGCCAGCGCTCGGTGATGTCGGTGATCAGCACGAACGAGCCCAGCTGCTGCGAGCCGGCGCCGAAGTGCGGGATCAGGTTGACCTCGATCATGCGCGTCTCGCCATTGGGCAGGATCTGCTCGCGCGTGTACTTCACGTGCTCGCGGCGCGTGGAGCGCTCCACATGCGGCTGGATCACCTGCCAGGCCTTGTCGCCAATGGCTTCCTGCACCGTGAGCCCCAAGATCGATTCGGTCGTGTGGCCGTTGTAGGCGGCGTAGCCCTGGTTGGCGAACTGGCAGCGCAGGCCGGGCAGGTCGAAGTACGCCATCAATGCGGGCACGGAATCGGCGATCAGGCGCAGCAGCGAGTCGCTGGAGCCCCCCTGGCCAGGGGCGTTGGCTGCGTTGATTGAATCTGGC
This sequence comes from Acidovorax sp. GW823-FHT01C06, assembly GCF_058798375.1. NCBI lineage: Bacteria > Pseudomonadati > Pseudomonadota > Betaproteobacteria > Burkholderiales > Comamonadaceae > Acidovorax > Acidovorax sp. GW823-FHT01C06. The sequence continues at coordinate 607,951 of NZ_JBXAKN010000001.1, forward strand.
ATGTCCCACCCGGTGCTGAGAAGGTGTGGAGGTCTGCACGCGGCCCCGTGGAGATCGCCAGCACGTTCTTCCGTTATAGCCGATAGACCTTGCGCGCGTGCAAGGTAGTTGCCCGGATACCCCGGGCGGGATAATCGGGCCATGACCTCCAAAGAAAACCAAGCCGGCACTGACTTCAGCACGCTGGCCCTGAGCCCTGCCATGCTGTCCAACCTGCAGCAGCTGGGCTACATGCAAATGACTCCGATTCAGGCGGCCAGCCTGCCGCCCGCGCTGCTGGGCAAGGATCTGATCGCCCAGGCCAGCACCGGCAGCGGCAAGACCGCCGCCTTCGCCCTGGCCCTGCTGGCCAACCTCAACCCGCGCCGCTTCGCCGTGCAGGCGCTGGTGCTGTGCCCCACGCGCGAGCTGGCCGACCAGGTGACCACCGAGATCCGGCGCCTGGCGCGCGCGGAAGAGAACATCAAGGTCGTGACCCTGTGCGGCGGCGTGCCGCTGCGCGCCCAGACGCTGAGCCTGGAGCACGGCGCCCACATCATCGTGGGCACGCCCGGCCGCGTGATGGACCACCTGGAGCGCCAGCACCTCTCGCTGGAAGCGCTCAACACCCTGGTGCTCGACGAGGCCGACCGCATGCTCGACATGGGTTTCTTCGACGACATCGCCACCGTGGCGCGCCAGTGCCCTTCGGCCCGCCAGACCCTGCTGTTCTCGGCCACCTACCCCGAGGGCATCGCCAAGCTCAGCGCCCAGTTCATGAAGGCGCCGGTGCAGATCACGGTGCAGGCCCAGCATGCCGAGGGCAAGATCGAGCAGCGCTGGTACGAGGTGAAGCACAGCGAGCGCCTGCACGCGGTGTCCCAGCTGCTCAACCACTTCCGGCCCGAATCGTCGATCGCCTTTTGCAACACCAAGCAGCAGTGCCGCGACCTGGTGGGCGTGCTGCAGGCGCAGGGCTTCAGCGCGCTGGCGCTGTACGGCGAGCTGGAGCAGCGCGAGCGCGACCAGGTGCTGGTGCAGTTCGCCAACAGGAGCTGCTCGGTGCTGGTGGCCACCGACGTGGCGGCGCGCGGGCTCGATATCGCCAACCTGGCGGCCGTGATCAATGTGGACGTGACGCCCGACCCCGAGGTGCACATCCACCGCATCGGCCGCACGGGCCGGGGCGACGCCGAGGGCCTGGCGCTCAACCTGGCCAGCCTGGACGAGATGGGCAGCGTGGGCAAGATCGAGGTGCTGCAGGGCCGCGAATCGCGCTGGTTCCCGGTGGCGGAGCTCACGCCCGCGGGCAGCGGCCCGCTGGTGCCGCCCATGGTCACCATCCAGATCATCGGCGGCCGCAAGGAGAAGATCCGCGCGGGCGATGTGCTGGGCGCGCTGACCGGCGAGATGGGCTACACCCGCGAGCAGATCGGCAAGATCAACGTGAACGACTTCTCCACCTACGTGGCGGTGGACCGCGCCATCGGCGCCCAGGCCGTGCAGCGCCTGAACCAGGGCCGGGTGAAGGGCAAGGCCGTGAAGGCCCGCCTGGTGACGGATTGATGGCGGCTTGCCGGTGGGGGCACCCCCCATCAGGATGGCAAATGCCGCTGGGCCTTGTCCGGCGGTTTTTTTTGCTCCTTTTTGTGGGTAGCTGATCGTCCGCAACGGGACCCCATCCCGAAGCCTGGGCATCCGCCGCCGTGCCTGTGGTATTCACTTATTGTGCAAAGACCTATAGAGGACTATAGTTCTTTGCCATGATCTCCCATTCAAAAGTCGTGGCGCTGGATTCCTCCCCGGGCCTGAGCCGGTACGCCGCCCTGGCGGCTGCACTGCGTGCCCGCGTGGTGGCCGGCGAATGGCCGCCCGGCTCGGCCCTGCCGGCAGAAAGCCTGCTGGCCACGGAGCACCAGGTGGCGCTGGGCACCATGCGCCGTGCGCTGGAACTCCTGGTGGCGCAAGGGCTGGTGGAGCGCATCCACGGCCGGGGCACCTTTGTGCGCCAGGGCATTGCCGGCGCCTCGATGCTGCGGTTTTTCCGGTTTGACAGCGGCGGCGGCGAAATGCCGCGCTCGCGCATCCTGTCGCGCCAGCGCGTGGCGGCCCCGGCCGCCGTGGCCCGCAGGCTGGGCCTGGCGACGGGCGAGATGGTGCTGCGGCTGCAGCGCCTGCGCCTGCTGGCCGACCAGCCCTGCCTGCTAGAAGACCTGTGGCTGCCGCTGGATGTGTTTGCGCCCCTGGCAGAAGGAAACACCGCCGAGTGGGACGACCTGCTGTACCCCATGTTCGCGCGCCGCTGCGGTGTGCATGTGCACCGGGCCGTGGACGACATTGGTTTTGCTGTGCTGACAGCCCCGCAGGCCGTCCACCTGGGGCTGGCCGCAGGCCATCCGGGTGTGGTGGTGCAACGGGCCGCCTACGACCTGGGCGGGCGCTGCATCGAATGGCGCACCACGCGCGGCGATGCCCACGCCTTTCACTACACCGTGACCATTACATGAACGGCACCCCTGTGCGGTGCCACGGGCCTGGCAAGGCCCGTGCCGCTGCGCCTGCCGGCCTGGGGCGCGCCGCTCCCGGCGCACTCCCATGAACGACTGAAGACGAAACCAAGGAGACCCGTATGCACCATCTATCCGATCCTCTGAATTCACCAGATCTGTCGCGCCGTGCGGCGCTGGCTGCCGTGGGTGTCACGCTGGCAGCGCCCTGGGTGCGCACCCACGCCGCGGGCGTGGGGGGCGGGCGCACCGTGACCCTGGTCGTCTCCTACCCCGCAGGCGGCGGCGCCGACCTGATGGCGCGCATCATCGCGCCCCGCATGGCCGAAGCGCTGGGGCAGGGCGTGGTGGTGGACAACAAGCCCGGCGCCAGCGGCCAGCTGGCCGCATCGGCCGTGGCCCGCGCCGCGCCGGATGGCACGACCCTGCTGCTCGATGCGTCGTCGTTCGCCGTCAATCCATCGCTGTATCCCAAGCTGCCCTACGACAGCAACACCGCCTTTGTGCCGCTGGCCGTGCTGGCGACCTTTCCGAACGTGCTGGTGTGCCACCCGGGCTTCGGTGTCAACTCCGTCAGGGAGGTCATCGCACGCGCCAAGGCCAAGCCCGAAGAGGTGGCCTATGCGTCGTCCGGCAATGGCTCGGCCCAGCATCTGGCCGGGGCGCTGTTTGAAGAGCGCACGGGCGTGCGCCTGTCCCACATTCCCTACCGGGGGGGCGGCCCCGCCATGAACGACGTGATGGGCGGGCAGGTGCCGCTGTTCTTTGCCAATGTGGCCTCGTCCCTGGGCCACATCCAGGCGGGCAAGCTGCGGCCGCTGGCGGTAACCAGTGCGCTGCGCGCCCGATCGCTGCCGGATGTGCCCACCATGGCGCAGGCCGGCGTGGCCGACTACGAAGTGCTGGAATGGAATCCGGTGCTGGCCCCGGCGGGCATTGCGCCCGAGGTGCGCACGCAGCTGGTCAACGCCATCCGCAAGGCGCTGGCCGACCCCGAGGTGCTGGGCCGCATCCGCGCGCTGGGCGGCGATGCCTTTCCCGACGCGACCCAGGCCAGCGCGGGCAGGTTCATCCAGGCCCAGCAAGCGCAATGGAGCAAGGTCATCCGCGAGCGCAAGATCGTGGTGGGCTGACCCATGGGTGCGCTGGACCCCTCCGCGCCGTTGCGGGATGTCCCGGAGGGATGGGACACGCATGTCCATGTCTTTGATGCCGCCGCCCCGGTCCAGGCCGGGCACTACCAGCCCGCGCACCAGCCCCTCGAACGCATTGAGGCCGAAGCCGCGAGGCTGGGCGTGGGGCACCTCGTGCTGGTGCAGCCCAGCGTGTACGGCACCGACAACCGGCTTGTGCTCGAGGCCCTGGCGCGCGAGCCGGGTCGGCACCGCGCGGTGGTCGTGGTGGATACCGACATTGCCGATGACGCGCTGCAGACCATGCACACGCTGGGCGTGCGCGGCGTGCGTTTCAATCTGGTGTCCCCGGTGGGCAACGGGGCGCAGGCCATGCAGTCGCTGGCGCCCCGCCTGAAGGCGCTGGGCTGGCATGTGCAGTGGTATGCGGCGCCTGCCCAGCTGGCGCAGATCGCCCAGCTGCATGCGCAAACGGGCCTGCCCTGCGTGCTGGACCACCTGGCGGGCATGCATGCGGCCCTGGCGCTGGACGATGCGGCCTGGCAGGCTCTGGCAAGGCTGGCCGGCCTGGGGGCGTGGATCAAGCTGTCAGGCTGGTACCGCCTGCAGGCCGCGGCGCCTTACGCCGAACTGCACGATGCGATCCGCCGCGTGGCCGGGCTGGCGGGGGAGCGGCTGGTGTGGGGTTCGGACTGGCCGCATACCGCATTTGCACCGGACTCCATGCCCGCCTACGCGAGTGTGTGGGAGCCGGTGGTGAATGCCCTGGGCGCGGTACGCGCCGACAGGGTGCGCATGGCGGGCGCAGCGCTGTACCGCTGAAGTGGGGGCAGTGCGCCCGCACGGGTGCATCCCGCATCCGCTGGCTACCTACCTGGCGCCTGATGCTTCCAGCATCCGCACCATCTCGCTGAAGCCCCGCTGGCGGGCCAGCTGCAGCGGCGTGTTGCCCTGCCGGTCGGTCAGCGCATGGCTGGCGCCGGCCTGCAGCAGCGCCTGCAGCGTGGCCTGGTGGCGCGGGCCTCCGTCGCCCAGCACGATGGACTCGATCAGCGCCGTCCAGTGCAGATTGTTCACATGGTCCAGCGGAGCGCCGGCGGCGATCAGCTGGCGCACCACGCCGTCGTGCCCCAGGTGGGCCGCGGCGATCAGTGCCGTGCCGTCGTACCGGCTCGTCACCTGCCCGGCGCGGGCGCCCAGGGCCAGCAGCAGGCGCAGGGTGTCTTCGTCGTCCGCCACCGCCGCGATGGTCACGGCGTCGTAGCGGTCGTTCTCCAGCGCATTCACATCGGCCCGGGCCTGCACCAGCTGCCGGATCACATCGCGCTGGCGGGCGAACGTGGCCACGTGCAGCGGCGTGCGGCCGTGGGCATCGCGGGCATTCACATCGGCGCGTGCCGCAACGAGCTTTTGCAGCATGCCCACATCGCCGCGCGCGGCGGCGGCGTGCAGGCCCTGGTAGGCCGCCGTTTGCGCCGCGGTGGGCGCCACCTGCGCCTGGGCGGGCTGCGCCAGCAGCAGGGCAGCGGCCAGGGCCAGGGCCAGGGGCATTGCGGTGTGTCGGTTCATGGCGTGTCCCTTCAGCGGTTCGTGGTGCTTTGGCGGGTGTCTGCGCAGCGGGCGAGCGCCCCAGGACGGGGCGCTGCGCTGTGGGCTTACTTCAGCTGGTCCGCCACCTTGGCGATGGCGGCCATGGCGCATTGCTCGTCCAGGTGGCCGCCGGGCGCGCCGCCCACGCCCACGGCGCCGATGACTTCATTGCCCACCTTCAGGGGCACGCCGCCGCCCAGCAGCAGGTAGCCGGGGATCTGGCCCAGGTTGGCGGCGGCGGGGTTCTTCTGCGAGCCTTCCATGATGGCCAGCGTGGTGTTCTTGGCCGATGCCGAGGTGTAGGCCTTCAGGCGGCTGGCTTCCAGCGTGTGGGGGCCGGCGTTGTCGGCACGCTGCACGGCGCGCACGGTGCCGGCGCGGTCCACCACGGTGGCGGTCACGTTGTAGCCGGAGGCCGTGCACGCGGCCACGGTGTGGGCGGCGATCTGGTTGGCCAGGTCCAGCGAGATGTTCTTTTCGGTGCGCACGCCTTCGGCGCTGGCAGCGGCGCAGGCGGCCAGGGAAAGGGTGAGGGCGGCGGCTTTGGCAAGGGTGTTCTGCATGGTGTTCTCCGTGGGCGTTCGGTGGTTTCGGGTCCGGTGCCACCCGTTGTGGCGCCGTGGGAGAACTGTAGGAAACGGCGTGGATTCCGGCCATTCGTACGCCTACGCCAGAGCCTCCGTAGAACTACGCAGTGCCCGCCAGGCGGTGGGCGGTTTGAAGGCCGCATCCGCAGCCCGCGGGCTGGCTATTGCACCAGGGCGGCGTAGCGCCGGATCAGTTGCGCCAGCGACTCGGCCCCGAGCTTGGCGAACAGGTTGGCGCGGTGGGTTTCCACCGTGCGGGGCGAGAGTGCCAGCACCCGGCCGATTTCCTTGTTGGTCAGGCCCTCGACGATGAGGCCCAGCACCTCGCGCTCGCGGCCCGAGAGCTGGGCGTAGCGCTCGCGGGCTTGCTGGTCGGCCTGGTGGCGTTCGCGCGAACGCACATGCTGGCGCACGGCGTTCTGCAGGGCTTCGATCAGCACCTCGTCATCCACCGGTTTTTCCAGGAACTCCGCCGCGCCTGTCTTGAAGGCGCGGCGGCACATCTCCACCGTGCCGTGGCCGGTGAGCAGGACCACCGGCTGGTCCACGCCCTGCGCCAGCAGTTGCTCCAGCACCGCGAGGCCGCTGATGCCGGGCATGCGCACATCCAGCACGATGGCGCCGATGCTGGCCCGGTCAAACCCGGCCATGAAGGCATGCGGGTCGGCCCAGGTCTGCACGCGCAGCCCGACGGTGCTGATGAGCAGGCCCAGGCTGTCGCGCACGGCGGCGTCGTCGTCCACCAGGTGAATGAGGGGGGAAAGGGAGGTGGCGCTGTCGCTCATGGCTGCGGAGAGGGTGGCGCGGCGGCAGGGGTGCCAGGCGCCGCGGGCAGCACCAGCACGAACTCGGCGCCGCGTTGGGCGGCGGCGTTGCCTGGCGCCGCAGGGGCCAGTTCCAGGCTGGCGCCCATGGCCTGGGCAAGGCTTTCGCACAGTGTCAGGCCCAGCCCCAGGCCGCCCGAGCGCGTGGTGTAGAAGGGCTCGAACAGATGCTCGCGGGCCTCGGGCGGCACGCCGGGGCCGTGGTCGCGAACCGACAGGGCGATCCGCGTGCCATCCCGCGCCGACAGCCGCAGCGTGAGCCGGCGTTCGGCGGGGGGAACCTGCTCCATGGCCTGCATGGCGTTCATCAGCAGGTTGTGGATGATCTGCTGCAAGGCCACGGGCTCGGCCAGCACGGGCGCCAGGTCGGGCGCCACCGTCACCTCGGCCGCGATGGCGCGCTGCGCCAGCTCGGGCTCCAGCAGGTGCAGCACATCCTGCAGCGCCGTGGCCAGGTGCAGCGGCTGGGCCTGCGCCGACAGGTCGGGTCGCTCCACCAGGCGGCGCAGGCGGCCCACCACCGTGGAGGCACGCCGGGCCTGCTCCACCGCGCGCGCCATGGCCGTCTGGGCCGTCTCCAGATCCGGCGGGTCGTCCGCCAGCAGCCGCTGCGCGGCCTGGGTGCTGGACAGCAGCGCCGTGAGCGGCTGGTTCAGCTCGTGGGCCATGCCCGCGGCCAGCTCGCCCAGGGTGTTCAGGCGGGCGACCTGGCCGAGCCGCAGCAGCTCTTCCGCCCGCTGGCGCGCAATGCGCTGGCGCCACAGCGCCCGGCCCGCCGCCCACAGCGCGGCGGTCAGCACGCACCAGCCCAGCATGCCCAGCCAGGGAAGCTCGCGCAGGCCCACATGGCGCTGCGCCACCACATCCAGGGGCTGGCTCGGCGCCGCGAGCAGTTTGTGAAAACCATACGACCAGCCCAGGCCCCAGCGGCCCGGTTCCGTGCGGCCTGGCTGCACGACGAAGGCCGTGCCGCCCTGGGCGAGCGTGACGCGCACCGGGCTGCTGTCCATGGCCATCGGCCATTCGTCCCGGGGGATGGTCATGCGCAGGTCAATCTGCAGCGCATAGCTTGCGGGGGGGCTGGCCAGCACCAGGTGGTAGCGGCCCGCAGGCAGGTCGGGCAGTGCCATTTCGGCATGGCCTGACTGGCGCGATGCGGCCTCGGCGGCCGCCAGGGCCGGCTGCAGCGCGGTGGGCCATGCGCCCCCCGCAGGCCGCTGCAGCACGGAAAGGATCTGCGGGTAGACCGAAGGCAGGCGCGGCAGCGGGGAGGCTGCCGTGGCCTCTTCGGTGGCGCGCGCGGCATCCGGGGTGGCGCCTGGCTCCGGAGGCTGCAGCAGGGCCAGGGTGGCCATCACCGCGTCGTGCTGCACCACGCGCTGGCTCAGGAGCCGGTGCACGATGCGGGCATCGGTCTCGAAGGCCTCCCGCAGCTGCTGCAGGCGCGCGTGAACCAGCCAGCCCGCGCCCGCGCAGGCCACCACGGCCCACAGCAGCAGGCCGGTGAAATGAACCCGCGCGAAACGGCGGCGCCATGCCCTGGTCATGCGCCGATTCTGGCATGGGGCCCTGGCGGTGGCTGCGCGGCGCAGCCTCTCTGGCTCTGGTGTAATCGGCTGCGCTCGCCGGTTTCCGTTTCCCCTGTCGCGTCTGGATGCCTCTCTCATGCCTGCAACTGCCCCCGTGGTCCATCGCTGGTTCTCGCCCCGCAACCTGCTGTGGGCTTCCGTGGCGGTGGCCGTGGTCACCATCCTGCTCAAGACCCTGGCCTGGCTGGTGACGGGGTCGGTCGGGCTGCTGTCGGATGCGATGGAGTCGTTCGTCAACCTGGCCAGCGCGATGTTCGCGCTGGCGATGGTGACCGTGGCGCAGCGCCCGGCCGACGACGACCATCCCTATGGCCACCACAAGGCCGAATACTTCTCGTCGGGTTTCGAGGGCATCCTGATCGTGGGCGTGTCCGTGGGCATCCTGTGGGCGGCAGGCCACCGCCTGGTGGCGCCCCAGCCCCTGGAGCAGGTCGGCTGGGGCCTGGGCTTGTCGGTGCTCAGCTCGGCGCTCAATGGCCTGCTGGCCTGGCTCATGTTCCGTTCGGCGCGCGAGCACCGCTCCATCGCGCTGGAGGCCGATGCCCGCCACCTTGTCACCGATGTGTGGACCTCCGCCGGCGTGCTGGTGGGCATCGCCGGCGCGGCCCTGACCGGCTGGCTGTGGCTGGATGCGCTGGCGGCGATCGTGGTGGCGCTGAACATCCTGAAAGAGGGGCTGGAGCTGGTCTGGCGCTCGTCCCAGGGCCTCATGGATTCGGCGGTGGAACCCGAGGTGCAAGCCACCATCGACGCCACCTTGCAGCAGTTCGTGCAATCGCAGGCGCCCGGCGCCGTGCGGTTCGACCATGTCTCCACCCGCCGCGCGGGCCAGCGCCGGTTTGTGGACATGCACCTGCACATGCCCGCCGACTGGACCCTGCGCCACGCCGCCGAGCTGCGCGGCCAGGTCGAGCGCGCGCTGATGGCCGCCGTGCCCGGCCTGCGCGCCACCATCGAGCTGCTGCCCTCCGACGTGGAAGCGCATTTCGACGACCCCCGTGACGATTTGAAGGATGCCGTGAAGTGATCAGCGTATTGCAACGTGTGCGCGAAGCGCGCGTAGATGTGGACGGGCAGACCGTGGGCGCCATCGGCGCAGGCCTGCTGGTGCTGGTGTGTGCTGAACGCGGTGACACGGAGATGGAGGCCGACAAGCTGCTGGCCAAGATCCTCAAGCTGCGCATTTTTTCGGACGCCGCAGGCAAGATGAACCAGAGCGTGCAGGACACCGGTGGCGGCCTGCTCCTGGTCAGCCAGTTCACCCTGGCGGCAGACACCACCGGCGGCAACCGCCCCAGCTTCACCCAGGCGGCTGCACCCGATGAGGGGCGGCGGCTGTACGACTATGTGGTTGCCCAGGCGCGCAAGGTGCACCCCGAGGTGGCCACGGGCCAGTTTGCCGCCGATATGCAGGTGCATCTCATCAATGACGGCCCGGTGACCATCCCGCTGCGGATACCTCCTAGAGCGGCTTGATAGTCAAAAAAGATAGCATTCAGCGCTTGATGGATAAGCGCTATGGCCTTGTTTCCTTCTTGTTTTCGAGGGAAACCAAGGGCGACACCGGCAGCACCCGGAACCCTGCCGACGCCAGCGCCAGCCAGGTGGCAATGGCCAGCATGACGGCCGTGTAGGCATCCCACCCCTGGCGCTGCGCCCAGGTGGCGACGATGCCTGTGAACCACTGCATCAGCGCCACCCCCAGGAACATCGCCATGGTGTAGGCCGACAGTGCCCGGCCTGTGAGCGTGGGCGGATAGGAGGCCCGCACATCGGCGTACTGCAGCACGCCGTAGCCCGACAGCAGGCCCATCAGCAAAATCAGCACCACGCTGGCCCAAGCGTTCCCGTGCAGGAACGCCAGCACGATGAACAGGCTCGCCATGAGCAGCGAGGCATTGCCGATCCAGCGCCTGCGGCGGGCGATGCCCGGATCCAGCCGACCGCCCAGACCCGGTGCGAAGAGGGCAATCAGCGAGAGCCCCAGCGCAACGTTGCCACTGTCTACCAGCGAGAGGTGGTAGCGGTCCATCAGCAGCGGTGCCAGCCACAGGCCGCGCAATGACAGAAACGCGGCGTAGCCCGACATGCCCAGCAGCAGGATGCCCCAGGTGTGCGGCACCGTGAGCAACTGGCCAAAGCCCAGCAGCGCCTGGCCCCAGGTTTCGCGCTGTGCCGGGGGCTGCACCAGCGGGGTGGGCTCGTGCACGCGCAGCCAGATCAGCAGCCACGACAGCGCGCTGAGCACCGCCAACACGGCATAACCCGTGCGCCAGCCGCCGCCGTGTTGCACCAGCCAGGCCAGCGGCGTGCCGGTGAACAGCAGGCCCAGGCCACCCACACCCATCGCCACGCCCGACAGGTAGGCAAACCGCTCTGCCGGAAAATGCCGCGCAATGAACAGCGTGCAGGCCAGAAACGCGGGCGAGCAGCCCACGCCGATCAGCAATTGCGCTGCCATCAGCCAGGGGTAGGCCGGCGCGGTGGCCGAGAGCGCCGACCCCGCAACCGCGAGCGGAAACGCCGTGAGTACCGTGCGCCGCAGGCCGTACAGGTCCAGCCCCACGCCCATCAGCAACTGGGCCACGCCGAAGGAAAGGCCAAACAGCCCCGCAAACGCGCCCAGCGACCCTGGCGAGAGCCCGAAGTCCGCCGTCAGTCCCTGGGCCACCATGGCCGTGGTGGTGCGAAAGGCCTGGCTCAGTGCAAACCCGCTGAGCAGCGCAAGCAGCATGGCCCACAGCGCACGCGGTGATGGCCGGCCGCTGCCCGCGGGCAAGGATGGAGGCGCCGACGAGGACGGCAGGGGATTGCCGCTCACTGCCGCCAGAAGAACAGAGCGGCCATGACCAGCCCGGTAGCCACAATGCCCCAGCGCAGCACGTTGGCAGGCAGCTTGCGCGCTACGCGTGCACCGCCGTACCCGCCAGCGGTGGCGGCCACCATCATCATCAGCGCCTGCGGCCACAGCACCACGCCACCCGCCGCATAGATGAGCACGGCAATGGCTGTGAGCAGGGCTGACACCCAGTTCTTGAGGCCGTTCATGGCGTTCAGGTTCGTCTGCCCCAGCAGGCCGAACAGCGCCAGCAGAAGGATGCCCAGCCCGCCGTTGAAGTAGCCGCCATAGGCGGCCACCGCCAGCACGCCCACCGTGGCCTTGGCGGTGGAGGGTTTGCCGCCCGCCAGCATCCGGCGCAGCTGAGGCCCGAATGCAAACAGCGCCGTGGCCGCCAGCAGCAGCCAGGGCACCACGCGGCGGAAGGTGGCGTCGGGCGTGACCAGCAGCAGCGCCGCACCCGCCGCGCCGCCGATGAGCGACAACACCACCAGCAGCCGCATGGAGAGCCCTGGCGGCGGTGCCGTGTCCTCTCGAAACCCCCACGCCCCAGCCATGTAGCCGGGCAGCAGCGCGACCGTGCCTGTGGCATTGGCCACCACGGGCGGCACGCCGGTGAAGACCAGGGCGGGAAGGGTCAGGAAGCTGCCGCCTCCGGCGACGGCATTGAGGGCGCCGGCGACGAAGGCGGCGGTGAGCAGCAGGGCGAGGTGCAGGAATTCCATGACCCCCCGATCCTATTCACCATCGGACCCAGGATTGCGGTACTTTCGAGCACAGGTGACTTGCGTGCCGCGAGCGAGCCTCGTGCAACGTTTTATCAATCTGCACCGTGCGTGTTGGGAGTAGCTGGCGTCCGTGGAGCTCCCGGCCTGTGCATCAGGCAGAGGACCGGGGTCGTCCGGATCCTCAAACACCTCGTACCGTAAAGCTCCGGCCACGGGGTTCCAGCTGAAACGGTAGCCCTTGATGTCGTCGCCCGAAACCGCGACCGCTGACGGGTTGCCAGGGTCCATGGTGGAATGGGTGTCCCGAGCCTCCCCCTCATGCGTCAACGCTCTTGCGACCACGAGTGTGGCCCAGGCAGCCGCCGAAAATGGTCATTGGCACCGAAGCGCGGACCCAGAGAATCGTTGAAACATTTAGCATCTCCCTATCCAACCACTTGTACCGTTTCGTAAGGTAGGGCGTCGGTCCGTGGCCTATCCTTTTTATATCGAATGGTGGGATAGGTGGCACTGCCGGAGGTCATGTTCCGGTCGCGTACGGGTCTTCAAACCCCAGTTCGCGCAGGATGTCCGTCTCATACGCTTCCATCTCCTGCGCATCTTCTTCGCTGGTCTCGTGGTCCCACCCCTGCGCATGCAGCGTGCCGTGTACCAGCATGTGGGCGTAGTGCTCTTCCAGGCTCTTGTTCTGCTCCTTCGCCTCGCGCTCGATCACGGGGGCGCACAGGACCAAGTCGGCGGTCACGACCGGCTCCTGGGTGTAGTCGAAGGTGAGCACGTTGGTGGCGTAGTCCTTCTTGCGGTACGCGTGGTTGAGCTGGCGGCCCTCGTCCTCACCCACGATGCGCACGGTGATCTCGGCGTTGATGGCCAGCGCGTGGCGAATCCAGCGGGTGACCTTGTGGCGTGGCAGCACGGCGCGGTGTGCCGCCGCGCCGTCAAATGCGCCGAATTGCAGCGACAGGGAGAGGTGGTTCAAGGGCATTGGGGCCTCAGGCGCTTGATTGGAAAGCGCGGATAGCTATAGAAACAGGCGCAATGCTCAGCGGCGCGCAGCGGGCGCCGCACGGCGTGGCGCGTCGTATGCATCCACGATGCGCGCGACCAGCGGGTGGCGCACCACGTCGGCGGAGGTGAAGCGGGTGACGGAAATGCCCTTGACCCGCTTGAGCACGCGCTCGGCATCGATCAGGCCGCTCATCGCGCCCTTGGGCAGGTCGATCTGGCTCACGTCGCCCGTCACCACGGCCTTGGCTCCAAAGCCGATGCGGGTGAGGAACATCTTCATCTGCTCGGGCGTGGTGTTCTGTGCCTCGTCCAGGATCACGAAGGCATTGTTCAGCGTGCGGCCCCGCATGAAGGCCAGCGGCGCGATTTCGAGTGCGTTGCGCTCGAAGGCCTTTTGCACCTTGTCGTAGCCCATCAGTTCGTACAGCGCGTCGTACAGCGGGCGCAGGTAGGGGTCCACCTTCTGCGCCAGGTCGCCGGGCAGGAAGCCCAGGCGTTCGCCGGCCTCGACCGCCGGGCGGGTGAGCACGATGCGCTGCACGGCGCTGCGCTCCAGCGCATCCACGGCGCAGGCCACGGCCAGGTAGGTCTTGCCGGTGCCCGCGGGGCCGATGCCGAAGGTGATGTCGTGGCTGGCGATGTTTTCAAGGTACAGGTTCTGCGTGGGCGTGCGGCCGCGCAGGTCGGCCCGGCGGGTGTTGAGCACGATGGCGCCCTCGGGCGCCTCCACCAGAGCGGTATCGCCCGCCAGCATGAGCTGCAGGTAGTCCTCGGTGATGGGGCGTTCCGCCATTTCGTACAGGGCCTGCAGCAGTTCCATGGCCTGCGTCGCCCTGGCCTTGGGGCCATCGACCTTGAACTGCTCATGGCGGTGCGCAATGCTCACCTGCAGGGCCACTTCGATGGTGCGCAGGTGCGCGTCGGCCGGCCCGCACAGGTGCGTGAGCCGGGTGTTGTTGTGGGGGGTGAAGGTGTGGCGCAGGATCACGCGGATAATTCCAGTCAGGCAACGGAAAAACAGCAAGAACGACGGCGCAGGGTGTCATGCCAGCGGCGTCAAAGGACATCAATGATAGGCAAATTGACCGGCACCCTGCTGGAGAAGAATCCCCCCGAGGTGCTGCTGGACTGCCACGGCGTGGGCTATGAGGTGAATGTGCCCATGAGCACGTTCTACAACCTGCCCGCCGTGGGCGAGCGGGTGAGCCTGCTCACCCAGTTCATTGTGCGCGAGGACGCGCAGCTGCTGTATGGCTTCGCCACGGCGCCGGAGCGCCAGGCATTTCGCGAGCTGATCAAGATTTCGGGCGTGGGGCCGCGCACTGCGCTGTCCATCCTGTCCGGCATGGGGGTGGCCGACCTGGCGCAGGCCATCACGCTGCAGGAAGCGGGCCGCCTGGTCAAGGTGCCGGGCATCGGCAAGAAGACGGCCGAGCGGCTGCTGCTGGAGCTCAAGGGCAAGCTGGGGGCCGACATGGGGGCTGCGCACGGGCCCGCCGCCAGCGACGCGCAGGCGGATATTCTCCAGGCACTGTTGGCTTTGGGCTACAACGACAAGGAGGCCGCTGCGGCCCTCAAGGCCCTGCCACCAGAGGTGGGAGTGAGTGACGGCATCAAGCTGGCGCTGAAGGCGTTGGCGAAGTAACAGTGTCCGGTTTTCGAAGGGGCGTATTTCAGTGTCCAATGGCGTTTTGACTGGGTCCAGGGGGAAAAAATGAAATCCAGGGTAGTGGCTCGTATGGGGTCGGCGTTTGCTGCTGCTGCGGCGGCAGCGGCCCTGCTGGTCGGGTGTGGCGGCAGTGGCCAGGAAGGCGGTGCGCAGTCATCCCCCCAGGTGCTTCAGGTGGATGGTTGGGTGCAGCCTGCCAGCGCAGACCAAGGTGTCTCGAACGTCAAGTCGCGCAGCGCCCTGGTGGTGGCTCCTCCGACGCCATCGCGCGTGAGTCTCGGAGCCTTGGCCGCAGCGAAAACTGCATTCCAGGGCGGTGGCGTGGGACCGCGCCAGGTGGGGGTGGCACGCGAAGTGGGCCCCACCCATGCCGCCGCGCAGACACTGCAGCAGTTCCGGTGGACGCCTACCGCCAGCGGTGGCCAAGTGGCGGCGATCAGTTTCTCTGCCGAAGGGGCCCATGGCCTGCGCCTGGGCGTGGTGGCCAGGCAACTGCCTGGCAGCGCCGTGCTGCGCGTCTACCGCCAAGCCGACACGGGCACCGTGTTCCAGATTTCCGGACAGGAAGTGCTGCAACGCGTCCAGCGCAATGCGCAAGCTGGCGACACCTCCTTGGACGGGCAGACCTGGTGGACGCCGGACATGGGCTCGGACGAAGTCACGCTGGAGCTGGAACTGCCCGCAGGCACCCCCATCGGAGCTCTGGACATCGCCATCCCTCGCGTCTCGCACATCTTCGAGAATTTGGCGATTCCCGGTGAGGAGGAGCTTTCCACGAAGATCAACGAATCGGCATCGTGCCACCTCGACGCCACCTGCTACGAGGCCTATGCAAGCCAGCGCAATTCCGTGGCACGCATGATCTTCACGTCCGGGGGCAATTCCTATGTATGTACTGGCACGCTGCTCAATGACAACCAATCTTCGGGCACGCCGTACTTCCTGACGGCAAACCATTGCATCTCGACGCACGCGGAGGCATCCACGCTCCAGACCGACTGGTTCTACCGAGCGCCTGTCTGCAATAGCCGCACCCTGTCGAGCACCACCACCAAGCGTCTCAACGGCGCCGTGCTCCTCTACGCCGCGGACACCACCGACACCACCCTGCTCAAGCTCAACGATACGCCGCCTGCGGGCGCTTTCTTCGCGGGTTGGGATGCCAGCGCGCAAGTGCCGGGCATGGAGGTGGTGGGATTGCACCATCCGCGTGGTGACTTGCTGAAAGCCAGCTTCGGCGCGCTGAACGGGCAGGCCAGTTGCACGGCGACCGGTGGCACGGAGTTCCAATGTTCCGGTTCAACCGGCAACTACTACAGGGTGAATTGGCGGCAAGGCACGACCGAGGGCGGGAGCAGCGGCTCTGCCTTGTTCAAGAATGGCACGCATGTCATTGGCACCTTGTATGGTGGCAGCGCGAGTTGTTCATCCATCGCATCCCCCGAGTTCTATGGCCGATTCGATGTCGCCTACGCGGCGGCGCTGAAGAACTGGCTTGGAGCCTTGCCAGTGCAACCGTCTGGTGGCCGGAGTCCGATCTATCGGTTCTTCAACAGCACCACCAGCGCGCACTTCTTCACGTCCAGCGCCGCCGAGCGCGACAATATCATCAGGAACCTGCCCGCGTTTGCTTACGAAGGGGTCGCGTTCTACGCGCAGGCCGCGCAACAGGCGGGCAACAGTCCTGTGTACCGTTTTTACCGGCAGACGAATGGCGTGCACTTCTACACGATAAGCCCGGAAGAGCGGGACAGCGTCCTGGCCCATATTCCCGATTTCCGCTTCGAGGGTGTCGCGTGGTATGGGATGCGGGGGGCTAGTCCAGGGGCTTCAGCCATCTATCGCTTCTACCGCCAGCCGCAGCAAGTCCATTTCTACACAGTCAGTGCGGCGGAGCGGGATTTCATCATCAAGAACTATCCCGAATACCAGTACGAGGGAGTCGGTTACTACGCTTGGGCGAGTCAGTAGCAGTTTTCATGACCATCCAGACCGACGATTTCGCCCCTGCGCCCTCCAAACGCGTGATCTCCGCCGCGCCCGCATCGCCCCAGGAAGAAGCCATTGAACGCGCCCTGCGCCCCAAGCTCCTGCAGGAGTATGTGGGCCAGGCCAAGGCGCGCGAGCAGCTCGAGATCTTCATCGGCGCGGCGAAGAAGCGCGGCGAGGCGCTCGACCATGTCCTGCTGTTTGGCCCGCCGGGGCTGGGCAAGACCACGCTCAGTCACATCATCGCGGCCGAACTGGGCGTGAACCTGCGCCAGACCAGCGGCCCCGTGCTTGAAAAGCCCAAGGACCTGGCGGCGCTGCTCACCAACCTGGAGAAGAACGACGTTCTCTTCATCGACGAGATCCACCGCCTCTCGCCCGTGGTCGAGGAAATCCTCTACCCGGCGCTGGAGGACTACCAGATCGACATCATGATCGGCGAAGGGCCCGCGGCGCGCAGCATCAAGCTCGACCTGCAGCCCTTCACCCTGGTGGGCGCCACCACGCGGGCGGGCATGTTGACCAACCCGCTGCGCGACCGCTTCGGCATCGTGGCGCGGCTGGAGTTCTACACATCCGAAGAGCTGGCGCGCATCGTCAAGCGCAGCGCTGGCTTGCTCAACGCGCCCATGGACGACGAAGGCGGTTTCGAGATCGCCCGCCGCTCGCGCGGCACGCCGCGCATCGCCAACCGGCTGCTGCGCCGCGTGCGCGACTATGCCGAGGTCAAGGGTGACGGCCGCATCACAAAAGGCATTGCCGACAAGGCGCTGGCCATGCTGGACGTGGACCCGCAGGGCTTTGACGTGATGGACCGCAAGCTGCTCGAAGCCGTGATCCACCGCTTTGACGGCGGCCCCGTGGGCCTGGACAACATCGCCGCCAGCATTGGCGAAGAGGCCGGCACCATCGAGGACGTGATCGAGCCCTATCTCATCCAGCAAGGTTTTTTGCAGCGTACGCCGCGCGGGCGCATCGCCACGCTGGCGGCATTCCGGCACCTGGGGGTGGCGCCGCCCAGCGCCGGGGCGCCGGGGTTGTTTGGCGCCTGAGAAGCCTCCTACCGACCTTCACGTCCGCCGCCGCCCAGGCCGCGCAGCACCGCCATGGCAACACCGCGCAAGCATCCCAAGAAGAGCGACCGACGCCGCCAGTTGCGCGCCGAGGTCCGGACGCGCGCTGCGCGGGGCTGGGCGGGGTCGGACGGACCCGTGACCGTGCCCGAGCAACAGTTCCTGCGGTCCTGCGCCGTGGCCTTGCTGGCGGGCACGGTCGCATTGCATGCGCTGGGCGCGCTCATCTATGGCCAGCTGTCCATCTTTGTGCTGGAAGGCTTTGCCGACCTGCGCGGCCGCGTCGCCGTGTGCGCGGCGGTGGCCGAGGCCGCACTGGTGGCAGGCCTGGCACTGCACCTGATCGACGGCCACAGGCGGGGCAGGACGACCGCCGCGTGGTCGCACCGCCTGCTGGTGTGGCGTGCCAGCGCCTACATCCTGTTCGCCGTGCTGGTGCCGGTG
This sequence comes from Acidovorax sp. GW823-FHT01C06, assembly GCF_058798375.1. NCBI lineage: Bacteria > Pseudomonadati > Pseudomonadota > Betaproteobacteria > Burkholderiales > Comamonadaceae > Acidovorax > Acidovorax sp. GW823-FHT01C06. The sequence goes on from NZ_JBXAKN010000001.1 coordinate 625,910, forward strand.
ACCTTTGTGCTGTGGATGGTGGACAGGCCGCGCTTCTCCATGGACCTGCCTGCGCAGCGCTGGCCGGGGCTGGCCGCGCAATCGGAATGGCTGTTGGCGCCCTTGCCCTGGGCCTGGCATTGGCTGCTGCCGGTGGCCAGCGACCGCCTGCAGGCCTGGCTGGTGGCCGGTGCGGTGCTGGCCGGTTGCCTGGGTGTGTGGTGCACGGCAGGCTCCACCAAGCGATGGCGCACCGGGTACGCCTTCTATGGCCTGGCGCTGGTGCTGACCGGCTTCTGGGCCCTGGGAGGCGCCGTGTACCACTACACCGCCGGGCGGGGCTTGATTGCCGTGCAGGAAGCGGCCATGGTCGCCCTGCTGCAGGCGCGGCCTGGCTGGTACAACGCCGACACCCTGCTGTGGTTGCTGAGCGCCGGCTCGTTCACCCTCGCCGGTGTGCTGTTCATTGCGGGTGCGGCGTACATTCCGGCCGCAGCGCTGGCCCGCACGTGGTCGCATTAGCCACGACAGGAACAGAAGCAACAACGACCGGCGGGCTGTCAGGCGCCGTGGCCTCGAGCGCAGGCACCAGCAACGCCTTCAGCACCCCCGCCACGATGCACGCCTGCGCCACGTAGTAGGTGCCCAGCACCCACACCTGCGACCACGGCAGGGGCTGCACGAAGCGGTGGGTGGCCAGCAGGGAATCGCTGAGCATGAAGAACACCGCCCCCACCGCCACCAGCACCGACGCTCCATCGCGCAGCACGCTGGCCCGACCGATGGCCTGCGCGGCCATCAGTGCAATCACCAGCACATAGGCTGCCACCGGCCCCCGCAGCGCGGCGGGCAACCCGCCCATCCACAGAAAGGCATACATCGCCACGCCGACACCGAGCGTGCCCGCCAGCGCGCCGCGGTGCGGAAACCACCGCTGCCCGGTCTTGAACAGCGCCACATAGAACAGATGGGCCACCAGGAAGCTCACCAGTCCGGGGATGAAAAAGCCCTCGAACATCAGAAACACATCGCCCGCCAGCGACCCCGCCAGCGCGGCACCCAGCAGTGCCAGGGTTTTTGATCCAAATCTGCCCCTGTCGCTTGACTGGTAAGCGCTGGCAGCTACCAAGACAATAGCAATCACCATGGTCAGGGGCTTGAACACCCAGTGCCACTGCACGAACCCCAGCGCGCTGGTGGCCGTGGCCAGCGCGCCGCTTTGCAGCACCAGGGCCATCAACATGCCGATGCGCCCCTGCATCACCGCGCCCAGCGCCCACTGTGCGACCAACAGCGTGGCGAACCAGACGGCGTTCCTGGCCAGCGGCGCGCTGTCGGCCTGCCACAGAAAGGCCGCCACCCCCGTGAGCAGCAGCGCGAACTGCACCAGCGCGAACCACTGCACCGCGCGTGCCATCGGCGGGTGGTACAGCTGCATCTGCGCCATGCTGAATGCGGGCTTCGGAAAACGCTCTGCCACATCGGCGGGCCGCCAGCCCGGGGGCTTGAGCCACACCCGGAGCTTGTCGGCCCAGCTGCGCGCATGCCAGCTGTCGTGCGCCAGGCCCGCGTACACCTGGGCATTGGCCCACAGCGGGTCCCAGCTGTTGAGCAGGCCGCGCGTGCCGTACACGCAGCGGTCCTGGTCGTCTTCGTCCTTGAAGGTGCCGAACAGGCGGTCCCACACGATGAGGATGCCGCCGTAGTTCTTGTCGAGATAGGCGTCGTTCACCGCATGGTGCACGCGGTGGTTGCTGGGGCTGCAGAACCAGCGGTCGAACCAGCCCAGGCGCCCCACCTGCTCGGTGTGCACCCAGAACTGGTAGAGCAGGTCGATGAGCGCCACCACCGCAAACACCAGCGGCGGCACGCCCGCCAGCGCCATGGGCACATAGAAGATCCAGCCCAGCGCTGCGCCAGAGCTGGTCTGGCGCAGCGCGGTGGACAGGTTGTAGTCCTGGCTCTGGTGGTGCACGGCATGCGCCGCCCACAGCACCGCCGACTCGTGCCCCATGCGGTGCAGCCAGTAGTAGCACAGGTCGTAGAACACCAGCGCCAGCAGCCAGCCGGGCAGGCTGGTCCAGAACGCGTCGTTGCGCCACAGGGCCACGTGCTCGAACAGGGCGGTGTAGATGCCAATGCGCAGCAGCCGCGTGAACACGGCGCTCGTCTGGCTGAGCATCCCCAGGCTGATGCTGCTGACCGCGTCGGCCAGCCGGTAGGTATTGCGCCGGCGCCGGTAGCCCACCACCAGCTCGATGGCGATCAGCAGGAAGAAGACGGGGGTGGCGAGAACGATGATCTGGCTGGGGCTCATGCCGCAGCATTCTTGCCCCAATCGGACCAATGCACCTCTGGCATCAACCCTGAGTCGTGATCTTCTGATGTGATTTTTCCCTTAGCTGCCTATGCGGCAGTGAACAGCGCATCGGGTTGGGTGGGCACTGCCGCGTCTTTCTGAGCTGCCTATGCGGCAGTGAACATCTACCGCCTGATCAAGCTGCCCCAGCTGGTTTTCTGAGCTGCCTGTGCGGCAGTGAACTCGAGGCCTGCTGAATTGCTTCCGGCATTCATTTTTCTGAGCTGCCTATGCGGCAGTGAACACCTGGGCATGACGGGCGATCAAGGCGCAAAGATTTTCTGAGCTGCCTATGCGGCAGTGAACGCCGCCCCTCCCATCGCCGCTGGTGGCGGAAATTTCTGAGCTGCCTATGCGGCAGTGAACGAATGTGGCGCCTCAACTCTCCGTTGCTCATTTTTCTGAGCTGCCTATGCGGCAGTGAACGACGGCCCACCGAACGGCGTCCCGCCCCCTGTTTTCTGAGCTGCCTATGCGGCAGTGAACTTGTAGTAGCTCAGCGCGGCCTTGTATTTGATTTTCTGAGCTGCCTACGCGGCAGTGAACAGGGGGTTGTGGAGTGCAGACGTGTGCACGGCTTTCTGAGCTGCCTATGCGGCAGTGAACTCACGGCGAACGTCAATACCGTGACTGTGACTTTTCTGAGTTGCCTATGCGGCAGTGAACGATCGCAACCAGGGCGCGCCCTACGACCTGATTTTCTGAGCTGCCTATGCGGCAGTGAACGGCGGGGGTATCGAACTGACAAACAGCACAACTTTCTGAGCTGCCTGTGCGGCAGTGAACGCGACAGCGCACCGATTACCGGCATGCCCTTCTTTTCTGAGCTGCCTATGCGGCAGTGAACGCGGCGGGTCGGTGGCCGTCATTCCGGCGTACTTTCTGAGCTGCCTATGCGGCAGTGAACGACTTGATCGCCCCGGGCTGCAAAGTTCGCGCTTTCTGAGCTGCCTGTGCGGCAGTGAACCACCGTCTTCGCCCGAAGCGCCCTTTGCCATGTTTCTGAGCTGCCTATGCGGCAGTGAACTTGAGGCCGGGCAATATCGCTGGCGCCGTGACTTTCTGAGCTGCCTATGCGGCAGTGAACCCAGCGGTGAGCTGACGATCCGCGCCGCTGACTTTCTGAGCTGCCTATGCGGCAGTGAACATTTCAGAAGTGCGCCTACTGCGCGCCAAGCTTTTCTGAGCTGCCTATGCGGCAGTGAACCTTTCCGAGCGGGTGTCTATCAAGTCCGCTCTTTTCTGAGCTGCCTATGCGGCAGTGAACTTCCGAAATCCGGTAACCCATGGACGCACGGAATTTCTGAGCTGCCTATGCGGCAGTGAACGCCATGGGCGATAGGTCGCGTTCGTTCTGCTTTTTCTGAGCTGCCTATGCGGCAGTGAACTGCGGGTCATTCAGAAAACTCCCTCACAAGTTTTTCTGAGCTGCCTATGCGGCAGTGAACTATTTCTCGCTCAATCAGCTGGTGCGGGATGTTTTCTGAGCTGCCTATGCGGCAGTGAACAGCTCGCGGCGATCCGAACATCAACAACCAGATTTCTGAGCTGCCTATGCGGCAGTGAACGCAGCATCCATCGCATCTGCCGTTGCTGGCTGGTTTCTGAGCTGCCTATGCGGCAGTGAACGAATTCCTCCACGCACACCGACTTGCGCCAACTTTCTGAGCTGCCTATGCGGCAGTGAACGCCACGGGCTACCCGCCCTATGAAGTGGTGGTTTTCTGAGCTGCCTATGCGGCAGTGAACCGGGCATTCAGCGCTGCACGCTCCTCATCCGTTTTCTGAGCTGCCTATGCGGCAGTGAACGCCAGCATGTCAGCTATCTGCTGGCCTGTGACTTTCTGAGCTGCCTATGCGGCAGTGAACGAACGGCAGGCGCGGGCCATGGGATGCGATCATTTCTGAGCTGCCTATGCGGCAGTGAACAGCTTCTCGCTGTGTGACGCTCGCGGCGCTCTTTTCTGAGCTGCCTATGCGGCAGTGAACAGCACGGCCTCGCTGTTCTTCAGCACCGACATTTTCTGAGCTGCCTATGCGGCAGTGAACGCAGCCGTGGACGAGTTCACTGCTGATCTCAATTTCTGAGCTGCCTATGCGGCAGTGAACGCCTGCAGCTCGCCTATAAGCAAGCGGGCATGTTTCTGAGCTGCCTATGCGGCAGTGAACTCGCGAGGGTGGCGGGTCTTGCCTGACTTGCATTTCTGAGCTGCCTATGCGGCAGTGAACCTTCAACAAGCCCAAGAGCGCCAACCTGGGCGTTTCTGAGCTGCCTATGCGGCAGTGAACCTACTCCAGCACCCCAGCCCGCCGACCACGATTTTCTGAGCTGCCTATGCGGCAGTGAACTTTCCATTGCTCGCCGCAAGACGAGCCGCATATTTCTGAGCTGCCTATGCGGCAGTGAACGTTTCCCGAGGCCCAGTTCACCGAATGGTTGTCTTTCTGAGCTGCCTATGCGGCAGTGAACGTAAGCCCGCCCGTCTGGCCATCGTGGACGAATTTCTGAGCTGCCTATGCGGCAGTGAACGACGACTGGACACGCATCCCCGGTGTGACCGATTTCTGAGCTGCCTATGCGGCAGTGAACGGACTGGGCCGATGAGCGCTTGATCGATGTGCTTTCTGAGCTGCCTATGCGGCAGTGAACTGCATCAATTCGGCGTCCGCCTGGGTCAATCATTTCTGAGCTGCCTATGCGGCAGTGAACAGCCATGCCATCCGCAGCCGCATCCTGCAGTGGTTTCTGAGCTGCCTATGCGGCAGTGAACTGGCAGTCTAGCGCTGCAAGTAACTGATTTTTAAAGAACATTTCCCATCCAAACTAGAACACCCCAATTTCCGAGGTGTTCTGTAAGTGGTTGATTCACAAGGCTTCGCCACAAGCCTTGGAAAAAGGGTATTAAAACCAGGGCACCGTGGCTTCGTGCCCTAGGCCGTAGGCGTTGAAGCCTCCAGAAACGGGCTGTGCCTGTAGCGGCCCGTGCTCCACGCACAGGCAAAACGGTTGGCCGGTGCTGTTGCTGCGCAGTTGCACAAATGGCAAGTCCGGGCGGCGTTCTGCGCTATCGGGAATGGCGGCTGTGGCTTGTTCGGCGGTTTCTCCCTTGCGCTGCATGCGGCGGCGGCGCAAGCGGTCGGCGTTGGTTTTGAATTGGCGCCTGCGCACGGTGCGGTGCTGCACGTCGGTGGGCGCGGTGCGCAGTTCACTTACCTTTGTGTGGTCGCGCATGCCCCGGAGCCAGTCTTGCCCCATCAGGAGCTGCAGCGCATCTGGCATGCCGTGCAGGCGCAGCACTGCACCCAAGGTGCGGCGGGCCAGGGGCTGGCCCACGTGCTGTGGATAGCTCACACCGATGTCGGTGGTCTGCCCCTGCACCAGCGCCCGGTGCAGCTTGGCCACCAGCGCGCCCAGCAGGTGCGCGTGACTGAATTCCGGGTCGGGCAGCAGGGTGATGTCGATGTAGTGCGTGGTCATGGCGCCTCGCGCATCAGCTGGCGTCGCCAAACACACCGCCACGGATCAGCACGGCCATCACAAAGTGTTGCTGCTCTGCGGGCGGCACTTGGTCTTTCAGCAGCCAGTTATCCAGCAGGGTGTAGAAGTCCAGCTTCTGCTTGGGTTGGCGGTAGGCCTTGCCCTGGGTGGTGACAGAGCCGTAGGGCTCCACCGCGATGGGGCCGAGTTCTTCGGCACCTTCGTACCAGGTGTCGACGGTGCGGATGGCGTTGCCGATTTTTTGCGAATGGATGGCGGCGACGCCGTCCACGTGATAGAGCGTCTTGCTCTTGCCCGCGCTGCCCTTGTCCAGAATCAGCTCTTGCGATGGGAACACCTCTTGCCCCGCGCCCTGCCGCACAAAAGCCGTTACCCGCAGCAGCACATGGGCCGATCCTGCCAGCCCGGCCGCAATGGCCTGGCCCAGTTCTTCGAGTTCTTTTGCTTCTGTATTGATAGCGTCTACCGACCGTGTATTAAGCGCCAGGGCATCAAAAGGCCATGTTGTTGCAGCTTGGCCGTCCTGCATCTGCTCCACGGTCACGTCCACCTGTTCCGCCCCCGCGCGGTTGCGCCACAAGAAGCGGCCATTGGCCAGGTTGGCCGCGTAGCGCCGGGCCAGTTCGCCAAAGCCGTGCTGCTGCACATAGCCTTGCACCGTGGCCAGCAGCTTGGTCTGGTAGGCCGCGCTGTTGCAGGCCGATGGTGTGCCCGCACCGCCCAGCACGCGCAGCGTGAACTGCACCTTGAGCGTGTCGGCCTCAGCGGGCAGGGCGGCCACGTCTACGGTTTGCAGGTTGGGGTTCTCGATGGCGGCATCGAGCTTGGCGGGGTCCTGGTCTTTGGCCTTGAGGCGGTTGCTGATGGTGCCGCGCACGGACTTCTCGCGGATCACTACGGGCTGCCAGGCGTGCGACTGGGCGCGGTCTTCCCAACGGCCGGCGTGGAACACGGCGTCGGAAGGGTCCAGTTTGCGTTCAAAAGCCAGGACGGAAGCGGTGGTGAGTTTGATGTCGGTCATGGTGTCAATCCTTCAAAAATGGGGTGTCTGTTGCGTGTGAACGAGCGGTGCTTCCGGCTCAGGTGTAGTCGTAGGCCTCGGCGTCGTCCCAGTCATCGAGCGTGTCGACTTGGCTATGGACGTTTGTGGTTGCGTCGGCCTCTGGCGCGGGCTGATAGCCATTGCGGCAGCGGTACAGACCCTGGGCCTCATCGGTTTCGGCATGCCACAGCAATTGGCCCAGGTGGGTAAGGCGGTGCGGGCTGATCCATTCACTCAGCGCATAGACCGACTCCACAAACCGCAGCGGCACCGTGGCGTCGCGCGCATTGCGCACCGTGCCTGCGGCATGGGCCTGCGGGGTAAGGGCGGCATAGCCCACCGGGATGGGCACCACCCAGCCGCTGCCCTTTTTGCGCAGCGGATCGCCCCAGGTCACCTTGCCATCGGGTGCTGATGCACCGTCGGCGCTGGGCAATGGCTGGTGGTTGAAGCGGGCCGCATGCAGCCAGGCGTCCAGCAGCGTGGCGTCGGGCTGGGTGGTACGCAGGTGCTTCAGGCGTTGGGCCAGCAGGTCGTCGCGCCCCACCAAGGCAAAGCCAGGCAGCCATTGCCGACGCCATTTGCGAAACTCGATGGCAGCGGCCTCGGGGTCTTCGGGCACGATGGCCATCCATGGCCGCACCCGCTTGCCCGGCATGGGGCGAGATGGCAGCACACTTCCGCCCGCGACGCGCATGCCGGCAAGGATGTCGCCTGCCTTCTTTGCCCAGTCAGCCAGTTGCGTGTCGCTGCCTTGCACCAGCGTTGCGGGTGTGCCGGGCACGGGCTTTTCCGACACGGCCAGCACCAGCGTGATCTGCAGGTGCATGCGTCCTTCTTCCACGATGGCCGCCGTGCTGCCGTCTTTGTCTACGGGGTTGCGCGTCAGGTTAAAGCTGCGCACGTAGCCCTGCGTGACCTGCTCCTGGTGGTGGTGGCAAACCACGCCAACGCCGTGCAACTGCAGCGGTACACCGGCCTGCGCCAGTTTGCGCTCCAGCACCCACATCACGCCAGTAAATGCCGTGATGGACGGGAAGCCGTGCGTGAGCGGGCTGGCAATGGCGTTGGCGTTTTGGATGCGCAGGTGGGGCAGGACGAGGATGGCTTGGGGTTGCTGTTGGCTCATGGGTTCTCCTCCCGCAGTGCCACCAGTTCCGCATGTGTTTTGCGGATGGGGATGTAGTGCGGCGCATCCAGCTTGTCGCGCAGCTCGCGCAACTGCTGCTTGAAGCCATCTTCATCGGTCAGCAGCACTTTCTTCCACTCGCGTGCTTCGGCATCGCCCATGGGCAGCTTGCCGCGCAGTTGCGCGTTGAGCCAGTTGCCGAAGGCTTTGCCGATGGCTGCAGGCCAATCCATGTACAACCAGTCATGTGCAAATTGGGCCTCTTCGGGTATCTCTGCGCGCAGTGGGTCCAGCCAAAGCGTCTCTGCGTAATCGAGCTTTTCAAAGCGCTCGTCATCGCGGCTCCACCCCGGCGGCAGGATTTGCTGCAGCTCAGCGGCCAGCGACACCAGTTCGTCCACCAGCGAGTCCAGCAACTCCTCGCGCCGCTCACGGGTCGCCAGGTTGGCGTCGGGGTCGGATTCCAAGAAAACCCGCAGCGCCCGCACTGCGCGGCGTACCTCGGGGCGGGCGATGAACAGCTTGTCGAACACCGAAGATGCGTGCACCGGCAGCCGCACCGCGCTGGCCTGCCATTGCGGCGGCAGGGACGAGAGCAGGTAGTTCATGCCCCGCCGCTCGCTGTTGAGCTGGCTAATGTTCTGCGGCTTGGTGCCGCCCATGTTCTGCACGGCCAAGCCGGGGTAGTCACGGAACACACCGTCATGCGCCTTGCGCTCGCGCCGTGCTTGGCGGGCGGTCTTGTTGACTTCGCCAAAGCGGTCCTCTTGCACCTGGGCATGTACTGCATGCGCCAGCGATGTGGCGTACAGCGGGGCCAGCAGGGTGTAGTGGGCATCGTCGCAGGCGTCGGTGCTTGTCAGCCAATACAGCTGTTTAGCCAGGGTATGGCTGCTGGGGCCTTCGGCGCGGGGCTCGGTCAGTGAAACGAAAGCATCGCGCAGCGCCTGGGCTTGCGTCGGGTCGGCATGCAGGGCAGCCAGCGCGTCTCCATCGTGTGCCAGCAGGGCGGTGAGCAAGCTGCGCCCGTTCACTTCCAGCTTGAGCAGTTTGTACACATCCAGCGCCGCCGCGTTGCCCACCACATCCCCCACAAAGCGCATACCTAACGCGTGGCTGCCCAGCTCGACCAGCGAGGGCAGGGTGCGGGGCTCCACATAGAGGTTGGTGCCCCGCGCATCGGGGTGGATGGGTTTGAGGGAGTGGGTGACGGCCTGGATTTGCGGCACGCGGCGTGCGGCATCTTCCAGCCATGCGGTGAGTTGATGCTGTGCAATCAGCTCTGCGCGTTTGCCTTCTTCGTCGGTATTGAGCTTTTCCAGCTTGCTACTTAGCCGTTCTTGTAGAAAGGCATGGATTGCATCGCGGTAGTTGCCGAATGTGGGCGGTGCTTCATTCGTTGGCATGCCTTGGCTCTCCTGGTGGGTTGTGTCTTCGGTGCCTCACTGTCATCAAGACGCCTCCTTTTTGTTGAAACCTAGTTGTTCGTGCCACCGCCAGCCCGCCTGCGATGCAGGCAAGGTGGCGGTGGCATAGCGTTCTGCGCAGCGCTCTAGCGACAAGCCCTGCGCTTGTGCGAGTGCAACCAGTTCCTCCATCAAACCCACCTGCGGCCAGGGCGATACGCTGGATGACGCCAGTTGCGCTGCGGGCACCGGATGGCACAGGCTTTGGTGGATGGGCACGTAGAGCTTGTCGTAGCGCCGTTGCCCGTCTTGTACGCGGTGCAGGCGCAGCGTTTCTTCTTCCTCATCCGGTAGCAGGGCCACGTCGTCGCGTTGTTGTGGGTCGTAGCGAAAGCGCTGGACTTGTGGCAGCAGGCCAGTGAGCCACAGATGACCGGGATGCGCCCAATGCAGGAAGGCCGCGCGCTCTGGGGCGGTGGTGTATTTGCTGGCCGCAGAGCGTTGCAACATGGCATCTCGCATGCGCTCGTGTTCCAGGTCGGCCCAATGGCGGCGGGGGTGGTATTGCGCGCTGGCAACTTCAATGCGCGGCTGGGCATCCACCGCCCACGGTTCATCATCTTTTACTGACCGAGCCATCAGTTGGCGCAGGCTATGGCTGAGCAGGTAGAAGTTCTGCGCGGCGTCGCTCGACCCTGACGGCTGTGGGTCCATCTCAAAGCCTGGCTTGCAAAACGCCGCTTTGCTCTTGTCTTTGAAGTGCCGCAGGTTGCTGTCCAGCACTACCATGTTGACCCCACCCACTGCCCCGGGCCGGTGCCGCCGCACGCGTCCGGCCAGCTGGATGAGCGAGCGCATGGACGAGGGCTCGACCACGGCCCAGTCGTAGTCGTGGTCGCGGCCCACTTCGGTCACGGGGCTGCCCAGCACGACGAACAGGTGGTGGGGCTCGGGGTGGGCGTGGATCAGCGCGCGCAGGGCTGGGCGGTGCAGCGCGGGGTCGTGGCCCTCCTTGACACCACGGCGGTTGAGTAGGGTGTCCAGCTGTTGCTCGATGGCTGAGCGCAGCAGCTGGGGGAACTGCGAGTGGTACACGCACAGGTGAATGCGGACCTTGCCTTGCAGCTCGGGTGGTAGGGCATCGGCTGCGTGCATGCCCAGTGCCACGTCGTACAGCGGGGCGATGTTGGCCATGCGGATAAGACCCAGGCTCACGCGCTTGCCGCTGGCGTCGGTGCTGTGATTTTGGGGCTGCTGGTGTAGCTCCCACGCGTGTGCTAGCGCCAAGCGGGCAAAGTCTTTGCAGCGTTCAGCTTCGTCCAGTCTGTGCCAGTTGTCGGGCAGGGCGGCAATTTGGGCGAGACGGCGTATTTCGGCCTGCTTCAGTTTTGCCACCCGCCTGTGCACGTACTGGGTGTGCGCTTCGCGGAAGGTGGCTCCGTCCCCGCAGTCTTGTGTGGTCTGGTGGAACTCGTCGATCCATAGGCAGCACACATTGACGCTCTCGCCGGGCCGCTCACTGCGGTGCTGCTGGTACACGGCCCGCCCGGCGCGGTAGGCTAGAAACAGCCCTTCCACCAGCGCGGGCGGCAACGTGGCTGATGACAGTAACACACGGCTGCCCAGCAGGCCTGCCCAGTGCACCAGCCGGGTGAGGGCGGGCAGGTCCGCCATGTCGAAGTCGTCGGGCTCGTCCAGCACCAGGTCCCCCGTCAGCAGGCGCAGCATGGGCGCGATCTGGCGGCCACCCCGCAGGCTTTCGGTGGCGGGGGTGAGGTGGTCCACCGTGCAGGCCAACAGCGGCGCGGCAATCAGCGCACGGGCTTTGGCATCGTCCGTCAGGCGCTGCAGCAGCGGGTGCTGGTCGTTGCCTTCGTAGAGCACGGTGCCCGCTTCGTCGAGCAAGTCCTGGCGCGATGCCGAACCCGTGGCTTCGGCTTGCTGCTCCCAGTATTCAAACAAGGCCCGGCTGGCGGCGCCGCCGACCTGGATGGCGAGTTGTTCTTCGCCCAGGCCCAGGTCGTTTTGGAAGCTGCGCCCCGTTTGCAGCGTGAGTGTGCGCAGTCCGATGGCAAACGCGCAGCGCATTCCGGTGGCAGGGTCGGCCAGCGCGTTCATGATGCGCGCATTGCACAGCGTCTTGCCACAGCCGGTGGACGCCATGTTGACGATGAAGGCTCCCTGGCGCGCTGCATGGACACGCACGCCGGTGGCCAGGTCGGCCGCCTTGTCCTGCCAGGCAAAGCGCGGGTCGGTGCTGCGTCTTTTGAGGGGCTTGTGGTTCTTGAGCGCGGGCAGGCTGTGCGTGAGGCTGGGCAGGGAGCGTGCCACCAACGTGGCGTGGGCTTGCACGCCCAGCAGGTGTTCATCCAGGGTTTGGTTGAAAAGTGGGTTCTGGCGCTTTCCACTCAAGCGCTGGAAGCCGTCATTTTGATAGTTGCTGCTGAGGGTGTTGGCATACAGCGGATAGCCTTCGTTGAGGTAGGGCGTCCGTGCGGCTTTGTCGGTGAGGCTGGAGTAGTGGTGGTCGGCCAGCATCAGGCACAGGCGCGAGACATGCATGACAAACGGGTCGTGCAGTGCGAGGGGTTGGGTGAGGGCTTGCGACAACACCAGCAGCTTGCGGGCATACCGGGAGGCCTGTTTGCGCCACGCGGTGGTGGTGACTGGCAGACCATGGGGGACGTGCCAGTGGGCTTGCACGGTGGCGTGGTCGGAATGCTCGCGAGGTTCATTCCAGTCGGCACTGATGCGGGCCAGCACATCATCCAGTTGGTTGGAGTTGATGAAGCTCGGATGCGCGCCAAAGCGCCGGTGCTCTGCGTGGGGGGTGTTGCGATCTTCATCGCAGCTGCCATTGGGTTGCTTGACAGGCAGGCAGGGCAAACGGTGGTGGGTGAGCACCAGCCAGGCCACGGCCTGGGCCAGGGGCGGCAGTTGGGCAAAGGGCGGGTGCTGCGTGGCGCGGGGCTCGTCCAGACCGTCGCGCAGCAAGCGCCCGCCTGGGTGATCCAGCCACAGCGCTTCAAAGGCTTGGGTATCTGTTTCCGCGTCGGCGCAAGCCGCCAGCCGCTGTAGCCAGCTGGCATCGTCGCCTTGGCCCACAAATGCCTGGAATAGCCGCACCGACACCCATTCGTGCCGGTAGTGGTTGCGTTGAGGTACCCCTAGGCTTCGCAGCCGGTCCTGAAAAGCCTGCGTCGCTTTCCCCAGGTCGTGCAGCAAAGCCGCCAAAGCGGCCAAGGAAGTCACCAGCGGCAGATGGTGCCAGGTGTTTTCGTCGCTGGCGCGCAGCACATTGCTGGCTGTAGTGTTGGTGGGGGTTGTACCTTCCGCGTTGAACTGTTGGTTGTCACCCACGACCCACAGCATTTCGCTGTGGTCTTTGCCATGAATCCAGTGGCAGGCCACGGCGGTGTTTTTGCGCGCTGTCTTTCGCAACAACTTGCGAACCGTATCCAGCCCGGCTGCAGTGATAGGGGTCTGCCATGAGCGCTCGCCACGCCGCTCGGCGAACTGGTCAAGGATGCGGCGCGTTTCTGTCAGTGCGCGCTTGCTGCACTGCGAAATAAACAGCACATTCATGGCCGGATATCTTGGGCGGCATGCCGTGCCGTTGTGGTGGCAATGGCCTTGAGCGTATCCACCATGAAATCCAGCGATTCGCTGCGCGTGAGTGCTTCAATACAACGGCGCCGGAACTGCTGCTCATCGTCCCCCTGCATGGCGGACAGAAATGCCTGGGGCAAGATGGTTGCGTCTTTCACGAGATCTGCGGCATCAAACACCAATCCGCCCCGCCGTGTCTTGCCATGCAGCACTGCCAGACCGTGTGGCAGACCCAGCACCCAGGTGGCTGTAGCACCCAGGCCATAGGCTAGATAGTTGCCGTGGTCCAGAAACCGATTCGCCACATCGGTGCCGCCGCCGCGTTTGGCGCGGACAAAGTCGCCATAGCCAGTGGCGTCCACGGCCAGCTTGAACAGCGACTTGGTCAAGCTGGCTTCATCGGTGAGCAGGACGGTCACATCTGGCGCCTTCGCAATGCGCTGGGTGAATTGTTCCACCAGAGTGTCAAGGCGCTGCGCATCCACTGCGAATCCAGCATCGCGCAGCACACGCGTGGTCCATTGCTCCCGCAGACGTTTCAGGCGCTGTGTTTGCAATGATTTGGCGGCCATCAGGCGCAGATCGTCGTCGAACCAAAAACGGACCCAGGCCTGCAAGTACTCAGTAGAGCGGTATTCGGATTGGGGGGTGAACCACGCTACCTCTACGTCGATCTCATTGGCGCTGAACAGGGGTGTTCCTCCACCGCCTGCGAATCCCACCAGCACCCCGGCCTTGGCCAACTCGCGCATCGCCGCTTGTGTGACGGACGTGCCCGTACCCAGCAAAATGCTGGTGGTATTGGCGATAGGGATGTTCCAGTAGAGGCTGCGTTTACCCGAGTCGGTGACATATTCAACCCGGCCTCCATTGACCAAGACCCGGCAGTGTTCGAGGTAGTAGAGGTTGGCCCGTTGGGAATGCAGGATCGTTTTGAGGTCAGACGATGCAATGGTCTCCATGGCATCAGTGTTGCCCAAAACAGGAGACAGATCACTCTATTTTTTGTGCCGCGATGGTTTTGCGCTGCGTTGGTGCCGTGCATTGCTTCAGGTCAACGCGCCTCTGGCATCAACCCTGATGATGCGCTCGACCACGCCCGCGGCCAGGCCGCCGCGCACCCCGGTCATGAAGTCGTGCAGGTTCACCGTGGGGTCGCAGTGCCCCGGGATGAGCCACAGCATGCGGCCCAGCGCGGGCAGGCGGGCCTTGGGGCCATCGGCGTGGAGCACGCCGTGTTCGTCGCCTCCATTGGAAAAGCGCAGCGCGCGGTCCGGGGGCAGCAGGGCCACGGTGGGCAGGCCGGAGTCGATGGCGTGGCTCTTGTGGCCCGCGTCGCACACCGCATGGGTGTCGCGCACCGATACCACCTGGGTCTTGATGAAAAGCGCGTGCTCGAACGGGGGCTGCGCGGGTTCGCGTTCGTTGCGCGCGTAGTCGGCGTCCATGAACAGGAAGGATCCCGCCTGAAGCTCGCCGAACACCCCGCTGGCCGCCTCGTGCACCAGCGTGCCGGTGCCCGAGCCCGTGACCAGCGGCACGGGCACGCCGGCGGCCTCGATCAGCTGGCGCGTGTGTTCCGCGGCGCGCACCACGGCGGCGATGGCCTCCCTGCGGCCCACCGTGCTGGCCAGGTGCTGGGCACGTCCGTGGTAGGCCTGCAGCCCCGCAAAACGCAGGCGGGGGCTGCGCGCCACGGCCAGTGCCAGCGGCACGGCGGCCTCGCCCGGCGGCACGCCGCAGCGGCCCTGGCCGACGTCGATCTCGACCAGCACGTCGATGCCCGCGTCGCTGCCGGATTGCGCCATCGCCTCGTTCAGGCGTTCGATGCCCTCCAGGTGATCCACCGCCAGGCCCAGGCGGCCCCCCCGTGCCGCCAGCAGGGCCGCCAGCCGTGCCACGCGGTGCAGCTTGGGCATGGCGATGACCTGGTTGGTGATGGTGATGTCGTCCACGCCGCCCGCCGCCAGGGCCTCGGCCTCGGCGACCTTCTGCACGCACGCCCCCTGGGCGCCCGCGCGCTGCAGCTGCAGCGCGAGTTCGGCGCTCTTGTGCAGCTTGGCATGGGGGCGCCAGCGCACCTGGTGCTTGCGCGCGAAGTCGGCCATCCGCTGGATGTTGCGGTCCATGGCGTCCAGGTCGATGACGAGGGAAGGGGTATCGATCAGGTCCACCCGCAGGCCGACGGTGGCCTGGAGGGCGTCAGGAATGGGTTTCATCGCGCGCTGCGTTGTCCAGGTGCTGGGTGTCGGCCCAACCCACGAGGGTCAGGCCATCCGGGGTCCACAGCAGCCGGTTGATGGCCGCGTTGGAGAGTTGCCAGGTGCGCGGCGCCTGGATGTCCTGGCGGGTGGCCAGGCGGTACAGCACGTCCAGCACACCGCCGTGCGCCACCATCACCACCTGCTCGCCCACATGCTGCTGGGCCAGGGCCGTCACGGTGCGCTCGATGCGCTCGCGCAGCGCCACCAGCGATTCGCCGCCCTCGGGCGTGTAGTGCGGATCGCGCTTGCGCCAGCGCAGGGCATCTTCGGGCAGCTCGGCCTCAATCTGCGCGAAGGTGCGCCCCTGGAAATGCCCGAAACTGCGCTCGCGCAGGCCGGGCTCCGCCGTGAGGGGCGCACCGGTGGCGCGGGCCACGGCCTGGGCCGTGGCGTGGGCGCGCTGCAGGTCGCTGGTATAGATGGCGGCGATCGGCTCGCCCGCCAGGGCGCGGGCGACCTGGTCGGCCTGCCACAGGCCGGTGTCGTTGAGGGGGATGTCCAGGTGGCCCTGGATGCGGGTGTCCACATTCCAGGCGGTTTCGCCGTGGCGGATGGCGACGATGCGGGTGGCGTGCATGCAGGTGGCGGTGTGTGTGGGCGGGCGGGCGGAAATGAAACAGTGTTTGGTGAGCGTTCTTCAGGGCGCGGGCGGCGCCAGCGGCAGCCGCACCTGGCGTACCCCGCCGGGCGGCTTGGGGAATCCGCTGAGTGCGGCATCGAACAGCACGCCATAGACGGCCGGGTCGCTCACCCACACGTCCTCGTGCACGGCGGAGGTCTCGTACACCACGGCCTGCGTGGCCGCGTCGCGCAGCACGATGCTGACCGCGCGGCGGTGCAGGGGCGTGGGTTCGCTGAACCGCCAGGCGCCCTGCATGCCCCAGCCCCGGCCGTACCAGCCGCCAAAACCCCAGGGATAGGGGCCGTAGGGGCCGTACGGACGGAAGGGGTCGTGGCGCGGCACGGCGTCGGCGTGGGCGCCGATCTGCACGAGCAGCCGGGGGGCGGTCTCGTCGCGCTGCAGGCCCGCGCGCGCCAGCGCCTGGTCAGCCAGGGTGGCGATCGGGTCGAACGACGGCGTCTGCTGCGATGGCAGGCGCTCGATGCGGTAGGTGGCGGGCGTGGGCAGGGCCGCCAGGGTGGAAAAGCTCTGCACCTGGCCCTCGACGATCCGGGGGGCGCTGCTGCAGCCCATCAGGGCGGCCGCGGCCGCATGCAGGAACAGGGTGGAAATCCATCGGCGCGTCATGGTGAAGCCTCCTGGGCGGAAGGAAAAGAGATTCCCGTCAGAGTGCTGCGGCACCCGGGAGGTTCACGATAGCTGGACCACCTGCACACCCGGCAGCGAGGGCGACGGCGCCGAGAACTCCTCCTTGTCGAAGGCCTTGTCGCCGTCCTCGTTCGCCACGCCCGTGGCCTTGGCATTCTTGAAGTCGTACAGGCCGCCGTCGAGCAGGTGCGAGGGCACCACGTTCTGCAGGGCGTTGAACATGTTCTCCACGCGGCCGGGGAATTTTTTCTCCCACTCGCGCAGCATCTCGCCCACCTGCTTGCGCTGCAGGTTCTCCTGGCTGCCGCACAGGTTGCAGGGGATGATGGGGAAGTCGCGGTGCGCGGCCCAGCGCGCGGTGTCCTTCTCGGCCACATAGGCCAGCGGGCGGATCACCACGTGCCTGCCGTCGTCGCTCACCAGCTTGGGGGGCATGCTCTTCATCTTGCCGCCAAAGAACATGTTGAGCAGCAGGGTCTGCAGGATGTCGTCGCGGTGGTGGCCCAGCGCGATCTTGGTGCAGCCCAGCTCGTCGGCCACGCGGTACAGGATGCCCCGGCGCAGGCGGCTGCACAGGCTGCAGGTGGTCTTGCCCTCGGGGATCAGGCGCTTGACGATGCTGTACGTGTCCTCGTTCTCGATGTGGAACGGCACGCCGGTGCTCCGGAGGTACTCGGGCAGCACGTGCTCGGGAAAGCCGGGCTGCTTCTGGTCGAGGTTGACGGCCACCAGGTCGAAGTGGATGGGCGCCCGCGCCTTGAGCTTGAGCAGGATGTCGAGCAGGGCATAGCTGTCCTTGCCGCCGGACATGCAGACCATCACCTTGTCGCCTTCCTCGATCATGTTGAAGTCGACGATGGCCTTGCCGACCTCGCGGCACAGGCGCTTCTCGAGCTTGTGCGTTTCGCGCTCGATTTTGAGAACACCAGGTGAGTGTTCAGCGTCAGTATGGGAAGTGAGCGTCGGCATGAGAATGTCCATATTTTCAGGGTTCAAGGAAATGGCACAAGTCTTTCTTGAATCAATTTGTGAGTCCATGCCATCTCAGTAGACCTGCAGCCAAATCCCTTTCCGATTTTGGGAGCAGCGCCCGTTGGCGATTGATCTCGTCGATGACCTCGCTGTATTGGCCTCCAGGCGGGGCAGTGCCATGCCAGCGGGTTCGGTCGCCATCCATTTGAATCTTGAAGGGTTCTTTATATCCCCGAATTCTCACCAACAATCGGTCGCGCTCCATGCCTTGAACATGAATGATGTACTTTGGCTCTCTCATCGCTCCCAGGAATCGGCCATCGAAATCACTTGTGCATGAATCCAATCCCAGGGTTGAAAGCAACGATGGGATAAAGTCCTTTTGCTGCCAGGATCCTTGAATGGTTCCGAGGCCTTTGTGTTTCGCACTAATAATGATTGCAGGAACGCGTGCATGGGCATCCGGGCCAATTGATTCCGTTTCGCCCGGTCGCCGAGCGGTCATGCTCCTGTGGTCGCCCGTAATGACAAGAGTGCCATCCTTGAAGTATCCCCGGTCTTCAAGTGAATGGATGAATTTGGACAATTCCCTGTCCGCATAGCGAAAGGCTGCCTCTTCTCCTCGATCTTCGGATCCGGGGATGACAAAAGGAGGATGGGTCGTCGTGGTCTGGATAACAGAAAAGAATACGCTGTTATCCCGCTCCTTGTCATACCATTGCAGGTACCGTTGATAGAGCGCGGCATCCCCCGGCTCGTTGAATGAGCCTCTGACCATTCCATTGTAGTAAGGGTTCTCCGGGCCTTCCACATAGGGGAATTTTATTTTTCGAAGCCAATTGCCGGTGTTGAGGAATCCTTGGTCCGCAGACCGGAAGTAGTTGACCGGGATTTTTTCTTGCAAGATCCTCTCGATCGGATCCTGTTCTGATCGTTCGTACCCCAGGTACGCATTTGTGCTGCTGTAGCGATTGATGTTGGGCAAAGGTACCTTGCCGGTCAATAAGGCAATGAGGCCGCCGTCCGTGGTGAATCCATTTGCATAGAAATTGCCGATATGACTGTATTTTTTGGTTATTTCGTCGAGTTCGGGCGTGTAGTCGTTGATCCCGGATAGGTACTTGCTCTGGTATACGGAAAGAGACTCCACCACCAGCAGAATCAAAGGCTGTGAGCGGTGATCTGAAGGCGTGCAGACGCTCGGGGGTTTTTTCTTTTTCTCGAGGCTGGACAGGAAATCTTCAGAAAAAGGGGTGTCAATGCCATCCGGCAAATTATTCGTCACCACGTCCTTGTAGAGATTGGACGATACATGGTTGTAGTCCTCTGGCAGGAAGCGCAAGGCAAAAAAAGCGGGGGCGGCGGCGATCAGTACGATCCCCAAGGTTCTGCTGGTTTTCTTTCTCAATGCCATGCTGAGGAAAATGGCAGTGGATAGAAAGAACAGGCCTATTAGAAAAAACCCCGACGGTGAGAATATCTTGGGCCCCGCAACAGTGCCATTGAGCTTTACCTCGCCAGAGTATCTGATGATGTCAGGGATGTTGAGCCGATGGTGTAGGAGCAAAAACACGAACAAATCGACGCAATAGATGGCGATCATGAATACGCCAATGCCTGACAATGCGTATTTCAGATATCTTGGGGATAACTGTGTTATTCCAATGAGGCCAATCAGAAAACCGAATATCCCCGCGTCATAGGTGGGGACAATCAGATTGAAGCAGTTGCTGCTGCAGTCTGTGTAGTTGATGACGGATTTGTTTACGGATTCAAATCGCAGCCATATGAGGCAGACGAATGCTATGGTAAATAAAAGAAGAAGAACGTGGAGTCTTCTTCCTTTTTGAGCACGGATCATTTTCTATTTTTCCCGGAATCTGTCTGAGCTATCTGGACTTCAATGAAGTCACTTCTCACCACTGTCCTGTCTCTACGCGAATCGCCACTTCGCAGTCATCAAAAATCTCCAGCTTGGCGATCTTCACGCGCACGCCCAGCACGCCGGGCAGCTGCATGAGGCGGTGGGCCAGCTTGCCGATCAGGCTCTCGAGCAGGTTCACATGTTCGGCCCGGCATTCGTCGATGATGATCTGGCGCACCTTGCGGTAGTCCAGTACATGCAGGATGTCGTCGTCGCGCGGCGTGAGCGGCTGCACGCCCAGGCTCAGCTCGGCATCCACCTGGATGGGCTGCGGCGTCGTCTTCTCATGCGACAGGATGCCCAGGTTGGCGTCAAAGCGCAGTCCGGTGAGCGTGAGGATCTGGGTGCCAGCGGCGTTGTTCATGGATGGATGCTTTCTGCGTGAGCATGTGCTCACATCATGGAGAAGTCGCGCTCGAACTTCATCAGGTGCTGGCCGCCGTCGACCAGCAGCGTGGTGCCGGTGATCGAGCGGTTCTCCAGCGCGAATTTCACGGTCGCGGCCACATCCTCGGCCGTGGACGATCGGCCCAGCGGGCTCAGCGCATGCAGCTGCTGGAACTTTTCCTGCACCAGCATGTGGCTCGTGATCGTGAGGCCGGGCGCCACGCCGACCACGCGCACCCGCGGTGCCAGGGCCAGCGCCAGCATGGTGCCGGCGGCTTCAAGCGCCGCCTTGGACAGCGTGTAGCTCACGAAGTCGGGGTTCTGGTTCCAGAGCTTCTGGTCCAGCAGGTTGACCACGGCGCCCTGCGCGTCGGCCTCGCCCTTGGCAACGCGGTCGGCCACGTGCTGGTGCAGCGCCTGGGCCAGCAGCACGGGGGCGGCGGTGTTGCTGCGCAGGTGCTTTTCGAGCGCGGCAAAGCCAAAGGTGGCGGCGTTGTCGTGCTCGAACAGCGAGGCGCTGTTGACCACCGCATCCACGCGGCCAAAGTGCGCCACCACGCGGGGCAGCAGGCCACGCACGGCGGCCTCGTCCTCGAAATCAGCGTCAAAATGGGCGCTGGCGCATGTCAGCTGTGCGCAAGCAGCTACGGTATCGATAGCATCCTGCTTGGATGAACGGTAGTGCACCGCCACCTGCCAGCCCCCCGCCGCCAGGGCCAGCGCAATGCTGCGGCCCAGGCGCTTGGCGGCGCCTGTGACCAGAACGGTGCGTGTGGGGGCGGGGTGAGACATGTGGGGTGGGAGACAATGCGGGCCGTGACCCAAAGACCCGACAGTTTAACGACCGCCCTGCACCAGCACATTGCCCAGGCCATTGCCGCCGAGGGTGGATGGCTGGGTTTTGACCGCTTCATGGCGCTGGCCCTGTACACCCCGGGCCTGGGCTATTACGCCAACGATTCCACCAAGTTCGGCGCCATGCCCGAGTCCGGTAGCGACTTCGTCACCGCACCTGAGATGACCCCGCTGTTCGGCCAGGCGCTGGCCGTGCAGGTGGGCGAGGCCCTGGCGCAGACTGGTACCTCCGAGGTGTGGGAGTTTGGCGCGGGCTCAGGCGCGCTGGCGCTGCAACTGCTGGATGCCCTGGGCGACCAGGTGCGGCGCTACACCATCGTCGATCTGTCGGGCAGCCTGCGGGCCCGCCAGCAGGCCAAGCTGGTGGCGCATGCCGACAAGCTGCGCTGGGTGGATGCACTGCCCGACCAATTCAGCGGCGTGGTGGTGGGCAACGAAGTGCTCGATGCCATGCCCGTGCAACTGCTCGCCCGCCACGGCGGCCAGCAGAATGGGGCGTGGCACGAGCGCGGCGTGGTGGTGCAGGCTGACGGCAGCTTTGCCTGGGCCGACGTCCCCACCGGCCTGCGCCCGCCCGTCGACATCGACGGCCCGCAGGACTACCTGACCGAGATCCACGCCCAGGGCGAGGGCTTCATCCGCACGCTGGCCGACCGGCTCACGCGCGGCGCGGCCTTCCTGCTGGACTACGGTTTTGGCGAGAGCGAGTACTACCACCCCCAGCGCCACATGGGCACGGTGATGTGCCACCAGGGCCACCAGGCCGATGGCGACCCGTTGGTGGAAGTGGGGCGCAAGGACATCACCGCCCATGTCAACTTCACCGCCATGGCCCTGGCCGCGCAGGAGGCCGGGTTGAACGTGCTGGGCTACACCACGCAGGCGCACTTCCTCATCAACTGCGGGTTGCTACAAAAAATGGAGCAACTACCGCAAGCACAGCGGGCGATAGCGGCCAAATTGATCATGGAGCATGAAATGGGCGAGCTGTTCAAGGTGCTGGCCCTCGGCGCGGGCGAGGCGTGGGAGCCCGTGGGGTTCGTGCACGGGGACCGGTCGCACCGGCTGTAGTCAGGCCGCGGCGGGCCCGCGGGGCAACACCTTGCCTGCCGCGCTCCCCACCACCACGCCATCACTGCGGTCCTTCAGGCCCACGCCCGTCAGGGCCAGGCGCCGGGCCTCCTGGCACAGCCACCACAGGCGTGCTGCGGCAGCCGACGGCGCCAGCCCCTCGGCCCGCACGTTGGAGATGCAATTGCGCTCGGCATCGCTGCGGCCCACCTGCGGGTGCCAGGTGAGGTAGATGCCCAGGCTGTCGGGCGAGCTCAGGCCCGGGCGTTCGCCGATCAGCACCGCCACCAGGCGTGCGCCCAGCAGCGCGCCCACCTCGTCGCCCAGCGCCACGCGGCCCTGGGTGGCGACGACCACCGGGCCGATCCGCCAGCCCTGCGGCGCGGTGCGCACGATGGTTTCCACAAGGGGCACGGCGTTGCGCTCGACGGCCACGGACGAGAGCCCGTCGGCCACGACCACAAGCAGGTCGCAGCGTGTGTGGCCGTCTCCCAGACCACGCAGCCGCTCCGCATCCGCATCGCCAAGCCGCCGGCCGAGGTCGGGCCGCAGCAGGTAGGTGGCGCGGTCGGGCGCGGCGCTGGCCACCTGCAGCGTGCTGCAGCCCAGCGCCCTGATTTGTGCCGCCAGCGCCTCCGCGCCGAGCTGCAGGTGCACGGCATCGCGCGCCTGCGCGTGGGCCAGGCCAAAACGGAGCAGCTCGCGCGTGGGGACGGCCGTGCCCGCGCGGCCCAGCGCCAGCCGCGCGGCGGTGTGGGCGCGCAGGTCATCCCAGGGGTCGGGCAGAGGGCCGGTGATAGGGGCTGACTCGCTCATCTCCGCATCCCGATCTGCCGCAGTTGCGCAATGGCGGCCTGCTGCTGTGCGGCAGGCAGCAGCCGGCCCGCGCCATCGGCCAGGTGCATGTGCTGCAGCCAGGCCTCGAACTCGGGCGCGCGTTGCAGACCCAGCACCTCGCGCAGGTACAGCGCGTCGTGGAAGGAAGTGCTCTGGTAGTTGAGCATGATGTCGTCCGCCCCCGGCACGCCCATGATGAAGGCCACGCCCGCCACGCCCAGCAGCGTCATCAGCGTGTCCATGTCGTCCGAGTCGGCCTCGGCATGGTTGGTGTAGCAGACGTCGCAGCCCAGCGGCACGCCCAGCAGCTTGCCGCAGAAGTGGTCTTCCAGGCCCGCGCGGATGATCTGCTTGCCGTCGTACAGGTACTCCGGGCCGATGAAGCCGACCACCGTGTTGGTGAGCAGCGGCGAGAACGCGCGCGCCACGCCGTAGGCCCGCGCCTCGCAGGTCTGCTGGTCCACGCCATGGTGGGCGTTGGCCGACAGCGCGCTGCCCTGGCCCGTCTCGAAGTACATCACGTTGTCGCCCCGGCCATCGCCAAAGTCCGTGCCGCGCTTCAGGGACAGGGCCGCCCCGCGCGCCTCGCGCAGCAGGGCCAGGTTCACGCCGAAACCCGCATTGGCCTTCTCGGTGCCCGCGATGGACTGGAACACCAGGTCCACCGGCGCACCCTGCTCGATCATCTGCACCGTGTTCGTCACGTGGGTCAGCACGCATGACTGCGTGGGAATCTGCAGCTTGGTGATGACGTCGTCCAGCATGTGCACCAGCCCCGTGAGGGCCGCGATGCTGTCCGTCGCCGGGTTGATGCCGATCACCGCGTCGCCCGCGCCGTACAGCAGGCCATCGACCATCGACGCCGCGATGCCACGCACATCGTCGGTCGGGTGGTTGGGCTGCAGGCGCACGGCCAGGTGGCCCGGCAGGCCGAGGGTGTTGCGAAAGCGCGTGACCACGCGGCAGTTGCGCGCCACGGCGATCAGGTCCTGGTTGCGCATGAGCTTGCTCACGGCGGCCGCCATCTCGGGCGTCAGGCCCGGTGCCACGGCGGTCAGGGCGGCCGGGTCTGCGGCCAATAGCCAGTCACGCAGCCCGCCCACGGTGAGGTGGGCGATGGGGGCAAAAGCCGCCGCGTCGTGCGTGTCGATGATGAGGCGCGTGACCTCATCGACCTCGTAAGGCACCAGCGCTTCGTTCAGGAAGCGCGCCAGCGGCACGTCGGCCAGGCACATGCGCGCGGCCATGCGCTCCACTGCCGAGCTGGCCGCGATGCCAGCCAGCGTGTCGCCCGAGCGCGCGGGCGTGGCCTTGGCCATCACCTCGCGCAGGTCGCAGAACGACCAGCGCTGGCCGCTGACGGTGTGGTGGTAGGTCGCAGGCATCGGCAAGGATGGAAGTGGGCCCAGTGGCGATGATGGCATGTGCGTGCCGCAGAGCGCCATAGCGGGTGGGAGCCACAGGGCACGTTAGCTGTTTTGGTTGTTAACAACTGAGAAAACCTTCGTTCCCTGAATAAGCAACGCGGCCTAGAGTGCGGACGTCGGGGCACGCCTGTCCCCATTCCCCACGAGGCTCCCATGTCGGCTGTTCCGTCATTCCCGTCCCTTTCCGCCACCGATGGCGACGCGCCACCGCAAGGCCTGGTGATCCGCTCCGTGGCGAGCGCAGCCGGCCCGCTGGGGGCCGAGGTGCTGGGCCTGGACCTGTCGCGCCCGCTGGGCCGCGAGGACTTCGCGCGCATCCACCGCGCGCACCTGGACCACCATGTGCTGGTGTTCCGCGACCAGCGCATCACGCCGCAGCAGCACATCGATTTCAGCCGCCTGTTCGGGCCGCTGCAGATCCACGTGCTCAAGAACTTCCAGCTCGCGGGCCACCCCGAGATATTGATCGTCTCCAACATCAAGGACGCTGCGGGCCAGCCCATTGGCCTGGGCGATGCGGGCCACTACTGGCATTCTGACCTGTCGTACAAGGACAAGCCCAGCCTGGGCTCGCTACTGCATGCGCAGGAGCTGCCGGGCGAAGGCGGTGACACCCTGTTCGCTGATCAGCATGCCGCCTACGATGCGCTGCCCGAAGCGTTGAAGGCGCGCATCGCGCCGCTCCAGGCCGAACACAGCTACCTGGCCAAGTACGAGGAGCTGCGCGCGCGCAGCCCCTGGCGCCCCAAGCTCACCCAGGCGCAGATCGACGAGGTGGCGCCCTCCATCCACCCCGTGGTGCGCACCCACCCCGAGACGGGCCGCAAGGCCCTGTTCGTGAGCGAGCACTTCACCACGCGCATCGTCGGCCTGCCCGAGGACGAAAGCCAGGCCCTGCTGGCCGAGCTGTTCGCCGCCAGCGTGCGCCCCGAGTTCACCTACCGCCACCCGTGGCAGCCGCACGACCTGGTGTTCTGGGACAACCGGTCTGTCATGCACCTGGCGGCGGGCACGCCAGACACCGAACGCCGCAAGCTGTACAGAACCACGATCGAAGGCGACCTGCCTTTCTGAGTTTGCTCTGTTTTTAATAGCTGTCAGCGCTTGTTGGATAAGCGCTGGGGCCATATTTTGTTTGATTTTTGATTTGAAGGACTTCCATGACCACCTCCACCCACCACCGTTTTGACCGCCGAAGCCTTGGCCGCAAGACCGCCGCGTGGCTCGCTGCCACGGGCCTGCTGCTGGCCGGCGGGTTGAGCGCCACTGCCCATGCCGCCGAAGGCCAGCTGCGCATCGCCCAGCAGTTCGGCATCGTCTACCTGCTGCTCAACGTGGCGCAGGAGAACAAGCTCATCGAGAAGCACGGCAAGGCCGCGGGCGTGGACATCAAGGTCGAGTTTTTGCAGCTGTCGGGCGGTTCGGCCGTCAATGACGCACTGCTGTCGGGCAACATCGACATCGCCGGTGCCGGCGTGGGCCCGCTGTTCACGCTGTGGGACCGCACCAAGGGCCGCCAGAACGTCAAGGGCGTGGCCTCGCTGGGCAACTTTCCCTACTACCTGGTGAGCAACAACCCGGCCGTGAAGACCATTGCCGACTTCAGCGAGAAGGACCGCATCGCGCTGCCGGCCGTGGGTGTCTCGGTGCAGTCGCGCGTGCTGCAGATGGCTTCGGCCAAGCTCTGGGGCGAGAAGGAATTCAACCGCCTGGACAAACTCCAGGTGGCGCTGCCGCACCCCGATGCGGCGGCCGCCATCATCAAGGGCGGCACCGAGATCACCGGCCACTTCGGCAACCCGCCCTTCCAGGAGCAGGAGCTGGCCGGCAACCCGAAGGCGAAGATCGTCCTCAACTCGTACGACGTGCTGGGCGGCCCGGCATCGGCCACCGTGCTCTACGCCACCGAGAAGTTCCGCGCCGAGAGCCCCAAGACCTACAAGGCCTTCGTCGATGCGCTCGACGAGGCCGCGAAGTTCGTCGCCGCCAACCCCGAGAAGGCGGCCGACATCTACCTCAAGGTGTCGGGCGGCAATACCGACCGGGGCCTGCTGCTCAAGATCATCCAGAACCCCGAGGTGCAGTTCAAGGTGCGCCCCGAAAACACGCTGGGCATGGGCCAGTTCCTGCACCGCGTGGGCGCCATCAAGAACCAGCCGACCGCGCTCAAGGACTATTTCTTCGAAGACGCGCACACGGCGTCGGGCAACTGAGAGAGTCTCGGGCATGAGCGAGCACACCCTCCGCATGGGCCCCTTCTCGCCGCCGCTGCAGAGCGAACGCAATGCGCTGGAGGACGAGGCGCAGGCACTGGGCTGGGCCATGGGCGAGGGCCGTGCCTCCGCCGCGCCCACCCGCCCCAACGCCGCCTTGCTGCAGGTGCAGGGCGTGAGCATCGACTACCGCACGCGCGAGCGCGTGGTGCGTGCCACGCACCGCGTGGGTTTCGACGTGTTTGCGGGCGACCGCTTCGTGCTGCTCGGTGCCTCGGGCTGCGGCAAGTCCACCTTGCTCAAGTCGATTGCCGGCTTCATCGCGCCCAGCGAGGGTCAGATCCTGCTCGGCGGCCGCGCGGTCACGCGGCCCGGCCCCGACCGGGTGGTGGTGTTCCAGGAGTTCGACCAGCTGCCGCCGTGGAAGACCGTGCGCGAGAACGTGATGTTCCCGCTGCTGGCCTCGCGCAGCGTGGGCCGCAAGGAGGCGGCCGAACGCGCGGCGCTGTACATCGACAAGGTGGGCCTGTCCAAGTTCGCCGACGTGCATCCGCACCAGCTCTCGGGCGGCATGAAGCAGCGCGTGGCCATTGCGCGCGCGCTGGCCATGCAGCCCCAGGTGCTGCTGATGGACGAGCCCTTTGCCGCGCTCGACGCCCTCACGCGCCGGCGCATGCAGGAAGAACTGCTCTCGCTGTGGGACGAGTTCCGCTTCACGCTGATCTTCGTCACGCACTCCATCGAGGAGGCGCTGGTGGTGGGCAACCGCATCGCCATCCTCTCGCCGCATCCGGGGCGGCTGCGCGCCGAGGTCAACAGCCACCAGTTCGGCCTGCACAGCCTGGGCGGCACCGAGTTCCAGGCCACGGCCCAGCGCATCCACCGCCTGCTGTTCGACGAACCCGCCGCCGGTGCCGTGCCGGGGTCGGTACAGGCCGATGCCGAAGCTCTGGCACCTGGCCGCCGTGGTGGCGTGCCGCTCATTCCCCCACAGCGGCCTGCGGGTTCGCTGCCCTTCCAGATTTCCGTATGAGTGCCTCCCTGCTGACCCCTCCCGTGCGCCCCGAGTTCGAGCGCAGCCTGGAGCCGCTGGGCGGTATCGCGCCCGTGTTGCCCCTGCCGCTGACGGCGCGCATCTGGCAGCAGGCCTTTGTGCGCAAGCTCGTGATCCTGGCGGTGCTGGCCGTGCTGTGGGAGGTGGTGGCGCGCTGGCAGGACAACGACCTGCTGCTGCCCACCTTCCTGCAGACCGCCAGGGCGCTGGTCGAAGGACTGGCGTCGGGCGAGCTGATCGGCAAGACGGCGATCTCGCTGTCGGTGCTGCTCAAGGGCTACCTCGCGGGCATCCTCGGGGCCTTCGTGCTCACCACGCTGGCCGTGTCCACCCAGTTCGGGCGCGACCTGCTGTCCACGCTGACCTCCATGTTCAACCCCTTGCCGGCCATCGCGCTGCTGCCGCTGGCGCTGCTGTGGTTCGGCCTGGGGCAGGGCAGCCTGGTCTTCGTGCTCATCCACTCGGTGCTGTGGCCGCTGGCGCTCAACACCTACGCGGGCTTCCAGTCCGTACCCGAGACCTTGCGCATGGCCGGCCGCAACTACGGCCTCACCGGCATCCGCTATGTGCTGCAGATCTTGGTGCCGGCCGCGCTGCCGTCTATCCTGTCGGGCC
Source organism: Acidovorax sp. GW823-FHT01C06 (assembly GCF_058798375.1). NCBI lineage: Bacteria > Pseudomonadati > Pseudomonadota > Betaproteobacteria > Burkholderiales > Comamonadaceae > Acidovorax > Acidovorax sp. GW823-FHT01C06. Next base: position 653,822 of record NZ_JBXAKN010000001.1, read on the forward strand.
TGAAGATCGGCTGGGCTTTTGCCTGGCGCACGCTGATCGCGGCCGAGCTGGTGTTCGGCGCGTCGTCGGGCAAAGGCGGGCTGGGCTGGTACATCTTTCAGAACCGCAACGAGCTCTACACCGACAAGGTGTTCGGGGGCCTGGTGCTGGTGATCCTGATCGGCCTGGCGGTGGAGAGCCTGGGTTTCCACACGCTGGAACGGTTGACGGTGCGGCGCTGGGGCGTGCAGCGCTGAAGGGGTCGGCGCCAGCCCGGCGCTCGTGGCGCGGGATGCCGTGAGGGCACGCCGCATGCCCGCGCCGTGGGGGGGCGACCGGGCCTGCAGCCCTACACTGTGGGCATGATCCGCTGGCTTCTCGTCATCTTCCTGGCTCTGATGTTGCTGAGCTGGCTGTCGCCCCTGCTCAGGCGCATGGGGTTTGGCCGCCTGCCCGGCGACCTGCGCTTTCGCTGGCTGGGCCGGGACTGGGACGTGCCCTTGGCGTCGACGCTGCTCCTGAGCTTTGTGGTGAGCCTGCTCACGAAGTTGCTCTGACCCCCTGCGGCACGCGCACCGGGGCAGAATGTGCCGCCGCGCGTGGCGGCTTCAGTCGCCTGCCGCCTGGAGCGCCTGCAGGAACGACCTGCGCCACCAGTGCACGTCATGTTCGCGGATGCGGGCCATGAGCTTTTGGTGGCGAGCCTGGCGCTCGGCCAGCGGCATCTGCAGCGCCTGCTGGATGGTGTCGGCCATGCCCTGGGTGTCGTAGGGGTTCACCAGCAGCGCTTCCTTGAGCTGCTCGGCCGCTCCCGCGAAGCGGGACAGCACCAGCACCCCCGGGTCGTCCGGGTCTTGCGCCACCACGTATTCCTTGGCCACCAGGTTCATGCCGTCGCGCAGCGGCGTGACCAGGCCCACGGCGGCGGCGCGGCACAGCCCCGGCACCCGCTTGCGCGCCACCATGCGGTGGATGTAGCGCACCGGCATCCAGTCCAGCTCGCCATAGTCGCCGTTCACCGCACCGCACAGCCCCTCCAGCTCCTGGCGCAGGTCGGCATAGGCATGCACGTCGTCGCGCGAGGGCGAGGCGATCATGATCATGGTGGCGCTGTTGCGATTCTCGGGGTAGCGGTCGAGCAGCTCTCGGTAGGCGCGCACGCGGTGCGGTATGCCCTTGGAGTAGTCCAGCCGGTCGATGCCCAGCAGCAGGCGCCGGCGCGAGTACTCGTCGCGCATGTTCTCGTAGGTTTCCACCGCGTCGGGGGCCTGCGTGAGGCGCGTGAACTCGTCCACGTCGATGCCGATGGGAAAGGCCTTGACGTGCACCGTGGCGCCAAAGGCGCGCAGGCGCTGGGCATCCACCTCCTCGGCACTGCCTTCGTTGCGCACGTAGCGCGTGAAGTGCGACACGTCGGCTTCGCTCTGCAGGCCCACCAGGTCGTAGGCGAACAGCGAGCGCATCAGCCATTCGTGCTGCGGGATGGCCGCCATGATGAGCGGCGGCGGCATGGGGATGTGCAGGAAGAAGCCGATGCGCTGCCTGCAGCCCATGGCACGCAGCTCGGCGGCCAGCGGAATCAGGTGGTAGTCGTGCACCCAGATGATGTCGTCGTCGCGCAGCAGGGGCAGCAGCTTGCGCGCGAACATCTGGTTCACGCGCCGGTACCCCGCGATGTAGCGGGTGTTGAAGTCCGCCAGGTCCAGCCGGTAGTGGAACACCGGCCAGAGCACGCTGTTGCTGTAGCCGTGGTAGTACGTGTCATGGTCTTCGCGGCACAGGTCCACGGTGGCGAGCGTCACGGGGCCCGCCTGGCGGGTCTGGAGCTCGCCTTCGCCGGGCGTGCCCGCCTCCGCGATGTTGCCGCTCCAGCCAAACCACAGGCCGCCCGTGCGGTTGAGGGTGTCGCCCAGTGCCACGGCCAGACCCCCGGCTGCGGGTTTGCGGGGGTCTGCGATGCGGTTGGATACGACGACGAGGCGGCTCATCCCCCGATCATCGGCGGGGTTGGGGGGCGCCGCCTGTCGGACAGCGCCTCAAATCACGCTGTCCCAGGGCGCGGACAGGCGCACGGCGGCGTTGATCACGCCCACCATCGAATAGGTCTGCGGGAAGTTGCCCCACATCTCGCGCGTTTCGGGGTGCGTGTCTTCGGACAGCAGGCCCAGCGGGTTGCGCGCGGCCAGCATGGTCTCGAAGATGGCGCGGGCCTCGGCCTTGCGGCCGATGCGCGCCAGCGCGTCGATGCGCCAGAAGGTGCAGATGTTGAAGGCGGTCTCGGGCTTGCCGAAATCGTCGGCCGCCTCGTAGCGGCGCATGTAGGGGCCGTCGCACAGGCTCTTTTCCATGGCCTCCACGGTGCTCACGAAGCGCGGGTCCCTGGGGTCGATGAGGCCGACCTCGGCCATCAGCAGCACGCTGGCATCGAGTTCATGGCCGCCAAAACTTTCGGCGAACGCCTGGCGCGCTTCGCACCAGGATTTGTCGAGGATCTCGGCGCGCATGCGGTCCGCATGCTGCTGCCAGTGGCTGGCGCGGTCTGCCAGTTGCAGGGTGGCGGCGATCTTGGCCAGCCGGTCGCAGGCCGCCCAGCTCATCAGCGCGGACGAGGTGTGCACCCGGGCGCGCGTGCGCAGCTCCCACATGCCCGCATCGGGCTGGCCATAGACGCGCACCGCGTTCTCGCCCACCTGCTCCAGCCGCGTGAATTCGGCCAGGCCCGCGCGGTGCAGCAGGCGGTGGTCGTGGAAGGCCTGGGCCGCGCCCAGCACGATGTTGCCGTACACGTCATGCTGAAAATGCTCGGCCGCCTGGTTGCCCACGCGCACGGGGCCCATGCCCCGGTAGCCCGCCAGCTGGGGCACGAGGCTTTCGGGCAGGTCGTGCTCCAGGCCAATGCCGTACAGCGGCTGGATGTGGCCGTCGCCGCCTTCCACCACCACGTTGCTGAGCCAGCGCAGGTAGTCCTCCATGGTGCCGACCTCGGAGATGCTGTTGAGCGCGCGCACCACGAAGAACGCGTCGCGCAGCCAGCAGAAGCGGTAGTCCCAGTTGCGCCCGCTGTGGGCGGATTCGGGGATGCTGGTGGTCATGGCCGCCACGATGGCGCCCGTGTCCTCGTACAGCGAGAGCTTGAGCGTGATGGCCGCGCGGATCACCGCGTCCTGCCACTCCAGCGGCACGGCCAGGGCGCGGGTCCAGTTGCGCCAGTACGAGGTGGTTTCCTGCTCGAACAGGCGGGCGGTGTCGGCGATGCCCTCCACCAGCGTCTCGTCGGCTCCCAGCAGGAAGTTGTGCTCGCGCGTGAGCACGAAGGCCTGGCCCGACAGCACGTGCGAGACCGGCGCATCGGTGGACAGGCGCAGCGTCATGCCCTCGCCTACATAGCGGATGTGGTTGCTGCCGCGCGTGATCCGGGGTTCCGTCTGCCCCCAGTCGTAGCGCACCTTGAGCGCCACGCGGATGCGCGGCGCGCCCTGGATGGGGCGCACCCGGCGTACCAGCGTCATGGGCCGGAAGTAGCGCGAGCGGCTGTAGAAGCGCGGTGCGAAGTCGGTGATCTCGATGCCGTGGCCGGCCTTGTCGAACAGCTGCGTGCGCAGGATCGCGGTGTTGGGCTCGTACCACTGGTGGGCCGAGGCCAGGTCTTCCAGTTCGACGGCGAAGTGGCCGCCCTCATCGCCGGGCTGCAGCAGGGCGTTGAAGACCGGGTCGCCGTCGAACCGGGGCAGGCAGCACCACACCATGCGGGCGTGGTCGTCGATCAGCGCGCTGATGGCGCAGTTGCCAATCATGCCCAGGTTCAAGGACCCGGGCTGGGGTTCGGTGGCTGGCGTGTTCATCGTTCGCGCTCCCAGGTGGTGCGTGCAGAAGACAGCCAGCCGCGCAGCGCGGCGGATGTCATGCAGCGGTGTTGTGCCATGGTCGGCCCCTCGCCGACCTTGATGCCCCATCCCCCCAGCGCCTGCACGGCGGCAAAGCCGGCCTCGTCGGTGACGTCGTCGCCCACGAAGACCGGCGTGCGGCCCGCGAACGGCGGCTGGGTCATGAAGTCGACGATGGCCTGGCCCTTGTGGACGCCACGGGGCTTGACTTCAAAGACACATTTGCCGCGCAGCAGTTCCACGCCGTCCACGTGCTGCATCGCGCGCACCAGGGTGTCGTGGCACAACGCTTCCAGCGGGGGGGCCAGGCGGTAGTGCAGGGCCACGCTGGCGCGCTTGGCCTCCACCAGCAGGCCGGGGTGCCGCGCCGCGAGGTTCCGCGCAGCCTGCAGGACGGGCGCCAGGTCCGGCGGCTCGATGGCGGGGTGGGAGGTGTCGCCCAGGCGGTATTGCGCCCCGTGTTCGCTGGCCAGCGGCAGGCGCAGCGGCGCGAGGAATCCATCGATGTCGGACTCGGGCCGCCCGGTCACGATGGCCAGCGCCCCCCCCAGATGGGCATGCAGGGACGCCAGTGTGGGAACCAGGCCGGAGGCTACGCGCACCGCCTCGGGGCGCGGTGCCAACTCGGTCAGCGTGCCGTCGAAATCGAGAAAAAGCGCATGGGCAGTTGTCAGTAACGGGAGCAGCTGCATGGGGCACGACCTTAGCAGATGGCGCTAAACCGCCTCCCGTGGAAGGGGGCTTTGGCCGTGGTAATCGTGCGTAACTTCCTGCCACTGGCCGTGCGCGGGTTTGCGCCGGGCGAAGAGTTGCCGGCCGCGGCTTGAAATGCCGCGCCTTGGCCGCACTGTGCAAAAGGAACCGATCCGCTTACCCCTCCACCCACCACGTCCACCGCATGACCGACGCCCTGCACATCGTCTGCCCGCACTGCCACACCACCAACCGCGTGCAAGGCGCCGACCTGGCCAGCGCGCCCGACTGCGGCAAATGCCACCAGCCCCTGTTCGCGGGCGCGCCGCTTGCGCTCGACGCCGACACTTTTGATCGCCATGTGGGCCGAAGCCACATCCCGGTGCTGGTCGATTTCTGGGCGCCGTGGTGCGGGCCATGCCGGCAAATGGCCCCGGCGTTCGCGCAGGCCGCCAGCGAGCTGGAGCCGCGCGTGCGCTTGGCCAAGCTCGACACCGAAGAGCACCAGGCCATCGCGGCGCGCTATGCGATCCGCAGCATTCCGACCATGATCCTCTTCCAGCAGGGGCGCGAGGTGGCGCGCATCTCGGGGGCACTTGGCGCGGCGGACATCGTGCGCTGGGTGCGGACGGCGGCGGGCTAAAAAAAAGCCCACGCGTCAGCGAATTCCGAGCGCCCGGTCGAGCGACATCTTGCCCGCGCCGCGCCCCGCCAGGTACAGCAGCAACCCCGCCCACGACAGGTGCGTGGGCCAGGCATCGGGGTAGACAAACACCTGGATGACCAGCGTCATGCCGAGCAAGGCCAGTGCGGACAGGCGCGTGCACAGGCCCAGCACCAGAAGGACAGGGAACACATGTTCGGCCACGGTGGCCATCTGCGCAGCCAGCTCCGGCGCGATCAGGGGCAGCCGGTACTCCTCGCGGAAGAGCGCATGGGCGCTGTCGGAGAGGGTGAACCAGCCCTCGACCTTGGTGCGCGCCGACCGCCAGAAGATGCCCGCCACCGCCACCCGGTTGACCAGGGCCAGCAGGCCGTGCGGGGTGAGGCGGGCGGCGGCATCGGCCAGCCGTGCCAGCAGCACGCGGGGGCCTTTGGCGGGGGCGGTGGGGAGGTGGGTGGTTGTTGCCATGGGGGCTCCTCAGCCTGTGTGTGAAGGGGGCTGGACCAGGGCGCCCGCGTCCAGCAGGGCGCCCATCAGCGCGGCAAGATCGGTGGCGGGGTCGGTGGCCAGTGCGCGGGTGGCGGCAGCCTCCAGGGGCAGGCCCCCGGCACAGGCGTCCAGCAGGGCCATCCCCGCACGCGATAGGGGGCGCCATGCCACTTCGGCCCGGGGCCGGGTGAGCAGGCCGCCATCACCCACCCAGGCCAGGTGCGTGGGGATGTCCAGGCCATCGCGGTGCCTTTGCCACAGGGCGTAGGCGGGGTGTTCGTCGCACCAGGGCCAGCGCGCTGCGGGGTGCGGCCGCAGCCGCATGCCGGGCAGCGCACCGGGCGCTTGCCGGGCCCACCAGCCACGGTCCACGGCGGTGGCATCCGCCGCCAGGTGGCATTCGGTCCAGCAGCGGTCCAGGCGCGCCACCGCGGGCAGGTAGGGCAGCCCGGCGGCCGGTTCAAACCCGGCCAGAAAACCGCCAAACCCCGCGCCGTAGTCCATCAGCAGCCCGTCACGGGGCGGCCGCGCACGGGCATACACCCCCGCTGCCGCGCGGAACCAGTCTTCGCCCACCAGCTGGCACACCGTGGGGTAGCTGGCCTGCAGGGCGTCGATGCAGCCCTTGAGCACGGTGTTGCGGTACACGGCAAAGCCGGGCTGGGCCTCCAGGGCCGCTGACCACGCGGTGGTCGGGGCACGGCCGGTGCCGAGCACGGCGGCCGAGAAACCGTCCTGAAATTCGGTCAGCTGCATGCGGCCGCCCCGGCGTGCGCGGCCATGAGTGCGTGGTGGGCCTGGTCGCGCTCGCCCAGCAGTTCACTGAAGCCGGGCAGGTTGCCATCGCGCTCGATGAGGGTAGGGATGGGACCTGTGCGCTCGATCACGCGTTGGTACAGCGCCCACACGGCGGGGGCCACCGGGGCGTCGTGGCTGTCGATGAGCAAGGCGTTGCCATGCACCGGGTCGGCGTGGTGGCCCGCCAGGTGAATCTCGGCCACGGCGTGCAGAGGGAATGCGTCGAGGTAGGCCTGCGCGCGCCAGCCCAGGTTGTTCGCGCTGACATGGACGTTGTTCACGTCCAGCAGCAGGCCGCAGCCGGTGCGGCGCACCAGCTCGGCCAGGAATTCGGTTTCGGCCCAATCGTGGCCGTCGATGTGCAGGTAGTGCGTGGGATTCTCGATGGCGATGGGCCGCTGCAGCACGTCCTGCGTGCGGGCGATGTTGCCAGCGATGCGGTGCAGCGCCGCGTGCGTGCGGGGAAACGGCAGCAGGTCGGGCAGGTACTGCCCGCGCCAGCGGGACCACGCCAGGTGTTCGGACACCAGGACGGGTTCCACGCGCCGCGCCAGTGCGGCCAGGCGGGCCAGGTACGCTGTGTCGGGCGGTTCATCGGCAGCGAGCGACAGGGACACGCCATGCAGCGCCACGGGGTGGCGCGCGCGGATGGCTTCCAGCCAGGCCAGGCGCGGGCCGCCGTCGGCCAGGTAGTTCTCGGGGTGCACCTCCCACCACAGGCCGGGGGCGGTGCACCGCAGCGCCTCGTCGTAGTGCGGGGGCTTGAGGCCCAGGCCAGCGGTGGGAAGCGCCATGGCCTCAGGCCTTGGCGGGTGTCAGCGAACCCATGCCCTTGGGCGTCCTGATCGATGCGCAGGTGCCCGCGGGCACGAACTTCCAGGCGTTGCCCTGGTAGTCCATCTTCGAGGTGCCGGCGCAGGTGGTGCCGGGGCCGGCGGCGCAATCGTTCTTTCCGGCCATCGAGACGCCGTAGCACTTCTCCATGGCGGGCTTGGCGCCGTCCATCGGGGCGGTCTGGGCGATGGCGGCGCCAGAGGCCAGGGCGGCAAGGGCCAGGGCGCCGAGGCTGAGGGTGCGTGTGGTCATGGTGGGATCTCCAAGGGTTGAGGGTTGCATCCGACCGGGGCGCTGCACGAAGGTGGATTCCAGCTGCCCGATCTGCGTTGTAATTCGCGCAGTGCGGCGGGCCGGTTACGGTGCTGCGCAAAAAAATGCGGTGGCAGTGCAAGAAAATTTTTTGCGGTGCCTGTAACCCGTTGGCCCCGGCATACGAATTGCCTGCAGGGAGACGCCATGGAGATTGTGGAAGAGCGCCTGCGCGGTTTGCTGCTGCAGGGGCTGGATGCCGATGCAGCCGCTTACCAGCGCTTTCTGAAGGAGCTGAGCGCGCACCTGCGCGCCTTCCTGCGCCGCCGCCTGGCGCAGCGGCCCGATGAGGTGGAGGACCTGGTGCAGGAAACATTGCTGGCGGTGCACAACCAGCGCCACACCTACCGGCCCGAGATGCCGGTGACGGCCTGGGCGCATGCGATTGCGCGCTACAAGCTCATCGACTGGCTGCGTTCGCACGCCGTGAAGGAAGGGCGCAACGACCCGCTGGACGATGCCAGCGAGCTGTTTGCCAGCAGCGACAGCGAGGCCGCCGAAGCCCGGCGCGACCTGGGGCAGCTGCTGCGCACCTTGCCGGACAAGCAGCGCCTGCCGATCGAGTACGTGAAGCTGGAAGGTCTGTCGGTGATCGAGACGGCGCGCCTCACGGGGCTGTCGGAGTCGGCCGTCAAGGTCGGCGTGCACCGGGGGCTCAAGGCCCTGGCCGCCAGGATGAGGGATATGACTCACGCAAAACAGGGCTTGCGCAAATCGCCCGCCACGGCCGACGGGTCGTTGGCGCGTCCTGATTTGCGCAAGTCCCAGGAGGAATGGCATGAAAACCGATGAATTGATCCACCTGCTGGCCGCTGATGGCGGACCGGTGCGGACCACCGCGATAGAGCAACGGTTTGCCGTGGCCGCCGCCGTGGGCATTGCCGGTGCCGGGGTGCTGATACTGGGCCTGTTCGGCCTGCGCCCGGACCTGCCGGCGACCCTGGCGCAGCCCATGTTCTGGGGCAAGCTGGTGTTTGCCGCTGCACTGGCCGCCGCCGGGCTGGCGCTGTTGCGCCGCATGGCCCGGCCGGGCATGGCGGTGCGGCCTGCGGCGCTGCTGCTGGCGGTGCCGCCGCTGCTGCTGTGGGCCCTGGCCCTGCTGGCCCTGTCACAGGTGACGGCGGCGGAGCGGGTGCCGCTCATCCTGGGCAGCACCTGGCGCACCTGTCCGTTCAATATCGCCGCGCTGTCGGTGCCTGCGCTGGCCGCGGGCTTCTGGGCCCTCAGGGGTGCCGCACCCACGCGCCTGGCCTGGACGGGCGCGGGTGCCGGCCTGCTCGCGGGCGCGCTGGGCGCGCTGGTGTATGCCCTGCATTGCCCCGAGATGGCCGCGCCGTTCCTGGCGGTCTGGTACCTGGCGGGCATGGCCATCCCGACGGCGCTGGGGGCCGTGCTGGGGCCGCGCCTGCTGCGCTGGTAGCCGCTATCGGCGCAGGCCCGGCGGCGGGCCGCCGCTCAGGCCGCCACCCGCCTGTTGTAGGCGCGAAAGACCGTGTCCAGCGTCCACCCCAGCGATTCATACAGCGCCTGCGCGGCGGTGTTGGTGTGCGCCGTGGTCAGGTCCATGCGCACCTTGCCGTGGGCGCGGGCCGTGGCCTCGGCGGCCACCAGCAGGCTGCGCCCGGCGCCCGCCTTGCGCGCCGTGGGGGCCACGAACAGGTCGTACAGCGTGTAGATGGGCGCCGCCTCCACCGAGCAGAACGTGGGGTACAGCTGGCAAAAGCCCACTGCCGCCCGGGACGCGTCCTGCGCCAGCAGGATCACCGACTCTGCGCGCTCCAGCCGCTCCGCAATGAATGCCCGTGCTCCGGCGAGGTCCGGCGCCTGCTCGTAGAACTGCCGGTAGGCATCAAACAGCGGGGCGATGGTGTCGGTATCGGCCGGGGTGGCCAGGCGGATGTGCACAGTGGTCATGGAGGCGTGGAGAGGGCCGCGGGGCGCGAAAATGCGCCCCCGGGGCTGGCAAGAGGCGCACCCCGGAGGGGGTGCGAGCGGACGCGGATTGTAGGCAGGGTTCTGCCCGCGCTGTGGCGGCGTTTTGCGCGGGGTCAGTCAGCCTCGCTGCGGGGGTGTTGCCACCGCGCCACCGCCGCCACCCGCGCCTGGTGGATCAGCGTGCCCACCTGCGGGCCGCTCAGGCCCTTGGCCGCCGCCTGCGCGGCAATGTCGCGCGTGGCCACCGACTGCACGGCACCCAGCACGGCCAGGAGCCGGGGGCGTTGCGGGTAGGCCGATTCCTCGAACCCCAGGCGCCCGCGCGCATCGCATTCGCAGGCCAGCAGGATGTCGGCAAAGCGCGCAGGCTTGCGAATGGCGTCGCAGCGCTCCAGCAACCGCACCAGGGCGGCGGCCGACAGCTCGTTGCTGCGGTGGATGTGGCCGTGCTCGCGGGCCACTACCTCGGCCGTCTCGCGGCAGTCCACGGGCACGCGCAGACGCTCGGCCACGTCCTTGAGCAGCGCGGCGCTGCGCTCCTCGTGCCCGATGTGGCGCGGCAGCACGTCGGCGGGCGTGGTGCCCTTGCCCAGGTCGTGCGCCAGGCAGGCAAAGCGCACCGTCAACGGGGATTGCAGGCGGGCGGCCATGTCCAGCACCATCATCAGGTGCACGCCCGTGTCCACCTCGGGGTGGTACTCCGCCCGCTGGGGCACGCCCCACAGGCGCGCCACTTCGGGCAGCAGCACCTGCAGCGCGCCGCACTCGCGCAGCACCTCGAACATGCGCGACGGCTTTTCTTCCATCAGCCCGCGCGCCAGCTCCTGCCACACGCGCTCGGCCACCAGGTGGTCCGCCTCGCCATGCTGCACCATCTCGCGCATCAGCTGCATCGTCTCGGGCGCCACCGTGAAGTCGGTGAACCGCGCCGCAAACCGCGCCACGCGCAGGATGCGCACCGGGTCTTCGCGAAAGGCATCCGTCACGTGGCGCAGCACCCGCGCCGCGATGTCTCTGGCTCCCAGATAGGGATCAAATAGGCCTGTGGCGCTTGTCCCATCGGCGCTGCTAGCTATCGCATTGATAGTAAGGTCGCGGCGCGACAGGTCTTCTTCCAGTGTCACGTCGGGCGAGCTTTGCACCACAAAACCCCGGTAGCCCCGCCCGCTCTTGCGTTCGGTACGGGCCAGCGCGTACTCCTCGCGCGTCTCGGGGTGCAGGAACACGGGGAAGTCGCGCCCCACGGGCAGATAGCCCAGCTTCAGCATCTGCTCGGGCGTGGCGCCCACCACCACCCAGTCGTGGTCGTTCACGGGCCGGCCCAGCAGCTTGTCGCGGACGGCGCCGCCCACCATGTAGATTTGCATCGGTGTAGTTTAGGCCGGGCCCCCGGCCGTATATTCCAGCCCACCATGCCCCTATCGTCCGACCTCACCATCGCCCAGCTCAACCCCGACGGCAGCGTGCCCGTGCCCACGGCGCCCGACGCGGCCGCCAACGCGGCCGCCGAGGCCCTGCAGCGCGAGGCGCAGCTCGAAGCCCTGAAAGCCAAGGTGGACGATCTGCAGGAGATCCTGGCCAAGCCGCTGAACGAAATCCTGGCCGACCGCGACAAGTTCAAGGAAGCGATGGCCGCGTGGGATGCCTTTGGCGCGATGTGGATGCTGTCGCAGCGCGCCATGAAGCGCGTGGCGCTGGACCTGGCCGCGCAGCAGGGGGTGAGCGACGAAGAGGTGGTGGCGCGTGCGCTGGCCTATGCCAACCAGGTGCTCAACGCGCAAGAGGAGGACCTGGGCGGCACCGTCGCCCAGGCGCAGTTGGCGCACATCGCGCGGCACAAGCCGTTTTTGCGCAAGCAGTTCCGGTAGCGGGGGCGGGCTGCCCGCGCCCGTTCAGCTGAACACCGGCCTGAAAAAACTCCGCTCGTAGCTCACGATGCAGCCCGTCTCCTCGGCGTAGCGGAACGCCGCCTGGCAGTCCGCGTCCTGCATCGACTGCTGGCGGTACACCTCGTACGCCGCAAGGCTGTCAAAGGTGAACAATGCCAGCGCGATGTTGTTCGCGCCCTCGCTGGGCATGAAATAACCGTGGTGTTTACCGCCGAACTTCTCGACCAGCGGGATCCACAGTTTTCCGTAGTGCTCGAACTCTTTGAGCTTGCTGGTGTTGAGCACGTAGCGCAGGTAGATGGTGACGGCCATGGTGCTGCTCAGCCTTGCGTGTGGCGCAGGCGGTAGGGCTCTTCGAAGTCCAGGAAGTCCTTCTCGGCCAGGGCCTCGTCGATCCAGGCCTTCACGCCGGGCAGGGCGCGCACGCGCTGCACGTAGTCGGCGATGTGGGGTGGCACGGGCAGGGCGTAGGTGTGCAGGCGCATGCACACGGGGGCGAAGTAGGCGTCGGCCACGGTGAATTGGCCGAACAGCATGGGGCCGCCGTGTTCCTGCAGCAGCGCGCTCCACATGTCCACCAGGCGCTGCACATCGGCGCGCACGCCGGCCTGGTCGCGCCAGATCAAGGCGCCGGTGTCGGCCAGGTTCGCCTCGATGTTCATGGGGCAGTGGCTGCGCAGGGCGGTGAAGCCGCTGTGCATCTCGGCGCAGATGCTGCGGGCGCGTGCACGGGCCTTGGCATCGGCGGGCCAGAGCTTTTGGGCGGGGTGGGTTTCGGCCACGTATTCGGCAATCGCCAGGGTGTCCCACACCACCAGGTCGCCGTCGACCAGCACGGGCACCTTGCCCGTGGGGTTCACGGCGCCGATGGCGCGCTTGAATTCTGAATTGGCTTCGAAGCTGTCGAAGCGCACGCGCACTTCCTCGAACACGATGCCCGCCTGCTTGAGCAGCACCCAGGGGCGCATGGACCAGGACGAGTAGTTCTTGTTGCCGATATAGAGCTTGAGCATGGGGCACCTGCCGATGGAAATCAGAGAAAAGAAAGCCAGCCCGCCATGCTAGCGGCAGTGGCGCGCGCCAGCGATGCGAAAACACGGCCCCAATGATGCGCGGCACGCATCACGGGCCGTGCGGGCCCTGTTGGCGGCTCAGACCGGCCAGACCACGCCGTTGTCGTTCAGGATGGCATCGAGCGGCAGGTCGAACGCTTCGGGCTCGAAGTCGTCCAGGTAGCCATGGGTGAAGCCCAGGCCCACGGTGAACGGCTTGGGCTGCAGCGTGGCCAGGGTGCGGTCGTAAAAGCCGCCGCCATAGCCCAGCCGGTAGCCGCCCGGCGCGTAGCCCACGCAGGGCACGAAGAGCAGGGTGGGCACGATGACCTCGGTGTCCTTGGGCTTGGGGATGCCGTAGGCGTCTTCCTCCATGGGGCAGCCGGGGTACCAGGCGTGGAAGGTGAGGGTCTTGTGCAGCTTGTTCACCACCGGCAGGCCGATGCGGCGCAGTTGGGGTTCATCGAGCAGCTCGCCGTCTTCCTTCCAGCGGTGCAGGGCGGGCAGGGGGTCGAATTCGCCCTTGATGGGCCAGTAGGCGCCGATCACGGTGTCGGGCCGGTTGACCAGCCAGATGCGCATCACCTGCTGTAACAGGTCGGCCCGCTGTAGGCGGTCGGGCAGGTTGAGGCGTTCTTCTATCAACGCGCGCCGAAGGGCTGCTTTGTCCATCAGATAATTCCCCCATGCAATTTCTCAGAGCGATTCTGACACCCCTTGTCGCGGCCAGCCTGCTGGCCGCCACCGCGCCCCTTGTCATGGCGCAAAACCGTGGTGACGATACCCTGCTCGAAATGCAGCAGGCCTTCCGCAAGGGAGACCGCAAGAAACTCGAGCAGCTCCTGCCCGCCGCACGCGGCCATGCGCTGGAGCCCTGGGCGGCCTATTGGGAGCTCAAGCTGCGCCTGGGCGAGGCGTCGCCATCGGAGATCCAGTCCTTCCTGCAGCGCTACGCGGGCAGCTACCAGGAAGACCGCCTGCGCAACGACTGGCTGCTGCTGCTGGGCCAGCGGCGCGACTGGGGCCAGTTCGCCGAGCAGCATCCCGGCTACCGCATGTCGGACGACCGCGAGGTGCGCTGCTACGCACTGCTGATCGACCAGATCAAGGGCACGGCCAGCCCCACGGTGGCCGAGGACGTGCGCAGCAACTGGTACGCCCAGCGCGATGGCGACGACGGCTGCACCCACGCGGCGCGGGAGCTGCATGGCTACAAGAAGCTGTCGGCCCTGGACATCTGGCGCAAGGCCCGCCTGGGCGTGGAGGCCAACCGCCCCCGCGTCGTGCGCACGGCGGTCGAGATCGTCTCGCCCGAATCGCTGCCGCAGGTCAAGGAGGTGCTCGACGCGCCCGCCAAGTACCTGCTCTCGCGCGCCACGGCCGCCGGCAAGGCCAGGCAGGAACTGGTGCTGCTCGCGCTCCTGAAGCTGGCCACCACCGACCCGGAAGGCGCTGCCCACCAGCTCGACAGCAAGTGGGGCGTGCACCTCTCGTCCGAGGAGCGCAACTGGGCCTGGGCCGTGATCGGCAAGACCGCCGCGCAGAAGCTGGCCAGCAACGCCCACGGCTACTTCGCCAACGTGACGCGCGACAGCGACCTGAACGACGACCTGCTGGGCTGGAAGGTGCGGGCCGCGCTGCGCGCCGGCCAGTGGAAGACAGTGGGCAAGGCCGTGGACGCCATGGGCGCCGAGGCGCGCCAGGAAAGCACCTGGGTGTACTGGAAGGCGCGCTCGCTCCTGGCGGGCCGCGTGACCGACGCGGAGCGCGCCGAGGCGCGCCAGCTGCTCGAAGGCATTGCCAGCACGCGCGGTTTCTACGAGCAGCTGGCGCTGGAAGAACTGGGCCAGCGCATCACCGTGCCGCCCGCGCCCGCGCCGCTCACGCCGGAAGAAAAGGCGGCAGCCCGCGCCAACCCGGGCCTGAACCGCGCGCTGTACGCCATCCTGCTCGGCCTGCGCAGCGAGGGCGTGCGCGAGTGGAACTACACCACCAACCTGCACCAGAGCGGCGGCATGGCCGACCGCGAGCTGCTGGCCGCCGCCGACTTCGCGTGCCAGCGCGAGGTGTGGGACCGCTGCATCAACACCAGCGAGCGCACCAAGGCCGTCGTGGATACCACGCAGCGCTTTCCCACGCCGTTTCGCAGCGCCGTGGTGGAGCGCGCCACCGGCATCGGGCTGGACCCGGCCTACGTCTACGGCCTGATCCGCCAGGAAAGCCGCTTCATCATGGATGCGCGCTCCCACGTGGGCGCCTCGGGCCTGATGCAGGTGATGCCCGCCACGGCGCGCTGGACGGCCAAGAAGATCGGCCTCGCCAACTTCACGCCCGACCAGATCAACGACCGCGACACCAACATCACCATCGGCACGGCCTACCTCAAGCTCGCGCTGGACGATTTCGCGGGCTCCATGCCCATGGCGGCGGCTGCCTACAACGCTGGCCCGGGGCGCCCGCGCAGCTGGCGCAACGGCCCGGTGCTGGACGCCGCCATCTGGGCCGAAAACGTGCCCTTTGCCGAAACGCGCGACTATGTGAAGAAGGTGCTGTCCAACACCACCAACTACGCCGCCATGCTCACGGGCCAGCCCCAGTCGCTCAAGAGCCGCCTGGGCACCATCGGCCCGCGCGATGCCTCCGCGCCCGAGGTGAACAAGGACCTTCCCTGACACGGGGAGGGGGTGGCCGCCGCAGGGCGTTTGCTATAAAAAAATGAGCTGTCGGCGCTTTGGTGAAAAGCGGTGGAGCCCATTGGAATCAAAAACTACGGAGGGAAGCGAGATGAGAGATGCCAAAAAGATGGCGGCCCGTGCCGCCATGGCGGTGGCGGCGATGGCCATGGTCCTGGGCACCGGTGCCCAGGCGCAGCCGGTCTACAAATGGGTGGATGCCGAGGGCAAGACCCACTATGGCTCCCAGCCGCCGCCGTCCAAGCAGGATGCCGAGCCGCTGAAGCTGCAGGGCACCAACGGAACCGGTGGCGCCGGTGCGAGCGGCAAAGGGGGCGGCAAGCCCGGCAGCGTCCAGTACAACGCGGACGGCACCAAGAAGATTCCCAAGGACGTGCAGGAGTTTGCCGAGGGGGCCACGAAGGCCCTGGGCACGGTCGACAGCAAGCAGGTGCCGCTGAACTGCCAGGCCGCCGTGGGCAACATCCACGACCAGGCCGACTCCATGCTGGAAGTGGGGCAGAAGAATGTGCGCGATGGCTACATGGCCCAGGCCGACTTCGACAAGACGGCGCCCAAGATCCGCGAGGCGAAGGGCAAGTACAGCGTGTCGGACTGCCAGGGCGCGTCGGGCAACAAGAAGTCGTTCTACCAGTGCATGTCCAGCAGCTACAACCACGTGATGGGGTGCGACAAGCAGTACAAGCATTGAGCCTGCCGTGAGGCGCCGCGCGCCTTCCCGCAGGGGGGGCCCGCGCTGGCCGGGCGCCGCCGGGCCACGTGCGGTGGCGCGGCCGCCTGCAGCCGCCCCCGCGCTGCTTACACGTTGTGCAGCACCTCGCCCTGGCGCAGCGCGGCGCCGGAGCGCACCAGGTCATCGGCCAGGCTGCGCAGCCACTCGGCCTGCGTCTGCTCCGCGAAGTGGCGCTCGCGCAGCATCCCGAAATAGGGCGTGGCCTCGGCCCAGGCCGTGAGGTCGGCCATGCTGATCTGCTGCCACTCCAGCAGCTTGTACTTGAGCAGCACCTTCGCGGCGTAGAGCGCGTGCTTGGCCGGGTTGCGCACGAAGCCGTCCAGGCGCCGGCGCGCGCCGTCGATGGCGCGGGGCGCATCGGCAAACACCGGCCCGTGGCCGGGGATCACCACCTGGGGCGAGAGTTTCTCGATCACGTCCAGCGTGGCGCCCACCTCGGCAAAGGCATCGTCGCCTTCCAGCTCGGGAAACACCACGCCAAAGCCGCTTTCCCAGAGCGCATCGGCCGAAATCAGCACGCGGCCCTGGGGCTCGAACAGCACCACCGAATGCGGGTCGTGCCCCGGGGCGGCATGCACCTGCCAGGGCTTGTCGCCCAGCAGCACGCAGGAGCCGGGCGTGAGCAGCGTGTCGGCCCGAAAGGGCGGGCATTCCTGGCCCGTGGGGGTGTAGCTCAGCGCATAGGCGTCCCATTGGCGCACATGGTCCGCCTGGCCGGGCGGGATGGCCGTGAGCACGCCCGGCCAGGCCTTTTGCAGCGCGGCGTTGCCGCCGCAGTGGTCGCTGTGCAGGTGGGTGTTGAGCACGCGGTCCAGCGGGCGGCCGGCCAGCGCGTCACGCACCAGGGCGACGGTCTGCTCGGCATGGCTGCAGTAGCCCGTGTCCACCAGCGCGGTGTCGTGGTGGCCGATGAAGAGAATGTTGTTGGCAGACAGCCAGCCGCGTTCGAGGACGGTGATTTCGGGGGGCAGGAGGTCGTGGGGCGCGGTGGTGGGCATGGGGGCGGGAATTCGATGGCGTCGGTGGCGGGCATGCGTGCCGCGCCGTGGGCTGCTGCCCAGCGTACCGCAGGTGGGGGCCGCCCGAAGCCCTCCAAAACCCGCAAACAGCTTCTCCGCCTGGTGGCCCCGCAGGCCCAGGCTGTATCAGAACGTCACACCCGCCACCAGGATCACGTTGGCATACGGCGTGCACTCCCCCGTGCGCACCATCACGCGGGCCTGCTGGGTCAGGCGCTTGAAGTCGTCGTGGGGCACGGCCTGCGGCTCCACCGGGAGCTGGCACCAGCCGGGCAGATGGCCTGCGCCGCGCTCCACGGCCTCGGTGGCGATCACGGCCTTTTCCACCTGCATCTCCGACAGCACCACGCGCAGCACGTCGGCCACGGCCGGGATGCCCGGGGTGAGTGCCAGGTCGATGCGGCGGGGGCCGGGCGGGATGGGCAGGCCCACGTCGCCGATCACCAGCATGTCGCCGTGGCCCAGGCTGGCGATGGCGTGGGAGAGTTCGGCATGCAGCAGGGTGGTGCGTTTCACAGGGCGATCCAGTCGGGAGGCAGGGGGCTGTGCGCCACGGCGGCGCGGGTGGGGATGGAGGGCTGGGCGCCCGGCTGCGTCACGCACAGCGCGGCGGCGCGGATGCCGTCGCGTACGCCGGCATCCAGGGGCTCGCCGCGCGCAAGCGCCACGGCCAGCGCGCCCAGGAAGGTGTCGCCCGCCGCCGTGGTGTCCACGGCCCGCACCACCCTGCCGGGGTGGTGGCGGCTGCCGGCAGCGTCGGCGGCCACGGCGCCTGCCGCGCCCAGGGTCACCACCACCTGGGCCGGGCCCTTGGCGCGCAGGGCTTGCGCGGCCTTGGCTGCTTCCACGGGCGTGGTCACGTTCTGGCCTGCCAGCGCCGTGGCTTCCAATTCGTTCACCACCAGCGTGTGCACCAGCGGCCACAGGGCTTCGGGCAGGGGCTGGATGGGCGAGGGGTTGAGCACCACAGGGCAACCAGCGGCATGCGCCATCTCGGCGGCGGCCAGGACCTGGGGCAGGGGCGTTTCAAACTGCAGCACCAGGCCGCCTGCGCCTTGCAGTGCGGTGCCCAGCGCGGCGGCATCCAGCACAAAGCGGCCATTGGCGCCCGGCACGACCACGATGCGGTTTTGCCCGCTGGCCTCCACGGTGATGGCGGCCACGCCGGTGGTGGTTTCTGTGTCGGTTTGCACGCCGCCGTGGTCGATGCCGTCGGCGTCAAGCCCCGCGCGCAGCGTGTGGCCGTAGCCATCGTCGCCCACGCGGCCAAACAAGGCCACCCGGGCGCCCTGGCGGGCGCAGGCCACGGCCTGGTTGCCGCCCTTGCCGCCGGGCATCAGGTGCAGGGCGTCGGCCAGCACGGTTTCGCCGGGGCCGGGGGCGTGTTGCACCTGCAGCACCAGGTCCATGTTCAGGCTGCCGACCACGGCGATGCGCGGCACGCGCGCGGCGGAGGCGCTCATGCGCGGGTCTCCAGGGCGGGCGGCGCGGTGGAGGCGCGCACGCGCAGCTCGGGCTGCAGCATCACCTTGCGCGCGTCCTGGCGCTTGCCGTCGATGCGTTCGAGCAGCATGTCCACCGCCAGCGCGCCGATGCGCTGCTTGGGCTGGGCCACGGTGGTCAGCGGCGGGCTGGTGAAGGCGGCCAGCTCGATGTCGTCGAAGCCCACGATGGACAGCGCCTCGGGCACGCGCAGGCCCCGTTCATGCGCGGCGCACAGCGCGCCCATGGCCATGAGGTCGTTGCAGACGAAGACGGCGGTGGGCGGCGTGTCCGCGCGCAGCAGGGCGTGCATGGCGTCGTAGCCGCCCTGGCTGGTGAAGTGGCCGTTGCACAGCATGGGCGCCTCACCGCGGGCATCCGCAGCCGCGGACAGGGCGGCGCGCCAGCCCGCGATGCGCTGCTCGCTCGGCACCAGGCCCTCGGGGCCGCTGATGCAGGCGATGCGGCGGTGCCCCAGGTCCAGCAGGTGCTGCGTGGCGAGCTGCCCGCCTTGCATGTGCGCGGTCTCGACAAGGTCGCAGGGCTGCTCGGCGATCTCGATCTCGCGGTCCACCAGCACGGTGGGGATGGACAGGCCCGCCAGCTGTGTGGGCAGGGTGGCGTCATGCCCGGTGGAGACGACGATGAGTCCGTCGATGCGCCGCTCGGCCAGCACCTGCAGGTAGGTGCCCTGGCGGTGCGCCTCGTCGTTGGTGTTGCACAGGATGAGGTTGTAGCCCGCGCCGAAGCAGCGGTCTTCCACGCTGTGCACGATCTCGGCGAAGTAGGGGTTGGAGCTGTTGGGGATCAGCATGCCCAGCGTGCGCGTGTTGTTGCTCTTGAGGCTGCGCGCGATGGCGCTGGGCACGTAGCCCAGCGCGCGGATGGCTTTTTCGACGCGCTCGCGCCCCTCGGGGCTCACGCGGCGCGTGCCGTTGACCACGTGCGACACCGTGGTGACCGACACGTCGGCGTGGCGCGCAACGTCCTTGATAGTGGCCATGGGAAGAAGAAAAAAATTGGGAGGAGAGGAAGTCGGTGGGCAAGGAGGGAGGGGTGTCAGGCGGCGGCGCGGCGCTGGCGCAGCGTGTCCACGATGACGGCCGCCACGATCACGAACCCCGTGATGATGCGCTTGCTGGGCTCGCTCGCGCCCACCTGGGCCAGGCCCGCCTCCAGCACCGCGATGATGAGCACGCCAAACGCGGTGTTCACCACCGAACCGCGCCCGCCCATGAGGCTGGTGCCGCCAATCACCACGGCGGCGATCACCTGCAGCTCCATGCCGGTGCCGGCGTTGGGGTCGGCGGCTTCGAGCCGGGCCGACTGCATCAGCCCCGCCAGCCCCGCGAGCAGGCCGGTCATGGCAAACACGATGACGCGGATGGGGCGCGGGTCCACGCCCGCCAGGCGCATGGCTTCCTCGTTGGTGCCGATGCCCACCACGCAGCGGCCGAACACGGTGCGCGACAGCACCAGCTGCGCCACCACCACCAGCACCACGGCCAGCAGAAACGCGAACGAAATGCCGCCAAAGAAGGGTGCCGACAGCCACGAGATGGCGTCGCCCACGTACTGCGTGCGCGAATCGGTGACCACATAGGCGCTGCCGCGCACGGCTTCGAGCATGCCCAGCGAGACGATGAACGAGGGCAGCCGCCAGGCCACCGAGATGGCGCCCGTGATGGTGCCGCACACCAGGCCGGTGGCCAGCGCCAGGGCTGCGGCGGCGGGCACCGTCCAGCCCCATTGCAGGATGGCGGCGGCCGAGGTGGCGGCGGCCAGCGCCATCACCGAGCCCACCGACAGGTCGATGCCCGCGATGATGAGCACGAAGGTCATGCCCACCGCCATCACGGCCAGGGCCGGGATCTCGTTGGCGATGGTGATGAAGGTCTCGGCGCTCCAGAAGTAGTCGGACAGCGACGAGAACAGCGCCACCATGCCCGCCAGCACGGCCAGCAGGCCCAGGTAGGTGCCCAGCTGGCTGCGCCAGACGGAGGAGGCGGAAGGTGCCGCCGCGGGGGCGGCAGAGTGTGCGGGGGCGTTCATGCGGTGACAGGAGAAGGGGTGGAAGGGGTGGTGCCGGTACGGCCGCCGGGCTCGGAAAACGCGGCCGCCAGCAGCGATTGCTCGGACCACTCGCCGCGCTCGAACACGGCCACCAGGCGGCCCGCGCTCATCACGCCGATGCGGTCGGCCATGGCCATGAGTTCGCGCAGGTCGGACGACACCATGAGCAGCGCGCGGCCTTCCGAGGCCATGCGGTCGAGTTCGCCATACAGCTCGGCGCGTGCGCCCACGTCCACGCCGCGCGTGGGTTCGTCGAGCAGCAGCACGCGGCCCTGGCGGTGCAGCCAGCGGGCGAACACCACCTTTTGCTGGTTGCCGCCCGACAGCTGCCCCACGGGTTGCTCGGGGCTGCGGCAGCGGATGCCCAGCGTGCGCACAAAGCCCTGCACCAGCCGGCTTTCGAGCCCGCGCAGCAGCCAGCCGCCGCGCGAGACGGCCGACAGGTCGGACAGCGTGGCGTTGATGCGGATGGGCTGCGCCAGCAGCAGGCCCTGCGATTTGCGGTCTTCGGTGACCAGGCCCACGCCGGCGGCGATGGCCTGCAGGGGGGATGCGAAGCCACGCGCAATGGTGCGTGGTGTGGCGAGGGGCGCCTTGGCCGCCTGGTTTGCTATGTTTTGTGTAGCTGCTTGCGCTTGTCCATCAAGCGCTGGGGGCTGTTTTTGCTCAAATTCCGGGTGCAGCGTGATGCTGCCCCGGTCTGCCCGGTCGGCGCCAAACAGCAACCGGACCAGCTCGGTGCGGCCGGAGCCGACCAGCCCGGCAATGCCGAAAATCTCGCCCGCGCGCAGTTCCAGGCTCACGTCCTGCACGGCGGTGCCCCGGCCCAGGCCCAGGGCGCCCATCACCACCGGGCCGGCGGGGCGGCGGGGGCGGTGGTCCAGGTCGCTCACCACGCGGCCCACCATGCGCTGCACCAAGTCGTCCTCGCTCATCCCGGCCATGGGGCGCGCGTCCACCAGGCGGCCGTCGCGCAGCACGGCCACGCGGTCGGCGATGCGCCGCAGCTCTTCGAGCCGGTGCGACACGTAGATGATGGCCACGCCGCGCGCGGTGAGGTGCGCGATCTGCTCGAACAGGTAGTTGGTCTCGCGCGGCGTGAGCATGGCCGTGGGCTCGTCCAGCACCAGGATGCGCGTGTCGTCCTGCAGGTTGCGCGCGATCTCCACCATCTGCTGCTGGCCGATGCCCAGCTGCGACACCGGCGTGGCGGGGTCGATGCCGCGCAGGCCAATCTTGTCCAGCTGCGCGCGCGCGGCCGTGTGCAGCGCATCGCGCCGCAGCCAGCCCAGGCGGTGCGGCAGGCGGCCCATCAGCAGATTCTCGGCCACGGTGAGCGTGGGCACCAGGCCCAGCTCCTGCATCACCATGCGCACGCCCTGGCGTTCGGCGTCGCGGCGGGAGCCGGGGGTGTAGGTCTGCCCCGCCAGGCGCATGCCGCCCCGCGTGGGCGACTCCAGCCCGCAGATGATCTTGGAGAGTGTGCTCTTGCCCGCGCCGTTCTCGCCCGTCAGCGCCAGCACCTCGCCCGCGTTCAGCGCCAGCGTCACGCCGTCCAGCACCGTGGCCGTGTAGTCCTTGCCCACGGCGTCGATCGTGAGCAGGGGAGTGGCCAGGGCGGGGGCGGCGGTCGTGCGGGGCATGGCGGGCGAAGCGGGTGCGGCTGGGGTCGGGGTGCGTCTTACTTGCTGCCCTTGGTCACGAGCACCACGTCGGTCTTCACCAGGGCGGGCAGCTGCGCCTGGGGTGTCTTGGCGGCCAGGGCCTTCTGCGCCAGCTCGATGCCGAACACGGCCTGCTTGGCGGCGTACTGGTCGGCGGTGGCCAGCACGCGGCCGTCGGCCAGCATGGGCTTGATGGCGCCGATGTTGTCGTAGCCCACCACCTGCACCTTGCCGGTCTTGCCGGCGGCCTTCACGGCGGCCACGGCGCCCAGGGCCATGCTGTCGTTGCCGGCCAGCAGCGCCACCAGGTCAGGGTGCTCGCGCATCATGCCGGCGGCCACGGTGTTGCCTTTTTCGATCTCCCAGTTGCCAGATTGCACGCCCACTACGGTGATGTTCGCGGCCTTCATGGCGTCTTGGTAGCCCAGGGTGCGCTGCTGCGCATTGAAGGTGGTGGACACGCCTTCGATGATGCCGACCTTGTCGCCAGCCTTCAGCGTCTTGGCCAGGTGGTCGCCCACCAACTTGGCGCCCGCACGGTTGTCCGGGCCCACAAACGGCACGGTGATGTTCTTTTCCTTCAGCGCATCGGTATCGAGCTGGTTGTCGATGTTGACCACGATGATGCCCTTGTCGATGGCGGCCTTGACCACGGGCACCAGGGCCTTGGAGTCGGCCGGGGCCAGCACGATGGCACTGACCTTTTGCGCCATGGCCTGCTCGATCATCTTGATCTGCGCGGCGGTGTCGGTCTCGTTCTTGATGCCGTTGGCCACCAGCGTGTATTCGCTGGCGTGCGCCTTCTGGTGCGCCTTGGCGCCGTCTTCCATGGTGCGGAAGAACTCGTTGGCCAGCGACTTCATGACAAGCGCGATCTTGGGCTTGTCCTGCGCGAGCGCAGGGCTGGCCAGCAGGCTGCCCACAACGGCAAGGGCGGCGGCGGTCTGAACGGAACGGCGGGTGAACTGCATGGTGTCTCCTGTTGGAATGGGGCTTCAAGCGCCAGCGGCGCCCACAAAAACGCTTCGGGCGACCCGCCAAAGCGATGCCGCGGCGCGAATCATATCTAAAGCAAACGTTTGCGCAAACGTTTGCTAGTTGGTGAAAACCCTGAAATAGCACGCAATGGCCTAGCGGGGAGAAAGCCGGGAACGGCTCTGCCGCCGTGCCGCCCTGCGCAGAGCCCGGCCCTGCCTTCGCGGGGCTTGGAGGGGGTGGATGGGAGGAGGGGCCCCGCAGAGAAGAGCAAGGGCCGGGCCGTGGCGCCAGGGCGTGGAAACCTGCGCGCTGCCTTGCCAGAAACACCGCGCAAGGCCCGCCCCGCCGCGCCGGTGTTGTGCCCCCTTTCCCTGGCGCGAAGCGCGTGAGGAGAAGGGGGAAAGGAAGGAGAAGAGGAAAGGGGGGCGGAGCCGCTCAGGCGGCGGTTCTCAACTCCCGCCGCAGGATCTTGCCCACGTTGCTCTTGGGCAGCTCGTCGCGGAACTCGATGTACTTGGGCCGCTTGTAGCCGGTGAGGTTCTCCTGGCAGTAGCGGGCCACGTCTTCCTCGCTGAGCGTGGGGTCGTTCTTGATGATGAACACCTTGATCGCCTCGCCCTGCTTTTCGTCGGGGATGCCGATGGCCGCGCATTCCACCACGCCGGGGCACAGGCTGATGACCTGCTCCAGCTCGTTGGGGAACACGTTGAAGCCGCTCACCAGGATCATGTCCTTCTTGCGGTCGATGATGCGCGTGTAGCCCTCGCTGTCCATGATGCCGATGTCGCCCGTGCGCATGAACCCATCGGGTGTGAAGGCCTTGGCGTTCTCCTCGGGCTGGTTGTAGTAGCCCGTCATCACGTTGGGGCCGCGGATGCAGATCTCGCCCGGGTCGCCCTGGGGCACGCTGTGGCCGGCGTCGTCCTTGATGGCGATGTCGATGCCCGGCAGCGGCAGGCCGATGGTGCCGCTGAAGGTGGTGTTGTTCACTGGGTTGTTGGTGCCGATGGCGCAGGTCTCGCTCATGCCCCAGCCTTCGATCATGGTGCTGCCCGTGACCTTTTGCCACTGCTTGGCCGTGCCTTCGCTGGCGGCCATGCCGCCGGCCTGCGACACGCACAGGTGCGAGAAGTCGAGCGTGCGGAACTGCGGGTTCTGCAGCAGCGCGTTGAACAAGGTGTTCACGGCGGGCAGCATGTGGAAGGGGCGCTTCTTGAGCTCGGCCACGAACTTGGGAATGTCGCGCGGGTTGGGGATCAGCGTGAGGCTGGAGCCCTGGCGGATGGCCAGCAGGCACAGCGTGAGCGCGAAGATGTGGTACAGCGGCAGCGCGGCGATGGAGTTGGCCTTGCTGATGTCGCCCACCTTCGACAGCGCGGGCGTGAACCAGGCCTCGGCCTGCAGCGTGGCGGCCACGATGTTGCGGTGGGTGAGCACCGCGCCCTTGGACAGGCCCGTGGTGCCGCCCGTGTACTGCAGGAAGGCGATGGAGTCGAGCGTGGCCTGGCTCGGGGCCAGGGACTTGTGCTCGCCCAGCGACAGCGCCTTCTTGAAGGTGACGAGCTTGCGGCCGCCGGTCAGGGGCAGCTCGTAGGCCGGCACCATCTTGGCCAGGTGGCGCACCGCGAAGGTGATCCAGGCGCCGAACGCGGCGCCCAGCAGGTCGCCCATCGAGGTCATCACCACGTGCTGGATGGCGGTGCGGTCCACCACCTCGGCCAGCGTGTGCGCGAAGTTCTCCAGGATCACGATGGCCGTGGCGCCGGAGTCCTTGAGCTGGTGCTCCAGCTCGCGCGCCGTGTACAGCGGGTTCACGTTCACGCAGGTGTAGCCCGCGCGCAGCACGGCCGCCATGGTCACGCCGAACTGCGGGATGTTGGGCAGCATGATGGCCACGCGCGCGCCGGGGGCCAGGCCCAGGCTCTGCAGGTAGGCGCCCAGCGCGGCCGAGCGGCGCTCCAGTTCGCC
This sequence comes from Acidovorax sp. GW823-FHT01C06, assembly GCF_058798375.1. Taxonomy (NCBI): domain Bacteria; kingdom Pseudomonadati; phylum Pseudomonadota; class Betaproteobacteria; order Burkholderiales; family Comamonadaceae; genus Acidovorax; species Acidovorax sp. GW823-FHT01C06. The sequence goes on from NZ_JBXAKN010000001.1 coordinate 678,961, forward strand.
ATAGGTCATCCACCGGTCCATGCAGACCGAGAAGGGGCTCTTTGCGTGCTTGCGGAAGGATTCCTCCAGCAGGTGGGCCACGGAGCGGTATTGCTCGGGCTGCACATCGTGCGGTACGCCCGGGGGGTAGCTCTTGAGCCAGATCTTTTCCATGCGCTTGTTTCCTTGTGCTCGCCAGTGAAAGGGTGGGCACAGATTGTGGAAGCGCGGGCGTGCAGTCAGCTACCGGGCTTGTCCTAGGGTGCGCGCCAGTTGGGTCTCGCAGGTGACAGGATCGGCCTCGAACAGCTGCGCCATCAGCGCGCCTTCGCGCTCCTGGATGGTGGCCAGGAACTGCTCGACCCCGCCGCGCTGGCGCGCGAGCTGGCCAAAGGTGTCGAAGCCCGCCTCCAGGAACCGCTGCAGCGCGCCCATGCCGGCCGCCTGGGCGGGCGCGCGCATCATGCGCAGCATCATGCGCAGGCCGGGGGTGCGGGTCAGGCGGGCGAGGTCGGTGCCCATGGCCAGCACGCGCTGCAGTTGCTGCTGGCGCGCATGGCGCTGCCCCACGGCGCGCCAGGCGGCGGTGTAGCGGGCGGCGTCCGGCATGCCGCCCCCGCCGGAGGCGTCGAGCCAGGCGCGGCCCATCTCCTGGTCGAGCCCCTCCGTCTGCGCATGCAGCACGGCCAGCGCCACGGCGGTGGCCACCACGGGCTGCGGGAACATGGTCTGCAGCGTGCCCGCGATGCGGCCGAACTGCAGGTCGCGCTCGGTGTAGTCGGTGTCGCTGTACAGCTCCTCGAGGAAGAACCGGGCCGCGGGGCCGAACGAGGGCGAGCCCATGAGGTCGGCATAGGTGCCCCTGAAGCGCCGTGCCTGCAGGGTCTTGACCTGGCCCACCGCCGCGCCCAGTGCGGCATCGCCGGTGCGGTGCAGGCGCAGAGCCGTGACGTCGGCGATGCAGTCGCGGATGGTCTGGGCGGCATCCATGGGGCGGGGTCCTTTCTACGTGCGGGGGGCGTCAGGGCAGGGCCCAGACCGCACAATGCGGCTGGTCAATTACAACATCTGCCCATCACCACCATGATCGCGCGCTGGCAACGAACCCTGCTCCTGTTCATCCTGCTGACCATGGCCGCCTGGCTGGTGTGGCAGTGGCCGCATTCGCCCTTGCGTGCCGTGCTGGGGGCGTTGCTGCCCCTGGGGATATACCTCGCGGTGATGGCGGTGGAGTTTGTGCTGATGCACCTCACCAACCGCCAGGACGCCGCGCCCCGTGCGCGCCTCTCCCAGGTGCTGGCCGCCTGGTGGGCCGAGGTGTGGGTGGCATTGATGGTCTTTGGCTGGCGCCAGCCGTTTCGCCACCAGTCATTGCCCGACTGGCTGCCTGCGCAGCCGACCGGAAAGCGCGGCGTGGTGCTGGTGCACGGCTTCATGTGCAACCGGGGCCTGTGGTTACCGTGGTTCGCGCCATTGCAAGCCCGGGACCATGCCCATGTGGCGGTGAACCTGGAGCCGGTGATGGGTTCGATTGACGAGTACGCCGACATCATCGAAGAGGCCGTGCGCAAGGTGACGGCGGCCACGGGCCAGGCGCCGGTGTTGCTGTGCCACAGCATGGGCGGGCTGGCGGTGCGGGCCTGGCTGCGCGCGCACCAGGCGGACGGGCGGGTGCACCGGGTGTTGACGCTGGGCACGCCCCACGGCGGCACGTGGCTCGGGCGCTTCAGCCGGGCGGTGAATGGGCGGCAGATGAGCCTGGCGGGGGACTGGGTGGTGGCGCTGCAGCGGGCCGAGCCGGCGGGGCGGGCGGCGTTGTTTACTTGCTGGTATTCGAACTGCGACAACATCGTGTTCCCGGCGAGCACCGCGGCGTTGCCAGGGGCGGACAACCGGTTGGTGGAGGGCGTCGCGCATGTGCAGATGGCGTTTGATGCGGGGGTGATGAAGGTGTGCCTGGAGGAGATGGGGCGGGGGTGATCTTTGATTGTTGTGGCTTCTGGTGCTTGTCTATCAAGCGCTCGCAGCTATTGTTTTTATAGTTCACGCCGTGCCTGAGTGAAGGGCGGAGGCCGGGATGTCGCCCCGGCGGGCGAGGTACTTGTTCTTTGCTTCGCCAAAGAAAAGTACCCAAAAGAAAGGCGACCCACAGTCTGCGACCCCTTCGCGTTGCGAAGGGGCAAACCTGCGTCGGTGCGGTTGCGGGGTGCGCCGTGGAACTCGCTGTGCGCTGGCGCGCGCCGCTCGGACAACCACGGCGAGTCAGAGCACGAGGCATGGGCGCTGCGACGCCCATGCTCACCCCGCAACCGCCCCGCCGCAGGCGCAGCCAGATGGGGGTGGGGAGCGAACAACCAAACAGCCAAACAGCCATACGGGCCATCGCTGCGCTCGGCCACGCCTGCGCGGCGCGTGGCGCTTGCGCCCGCGAGATGGGGCCGAGCGCAGCGATGGCCCGAAGGGATGTCCGCACCCCGGGTTCCCTTCAGGATGCGCCGAGGAGCGCAGCGGCCAGCGGATCAGGGCTCGCGATTGTCTGAGCGCAACGCAGTGGAGCGAGTTCGAGCGAGACCCCGCTGGACGCGAGCACCGCAGGTTGCCCGCAGCGAAGCGAAGGGACGCAGCGTGCAGGGTCGCCTTTTCTTTGGTGACTTTCTTTTGGCGAAGCAAAAGAAAGCCACTGCGCCGCCGGGCGCACACCCCGGCCTCCGCCCTTTGTTCAAGCACGGCGCAAGCTATAAAAACAATAGCTACTAGGGATTGATAGAAAAGCGCAAGAGCCCTATTTCACTCAAGAATCAAGCAACCACCGCATCCCGCTCATCCGCCGCAAACTCCGGCAACCCCCGCAGCCGCTCATAGATCGGCGCAAAGTCCGCCGCCGTCATCTCGAACAGCTGCTCGAAACTGTCGATCACGAAATACGTCTGCTGGTACGTATCGATCTTGTAGCGCGTGCGCATGGTGCGCTCCAGTTGCAGCGCAATGCGCTGTGGCTCCGGGCTCTGCACGGAATACGCCAGTTCGCCCGAAGAACTCAGAATCCCCGCGCCGTACGCCCGCAACTGCCCCGCCTCGCGGATCAACCCGAACTCGATCGTGTACCAGTACAGGCGGCTCAGCATCTCGCACGACCCCAGCCCCTGCGCCTTCAGCCCGCCCTGGCCATAGCGCTGCACATAGTCCGCGAACACCGGGTTGAACAGCAGCGGCACGTGGCCGAACAGGTCATGAAAAATGTCTGGCTCGACGATGTACTCGAACTCCTCGGGCTTGCGGATCCAGTCCGTCACCGGGAACTTGCGGTGGGCCAGCAGCGTGAAGAAGGGCACCTCGGGGATCAGGCCGGGCACGCCCACCAGCTCCCAGCCCGTGGCCTTGTAAAGGCGCTCGTTGACTTCCTCAAAACGCGGAATGCGGTCGCTGGCGCCCAGCGAGGGCAGGGCGTCGATGAACGCCTGGCTCGCCAGGCCCGGCAGCAGGGCGCGCTGGCGCTCGTACAGGCGGCGGTAGGTGTCGTGGTCTGCGGCGGTATAGGCCGCGTAGTCCTGCGGGCAGGTGTAGTCCTCGCTGGCGCGCGAGTAGTCGCCCCGGGGTGGGCGGGTGGATTGGCCATAGACGACGGGGGCTTGTCCCATTTTGTGCTCCTTGGCCGTCCTGGTGCGGCGCGCCGGGTGGCGCGCACCTGCCCGGGCGGCGGTTATTCGATCTTGATTTTTGCGGCCCGGATCAGGAACTCGTACTTGCTGTTTTCCGAGCGCACGAATTGCGCGAACCCGTCGAGCGTCAGCTCTTCGGGCGTGATGCCCATCTTCTTGAACTTCTCCTTGCCAGCGGGCGACTGCATGGCCGCCGAGAACGCGTTGGCGTAGCGGCGCGCGTCGGCGTCCGGCAGCGAGGCGGGCGCGAACAGGCCAAACCAGGTGGACACGTTGAAGCCCTGCACGCTGTCGTTGATGCTGGGCACGCTGGGCAGCGACTCGTTGCGGCTGAGCGTGGTCACGCCCAGCGCCAGCAGCTTGCCCGACTGGATCTGCGGCAGCGCCGAGGCCAGGTTGTCGAACACCATCAGCACCTGCCCCGACTCCAGCGCCGCCAGGGCGGGCTTGGAGCCCTGGAACGGCGTGTGGCCCATGCGGGTGTTGGTGAGCGACTTGAACATCTCGGCCGAGATGTGGCCGATGCTGCCGTTGCCGCCCGAGCCGTACTTGGCCTGGTCCGGGTTCTTCTTGAGGTACTGCACCAGGTCCGGCGTTGTCTTGATGCCCAGCCTGGCGGCCTGCTCCGCGTTCACCACCAGCACATTGGGCGTGCGCGCCACCAGCACGAGGGGCTTGAAATCCTTGAGCGGGTTGTACGGGAAGTTCTTCTTGTACAGCCAGGGGTTGACCGCATGCGTGGCCACCGCGCCCATCAGGATCTGGTTGCTGGTCTTGGGTGCCTTGGCCACCTGGTCGGCCCCGGTGCCCCCGCCGGCGCCAGGCTTGTTCTCCACGGTGATGGAGCCCAGCTGGGCTGCGGCGCCTTCGGCCACGATGCGTGCCGAGGTGTCCAGCGGGCCGCCGGCAGGGTAGGGGACCACGATGGTGAGGGGGGCGGACGGGTTCTGCGCCTGCGCCGCCGTGGCGGCGCAGAGCAGGACGAGAACAACACTGGACAAGGTGCTACGGAGCGACATCGGGATCCTTTTGAGTTCCGGGGAGCGCGCAGTATAGGCATCTGGTCAGGGTTAACCCGAGATGTCTGATGTCTTAGGTGTTGAGCACCCCGCGCCGGATCTGGTCGCGCTCCAGCGATTCGAACAGTGCCTTGAAGTTGCCTTCGCCGAATCCGTCGCGGTAGTCGCCTTCGCGCTGGATGAACTCGAAGAACACCGGGCCCAGCATGGGCATGGAGAAGATCTGCAGCAAGAGGCGCGGCGTGCCGTCGGCCGTGGTGCCGTCGAGCAGGATGCCGCGCGACTGCAGCTCTGCCACCGGCTGGCCGTGGCCGGGCAGGCGGGTGTCCAGCATCTCGTAGTAGACGTCGTTGGGCGCGGTGGCCAGCGAGACGCCGGCCATGCCCAGCTTGTCCACCACGTCCTGCAGGTTGTCGCAGATCAGCGCGATGTGCTGGATGCCTTCGCCGTTGAACTGCATCAGGAATTCCTCGATCTGGCCGCCGCCCTGCTTGGACTCTTCGTTCAGCGGGATGCGGATCTTGCCGTCGGGCGCGGTCATGGCCTTCGACGTCAGGCCCGTGTACTCGCCCTGGATGTCGAAGTAGCGGATCTCGCGGAAGTTGAACAGCTTCTCGTAGAAATTGGCCCAGAAGCCCATGCGGCCCCGGTACACGTTGTGCGTGAGGTGGTCGATCAGGTTCAGGCCGTGGCCCACGGGGCGGCGGTCCACGCCTTCGATGAATTCAAAGTCGATGTCGTAGATGGACTTGCCGTCTTCAAAACGGTCGATCAAATACAGCGGCGCGCCGCCAATGCCCTTGATGGCGGGCAGGCGCAGTTCCATGGGGCCGGTGGGGACCTCGATGGGCTGGGCACCCAGCTCCAGGGCGCGGTTGTAGGCCTTGTGGGCATCCTTCACACGGAAGGCCAGGCCACAGGCGGAGGGGCCATGCTCGGCACCAAAGTAGGCGGCCTGGCTGTGGGGCTCGCGGTTCAGGATGAAGTTGATGCCGTTCTGGCGGTACAGCACCACATCCTTGGAGCGGTGCTTGGCGACCAGGGTGAAACCCAGCTTCTCGAACACGGCTTCCAGCACGCCGGGCTGGGGCGAGGTGAATTCGACGAACTCGAACCCCATCAGGCCCATGGGGTTGTCCCAGGCTTCCAGTTGGGCGGCGGTTTCTTGGGGCAAGGCGGCGTTCATGGGGTGTCTCCGGCATTCGTTGAGGAATGTCATGGACTGTAGGCGCGCCCTGCCTCATGTTTCTGGCGAAATCAAGAGGCTTGGGCCTTTGATTTGCAGGAATGTTGCGAATGGTCAAAAAATGGCGCAGGACAGGCGCGCCCCCCGGGCGCGCCGTCGAATGGCACCGGCGCCCTGCGCTCAGGAGCCCGGCGTGGCCGGCGGGAGCTTTCGCAGCGCAAGGGCGGCATCGAGGCGCTGCTGCTCCTGCGGTGAGAACAGCTGCTGGCGCAGTAATTCCAGTGCCCTGCCGTCGCCCGGCTGGGCACGGGCCTGGCTGTATTGGTCCAGGCGCTGCTGCCAGCTTTGCTCCTCCCGGTCCAGCTGGGCCATGGCGTGGGCCGTGGCCTCGCCGTACTGCGCGCTGCGCGCGGCGTGGCGGGTGCGTTCGTCGGTGTTTTGTGCGTTGAACGCGGCGGTCTGGGCCGCCGCGCTCAGGTGTTCGGTGGCCGCTGCGCGCTCCGCGCGGCGCGCCTGGGGCAATTCGTTCTCTGCATCGCGCAAGGCCTGGGTGCGCTGTTCGGCGGTGAGCCGGGGGTTGCGCTCGATCTCCAGACGCGCCAGCGTGTAGCGGTCCAGGTCCGCCTCGCGGGCGAACAGGGCGTCGTGCTCGGGGCCGTCAAAGAACTGCTGGCGCACCTTGTGGCGCGCCTCCAGCGCTTCGCGCAGCGCGCCGGGGTCGGTCGGGTCCGGGGGCGTGCGCAGCTGGCCCAGCGCCACGCGGTAGTCCACGTAGCGCTCGGCCAATGCCAGTGCCCGGGTGGCCAGTGCCGCCGGGAAGTGCTTGCCCACCAGGCCCGCCAGGCGCTGCTTGAGCGTGGCGGGGTCCGCCGCGCCGCCGTCCTGCGCCTCCATCAGCAGCGCCTCCAGCGTATCGCGCAGGCCGTGCACCAGCAGGGGGTCTTCGTGGCGGTCCGGGCCGGCGGCGCGGCGGGCGGCGAAGAAGCTGCTCTCCATCGGCCGTGCCGAGCCCGACGGGTTCTGGCGCGCGCTGCCGGCCTGCGGGCCGGCGGCGCCGGCGCCTGGATGCGGGTCCTCCGCGCCCTGCAGGCCGTGCGGGGCCGTCCACCAGACCACGGCGGCCGTGGCGGCGGCCAGGGCCACTGCGGCGGCGAAGGCGCGGGACCTTCTTTCCACGGCTTACAGACCCTGCGCCTTGAGGCGGTTGGCGTGCTGGCGGTACAGCGTCACCGGGTCGGTGGAGAACCAGTCGCGCAGGCCCAGCAGCTGGTTCACTTCGTCCAGGTGGTTCTGCCGGTGGTCGCCCAGGTGTTTGCCCAAGCGCGACGAGCAGGCGGAGACCAGGCCGTCGTTGGCCTCGCCAAAGACCAGGCTGAGCACGCTCAGCAGGCCATCGCTGGCATCGAGCACGTTGGTCAGGGGCTGCGTGCCCGTCCAGGAGTAGTAGCGCACGCCGTTGGCCAGCTCCGCACCGCTGCCGCAGCCGCTGGGCAGGGCCTGCGGAAAGCGGCGATTGAAGTCCGCGAGCCCGGCGGTGGTCAGCGAATCGAGCGCGGCGGTCGGCATCTGGGGCAGGGCCGAACCTCCGGATGTGAGGTTGATCAGGCTGACCAGCGCCCTGGCCGCGCCGCTGGCCACGGCCTCCGACACCGAACCGGCGGGGGCCACGCCCCGCAGGATGTCCGCCACGCGCGATCCCTTGTTGACCCCGCCCACCGAGGTGACCGACGCCACCAGCTGCGGCGCGACGCCCGCCACATAGCGCGTGGTGGGTCCGCCATGGGAGTGGCCCACGAGGTTGACCTTGGCCGCTCCGGTGATCGCCAGGATGGTCTTGACCTGCGCCAGCAGCTGCTCGCCCCGGACCTCGGTGCTGTTCGCGGCGGACACCTGCGCCACGTAGACCTTCGCGCCGCCCTGGCGCAAGGCGTCGGGAATGCCATAGAAGTAGTCGATGCCCAGGGCCGAGTCGAAGCCGAAAAGGCCGTGCACCAGCACGATGGGGTAGCGCGTCTGCGTGTAGCCGCTCTGGGCCTGGGCGCTGGCCCCCAGGAGCAAGAGCCCGGCGCTGGCCGCCAGCGCGAGGCGCCGCAGAAAGCGGCTGAGGAATCCGGTCATGTGGTTGTCTCCGTTGGATATGGTTTTTGTGCCTGCAAAAAACGAACGACCGTGCGTTTTTGCGGGATTCATTCTTCTGGTCCGGGCGTGGTGTCACTATCGGGACATACCCCAGCATGCAATCTGGCAAGCGAAAAATCCGCGGATTCCATAAAATCCTGCGCTATGCAAGCCTCAAGCGCACTCGACAAGCTGGACAGGGCCATATTGCGCCGTCTGCAAGAAAATGGCCGGGAGACGTATGACGTCATCGGTGAGCAGGTGGGCCTGTCGCCCAGCGCGGTGCTGCGCCGCGTCAAGCGCCTGGAGGAAAGCGGGGTGATCGACCGCTACGTGGCGCTGGTGCCCCCCGAGGCCGTGGGCCTGGGGCTGACCGCCTACCTCAATGTGCGGCTGGAAAAGCACACCGAAAGCCACAAGCGCAACCCCATGGACCTGTTCCGCGCCAGCGTGCAGACGTGGCCCGAAGTGGTGGAATGCGCATCGCTCACGGGCGAGATGGACTACCTGCTGCGCGTGGTGGTGGCGGACATGGCGCACTACAGCCGCTTCATCATGGACACCCTGCTCAAGCACCCCAGCGTGCAGGACTGCAAGACCAGTTTCGTGCTCGACCGGGTCAAGGCCACCACCGCCGTGCCGGTGTGATGCCCTCGCGCCCCGGGCCGCTTGCCGCGCGATGGCCGCCGCTATACCCTTGCGGGCGGCCGGCACCCGGCGCTGCGGGGCCGGGATGGGTCGCGCAGAAGACATCCGTGGGCCCTGGTGCAAGGCAATTGCTATGGATTTGATAGCTTCTCGCGCCCATGGACAAAGCGCCGAGAGCTATTTTCTGCCTTGATTTGAGGCATCTCACTACTTTGCTGCAATGCAGCAATTTGTACTGGAAATAATGAGGGAAAACCCTTATATTTACAGCCATGTTCGCAACGAAAGACTGGCTCAAGGCATCCTGGCACGCAGGCAGGGACATGCTGCGCCCGGTGACGGGCGGCCCGTCTCCCCATGACACGCACGCAAAGCAGGAGGTGCCCATGATGGTTCCCATCCGCGCCCTGGGCCCGTCCTACCGCGAGCGGATCACCCAGCATCTGCTGAAGCTCGAACCGGCGGACCGCTATCTGCGCTTCGGCTACGCGGCCAATGACGAGCAGATCCGCCGGTATGCCGAGCACCTCGATTTCAATCGCGACGAGATCTTCGGCATCTACAACCGCCGCCTGGAACTCATCGCGATGGCCCACCTGGCGTTCTCGGAGCATCCCGAGCACAAGCACTGCGCCGAGTTTGGCGTTTCCGTGCTCAAGCAGGCGCGGGGCCGTGGTTTTGGCGCACGCCTGTTCGAGCGCGCGGTGATGCATGCGCGCAATGAAGGCGTGAACATGGTCTTCATCCATGCGCTGTCCGAGAACACCGCGATGCTCAAGATTGCCCGCAAGGCGGGCGCCACCGTGCGCCGCGACGGCTCGGAGTCCGAGGCCTACCTCCAGATCCAGCCCGCCAGCCTGGACACGCGCATGGCCGAGATCGTGGAGCAGCAGTTTGCCGAGGTGGACTACCAGATCAAGAAGCAGGCCAAGCAGTTCTGGGATTTCCTGGCGGGCGTGCAGGAAGTGCGCAGCGGCGTGCAGCACGCGCGCCACCAGTCCGCCGAGTGACCGGCGGCGGGCCCGGGCCGCAAGGCGCGGGCGCCATGGCGCGCTGTCACAACAATCCGCTATCCTAGGGGCCTGATTCACTACCCGCACGTCCTCAGTGTCTGACCCGCACCCTGCGCACCCCGGGCGCTTGCCCGAGAGGGAAGACAAGCGCACCTTCCTGCAGAAAGTGGCCGAGTTCATCCATCCGGGGCCGGACTCCACGGAAGAGCTCATCGAAACCCTGGCCGAGGCCGAGGACAACGAGGTCATCGGGGCCGAATCGCGCGTGATGCTCGAGCGCGTCATCCGCATGGCCGACATGACGGCGGGCGACGTGATGGTGGCCGCGCCGCGCATGGACCTCGTCAACATCGACGCGCCGTTCGACGAGCTGCTGCACCTTGTCATCAACACCGCGCATTCGCGGTTTCCGGTGTACCAGGGCGAGCGCGAGAACATCATCGGCATCCTCATGGCCAAGGACCTGCTCAAGCTGCAGCGGGCCCCCGAACTGAACATCCGCGCGCTGCTGCGCCCCGCCGTCTTCGTGCCCGAAAGCAAGGGCCTGAACGACCTGCTGCGCGAATTCCGCGGCAACCGCAACCACCTGGCGATCGTGATCGACGAGTTCGGCCGCGTGGCCGGGCTCATCACCATCGAGGACGTGCTCGAGCAGATCGTGGGCGAGATCGAGGACGAGTTCGACATTCCCGAGGACGACGGCGACATCTTCGGGCTGGCCGACCGCACCTACCGCGTGAGCGGCGACACCTCGGTCGAACGGGTTTCCGAGGCGTTCGACGTGCTGGTCCAGGGCAGCGACCCCGACGAAACCTTCGACACCATCGGTGGCCTGATCGCCCACGAAATGGGCCATGTGCCCAAGCGCGGCGAGCACCTGCAGCTGGGCGGGCTGCACTTCGTCGTGCTGCACACCAAGGGCGGCGCCGTGCGCTGGTTCAAGGTGTCGCGGGTCGAAGACGCCAGCGCCGGCGGCTGATGGCCCGCGCGCGCACGACGCCGGGGCTGCCGCTGGCCCTGCAGGCGCTGCTGGCCGTGGCTGCCGGCGTCGCGCAGGCGGCCTCGCTGGCCTGGCCGTGGAGCGGCGAGCCCCTGTGGTGGCTGCAGATCGCCTCCATGGCGGTGCTGGCCTGGCTGGTGCGCCCGCAGGCCACCGCGTCCGTGGCCTGGCGGCGCGGTGCCGCCATCGGCGGCCTGTTCGCCACGGCCTGGCTCGCGGGCACGTTCTGGTGGCTTTTCATCTCCATGCACACCTACGGCGGGCTGGCCGCGCCGCTGGCGGTGGCGGCGGTGCTGGGCCTCGCGGCGTTCCTGGGCAGCTACTACGCGGTGATGCTGGGGTTTTTTTGCCGCCTGGCGCTTGCCAACAGGGCGCTGACAGCTATTGTTTTCGGAGCATTCTGGCTGCTGGCCGAACTGGCGCGCGGCACGCTGTGGACGGGTTTCCCGTGGGGCGCGGGCGGCTACGCCCACGTTGACGGGCCGCTGACGGTGCTGGCGCGCATCCTGGGCGTGTACGGCATCGGGGCGGTGGCTGCGATGCTGGCGATGCTGGCCGTGCAATGGCGCCCGGGGGACCTGCGCCACTGGCGCCTGTGGGGGCTGGCCGGCGTTCTCGCGGCGGGCCTGGCGGGCGCCACGCTGGAGCGCCATTGCGCGGTGAACCTGTGCCATACGCCATCGGCCCGCGCGGCGCCGCCGATGACCCTGGAACTGCTGCAGGGGAACATCCCGCAGGACGAGAAGTTCCAGCAGGGCAGCGGCGTGCCGATGGCGCTCAAGTGGTATGCCGATGCGCTGCGCGACGCCAGGGCCGACCTGGTGGTGGCGCCCGAAACCGCCATCCCGCTGCTGCCCCAGCAGCTCATGCCGGGCTACCTGGAAGGCATCCAGCAGCGCTACGCGCAGGGCTCCCAGGCGGCGCTGCTGGGCATTCCGCTGGGCAGCGAAACGCTGGGCTACACCAATTCGGTGCTGGGCATGGGCCCCGGCCACCAGAAGACGCCGTACCGCTACGACAAGCACCACCTGGTGCCGTTCGGGGAATTCATCCCGCCGTTCTTCAGATGGTTCACGGCCATGATGGACATCCCGCTGGGCGATTTCAACCGCGGAACCGTGGGCCAGGCCCCGTTTGCCTGGGCAGGCCAGCGCATCGCCCCCAACATCTGCTACGAAGACCTTTTTGGCGAGGAACTGGGCGCGCGGTTCGCCAACCCGGCGCAGGCGCCGACGGTGTTCGTCAATTTCAGCAACATCGGCTGGTTCGGCGACACCGTGGCCATCGACCAGCACCTGCACATCAGCCGCATGCGTTCGCTGGAATTCGAGCGCCCCATGGTGCGCGCGACCAACACGGGCGCCACCGCCATCATCGACCACCGGGGCGTGGTCACCCACCAGCTGGCGCGGCACACGCGGGGCGTGCTCAAGGGCGAGGTGTGGGGCCGGGGGATGGATGCTGCCAGTGGCTGGCACATCACCCCGTACGCGTGGTGGGTGTCGCGCTGGGGGCTGGTGCCCCTGTGGATCTTCGGGGGGCTGGCCCTGGTTTTTGCCCTGGTGGCGAGGCGGTGGCAGACGGTGCGCGGGAATTGATCCAGGTCATGTGCTGCCGGGGTGTCCCGGTGCCTTGCCGGGCCAAAACCGGGATGTGTCTTTCTCTGCCTTGATAATGGAGCCCCACAAGCGGGGGCTTGTGTTTGCATACAACGATGATTTGAAGCGGGCCCACCGCTGTTCTGGAGCACGACTGAAGATGGCTGATTCCTTTTCCTACGAACAACTGATCGCCTCGGGCGAGGGCCGGCTGTTCGGCGCTGACAGCGGGCGCCTGCCGCTGCCGCCCATGCTGATGTTTGACCGCATCACGCACATCGACAGCGATGGTGGCGCGCACGGGCTGGGAAAGATCCGCGCCGAACTTGACGTGCGCCCGGACCTCTGGTTCTTTGCCTGCCACTTCCAGGGCGACCCGGTCATGCCCGGCTGCCTGGGGCTGGACGCCATGTGGCAGCTCATCGGCTTTTACCTGACCTGGCTGCAATTGCCTGGCCGCGGCCGGGCGCTGGGCGCGGGCGAGGTCAAGTTCACCGGCGAAGTGGGCCCGGACGTGAAGCTCGTCACCTACGAAATCGACATCAAGCGCGTCATCAAGCGCAAGCTGGTCATGGCCATTGGCGATGCCCGGCTGCTGGCCGATGGCAAGGAAATCTACGTGGCCAACGACCTGCGTGTGGGCTTGTTCAAACGCGAGGAAGATGGCGCCGCACAAGGAGCCGCAGCATGAAACGCGTGGTGATCACGGGCGCGGGAATTGTCTCGTGCATCGGCAACGACATGGGCACCGTCACGCAGTCGCTGCGGGAGAGCCGCTCGGGCATCCGTGCCATGCCGCAGTTCACCGAGCTGGGCATGCGCAGCCAGGTGGCGGGCGTGCCGCAGATCAACCTCGAAGAGCTGATCGACCGCAAGCAGCTGCGCTTCATGGGCGATGCGGCAGCCTATGCGCACATCTCGCTGGCCAACGCGATCGCCGAATCGGGCCTCACGCCCGAGCAGGTGTCGCACCCGCGCACCGGCCTCATCATGGGCTCGGGCGGCGGCTCGCCCGCCAACCAGATCGAGGCGGCGGACATCCTGCGCAGCAAGGGCATCCGCCGCGTGGGGCCCTACCAGGTCACGCGCTGCATGAGCTCCACCGTGTCCGCCTGCCTGTCGACCAACTTCGGCATCAAGGGCATCAACTACTCCATCACCTCGGCCTGCAGCACCTCGGCCCACTGCATCGGCGCGGCCGCCCAGCAGATCGCCTGGGGCATGCAGGACGTGATGTTCGCCGGCGGCGGCGAGGAGGTCACCTGGGGCATGGGCCTGCTGTTCGACGCCATGGGCGCCATGTCCAGCGCCTACAACGCCACGCCCGAGAAGGCCTCGCGCGCCTATGACGCCAACCGCGACGGCTTCGTGCTGTCGGGCGGCGGCGGCGCCGTGGTGCTGGAGAGCCTGGAGCATGCGCAGGCGCGCGGCGCCACCATCCTGGGCGAGGTCATCGGGTTTGGCGCCACGTCCGACGGCGCCGACATGGTGGCCCCTTCGGGCGACGGCGCGATCGCCTGCATGCGCCAGGCCATCTCCACCGTGAGCGAACCCATCGACTACATCAACACCCACGGCACCTCCACGCCCGTGGGCGACGTGCCCGAGCTGCGCGCCATCCGCGAGGTGTTCGGCGACGCGATTCCGCCGTTCTCGTCCACCAAGTCGCTCACCGGCCACTCGCTGGGCGCCACGGGCGTGCAGGAGGCGATCTACTGCCTGTTGATGCTGCGCCAGGGCTTCATCGCGGGCTCGGCCCACATCGAGACGCTGGAGCCCGCCGCCGAGGGCATGCCCCTGGTGCGCGAGACGCGCGATGCGCCCATCCGCACGGCACTGTCCAACAGCTTCGGCTTTGGCGGAACCAACGCCAGCCTGGTCCTGCGCCGCTGGGACAACTGAGCCGCGAGGTTTTCAGCGCAACCCGCCATCCTGCGAGGGATGGGCGGGTTTTTTCATACCGCCTTTGCCGAAAGGGCTCGGTGCAGCAGCCCCGGCAGCATGGCCAGCATGCGCGTGGCCTGCAGCCCGGGGGGCAGGGCGCGCGCGTGGTAGCAGTACAGCGACATGGGCGGCAGCTCGTGCAGCTCCAGCGCCACCATGGTCCCGGGGTCGAGCTGGGTGGCGGTGAGAAAGTCGATCACCGTCCAGCCCATGCCCCGGCGCACCAGGTCCAGCGCCAGGCGCGAGGTCTGCACCTGCAGGCCCGGCCCCGCGGGCGTGCCCAGGCGCTGGGCGAGGTCGTCGATGGACTGGCGCATGGGGTCGTCCCCCACCAGGCGGATCACCGGCAACTGCGCCAGCCGGGCGCTGGGCGCCACGGCGCGCGGCGCGCGCGTCCACACGGACTGCGCCACCGCCAGGTACATGCGGCCGCTGACCAGCAGATCGCTGCGGATCTGCGGGTGCGGGTGCTTGTAGAAGCCCAGGCAGAAATCCACGCTGCGCGTGAGCAGGGCCTGCGTCATCTGGTCCTGGTGGATGGTGCGCACTTCCACGCCCACCTGCGGGTAGCGCAGCGCATGCTCCTGCAGCACCAGGGGCAGGAACTCGTGCGTGATCGAGGGGATGGCCGCCAGGCGCACGTCGCCCGTGTCGCTGGTGCCCAGGTTGCGCGCCGTGCGGCGCAGGGCGTCGAGCTGGCGGTGGATGCCCGTGGACTCGGTGGCCAGCACCTGCGCCTCGGGCGTGGGCGTGAGGCCGGCCGGCGTGCGCACGAACAGCCGGTAGCCCAGCTGCAGCTCGGTGTGCGCCACGGCCTTGCTCACGGCCGAGGGCGTGATGCACAGCAGCCGCGCCGCGGCGCTCATGTTGCCGGTTTGCAGAACGGCCTGGAACACCTCGAGTTGCCGCAGGTTCATGGCCAGGGTCCGGTGGTAGGGGTATGAGTGAAATTCACAAGAAGAGGCTGATTATTCCCTAACGATGTGTGTGACTCTCTCATACGATCCGGCACCGCCAACGAGCGGCCGGGTTGTCAGCGCATTCCGCTGGCCGCCTCTTCATAACAACTGTCTGGAGATTTCTGTCATGCGCATTTCCCCCCCCGTGCACCACTGGCTGGCCGGCCTGCTGCTGTCCGCCGCCTCGGCCGTGGCCATGGCCCAGGCCGCCAAGCCCCATGTCGTGGTGCTTGCCACGGGCGGCACCATCGCCGGTGCGGGCGCCTCGGCCGCCAACAGCGCCACCTACGCCGCGGCCAAGGTGCCGGTCGACAAGCTGCTGGCGGGCCTGCCGGAGCTGGCCAGCGTCGCCAAGGTCTCGGGCGAGCAGGTGTTCCAGATCGCCTCCGAGAGCTTCACCAACGAGCACCTGCTCAAGCTCGGCCAGCGTGTCTCGGCCCTGTCCAAGCAGGCCGACGTGGACGGCATCGTCATCACCCACGGCACCGACACCCTGGAAGAAACCGCGTACTTCCTGAACCTGGTCGTGCGCACGAACAAGCCCATCGTCGTGGTCGGCTCCATGCGCCCCGGCACGGCCCTGTCGGCCGACGGCGCGCTGAACCTGTACGACGCCGTGAGCGTGGCGGCCAGCAAGGACGCCGCCGGCAAGGGCGTGCTCGTCACCATGAACGACGAGATCCAGAGCGGCCGCGACGTGAGCAAGACCATCAACATCAAGACCGAGGCCTTCAAGAGCCAGTGGGGCCCGCTGGGCATGGTGGTGGAGGGCAAGAACTACTGGTTCCGCGCGCCCGTCAAGCGCCACACCGCCAATTCCGAGTTCAACATCGACGAGATCCAGGCCCTGCCCGCCGTGGACATCGTGTACGGCTACGGCAACATGAACACCACGGGCATCGAGGCCTACGGCAAGGCTGGCGTGAAGGCGCTGATCCACGCCGGCACGGGCAACGGCTCGGTGGCCGCGCAGGCGGTGGATTCGCTCAAGGCGCTGCGTGCGGCGGGCGTGCAGATCGTGCGCTCGGCCCGCGTGCCCGACGGTTTCGTGCTGCGCAACGCCGAGCAGCCCGACGACAAGTACGACTGGGTGGTGGCGCATGACCTGCGTCCGCAAAAGGCCCGCATCCTTGCCATGGTGGCGCTCACCAAGACCAATGACAGCAAGGAACTGCAGCGCATTTTCTGGGAGTATTGAAGCACCCCCTGAGGCGCTTCGCGCCTTCCCCCTGAAGGGGGACGCCCCCAGCGCGGCGGGGCGGCCCTTGCGCGGGGGCGCTGGCACAGGCCGCGCCCTTTGGTGGTGCAGCGGCCAGTGCGATGGATGGTTGATTTGACTTGGCGCACAACACGTGCGCCGACGGGCTACCCGCAAAGGTGGTCACTGGTACGCAACGGGCTATAGCCTGCGTGACTGGTTGGGAAGGCTGGTGCTCCAAAAGGGCTCCGGCCTTTTTTCATGGGCGCGGGCCGATGTTGCTGGCGCTGCCGCAGCACGTGCGGCTGCGCGCCGTAAAATCACTGGTTTGCGCGCGCGAGGCCCGTCCTTGCTACCTTTTGGGTGGCAGGCGCCGGGGCTGGCATCCGCACCGCCTTTTCTTCTTTTTTTCCCCTTACTTGCTCGGCCCTGGCTTGCCAGTGCCTCAGCCAAAGACGCCATGTTGACATTCCAGCAAATCATTTTGAAGCTGCAGTCCTACTGGGACGCGCAGGGTTGCGCCCTTTTGCAACCCTATGACATGGAAGTGGGCGCCGGCACATCGCACACCGCCACCTTCCTGCGCGCCATCGGCCCCGAGCCCTGGAAGGCCGCCTACGTGCAGCCCAGCCGCCGCCCCAAGGACGGCCGCTACGGCGAGAACCCCAACCGCCTGCAGCACTACTACCAGTACCAGGTGGTGCTCAAGCCCGCACCGGCCAACATCCTGGAGCTGTACCTGGGCTCGCTCGAAGCCCTGGGCTTCGACCTGAAAAAGAACGACATCCGCTTTGTCGAAGACGACTGGGAGAACCCCACGCTCGGCGCCTGGGGCCTGGGCTGGGAGGTGTGGCTCAACGGCATGGAAGTGACGCAGTTCACCTACTTCCAGCAGGTCGGCGGCATCGACTGCAAGCCCGCCACGGGCGAAATCACCTATGGCCTGGAGCGCCTGGCGATGTACCTGCAGGGCGTGGACAACGTCTACAACCTGAAGTGGACCGACACGCTGAGCTACGGCGACGTGTACAAGCAAAACGAGGTGGAGCAGTCCACCTACAACTTCGAGCACAGCGACGCAGACTTCCTGTTCACCGCCTTCAACGCGCACGAAAAGCAGGCCAAGTACCTGATGGAGCAGCAGCTGGCGCTGCCCGCCTACGAACAGGTGCTCAAGGCTGCGCACAGCTTCAACCTGCTGGATGCGCGCGGCGCGATCAGCGTGACCGAACGCGCTGCGTACATCGGCCGCATCCGCAACCTGGCCCGTGCCGTGGCGCAGAGCTACTACGAGAGCCGCGAGCGCCTGGGCTTCCCCATGGCACCGCGCGAGTGGGTGGAGCAAATGGCCAAGAAGGCAGCCTGAGCGGACGAAAGAGAACAAGAACATGACGACGACCCAAAACCTTCTCGTAGAACTGTTTGTCGAAGAGCTGCCGCCCAAGGCGCTGCAAAAGCTGGGCGATGCCTTTGCCACCGTGCTGGGCGACCAGCTCAAGGCGCAGGGGCTGGCCACGGCAGCGTCCGTGGTCACGCCCTTTGCATCGCCCCGCCGCCTGGCCGCGCATGTGACCGGCGTGGCCGGCAAGGCGGCTGACAAGGCCGTGCAGCAAAAGCTCATGCCCGTGACCGTGGGGCTCGACGCCAGCGGCAACGCCAGCCCGGCGCTGCTCAAAAAGCTGCAGGCCCTGGGTGCGGATGTGTCCGACCCGGCGGCTGCCGTGGCGGCGCTCAAGCGCGCGCAGGACGGCAAGGCCGAGGCCCTGTTCTACGACAGCGTGGTGCCCGGCGCGACGCTGCAGGACGGCCTGCAGAAAGCGCTGCAGGAGGCGATTGCCAAGCTGCCCATCCCCAAGGTCATGAGCTACCAGCTCGAGACCGACTGCGAACTGCCCGGCTGGACCAGCGTGAACTTCGTGCGCCCCGCGCACGGCCTGGTCGCGCTGCACGGCAGCACCGTGGTGCCGGTGAAGGCGCTGGGCCTGTCGGCGGGCAACAGCACGCAGGGCCACCGGTTTGAAGCCGCCGTGTCGCCCGTGGTGCTGGCAGACGCCGACAGCTATGCCGCCACGCTGCGAAAAGACGGCGCCGTGATCGCCTCCTTTGCCGAGCGCAAGGCCGAGATCGCCCGCCAGCTGGCCGCGGCCGCCGCCCAGGTGGGCAACGGCGCGCGCCCCATTGAAGACGAGGCGCTGCTCGACGAAGTGACCGCGCTGGTCGAGCGCCCCAACGTGGTCACCTGCTCGTTCGAGACCGAATTCCTCGACGTGCCGCAGGAGTGCCTGATCCTCACGATGAAGGCCAACCAGAAGTACTTTCCGCTGCTGGACGCCGCGGGCAAGCTCACCCACAAGTTCCTGGTGGTGAGCAACATCAGCCCCGAAGACACGAGCTTCGTGACCGGCGGCAACGAGCGCGTGGTGCGCCCGCGCCTGGCCGACGCGAAGTTCTTCTTCGACCAGGACCGCAAGAAGACCCTGGCCTCGCGCGTCGAAGGCCTCGGCAAGGTGGTCTATCACAACAAGCTAGGCACGCAAGGTGAGCGGGTTGAGCGGGTGCGGGCCATTGCCAAGGCGATTGCTAAAGCGCTTTCCCCAAGCTACGGCTCTCCTGAGGTGCAGGGCCCTGCGCTTGAACTTGCTGTTGATACGGCCGCACAACTCGCCAAGACCGACCTCGTCACCGACATGGTGGGCGAGTTCCCCGAGCTGCAGGGCATCATGGGCGGTTACTACGCCCTGAACGACGGCCTGGGCGAGACCGTGGCCCACGCCATCGAAGACCACTACAAGCCCCGCTTTGCGGGCGACACGCTGCCGCGCAACACCGCCGGTGTGGTGGTGGCGCTGGCCGACAAGCTCGAAACCCTGGTGGGCATGTTCGGCATCGGCAACCTGCCCACCGGCGACCGCGACCCGTTCGCGCTGCGCCGCCATGCGCTGGGCGTGATCCGCATGCTGGTCGAAAAAGACCTGCCGCTGCAGCTCAACGACCTGCTCGCCGGTGCGGTGCCCGCCTTTGGCGACAAGATCACCGACGCATCCGCGCAACTTGCCGACTTCATCTACGACCGCCTCGCCGGCAGCCTGCGCGAGCAGGGCTACCGCGCGCAGGAGGTCGACGCCGTCATGGCCCTGCGCCCGCAGCGCCTGGCCCTGGTCGAAAAGCAACTGGCGGCCGTGCGCGCCTTTGCCGCGCTGCCCGAAAGCCCGGCCCTGGCCGCGGCCAACAAGCGCGTGGGCAACATCCTGAAAAAGGCCGAGGTCGAGGGCCCGGTGGATGCCCACGTGAACCCCGACCTGCTGCAGGAAAAGGCCGAGCAGGACCTGTACGCCGCGCTGCAGCGCTTCGTGCCCGAGGCCAATGCCCAGTTCGACGCGGGCGACTACACCGCCAGCCTGCAAACCCTGGCCGTGCTGCGCGCGCCGGTGGATGCGTTCTTCGACGACGTGATGGTCAACGCCGAGCAGCTGGATGTGCGGATGAACCGCCTGGGCCTGCTCAAGATGCTGCACAACGCGATGAACCGCGTGGCCGACCTCTCGCGCCTGGCCGTTTGACCGGATGGCCCAAGCTGATAGGCTGGCGATTCTCACAAGGTAACCAAGCCCCATGAAACTCGCCATCCTCGACCGCGACGGCACTCTCAACCCGCTGGGGGAGGACTACATCACCTCCGCCGACGAGTGGACCGCCGTGCCGGGCGCGCTCGAAGCCATCGCGCGCCTGAACCATGCCGGCTGGCATGTGGTGGTGGCGACCAACCAGCCGGGGCTGGGCCGGGGGCTGTTCGACGTGGTGGCCCTCAATGCCATCCATACCAAGATGCACCGGCAGGTGGCCGCCGTGGGGGGGCGCATCGACGCGGTGTTCTACTGCCCGCACGCGGCCGACGAGGAGTGCGCCTGCCGCAAGCCCGCCCCGGGCCTGCTGGAGCAGATCAGCGACCGCTATGGCGTGGAGCGGCAGGACGTGCGGGTGGTGGGCAGCTGTGCCGCCCATCTGCAGGCCGGCGCCGCGCTGGGCGCGCAGCTGCACCTGGTGTGCACGGGGCAGTCGGCCCAGGTGCACCCCGGCGGGCCGCTGCCGGCGGGCATTCCGGCGGGCACGCTGGTGCACGCCAGCCTGGGGGATTTCGTGGACCAGCTGCTGCCCGCGGTGCAGGTGCCGGCGGCAGCGCTGGCGGCCATTCCCCTGCCCCTGCAAGGCAGTGCCCCATCGTCTTGATGCTATTAATTTAATAGCTGCCAGCGCTTGATGATCAAGCGCTGGCAGCCGAAAACTCCTAAAAATGGCTTTTATCCGTTCCGTCATTCACCTTCTCTGGATGGGCATCACCGTCGTGCCCTATGCGCTGGCCATCATGCTGGGCACCCTGCTGGGCGTGCGCGGAGGGCCGCTGTACCGCATCGCACGGGCATGGCTGTCGCTGTGCATCAGCGGTGCCCGGGTGATCCTGGGCGTCCGCGCCCATGTGACCGGCATGGAAAACCTCCCGCAGGGCGAGAACGCCGGGGCCGTGCTGCTGGTCAAGCACCAGTCCACGTACGAAACCTTCCTCATGCCCACGATCATGCCGCGCCCGCTGGCCTACGTGTTCAAGAAGGAGCTGCTCTACGTTCCCTTCTTTGGCTGGGCGATTGGCCGCCTGGACATGATCCACATCGACCGCAACCAGCGCACGCAGGCGTTCAACAAGGTGGTGCAGCAGGGCAAGGACCTGCTGGCCAAGGGCATCTGGATCATCATGTTCCCCGAGGGCACGCGCATCGAGCGCGGGCGCAAGGGCAACTACAAGACCGGGGGCACGCGCCTGGCCATCGACACCGGCGCGCCCGTGGTGCCCATCGCCGTGACCTCGGCCAAGGTCTGGCCGCGCAAGGCCTTCATCAAGCGGCCCGGCGTGGTGGACGTGTCCATCGGCAAACCCATTTCCAGCGTGGGCCGCCAGCCCGACGAGCTGATGCGCGAGGTCGAGGCCTGGATCGAGGCCGAGATGCGCCGCCTGGACCCCGAGGCCTATGAGAACACCCCCTGAGCTGCTTCTCCTGAAGTGCCGCGCTGCGCGAGGGCGCCACCAGCGCATGCCGGCAAGGCGCCGCCAGCGTGGCGGGGCGGCCCTGGCGCGGCGGCCGCTGGCCTGGGAAGCGCCGGTGCCGGATGCTCTGGATGGCTGCTCGTCGCTGGGGAGCTATTGATTCCATGCACCGGCTTGTGCAATTGGCGCTCGACCTTTTCGACCCGCCGGCCGCACCGGTTGCGGCATCGGCGGTGCAGGCTTCAGGTTTCAAGCCTGGAGCGCCGCTGGCGCAGAATGATCAAGCGCCGGTAGCTCCTAGAACGATAGCAAGCAGGCCTGCGGCACCGGCGGTGCCCTTGCCGTCCCTGCTGTCCCCGGCCGAGTTCCGCCACCCGCAGGCCAGCCGCGAAGTGCTGCTGGGCGACGCCGTGGTCGCCTATGCGCTGCAGCGCGCGCGGCGACGCACCATCGGCTTCACCGTGGGCGCGGATGGCCTGTCCGTGCGCGCGCCCAGCTGGGTGACCCTTTCGGCGGTGGACGCCGCGCTGCGCGACAAGTCGGACTGGATCCTGCGCAAGCTGTCGGAGGCCCGCGAGCGCCAACAGCGCATGGAGGGCGGCCGCATCCTCTGGGCCCATGGCGCGGTGCTGCCGTACCTGGGCGAGCCGCTCACGGTGGTGCTGGACCCAAGCCATGGCTTTGCCGGCAGGGGCGGGGCGCTGGTGCCGTCCGTGCCGCCCTCGGCCGGGGAAGAGGGCATCGCAGTCGCCCGCAGCCTGCACATCGGCCTGCCCCACAGTGCCAGCGCCGCTCAGATCCGCGACGCTGTGCAGGCCTGGCTCATGCGCGATGCACGCCGCCACTTCACCGCGCGGCTGGACCACTTCGCCCCGCTGTTGGGGGTGCGCTGGGCCAGCCTGCGCCTGTCCAGCGCGCAGACCCGCTGGGGCAGTGCCAAGGCCGACGGCTCCATCCGCCTGAACTGGCGCCTGCTGCACTACCGCCCGGCCATCATCGACTATGTGGTGGCGCACGAGCTGGCCCACCTGCGCGTGATGGACCACAGCCCGCGCTTCTGGGACACCGTGGCCACCGTGGTGCCCGACTACGCGGTGCTGCGCAGCCGCCTGCGCGATGAACCCGCTCCGTTGTGGGAGTGACGCATTCGCCCCTGTGGCGGGCCGTGGGCCCGTCCCGTGGACCGGTTAACCGAGATGAAAGGAGCTAGCTGATGACCATCCCAACGATCACTCCCGCCGAAGGCTACGCGGGCGATGTCACGCCGCAGCAGGCCTGGCAGTGGATGCAGGCCGGCCAGGCCGTGCTGGTGGACGTGCGCAGCGACGCCGAACGCGAATGGGTGGGACAGGTGCCCGGGGGCGCCGCCGTGGCCTGGAAGCAGTGGCCAGGCATGGCCCTGAACGCCGGATTCGACACCCAGCTGCGCGCGGCCGCACCCGCCGGCGCCACGCTGGTGATGCTGTGCCGCAGCGGCGTGCGCTCCATCGCCGCGGCGCGGCGCGCCACCGAACTCGGCTTCACGGCCTACAACATCCTGGAAGGTTTCGAGGGAGATGCCGACGCCCAGGGCCAGCGCGGCAGGAAGGGCGGCTGGCGCTTTCACGGGCTGCCCTGGCGGCAGAACTGAGAGACGACCCGCCGGTGCGCGCGATGGGCGCGCCCAAAAAAAAGCGGGCCTGGTGGCCCGCTTGCCCGTCAGGACGTCTTGCCCTGCTCAAAGCGGCGGAATGCGCAGCTTCTGGCCGGGGTAGATCTTGTCGGGATGGGTCAGCATGGGCTTGTTGGCCTCGAAGATCGCGGGGTACTTGTTGGCGTCGCCATAGAACTTCTTGGCGATGGCGCTGAGCGTGTCGCCGCGCACCACGTCGTGGTACTGGGCTTCGGGCTCGGGATTGGTCACTTCCATCAGGTTCTCGACGCTGGTCACGCTGGCCACGTTCCCGCAGCACAGGGTGACTTTTTCCTTGGCGCCTTGCGTGGGGGCGGTGCCCTTCACGGTGACCTTGCCCTGCGTGCCGTCGAACGCCACCTGCACGTTGCTGGCGCCCAGGTTCTGGGCCGCGATGTAGGTCTCGATGGCCTTGGCCGCCTTGGCATTGAGTTCATCCTGCGTGGGCGCAGCGGCCGTGGCTGCCTGGGCCTCCTTGCCGCCGAACAGCTTTTCGCCGGCTTCCTTGATGAAACTGAAAAGACCCATGTCGTACCTCCTAAAGTTGCAGAAACAGGAACGACCACTGTAGCGTGCAAAGCGTGGCGCTGGTGTGTCGCACAGGCGCGCGAAACGATTTTTGACATTCTTTCCGCGCCATCCCGCCGCCGGCGCCTGTCGCCGCGGGTACGCGGGGGCGCCGCAAAACTCGGGATAATCCCCCGCATGACATTTCTGGCCATCGACGTCGGCAACACCCGTCTCAAATGGGCGTTGTACGACGCTCCCCGCCCCGGGGCTGCGCTGCTGGCGCATGGCGCCGAGTTTCTGGATCACATCGACCGCCTGGCCGAGGGCAGCTGGGCGCCCTTGCCGCACCCCCAGCGCATGCTGGGGTGCGTGGTGGCGGGCGACGCCGTCAAGCGCCGGGTCGAGGAGCAGATGGAGATCTGGAACGTCGAGCCCTCGTGGGTGGTGTCGTCGGCGCAGGAGGCAGGCCTTGCCAACGGCTACGACCATCCCTCGCGCCTGGGCTCCGACCGGTGGGTCGCCATGGTCGGTGCGCGCCACCATGTGCTGCGCCAGGGCCCGGCGCGGCCGTTGGTGGTCGTCATGGTGGGCACGGCGGTCACGGTGGAGTGCATCGACACCGAGGGCCGGTTCATGGGCGGGCTCATCCTGCCGGGCCACGGCATCATGCTGCGCGCGCTGGAGTCCGGGACCGCCGGGCTGCACGTGCCCACGGGCGAGGTGCGCATGTTTCCCACCAACACCAGCGATGCCCTCACCAGCGGCGGCACCTATGCGATCGCGGGGGCCGTGGAGCGCATGGTGCAGCACGTCATCCAGCACTGCGGCGAGGAGCCGGCGTGCCTGATGACCGGCGGCGCGGGCTGGAAGATGGCGCCCAGCATGACGCGCCCTTTCGAACTGGTGGACAACCTGATCTTCGACGGCCTGCTGGAGATTGCCTTGCGCCGCTTTGCCGGCTGACCTGGAGCGCGGACTTCGCGGCCCGGCCGCATTCCGCGGCGCCACGGGCGGTCCTGGATTTTCAGGACGGGCGCGGCCAGGCCAGGGGGTGTTCCGAATTCAATCTTCCAGTTCGGCGCGCGCCATCTCCACGTCCAGGCGCTCCATCGCATCGGCGGGTTCGCTGGCGGCGGCCTTTTCGTAGAACCCGGTGGCTTCCTTCATCTTCTTGTCGCCTTCGAGCATGACCAGGGCGTTGGCGTATTCGATCATGCAGATGGCCGAGCCGGGGTTGAGCTTGAGGGCTTCCTGGAACAGCTTGAGTCCGGTGTCCTTCTTCGCGCCGTAGGTCATGCCGCCAATCAGCGAGCCCACCTTGTCGATCACCTCGGCATGGAATGCGCCCAGCGCGATGCGTGCATCGGCGTGCTTGGGCGACAGCGCGATGGCCTTTTCCAGCGATTCCTTCACCTTGCCGCCCAGGCCCTGCGCCAGCGCCTTGGCCACGCTGATGCCCTGGCTGTAGCGGCCCAGCGCGTAGGCGTGCCAGTACCAGGCATTGGCGTTGCCGGGCTCCGCAGCGGCCTGCGCCTCGGCGCGCTCCGCCACCTGGGTGAAGAGGTCGAGCCGGGTCTTTTCCCTTTGCTCCAGGTAGTTGGCGTAGATGGAGGCTGCCTTGTTGGCCACCGTGATGCCAGGGCCGCCGGCCGCCAGGCCGGCCGCCGCTGCCTTCTCGAAGTCGCCGTTGTGGAACATCGCCCAGGCTTCGAGCACCGCGGTGTCCTTGGGGCAGGGCTCGGCATCGCCGCTGTGCAGCCGGGCCCAGTGCTTCTTGACGCTCGCGGCGTCGAACGCATAGTCGCCTGCGTGGGGGAAGGGGGTCCATTTGGCCATGGTGTGTGTCTCCTGAAGTTCTTGTGGGAGGGGGGTTGCCCTGTCGTGCTGCCGTGAGGCGGGTGCTTGCTGTCTGCGCCTATCCCGGCGCAGCGGCGTAAGCGCCCACCAGCTCCAGCAGGTGGGCCCGCTGGCTGCTTTCGAGGTAGGGCATGAGCAGGTTCAGCACATGGTGGGCGCCGCGCAGGAGCGCGGCCTGGGCGCTTTCAGGCTCCAGCGCGCGGCGCGGGTCGCGCACGTACTCGAAGCTCAGCCAGTAGGTCAGCACCACCACCATGCTGGTGGCGGTGGCTTCCAGCTCGCGCGAGTCGATGTGCAGGCTGTCCGCGCGGCCCATGCCATCGAGCATGGCGCGCACGGCCCGGGTCTTGTTCTTGAGGATGGCCTGGAAGTGGGTTTCCAGGCGCCGGTTCTTGGACAGCAGGTCGTTCAGGTCGCGGTACAGGAAGCGGTACTGCCAGATCAGCTCGAACAGCGTGTGCATGAAGAACCAGGCATCCTCCACATTGCGCACGCCGTCACTGGCCGTGAGGAGTTCGGTGAGCGAGCGTTCGTAGCGGTCGAACAGCGCGTTGATCAGCTCATCCTTGGCGGGATAGTGGTAGTAGAGGTTGCCCGGGCTGATGCGCAGCTCGGCGGAAATCAGGGTGGTGGAGACGTTGGGTTCGCCGAACCGGTTGAACAGGTCCAGCGTCACTTCCAGAATGCGTTCTGCGGTGCGGCGTGGCGCTTTCTTCACCATGTGTGCGGGCCCCTTCGCGTCGTTTTGCGTCGTTGTTTCGATGTCTCTGGTGGTTACTCTAACCGACACAGAAATGCTGCACTGCGGCATCGCGCCTGCATATCAGCGCCGCTGCGTCCCTGCCGTGGGCGGCCTGGCGCGAGGGAGTGGGCTCCGGCCAAAAAAAGCGGCCAACACGCTCTCGCGCGTTGGCCGCTTTTTTTCAGGGGCGGCACGGTGGTGTTGCCTGCCGCCTGCCTGATGTGCAATCAGCTGCCCGATGGGGTGTTGGCGCCGGTGTCGGCTGCCGCGCGTGCGGCAGGCTTCTTGGCGGCGGCCTTCTTGGCCGGAGCGGCCTTGGCGGCGGGCTTTGCAGCCGCCTTGGCAGGGGCCGCCTTTTTCGCGGGGGCCTTCTTGGCCGGGGCCTTGGCGGCGGGCTTTGCGGCAGCTGCGGCCTTGGCGGGGGCTGCCTTGCCGCCCTTGGCCAGTGCATCCACGCGGGCGCTCAGTGCCTGCAGGTCGCGGGCCGATGGCACGCCCAGCTTGGACAGGGCCTTGGCGACGCGGTCTTCAAAGATGTTCTCGAGCTTGTCCCACTGGCCCTGGGCCTTGGAGCCGATGTCGCTGGCCATGGTGGTCACGCGGCTGGTGGCCTCGGTGATCTTTTCCTCGGCCACGGCCTGGGTCTTGCGCTGGATGGTCAGGCCTTCCTTGACCAGGGCTTCGAACACCCGGCCGCCTTCTTCCTGCGCCTTGGAGAAGGCGCCCAGGCCCGCCAGCCAGATCTGCTGGGCGGAGTCCTTGACGGTGCTGGACAGTTGGGCGTTGCTCTTTTTCTTGTCGGCGCTGAGTTTCTGCAGTTTCTTGACCATGGGGCCTCCGTTGTGCGGTTGGGTGGGTTTGCCAGGGCGGATTGCCTCTGACGCATGGCCGCACTGTACGCCGCGCGGCGCGCAAGGTGTAGGCGCGCGCTCCTAAAAATGTAGAGCGTGCCGTCTAGCCCGCGCCGGGCTGCGGGCCCTAGGATCGGCGCGGGTTTCTGCTGAATCGGTGCGCGCAGGCCTTGGGCAAGAATGAAGCTATCTCACAGGAGTTTTCCATGCAGTATTTCGTGACGGGGGCAACGGGTTTCATTGGCAAGCGGCTGGTCAAGAAGCTGCTGGAGCGCAAGGGCGCGGTGGTGCATTTCCTGCTCCGCAAGGAAAGCGCGGACAAGGTGGCCGACCTGCGCAGGTTCTGGGGCGTGGGTGCCACGCGCGCCATTCCCGTGTTTGGCGACCTCACCGCGAAGAAGCTGGGTGTGGCTGCGGAAGACGTCAAGAAGCTCAAGGGGCAGATCGACCACTTCTACCACCTGGCCGCCGTGTATGACCTCTCCGCGGACGAGGAAACCCAGGTCGCCGTGAACATCGAGGGCACGCGCAACACGGTCGATCTGGCCAAGGCCATCGATGCCGGGCACTTCCACCACGTCTCGTCCATCGCTGCCGCGGGCCTGTATGAAGGCGTGTTCCGCGAGGACATGTTCGAGGAGGCCGAGGGCCTGGACCACCCGTACTTCCAGACCAAGCACGAGAGCGAGAAGATCGTGCGCCAGGACTGCAAGGTGCCCTGGACGGTGTACCGCCCCGCCATGGTGGTGGGCGACAGCACGACCGGCGAGATGGACAAGATCGACGGCCCCTACTACTTCTTCAAGCTCATCCAGCGCCTGCGCCAGCTGCTGCCGCCCTGGATGCCCACCGTGGGCCTGGAGGGCGGGCGCGTGAACATCGTGCCGGTGGACTTCGTGGTGAACGCGCTCAACGTCATCAGCCACCAGAAGGACATCGGCAAGAAGTGCTTCCATCTGGTGGACCCGGTCGGCTACCGCGTGGGCGATGTGCTCGACATCTTCAGCCGCGCCGCGCATGCGCCGCGCATGAACCTGTTCGTCAACGCCGCGCTGCTCGGCTTCATCCCCAAGAGCATCAAGAAAAGCCTGATGGCCCTGGCGCCCGTGCGCCGCGTGCGCAATGCCGTCATGAAGGACCTGGGCCTGCCCGAGGACATGCTCACCTTCGTGAACTACCCCACGCGCTTTGACTGCCGCGAAACGCTGGCGGCGCTCAAGGGCTCGGGCGTGACCTGCCCCAACCTCAAGGACTACGCCTGGCGCCTGTGGGACTACTGGGAGCGCAATCTTGATCCCGAGCTGTTCATCGACCGCACGCTCAAGGGCACGGTGGCGGGCAAGGTCGTGCTGATCACCGGGGGGTCTTCGGGCATCGGCCTGGCGGCGGCGCACAAGTTCGCCGAGGCGGGTGCGACCACCATCATTTGCGGGCGTGACCAGGACAAGCTCGACGAGGCGTGCGCGGAGGCCAAGGCCAAGGGCTACGCCTTCATCGCGTATTCGGCCGACATCGCCGACATGGCCGATTGCGACCGCTTCGTGCAACTGCTGATCGACAACCACGGCGGCGTGGACTTCCTGATCAACAACGCGGGCCGCTCCATCCGCCGTGCCATCGAGTCGAGCTACGACCGCTTCCACGACTACGAGCGCACCATGCAGCTCAACTACTTCGGCTGCCTGCGCGTGACCATGGGCTTTCTGCCCGGCATGGTGGCCAAGCGCAAGGGCCATGTGGTCAACATCAGCTCCATCGGCGTGCTGACCAACGCGCCGCGCTTTTCGGCCTATGTGGCCAGCAAGGCGGCGCTGGATGCCTGGACACGCTGCGCATCGAGCGAGTTCGCCGACCAGGGCATCACCTTCACCACCATCAACATGCCGCTGGTGCGCACGCCCATGATCGCGCCCACCAAGATCTACAACAACGTGCCCACGCTGAGCCCCGAGGAGGCGGCCGACATGATCGCCCAGGCCTGCATCTTCAAGCCGGTGCGCATCGCCACGCGCCTGGGCATCACCGGCCAGCTGCTGCATGCGCTGGTGCCCCGCGTGGCGCAGATCACGATGAACACCAGCTTTCGCATGTTCCCGGATTCCACCGCCGCCGCCAAGGGTGACAAGGGCGCCAAGCCGCAGCTGTCGGCCGAGGCGGTGGCGCTGCAGCAGATGATGCGCGGCATCCACTTCTGACGACCGTCCGGCCCGCGCAGATGCCCATGCGTTGAACTCTGTTACCTGGTGGCCGGGCAGGGTGGGATAATCGCGGGTTCTGCCGAGCTGGCATTTCACACAGCCCTCCCTATGATTCTGGTTACTGGCGGCGCGGGTTTCATTGGCGCCAACTTCGTTCTTGACTGGCTTGCTGTCTCCAGCGAGCCCGTGGTCAACCTCGACAAGCTCACCTACGCTGGCAATCTGCACAACCTGGACAGTGTTCAGGGTGATGCGCGCCACATCTTCGTGCAGGGCGATATCGGCGACACCGCCCTGGTGGCCCGCCTGCTGGCCGAACACAAGCCCCGCGCCGTGGTCAATTTCGCGGCCGAGTCGCATGTGGACCGCTCCATCCACGGGCCGGAAGACTTCATCCAGACCAACATCGTGGGATCGTTCCGCCTGCTGGAGGCCGTGCGCGCCCACTGGAGCGCGCTGCCCGAGGGCGAGCGCGCGGCTTTCCGCTTCCTGCATGTGTCCACCGACGAGGTGTACGGATCGCTGGCCCCCACCGACCCGGCCTTCGCCGAGACACGCGGCTTCGAGCCCAACAGCCCCTACAGCGCCAGCAAGGCCGCCAGCGACCACCTGGTGCGCGCCTGGCACCACACCTACGGCCTGCCGGTGCTCACCACCAACTGCAGCAACAACTACGGTCCCTATCACTTCCCCGAGAAGCTGATCCCGCTGATGATCGTGAACGCCCTGGCGGGCAAGAACCTGCCCGTGTATGGCGACGGCATGCAGGTGCGCGACTGGCTGTACGTGAAGGACCACTGCAGCGCCATCCGCCGCGTGCTCGAAGCCGGCGCCCCCGGCGAGACCTACAACGTGGGCGGCTGGAACGAGAAACCCAACATCGAGATCGTGAACATGGTGTGTGCGCTGCTCGACGAGCTGCGCCCCCGTGCCGACGGCCAGAGCTACCGCTCCCAGATCACCTATGTGAAGGACCGCCCCGGCCACGACCGCCGCTACGCGATCGACGCGCGCAAGATCGAGCGCGAGCTGGGCTGGAAGCCTGCCGAAACCTTCGACACCGGCATCCGCAAGACGGTGCAGTGGTACCTGGAGCATGCCGACTGGGTGGCCAGCGTGCAGACCGGTGCCTACCGCGACTGGGTGCAGACCCAGTACGCGCAGGAGGCACCAGCCGCTGCCGTCGCGGACGCCAGCGCATGAACATCCTGCTCTTTGGCAAGGGCGGCCAGGTCGGGTGGGAGCTGCAGCGCAGCCTGTCCTTGCTGGGCACGGTGACGGCCCTGGACCATGACAGCACCGACCACTGCGGCGACTTTGCCAACCCGGCGGGGGTGGTCGACACGGTGCGCGCCCTGCGCCCCGACGTCATCGTCAATGCCGCGGCCCATACCGCCGTGGACAGGGCCGAGAGCGAGGCCGACTTTGCGCGCACGCTCAATGCCACCACTCCCGGCGCCATCGCGCAGGAGGCTGCGCGGCTGGGCGCCTGGCTGGTGCACTACAGCACCGACTATGTGTTCGACGGCAGCGGCCGCCGCCCCTGGGTGGAGACCGATGCGCCTGCCCCGTTGAGCGTCTACGGCCGCACCAAGCTCGAAGGCGAGCAGCTGATCGCAGAGGCCGGTGCCAAGCACCTGATCCTGCGCACCAGCTGGGTCTACGCCGCGCGCGGCGGCAACTTCGCCAAGACCATGCTGCGCCTGGCCCAGGAGCGCGATCGCCTGACCGTCATCGATGACCAGTGGGGAGCCCCCACCGGCGCGGACCTGCTGGCGGATGTGACCGCCCATGCACTGCGCCACCTGCAGCAGCGCCCGCAGGACGCCGGGCTCTACCACTGCGTGGCGGCCGGCGAGACGAACTGGAACGAATACGCGAAGTACGTGTTGACGGTGGCTGCCCAACACCCTGTGGGCGCGAGGATCGTTGCCAAAGAGATTGCGCCCGTGCCGACCAGCGCCTTTCCCACGCCAGCCATGCGCCCGAACAACTCGCGCCTGGATACTACAAAACTGCGCGACACCTTCGGCCTGACGCTGCCGCATTGGCAGACGGGCGTGGCGCGCATGCTCACCGAGATTCTTTGAACACATTCATTCCCATGACGGCACGCAAAGGCATCATCCTCGCCGGAGGGTCTGGTACCCGGTTGCACCCGGCCACCTTGGCCATCAGCAAGCAGTTGCTGCCGGTGTATGACAAGCCCATGATCTACTACCCGTTGAGCACGTTGATGCTGGCGGGAATCCGTGACATTCTGGTTATCAGTACTCCTCAAGACACCCCGCGCTTTGCGCAGTTGCTCGGTGATGGCAGCCAGTGGGGAATTCGCCTGTCGTATGCGGTGCAGCCCAGCCCTGATGGTTTGGCGCAGGCATTTCTCATCGGCGAGGAGTTCCTGGGGGATTCGCCCAGCGCCTTGGTGCTGGGGGACAACATTTTCTATGGTCACGATTTCCACGAGTTGTTAGGCAACGCCATGGACCGCGCGGAGGGGGCCAGCGTGTTTGCTTATCACGTCCACGACCCCGAGCGTTACGGAGTGGCCGAGTTCGATGCGCTGGGCAAGGTGCTGTCGCTGGAAGAAAAACCGCAGGTGCCCAAGTCCAGCTACGCCGTAACAGGCCTCTATTTTTACGACAACAAGGTCGTTGAAATGGCCAGGGCACTCAAGCCGTCCTCACGAGGGGAGTATGAGATCACGGACTTGAACCGCCTCTATCTGGAGCAAGGGGCGCTGAACGTCGAGATCATGGGGCGAGGTTATGCGTGGCTGGATACGGGAACCCATGAAAGCTTGTTGGAGGCGGGGCAGTTCATTGCTACCTTGGAGCATCGCCAGGGGCTGAAGATAGCTTGTCCTGAGGAGATCGCGTGGCGGTCGCAGTGGATTGACAGCGCCCAATTGGAGCAAATGGCCCGGCCCCTCACGAAAAGTGGCTATGGTCAGTATCTCCTGCACCTTCTCAAAGAAAAAGTCTACTGACAGCCTTTCTATGCAAGCAACACCCCTGGCGATTCCCGAAGTCTTTCTTATCGAGCCCAAGGTCTTTGGCGATGCGAGAGGGTTTTTTCTTGAAAGTTTCAACCAGCGCGCCTTCAACGAGGCGACGGGTACACAGCACCAGTTTGTTCAGGACAACCATAGCCGCAGTGCCAAGGGCGTGCTTCGGGGGTTGCATTACCAGGTACAGCAGCCTCAAGGTAAATTGGTCCGGGTGGTGCACGGTGCCGTGTTTGACGTGGCGGTTGATATTCGCAAAGGCTCCCGCTCATTTGGAATGTGGGTGGGGGAGGTGCTGAGCGCGGAAAATCACCACCAGCTGTGGGTGCCGCCGGGGTTTGCCCACGGGTTTTTGGTGCTCAGCGACAGTGCAGAATTTTTGTACAAGACCACGGACTACTATGCTCCGCAGCACGAGCGGTGCATTGTCTGGAACGATCCGGACCTCGGGATCCACTGGCCCGTCGAACAAGCGCCGGTACTTTCCGACAAGGACCAGCGCGGGCAGCTTTTTCGCGACGCGGATCTCGGGTCGGCGTAGCCTGGTGCAGGGTGTGCTGAGGTGACATGCCCCCTCACTTCACCCTCATGACAATCCACTGCGTGGATTCAGCGACTTGTTCCAGCCCCTTGTTCCTGCTCAGTGCCTCCTGGTGTTTTAACGGGCTCAGAACGTTGCGTACCCCCAGCAATCGGAAATCGAAAGTCGCAGCGTCCAGCGTCAGGACCACTTCGTCCAGTCGAGGGGAGTTGATGGCATAGCCTCCCGGTCCGACAGGCGTCCCATCCAAACGCACGAACAGGCGTTGGTATCTGTTGTGGATTGTGGCGTGGATTCCCTGTGGATCCAGCCTTTGCCAAAGGGTGGCCGGAGGGGCGTAGAAAACGCTGTTGGCGACGGCTTCGTTTGCCATGGGCAAAATGAGGGACCAAGTGCGCTCGTCGATAACAGCGGTTCCTTTTCCCTTGCCAGTGGATGCGTGCGGATCAGGTTCGCGAAGGGCCTGGATGAGTGCGGGTGCCACCGTAATCTGCTTGGGCGCGATAGAGAGGGGATTGAATGGCAACGCGGCGATCAGGCTCCAGCCGCAGACAAGCGACAGTGCAAAGGTGTGGCGCTGGACGAGGACCAGGTATGTCGCGAGGCCAGACATCAGCATGAAGGCCCAAAGCATGGGTGTTGTGATGGAGTGTGCTATCGCTGGCGGCATGAGCGAATGAAGCCAAAAGCCAAGCACCAGTGTGAAGAGCGCGGCCGAAAGCGCGACTCCCTGTCGCGCATGCGTGTGTGAATTCATCGGAGCGGCTGGCGGGCGCTCGGTCTGGCAGGGCGCCAGCAGCCACCCCCAGAGCAGGGTCTGTGCCATTCCGAGTGCCAAATCCAGTCGATAGCTGGTCACTGATCCCCAGAGTGTCCAGCGGGCGATCGCTGGCGTGGATCCAATGAACATGTATGCCAGCACGAGTCCCGTGTAGAGCACCAATGCCCCGCTGATCCAGGCCGTCGTCCTGCGTCTCCAGGATGCCCAGATTGCTGCAAGGCAAAAAGCGATGGGAAACAGGACGTACGAACTGGCGTCTGCGGGATCCATCGCCGCGTTGGTCTGGTACATGGTGAGGGGGGTGAACATCCCCTTGAGCAGGAACCATGGATCGATGTCCCCTCCCACCTCCAGCACGCGCCGTCCCGGGTACACCGTGGCACGGATGGCCTCAATGGCGGGGCTGGCATCACGCCACCACAGCCCAAGGATGATGGTGGCTACCAGCATCGCAGTTGCAAGCGCCAGCCATTGAGCCCATCCCCAGCGGATCTGGGCGCGATGCACCCAGATCCATGACGCAAAGAACAAAAGGAAAAGCGTGGCGAGTGAAATTTGCCAAGGGGGGTAGAGCACCAAGGCGAATCCGCCGAGTGCCAGCCCGAGAACCACCGCGCTGACCGTGGCTGTCACAAGGCTGGAGGCCCTGCTGAGTATGTGTGCCGCCAGGAGCATTGCCAGCAGCGGAAAAAAAGCGGTATAGGCCGGCCACGCGGAGAATCCCACTGAATACGGAGCGAAGGTGAATGCAACTGCAAGACCCGCCGCAGCGACCTGGCCCACGCCCAACATGCGCGTGAGGACTCCGTGCAGCGCGGCAAAGCAGCCAAAAATAGGCATCCACCAGTACCAGGCCAGCGCGCGCCTGAGGTCCAGAAAAAAGAAGCCCCAGGTTGCAGGTTTGGAGAGGGTGGATACGTGGGCCGCCGGGAGACCGGTCATGCCGGTAATGAGCGAGTTTTGTCCTTCTTCTCCCTGATTCCTGTTGATGACCGGAAAAGGCGGCGAGTGGGTGAGCTGACTGATTGCCAGGGGCGTGATGACTTCCCATTCATCGCTTCGGATGCCCCGGTTCTCCCCTAGCCAGGGCTGCCCATTTTGTTGAGCGATTTCAGAGCCTTCAAAAAGCAGAGGCAAGGAAGATCCAGTGCTGCCCGCTCCGACCAGCATGGCGAAGGAGAGTGCGACGCTTCCATAGAACGCCATGCTGGGGTGAATGCTCCTTGTTGACGGCCGGCGAGCGGAGATGGCGGACGACAGTCTCGGCGAGCCAAGCAATCCAGCCAGTGGCAGCAGCAAGCCCGCGACAATCATCGCTTTGATCGCAGCCGAGGGCGACGGCTTGGCAGGCAATGCAACTTGCTTGAGTGTTGAAGGAATGCTCAGAGGAAAGATATCCCCGTTGCCCAGGCGCACCCGCACGCTCAACGCCTTGTTCGTGCCGTGGACGCGGTCAGGAAGCTGCACCCGAACAACAAATCCCGAGCCGATCCACTCGGCGCGTCCGTAGGCGCGGGCCACGTCCGGGCGCTCAAACCGCTGCATCCGGCCTCGATAGACCATGTCATCGTCGAGGGCGACGATGACATTGGTGGCAAATACATTCTGTTTGTCCGATGCAGCCCATCCCGATATTTGTAGCTCGTGTTCTTTCGCAAGGTACTCCACGGAGTCCACATTGCCATATCCCGTCGGCTGCTGCGCCTGGACGCAACCCCACATCAGCAACAGCATTAGCAAGAATGAAATATGTCGGAGACGCATTGTTCAGGAATCGAAAGGGGGGGCAGGCCAATGGCCGCGAGGGGCATTGCCCTTTGAAAGCCAGATGGGGCATTCATTTTTCCGCCCCGCCTCCGTTGAGCACCTCTTGCATGGACCGGTAAAGTCCATCGGAGCCGGACTGATGATTTTCAGGGGCCAGGGAAAAGATATTGTGTTTGCGCGGCACCAGTTCGCCGTCCCACCGGGGTTCGAGAAAGAACGACAGAAAATCTGCACCATGACTGGCATGCATGTCCAGGGCCTTGCGAAGTGCGCGGTTGTCCATGTTTTTCAGCGGGTGGAATTCCGTCACGCCATAGCGCCTGCGAGGAGAGCGGGCATACCAGTCGATAAAGGAGTTGCCATAAGTGGGTTCTCCATACAGGCTGACTCCCAGGCGAACGGGCGCCGTATAGAGCAGTGAAGGTTCGATCGCGAACTTGGTTACATCCCAGCCAGCATTTGTGAAGGGGATGATCTGATGGGTGTAACGTGCCGTTCCTGCGAGGCATGAATCCTCGAACACCTGGTCAAAGAAGCGGATGTACTCCGTGACCTGCTGGGCGCGGAAGGCGTGCCAGAGAAGAACCAGGGGGTTGTAGTAGTAGTTGGCTCGATCAAGCGGTTGATCAACGTGTGACCGTGTTCGCGTGGTGGGAGGGCTGCTGGCAGGCAGGGGTTTTTGCGGCAGTGCTGCAGGAGGGCGGCCGTCTCTGGCCTGGATCAGGATGGTGCGTGTCCCGATGTGCATCAAGGGGGTGTCTCTGCCCTCCAGCATCACATCAATCCGGTACTCCCCCGGGGGCAGGGATCTGAAGTCCATGTCCAATTGCCAGCCCGTGTTGGCGTCGCCCAGTTCCGGCAGGGCCTGCAGTACGTCCTGCCGGCCCAGGCTGACAGGGCGCTTGCCGATGAATTCTCCGTTGCGAAAGACATGCACCCACGCAGGCCCGGCGTTGCCTGCTTGCTCTATGTGGGCCCACCCCGTTATGGGCAAGCTCCCGTGGGCATAGGCATCGATGTGCTCGGTGTATTGGGATAGGTGTTCTTTGCGAATGTCCCGGGAAGGAGGCTGTACGGCTTCGAACGATGGATAGGATGCATCGATGGACTTGTTCAGCTCCTTGACATCGCGGAAGTGCTGGCGGAGAAAGCGTTGAAACCCGGCAGCGGACTCCGGGCGGTAGTCCGTAATCCGATAGGGCTGGCGGAAACCCATCCCGGATTCAAAATCAGGAAACAGGTGGTGCAACTCGCCCAGTAGCGTCACTGCCCTGATTTTTGCCCTGTCAGCAGGTTCAAGCCGGCAAATCTCGGCGATCACAGCCTTGGCAGCCTGTATGCGTTTGGCTGTCACCGGTGTTTGAGTCGTGGCAAATGTCCAGTTGTGAATGGCTGAGCCATAGTAGGTGTCCGAATGCAACGGACCATCCTGTGTGTATGCGAGGTTGGCGGGGTCTGCACCCAACTCTCTCTCCAGATCGTTTCCGCTGCCAAAATGCGTGGAGAAAAAATACAGAACGGTTGGGCGATCCATATCTTTCACCGTCCGAACAAGGCGGGACACAACAGTCTGGTCGATGCTCCATTGCCCTGCCGTCTTGCGAAACAACTGCAGGAGCGGTATCGGCAAGGTGTACCCTAGCGCATAGGGCGGCTTGACCGCAGAATCCGGATGCAATTCCAGGAGGGTGGATTCGATCAATGCCGCTGCTGAGCCATTGCCATTGGTGCATTTGCTTTGCCGTGACCCCACCGGGTAGGGTTTGTCCTCCAGGAGGATGCAAGCCTCCATCACGCCGATCATGGGGGCCAGGAACATCGTCGCCGGCTGGGGAATGGAAGTACTGACGCGGGAATGGAAAGACCATCCCCATGCCCCCGCCACCAGCACCCCTGCAGCTGAAATCAGCGTGGCAAACGAGGATGCGTTGCGAAGACGGCGCCAGTTCATGGGATGACAGACAAAGGAATGCGAATCGAAAAGCCTTGTGGCTATGCCGAAGCGGCGGGGGCAATCTTATGTGACAGCCGTGAGTTTTGGAGCGCCGGCAGGAACCTCCGGAGGTTGGAGGTTTTTAACGAGGCACACGCGCAAGGCCTGATTGTAGGCACTTTTTGCTATGAAAATGGTAGCTCCTGCGGGAGCCTCCGCCACCCCTTGGCAGTCATCCTGGGCTCTGCCGCCTGGTGGGGAGTTGGTGGCAGCTACACTCATGTCCGCATCAAGCATGGGGTGGGTGCGCATCGCCTCCAATCCCGGGCCCGGGGCCCTTGCGTGCTTGTTCGCGGACAACCAATGAACACATCTACACTTTATGCGGCCTCCGAGTTGGCCGACTCTTCTGCTCCCACGCGCCAGCGGCTGGGTGAATTGCTGGTGCAGGCGGGAAAGCTCAGCGCACGCGACCTTGAGCGCGCGTTGGGTGCGCAGCAGGAAATGGGCAGCCTGCTCGGGCGGGTGCTGGTGAGTCTGGGTCTGGTCTCTGAGCTGGATGTTGTCCTGACCCTTGCCAAGCAATTAGCCCTTCCGTGGGTGAGCGCGGATGCATTTCCGGACCTCATGCCGGAGGTTCCGGGGCTTTTGCCGGAGTTCCTGAGCGCGCACAGTGTGTACCCCCTCTACGTGGAAAACAACGTGCTGTTCGTCGCCATGTCCGAGCCTCAGGATGCGTATGTTCTGAAGGCATTGCAGTTGGCGACAGGATTGAGTGTTCGACCCGGTATTGCGCTCGAGAGCGATATCGAGAAGGCGCTTGCGGAGCCTGCAGACGACGACGCTGGCGCAGATGGCGAAGCTCTCGATGAGTTTGATACGGGTGATTTCGTCGAGCATTTGAAGGACTTGGCCAGCGAGGCACCAGTCATTCGGCTTGTCAATACCATCATCGGCCGTGTCATCGACATGCGTGCTTCCGACATCCATCTGGAGCCGTTCGATGACGGCTTGCACGTGCGTTATCGCGTGGATGGTGTCATTCATAACGCTGAAGTGGTTCCCCCACGCCACAGCGCAGCTGTCAATTCGCGCGTCAAGCTGCTCGCTCATTTGGATATTGCCGAGCGCCGTCTGCCTCAAGACGGGCGTATCAAGACGCGGGTCAAGGGCCGTGAGTTGGATTTGCGGGTATCCACCGTTCCCACGGTGCACGGCGAAAGCGTTGTGATGCGTGTACTGGACCGGGCCAGTGTGCGCTTGGATCTGGAAAAGATGGGGTTTGAGAAGGACACGCTCGACCGTTTCAATGGGCTGCTGGCGAAACCCCACGGGATCCTGCTGGTCACCGGGCCTACCGGGTCCGGCAAAACGACGACCCTCTATGCCGCGCTTTCCAAGCTGGACTCTGCCTCCCAGAAGATCATCACCGTGGAGGATCCGGTGGAGTACCAACTGGAGGGCATCAACCAGATTCAAGTGCATTCACAGATCAATCTGACTTTTGCGAATGCGCTGCGCTCCATCTTGCGGCAAGACCCCGACATCATCATGATCGGTGAAATGCGGGATGGTGAGACCGCCCAGATTGCCGTCCAGTCCGCGTTGACGGGGCATCTGGTGCTTTCTACGCTTCACACGAATACGGCGGCCAGCGCAGTCATCCGCATGCAGGATATGGGCGTGGAGCGGTATCTCATTACCTCGGCAGTCAATGGGGTGCTCGCGCAACGATTGGTCCGCACATTGTGTGAGCATTGCAAGACCCCGTGGGACCCTTCTGGTGAAGTGCGAGAGAGCTCGGGCCTTTCCCGATTCTGCCCTTCTCACCAATCGGTCTATCGCGCAGTAGGGTGCGACCATTGCCGCCAGTCTGGGTACAAGGGGCGCACAGGAATCCATGAGTTGCTTGTGCTCGATGAGGCCATGCGCCGTGCAGTCATCGAAGGCAAGGACGCCGGAGCACTGAACGCCATCGCAACGCAAGGGGGCATGCTCAGCCTGCATGAGGACGGGCTGCGCAAGGTGGCTGCCGGCATAACGACACTGGATGAACTGGCCCGTGTCACGCAGGATCAATCCGATGCCTGATTTTGTATGGCGTGCAGCTTCATCGACGGGTGAAATTACCGCAGGCCGATTGACGGCCGCGAGCGCCGCTCTGGCGCTCAAGCAACTGCGGAGCCAGGGGCTTACGCCGCTGAGCGTGACAGATGCGTCGCTGGCGGCGGGCGGCGCTTTTCCTGAGGCCGTTCCCGCTGGGCTGGACGCTGGCCAGCGAAGGGCACGGGTGATCAAGGGGCCTGTCAAGGCTGCGGATGTCCAGGCGCTGACCTCGGAACTGGCCATCATGCTGCGCGCGGGATTGGCGCTCGACAACGGACTTCGTGTGCTGATCGAGATGAGCTACAAGTCGAGCGTCAGGACGCTGCTGCAGGAGGTGCTGGACGCCGTCAAGGGCGGGACCCCGCTGAGCCGTGCACTGTTACCGCACCGGGAGCTGTTTGGTGATTTTTATATCAACATGGTGCGTTCGGGTGAGGCGAGCGGGCAAATGTCGTCCGTCCTGGATCGGTTGGTTGACCATATGGAGCGCGAGCGCGCGCTGCGGGAGAGTATTGTTTCCGCGACCATTTATCCTGCCATCCTGCTGGCGGTTGCCGTGCTGTCTCTGATTGCCATGCTGGGCTTTGTGGTGCCACAGTTTGAGAAACTGTTTACCGATATGGGCGATGCGCTGCCGTTGCCCACCAAGATTGTCATGGAGATGGGGCAGGTTTTCACGCAGTACGGTCTGTTTATCGGGGTTGGCGTGTTCCTCTTGGGGACCTTGTTGACGCGCTGGCTCAAGACGCCAGGGGGGCGGTACTGGTGGCAAACGCGTCTTTTGAAGCTGCCCATCATGGGGAATCTTGCGCTCAAATACCAACTGACGCTGTTCTCGAGATCTTTGGGTACGTTGATCGGAAATGGCGTTCCCATGTTGACAGCGCTGAACATCGCGACGGAAACCGTGGGCAACGCCGTCCTGCGGCAATCACTGGCCCGGGTCGCCCCCATCGTCAAGGAAGGTGGGCGAGTAGTCCAGGCCATCTCGGCAACGGGTATTTTCGAGCCCCTGGCCATCAATCTCATTCGGGTCGGCGAGGAAACGGGCCGCATTGGTCCCATGATGCTCGAGCTTGCAACAATATTGAACCGTCAGGTGGAAGTCGGCATCAAACGACTGCTGACATTGGTGGAGCCCGTTCTCATTCTTGTCTTGGGTGTCTTGATCGCTGCAATCATTGTCTCCATTTTGATGGGGATCTTGTCCATCAACGATCTTGCTGGTTGATATTTTTGATTTTGAGGAATGTGATGAACTATCGATTTTTGGAACGCAGGGCAAAGCGGCTGGATTTTGCGGGTGGCCGCGCCAAGGGCTTTACCCTGATTGAGTTGCTGGTTGTATTGGCGATATTGACCCTGCTTGCTGGCCTTGTGGGACCCCGTGTGCTCAATCAGTTTGGGGGGGCAAAGACCAAAACCGCCGGAATTCAGATCGCTGATCTGGACAAATCGCTTGAGTTGTTCAAGCTGGATGTCGGGCGCTACCCATCCACGGAAGAAGGCCTGGAGGCGCTTGTCAAGCGCCCGGGCAGTGTGAATGGCTGGAGCGGCCCCTACTTGCGAGGGGAATTGCCCAAGGACCCTTGGAACAACCCATATCGCTACGCCAACCCCGGTCCGAACGGAGGCATTGAAATTCTGTCTCTGGGCTCCGATGGTGCCCCAGGTGGGGAGGGAGAAGCGGCAGACGTACGGAACAAGAACTGATCTGGCGCCCCCTTGGAAGAGCTTATGCGGCGTCAGCGCGGATTCACCCTGGTCGAATTGCTGGTGGTTTTTGCCATCATGGCCTTGCTGGTGGGGGTCACGCCGCTTGCCTTTGAGCGCCTTCGAGATTCTGCTCAGTACCGAAATGCAGTACGAACCATGGTGACCGAGATGCGGGGCGCAAGGCATCTGGCCGTCTCCGGGCGTGGCGAAACCCGCTTCTGGGTGGATCTTCAGAGCCGGAACTATGGCCGGGACGGAGGTGCCGCCCAGTCTTTGCCCGAGGCCGTCAATGTACGAGCCACGGTGGCGGGCACCGAATTGCGTTCCGGGGTGGCTGCAATCCGCTTTCTGCCGGACGGAGGGGCGACGGGGGGCAGCATTGATATCGTGCGGCCCTCCGGGGCGGGAGTGCGGCTGCGGGTGGACTGGCTTTCCGGTCAGGTATTTCAAGAACCCTTGTCGCCATGAGTCGCATGCATTGGTCAAGGGAGGCCGGCATGTCGCTGCTGGAGTTGCTCGTGGCCTTCTCCATACTGGCGATGTCGTTGGGTGCTCTCTACAAGGCGATGGGTACCAATGCCAGGAGTGTCGCTGCAGCGGAGCTCTATCAGCGTGCAGTCGTCGTCGGCGAGTCTCTCTTGGCGTCACGCGATGTGGTGCCGGCTGACGGGTGGAATGAGAGTGGTCGAGCGGGCATCTATGACTGGCATGTGAGCAGTGCGCCCTTTACCACGGAAGCGGCGCAGCGCAATCCGTCCTCGCCCCCACTGCACGAACTGAGCATCGAAATCGCTTGGCGTGAGCAGGACACCGTGCGTTCGGTGCAATTGCATACCCTTCGGCCCCAGCGCTTGAACCTTCCTGGCGCGGGTGTGCGATGAGGCTGTGCGGAGATCATCCTGCCCGGGGGCGAGATCGAGGCTTCACCTTGGTGG
The DNA here is from genome assembly GCF_058798375.1 of Acidovorax sp. GW823-FHT01C06. Taxonomy (NCBI): domain Bacteria; kingdom Pseudomonadati; phylum Pseudomonadota; class Betaproteobacteria; order Burkholderiales; family Comamonadaceae; genus Acidovorax; species Acidovorax sp. GW823-FHT01C06. The sequence continues at coordinate 720,936 of NZ_JBXAKN010000001.1, forward strand.
AAATGCTCGTTACCATGGCCTTGCTGTCGCTGCTAATGCTGGGTATGGCTTCTGCATTGAGAAGCATGGCGCAGACGGAAGAACGTGTCGATCAGCGCGTCGAACGGGCGGATGAACTCCGTGTTGCTGCAGCGTTTCTTCGCACCACCATGGGGCGCCTGTCGGTCCGCCGTACAGGAGCGATGCAGCGGCAGGACGAAAGTCCGTTCTTGTTTTCTGGGCTGCGGGATGCCGTTGTCTGGGTCGGCATCATGCCGGCTCGCCATGGGGCTGGAGGACGTTTCATTTTCCGTCTGGCAGTCGAGGGCTCTTCAGATACGTCCGCCTTGGTCATCAGGTTCGTTCCATGGGAAGGGCAGGTCGCCATGCCCAACTGGGACCAGGCTGACAGCAGGGTACTGGCTCGCGGAGTCCAGGCATTTGAAATCAGCTACGAAGACATGGCGCAACAAGTGCGGCCGCTCTGGGTTGACCGATGGGTGCGGGCTGACGGTCTACCGTCCCGGATCCGTATTGACGTCGCAACGCGCGATGGTCCTTGGCCACTGCTTGTAGTGGCCACGCGCTCGTTGCCATTCTCCGATCGGGCCGGAGGAGCCTTCTCCTCTGGAGTGGACTGATCGTGGGCGCCGAAGTCGTTCGTAAAGATGGCGTGCCCGATGCCTCCTCGCAAGGGGTGGCGCTTTTGGCCGTGCTATGGATCGTGGCTGCGCTGGCCATCGCCGTTGGCGGCATTCAACTCTCTGTACGCTCCGAGTTGCGCGTTGTGGGAGCGGCCCGGCGCTCGGTGGAAGCGGTAGCCGCTGGAGAGGCAGCAATGGCACTGGCCTTGCAAGACATGTTGGCCAGCGCAGAACGCATCAACCGGCGGCAACTCAAGGAATACCGATACCGGGAGAGATTGGTTGAAGTGCAGCTGACGCCATTGAATGGACTCATTGACATCAACAGGGCCCCGGAAGCACTTCTGGTGGCCACTTACACGGTTGCCGGCAAGCTGGCAACCGACGCGGCGGCACGTCTGGCGGCGGCTACGATTGAAGCACGCGCGCAGCGTGATGCCACGGGGCGCCAGTGGGGTTTCGAAGCGATCCAAGACTTGCTTCGTGTCCCTGGAGTCGATTATGAGCTCTATGCTAGACTTTCCCCGCTCCTGACTGCCGAGGCTCAGGGCAGTGGCAGAGTCAACCCGCTAGCGGCTCCAAAGGAAGTGCTCCTGGTGCTTGCTGGTGGGAACGCATCACGTGCTCAAGCCATTGATGCGCGCCTCGATTCGGGTGCCAACTCCATGGAAGTCGACATCACCGGTTTGAATGGCGAATTCACTGGTGTCTCGCCTTCTACGCGGTACAGAATCCAAGCGAAAGTACCCAATGGCGACGGAAGCTGGACGGTGGTTCTACGAAACGTAGATCTCAGGCCAGACAATGTCTCTGGGTTGCCGTGGCGTATTTTCAATGCAGAACAGTGGATCATTGCACCCCCATGATGGCGGCTGCCTCCCCTTAAATGTCCTCAACCTCATCTTCAACGCTTTTCTTCGGGCTGGATATAGCCGCTTTGCGGGCTGAGTTCTCCGCCTTCGCAAAAAGTGCCCAGCAATGGCCCGTTCTGGCTTGGCTGTCGCCCGAGGTGCCGGTAAAAGTATTCCGTGCGGACGGATCGGAAGCGGTTTGGTATGGCTTCAGGTGGCTGCCTTCCTCCGCAAAGCCGAGCAAGGCGGTTTTCGAAGCCGTAGAGTTGCCAGCGCACATTTTCCTGGAACGGCACTTCGCATTGCCATTGATGCCGCCTTCTTCCATGGCCCAGGCGTTGACCTTGGAAGCCGCCTCCGTAAGTCCTTTTCCTTCGGAGGATCTGGTTTGGGGCTATCAAGCGTCCCCGCGTCCGAGGGGGGGGGGCTACCAGATAGACATGGTGCTGGCTTCCCGCAAGCAGGTGGCTGAGTATCTGGCTATCCAAAAAGGGCGGTTGCACGCCGCACAAGAGCCCGAAGTCTGGGCCCTGCTTTCATCAGGTCAGCAGCGTGTGGTTCTTGCGGGTTGGGGTGAAGGCCGGCGCGAGCAGCATTGCGCGCGGCAGCGCCGCATCAACTACCTGCTCATTCTCGCAATTCTGATCCTTGGGGCGGGCATTGCCGTCACACCGATCGCCCAGTTGAGACTCAGAGCCATTGAAGCGGCATATGCCTACTCCGACCTGCAGGCACGCACGGCGCCGATTGCCTCCGAGCGGGAGGCGTTCGTGAAGACGGTGGATCGCCTGAATCTGCTGCGCGGAGTTCTTGTGGAGCGCGTGGATGGGCTGGCGTTGATGGAGATACTGACTCAAACACTGGCAGACGACACGTCCCTCAACACGCTGGAGGTCACTGGCCTCAAAGTAAAAATCACAGGGCTTACATCCAATGCGGCTTCGCTTATGCAGCAGCTGGGGACGCAGCGTGGATTCAAGGACGTTCGCGCGCCCATAGCTGCGGTTCGCAATCCCGGGGCAACCCTCGACAGCTTCAACATCGAGTTTCAACTGGATCCTGCAGCGTTCTCGGTTGCTGCGTCTCCCAACAAGGTCCCGGCCACGGAGAGCCCGGCAGCGCCGGCCAGTGCCCCCGAAGCATCTGCGGCTCCGGCTCCGGCACCGCTGGCTTCTGGCGCGGTGGCGCCTGTGACGCGCAGCCGATTCTCATCCGGCATGGACAAACCGCCGGCAGCGTCTTCCCCATCTTCTGCTGCCAAGGGAAAGACCGGCTCATGAACCAGACAACACGCCGCAATTTGGTATTCATTTCGATGGTTGCAGTGCTGGTCTGCGCCCCCTTCCTGATGGCGGGGATGTATCTGCACGCCAAGTACCAATGGGCCAATGGACGCATTGCAGAAATTGAGCCGCGCTATGCGCGTTTGCTGGGGTTGCTTGAGAACAAGGAGGCACTTGTCCAGGCGGCTACCACGGCGAAGGCGCAACTGGCCCAATACATGCACCCGCCTGGTCAGGATGCCACGCAACTGGCCAATGAGGTGCAGCAGCGCATCCGAGGGGTTCTGGCCAGTGCGGGACTCAATATTGTCAGCACCCAGGTGCTCGCCGTGAAGGAAGACAAGGACTTTGAGCGCATTCCTTTGACGGTGCGTGCAGAGGGCGATCTCATGGCGGCCCAACTCGCCTTGGCGGCGCTGAACGAGCAAACGCCTGCCATCCTGGTCGATGGCTTCGTGATTCAGGTCATTGGCGGGCCTGTGAAGGGTGTTCAGAAGCTCGGGGTTCAATTCAATCTCGTGATCTTGAGGGCGCGGCCATGAAGCGGTACGTTTTGTTGCTGCTGGGTGCGGCGAACCTGCTGCTGGCCTTGGGACTGGGCGCTCTGTGGATAGGCAAGGAAGGGTCTTTGAGAAACACGCGATGGCTGCCACCTTCGCCGATTACCGCCGACTACAACGCGATGCTGCCCGTGCTGCCCGCAAAAAGCCCGGTGGACGGTGGGCGCGCACTGGCGATGCTTGAGCGTCCCCTCTTTTCGCCCACCCGCCGGCCGCCGCCTCCTGTGATCGTTTCCTCGGAGGCAGAGGCGGCGGTGGTCGACAACTTGAGCACCGCGAAGCTGGTGGGCCTGTTCCAGGGCGCACAAACAAATGGGATCATCATTCAGATTGCCGGAAAAAACCGGCGTATGAAATTGAATGAAAGCGTTGACGGATGGGTGCTGCAATCCGTTCAGGGCAGAGCTGCAACCTTCGGGCGAAATGATGGTCAGACGCGCACCATTCACATGACGCGCTCCCTCGTCAATACCTATACGGGTATGCCAAACATGCCTGCACCGAATGCGGCGCAAGCCTTCCCGACGCCGCCCCCGATGGGGATAACGAAGCAACAACCGACGCCGCCGGCTATGGCGCCAGGCAATACGCCTGTCAATCCGACCCCCTCAGCTCCTCCCAGGGCATCACGGTTTGGGCCTTAGCTTTTTTGCATCGCAAGACATTCCTTGGAATCTATGAAACCCTATCCATATGCGCTGAGCGCAGCTGCAATTGTTGTCTGCCAACTCGCTGCGGCTCAACCGTCTGTTTCCGCGACGGGAACTGCGTCTGACATATCGAACGCAGGGCGCTCGCAACAACCCAATGATGGCTCTGGCACGGCGGTCCGTACTTCCGAGGACGGAAGTTCCCCCTCGCCGCCGCCCACCTCGGAGCCACGGATTCTGCGTGGCAATGACCGCGTCATTGCAGCGCCAAAGAATTCGCCACGGGTCGAGGGCCCCCCCATCTCGTTCAATTTCGAAGAGGCGCCCATTGCCGAAGTGGTTCGCACCATTCTGGGTGACGTGCTCAAAGCCGACTATGTGCTGCATCCTCCATTGAACGGAACGGTGACCCTGTCCACCAAGGTTCCAGTGGCTCCTGACCAGGCGGTCTTTCTCCTGGAGAGTGCCTTGCAGGCGAACGGCCTTGCGCTCCTGCGCGATGCACGTGGCTCCTACCATGTGGGACGGCCTGACGCGCTCAAGAGCATTGGCTCTGCCGTCCGGCAAGCCGGCAGCGGTGCGACGCTTCCGCCGGGATACGGTGCCATTGTCGTTCCGCTTCAGTACATTGGGGCCAACGAGATGGCGGCCATCTTGCGACCATTGATGCCTGCAGATTCCATGGTGCGCGTGGATTCCGTTCGCAATCTTCTGGTGCTGGCGGGTACCCGCAATCAGGCGGAAGGGTGGCTTGATCTGGTGGCGACATTCGATGTCGATCTGCTCAAGGGAATGTCCGTGGGGGTGTTTCCCCTGAAGTACGCCACCATCAAGGAAGTCGAGTCGGCGCTGCGCCTGGTCAGCGGCGGAACTGGCGCTGGCGCATCCGGAGCCCCAGCACAGGCAGGCAATACCGCGGTGACAGCGCAATCGGCCAGTGCTGCCGGTGCGCAAGGCGGTGTTGCCGGCATAGGGGACTCCAATCCCTTGTTTGGAGCCCTGCGCATCATGCCCATTGAGCGCATCAACAGCGTGCTGGTTGTAACGCCGCGCGCCGCGTATCTGGAGGAGGCCCGGCGCTGGATTGAGCGCCTGGATCAGCCGAGCGACAACGGCGCGGATGCCCAACTCTTTGTCTACCAAGTTAAGAACGTCAACGCACGCCACCTGACCAGCGTGCTGAGCGGTATTTTTGGTGATGGCAAGCAGCAGACGAACAATGTTTCCGGCAGCGGCGTTGCGCCGGGGCTTTCCACCTCCACGGGCAATGCCTTTGGCCAGCAGGGAGGGAATTCAAACCTGTTTGGAGGAAGCTCGGGGTCGCTGACGGGCGGCTTCGGCTCCCGTACCGGTGGGTTTTCTCAGAACAATACCGGCACCAGCATGCTGGGCGGGCGAAGCGGCCAAGGCACGGTGGGGGCCACCGCGCCCACCGCCGCGACGCTGGGTAGCATTCGCGTCATGGCGGATGAGCTCAACAACGCCGTGCTGGTGTGGAGCACCCGTGCCGAATACGCCAAGATTGAAGCCACGCTGAAGCGCCTTGATCTGCCACTGACGCAAGTGCTGATCGAGGCCAGCATCGTGGAGGTGACTCTTTCGGACGATCTGCAATATGGCCTTCAGTGGGAGTTCAGCGACAACCGTGCCAGCACCGGATATACGGGGGTAGGCAGGCTGTCGAATACCAACACCACGACGCCGGGTTCGCTTGTTCAGCCCTCCAGCGGGTTTTCTTACACGTTGCGCAACCCCGCAGGAAATGTGCGGGCCATTCTCAGCGCCCTCTCCGCCAAGACGTCCGTCAAGGTGCTGGCGAGCCCCTCCCTGATGGTTCTTGACAACCACACCGCCTCCATCGCGGTGGGTGATCAGACCCCCGTCCAGGCCGGCACCACCAGCAACCTGGGTGTTGTCACCAGCAACATCCAATACAAGGACACGGGTATCAACCTGATCGTTACGCCATCCGTCAACTCCGGGAACATCGTGACCATGCAGGTGGAGCAGTCCGTGACCGACGTGGGCGGGGAGGATGAGATCACCAAGCAACGGGCCTTCCTTCAGCGGCAGCTTTCCAGCAAGCTTGCCGTGCGTTCGGGCGAATCCATCGTGATGGGGGGGCTGATTCAGGAGCGTGGGACGACATCCAAGTCTGGCGTCCCCTTGCTGCATACCCTGCCGGTGATTGGGAACCTTTTTGGAACAACGGCGAACGAAGGTAAGCGCACTGAACTCATTGTCGTCATCACGCCGCGTGTCGTTCGCTCCGACATCGACATCAGGGAAGTCAGTGAAGACCTGCGAGACCGCATGAAAGGGCTGGTGCAAATCAAGGAATTCGATGCCAATCGAAGGACCGCCCCTGTGCAGCCTGTTCAGGCCATTCCATTTTCCAAGTAAACAGCATTTTTGAAAGTCGTACCCCAATGAAGCACTCGTCCACATTCACCAAGCGCGGTACCTTGCTTGCCACCTTCGCCCTGTGCGTGGCGGCACTGAGCGGCTGTGCAGCCACTGCCACCACCCAAAATCCCGAGCAGATCGTGAGCAAGCGTGCGCAGGATCGCTGGGATCTGCTGTTGAAGAGCGACTATGCCAAGGCCTATGCGTATCTGACCCCGGCGGAGCGCGTTGTGTTGAGCCCGCAGAGTTATGTTAACCGGTTTGGCGACGGTGCAAAGTGGCTGTCCGCGAAGCTTGATTCGGTGACTTGTGAAAATGCGGAGCGCTGCACGGCCGTGGTGAAGCTGGAAACGCTGGTGGTCGCGAGAGGTTTCTCATCGCCCATCTCCAGCAAGATCTCGGAAGTCTGGATCAAGGACGAGAACAACTGGTGGTTCCACCAAAACCCTTGACCCCATGGCCCGTCCTGGGCTGTTGAGGTAAAAAGGGGCGCATGCATCACTGATGCATGCGCCCCTTTTTTTGGAATAGAGAGGGCTATCTGGCTGGGGGCCCAAAAAAACGGGGCGCCTCGCTCCAGAAATGCCAGGCGGCACTGTCAGAGGCGATCGCCTGGTCCAGATGTCCAAAAATGGCCTGAGCGAGTGTGGCGATGTCTTCATGGACACCCAACGGACTAATCTTCAGAAACCTCTGCCCGGTGGTGAAATCCAGTCCCGTCACATAAACACTGACTGGCACCCCCTTTTCGACGGCAATCCTCATCAGCCCCTTGGGCACATGCGTTTGGATGCCCAGCAGCCGCACAGGAATGCTGGCGGCCACCTGGTCCGACGGAACATCAATGGCCGCCATGACCTGTTCGCCGCTGCGCAGGGCGCGAAGCACCGGGGCCAGGCTGGCTGATACATCGAGGGTAGGGCCTTGCAGTGCTTTGGCCACCATGCGCGTGCGGCGCCGGGCGTACCAATGGAGGATGGGGCGACCGGCGAATTGTGTTCCTTCCAGCGCGGCCACCAGCGCATGGGCGCGCATACCATTCGCTCCCGCATGCTTGAGCCCCCACATGCCAGCACCCCAGTGGAAGGTGCAGAAAATCCCTGCCTCCGATGGCGCTGGCCACGTGCCCTGAACCTGCAGGTGGCGGTGCATCCATTTGCCCGACCGGGTTTGCGCCAAATACAGATCCGCATGGTCCACGAGCGTGAGCAATCTGCGGCGCAGGAGCCACTGCCCCTGGCTTGCATCGGGGACATGTCCCCGCGCATGGGCTTCCTGCAGCGCCTTTTCGCAGGCGTCACGGTAGAGCCATGGACTGCGCGCGGCGATGAAGCGGAACACGCGAAAGCAGAAGGACCACGGCAGGAGTGCCGCCAGCCCAGGCAACAGGACCAGTTCAAGGGCGTCGCGCACCTGCGTGCGCATGCGGGACATCAGTTCAACCCCAGGCAAGGCTCACTCCCATTGGTGGGGAAGCCGAACCAGGCCCGGTGTGCTCAGCGCATAGCTGTGCCGGAAGTTCGCGCAGTGAAGCCATTGCTCGTAGACCGCCAAACCCCGCGAATCGAAAAGAAACGCACTCACCACGTATTCTCCGGTGTGCAGCGGCAGTTCCGTGAAGCGGACGCACGCCTGCCAAACATCATTTCCAAGGTGTGTCGGCGTGGCTCCGTCGTTGAGCGTGCCCACCGACGTGATCCCGGCGCCATGGGCTTGCTCGAGCATGATGCCGAACTGGGGCTGTTCGCCGGGCAGCGACCGCGCTGTGATCCTGATCACCAGATCGGGCGACTGGAGCCGGGGTGCGAGGCCGTCTCCCAGGTCTTGCAGGTTTTCGATGTCCACCGACACAATGCCCGCGGAGCCTGCTGGGACCTTGTGGCCCTCGGCCGTGGCTGGCGTGGATGCCGCCGTTGCAGCAGCCGCGCTTCGCCCCGCCTGGTCCTTGGCCCGCACATGGACCTCGTATGCCGATAGCACAGTCTCCGTGTCCCCGAACGCGCGTTGCGTGCCGCGATCAAGCCAGAGCGTCACGTCGCAAAGCTGGCGGATGTGATAGAGGCTGTGGGAGCAAAACAGGATGGTGCAGCCACTGTCGCGAAACGAGGCAATGCGCTCGATGCACTTCTTTTGGAAATGCTGGTCTCCCACCGCCAGCGCCTCGTCGATGATCAGCAGGTCGGGCTCCAGAGCCGTCACCAGCGCGAAGGCGAGGCGCACGGTCATGCCCGAAGAGTAGGTCTTGACGGGCCGGTCGATCGCTTCGCCAAGCTCCGAGAACTCGATGATGCCGGCCTCCAGCGCGCGCATGTCCGATGGAGAGATGCCGATCAGGCTGGCGCCGAAATACAGGTTGTCCCGCCCCGTGAAGTCAGGATGAAAACCTGTGCCCAACTCCAGAATGGCCGTGATGCGGCCAGAGCACACCACCCGCCCGGTGGAGGGCTGCAAGGTGCCCGCGATCAGCTTCAGCAACGAGCTCTTTCCCGCGCCGTTGTCGCCCACCACGCCCAGGCATTGCCCCCTGCCCAGGGTGAACGACACGTCGCGCAGTGCCCAGTGGCTGCGGTGGCGCGCGCCGCCTCCCAGGAGGGATTTCAGCCTGTCCTTGGGGGCGTCGTACAGCTTGTATTCCTTGCCCACATGGTCCGCGTGCAGCACAAGGCCGCCCCGGACTTCAAGATTCGCCGTCATAGCCAGTCCACCAATTGGTCACGGCTGCGGCGCAGCAGCACGGTCAGGATCAAGGCGCTGCCCGCGCACCAGCAGAGCAATGCCCACCACGTGCGGGCATCCGGCCAGGCGCCTTGCAGGAGCACTGCCTGGTAGCCCAGCACCAGCGAAGTCATGGGGTTGAGCCACAACACCCATCGCCATGGTTCGGGGAACATGTCCAGTGGAAAGAGGATCGGGCTCAGGAAGATGCCGATGGAAAGGGCAAAGCCGACGATCTGGACTGTGTCACGCAATGCCGCCGCGAAGATCGCCAGCACATACCCCAGCAGCAAGCTCAGCAAGAACTGCATTCCCACCAGCACTGGCAGTGCAACGAGCGCGAGCGGGAACTGGTGCTGAGGTCCGTAAGCCAGTGCCAGGCCGATCAGCAAAGGGCCATGCACCAGCATGCTGGCTGACACCGACCGGGCAGGGAAGAGCACGGGAGGCAGTGCGTTCTTTTGCAGTACGCCCCCAGCCTCCACCAGGCTGGACATGCCGCGCGACACCGAGTCGCAAAAGGCCATCCAGGGGAGCGCGCCCACCACCAGATACGCGCCGACGGCCCGCGTAGGCGCATTCTCCCCCAGTCGCATGGCGAAGACGACGTCAAAGACAACGTAGTAGGCCGCCACCATGAGCAGCGGCTGGATGTAGGCCCAGACGACGCCTGCCGCCGTGCCGGCGTACCGGGCTGCAATTTCCCGGCGGGTCATGACCCACCAGAGCGTGCGCATGCGCCACAACGCCAGACATTCGGCAGCAAGAATTTTCATGGATCAATCCCCCGCGGGGGCGTTTCGAGAGCGCGGAGGATTACTTGCGGGCGGCCTTCTGGGCGTCGATGAACGCTTGCAGGGCGGTTTCATCACCCTTGGCGTTCCCGCGCAGCGTGTCCACATGCTTCTGGCGGTTTTCCTTTTGCATCTTGCCGATGGCCTCGGCGCGCAGTTGCTCCCGGACTTCCTCGAAGGTTCGTGGTCCCGCGGGCTTGCGGCCATCGAGCCGGATGATGTGATAGCCGAAATCGCTGGTCACGATGCCGCTCATGTCGCCCGGCTTTTGCAGCGCTTCCACGGCGTCCTCGAAGGGTTTGACCATGCGTCCCTTGGCGAACCAGCCCAGATCGCCGCCCTTGGCCGCGCTGCCCGGGTCTTGCGAATTGGCCTTGGCCAGATCCTCGAACTTGGCGCCGCCCTTGATGTCAGCCAGCAGCTTCTCGGCCTTGGCCAGATTCTCAGGGGTCTTGCCCTGGATAAGGATGTGGCTCGCGCGCGTCTCCGCAGGGGCTTCAAAGCGCTTGGGCTCGGCCTTGTAGGTCACGCGCGCATAGGTGTCCAGCGCATCGCTGGAGAGGGCGGTTTCCTTGTCACGTTCGAGCAACAGGGCTTCGGCCAGAACGTTCTCGCGGGCGGCCTGGAGCTTGTACTGCACCACCGGGTCCTTGGCGATGGCGGGGTTCTTCTCGGCCTGCAGCGCTGTGGCGCGGCGCAGGTAGATGTTGTCGACCAGCACGCGCATTTGTTCGGGCGATGCCAGCAGCTTGTTCTGGACTTCCGAGGGCATGCGCTGCATGTCGGCCAGCAGGTCGTCCGTGGTGATGGCCACGTTGGCCCCTTGCATCAACACCTTGCCTGGGGTGGACTGGCTGAACGCCGGCATGGCAATCATTGCTGCGCAGAAAGTGAAGGCTGCCGCGCGCAGGAAGGCGGCGCGGGATGTGATGGAAGAGGTTTTGGAAAGCTTCATTCGAGGATGTTGGAGGGTTACAAACAAGGTGGCGGTATGTTGCGGCCATGCCGTGCCAGCCGGTGGGCAATCGATCACGGTTGCGCATGTACGCATCAGGCGGTAACGGCATGGCTGCTTCAACCGCCCTGCGGCAGCCGGGGCCGGCCAGCGTCCCAATTTTTAGACGAAAAAAAGGCGGGGAAATTCCCCGCCTTTTCAGAACTCTGCAAAAGCAGATTCAATGGCTGTTGCCAGCTTCCAATTAAGGAGCAGGACGAGCCGTACGGTGGTTCCAGGTACCACCCAGGTTCACGCCCTTGGCCTTGGCAGCAGCGTAGCCCACGATTGGCAGGCCGACGCCGGTTGCGCCGCCCGTGCCGATACGCAGCCAGCCGTTGGCGTAGCCAGCGTTGATGCCAGACGTAGCGATCTTGGCGCCCAGCACGGGGGTGCCGAAGGTCAGAACGCTGGTTTCGCCGCAGAACTTCAGAGCGACGTCAGGAGAAATCACGAACGTGGTCTTCGTGTTTTCTTCACGGTCGAAACCGCGCATCGTGCCGCCAGGCGTCACGCAAGCTTGCGAACCGTCCGTATTCAGCGCCGTGTTGGCGGCGGTGAAGTGGTCGTTCACGCCAGCATTGAACAGCAGGCGGGAGCTAACAGCTGCTGCGTAGTTCAGAGCGACTGCGTAGCGGCGGGTAGGCATAGAGAACACCCAGTCCGTTGCGAAGTCAGCCACGCCACCGGTCAGGTACTCGTTGATCACCGAAGTGGTGGCCAGCGCGCCAGCCAGAGCTTCAGCTTGAGCAGCCGTGCCAGCTGCATCAACGGTGCCACCTGCGTAAGGCGTGGACAGATCAGGGAAGTCGTAGTTCGCGACGGACGTAGCGAAACCAGCGCTTTGCAGCAGTGGGTCAGCCGTGAAGCCTGCGACGCCACCAGCTGGCAGGGCAGGAGCATCTGCCGTTTGTGGGAAGAACACCAAGTTGCCAGCACCAGAAACGCCACCAGCAGTCACGTTTGCACGCACGGCCACGGCTTCACCGGAGAACGAAGCCTTGTCTGCCAGGTTCACGATGGTCCAGTTGGCGGTCAGGCCGCCAGTAGGCCACGAGTAGCCACGTGTCAGAGGATCGTTGGCACCGCCAGCAACCAGATCAAATTCCTGGGCGTTCATCACCGACTGCGTGCAAGGTGCCACGCCGTTCACGTGCTTGGTAGCCACGAACAGGGAGCCAGCCGTAGCAACAGGAGGAATGTCCGCCATGTTCAGGATTTCAACGTAGCCTTCGCGAGTCTGGGCGGCAGCAGCGCCTTGGACACGGCCCGTCTTGAACAGACCGCCCAGTGCCTTGATGTCGGCAGCGGAGGGCAGCGTGCAGCTGGTGTCGTTGGTAGCCAGCGACGACAGTTCGCCAGAGGCGGACACGTTGGCCGTCCACATGTCGCCAGGCGACAGGAAGATGGTGATGTCGAACACGTCGTCAGAGTTGGCAGCGCCACGGAAACGCAGCTTCACAGCCTTGCCGTTGGTCGTGTCGGTGTTCACCAGATTCAGCAGCGTGGCGTTGGTGCCTTGCGTGGTGAAGTAAGGCACGGTCAGGATGTGGCCAACACCGGTCACGGTGGGCTCAAGCACCGTAGCCGCAGTCACGCCAGGAGCAGCCACGCCGCCGGCGGCTGCGGTGTTCACGAAAACAGCTGCGTTGGCCGCGCCAGACAGGCCACCAACCATGGCAGCAATGCTCAGGGCGAGAAGATTTTTTCTCATGTATGAACTCCAGTTAAAAGTTGAAAGCGCAACTACCAAGATTGATTACGCTGCGTGATGGTAGCACAGCCGTTTCAGGGGACAACACCCGTGCTGTACTGTGCGAAACCGATGTTTGCAAAATACAACATCGACCACGTGCGGCGGTCTTTTTGGCTGGAATCCAGCCTGAAAACCGTCACCGGCTCGGGTGTCCGAAGTTTAGCGGAGCGGGTGCCGGGGCGGGGGGGGTTTACAACGCCCCTTGATCTAATAAGGGGCCAGGCGTGGTTTTTTTCACACTTCGGGTGGCAATTCAGGCCGGGGTTGCGCCAGAAGCACCTGCCGGTGCCCACCGTGGAGAGGTACCCGCTAACCAGGAATGTTGATTCTGGGGGCGGGATTCCCCTCCGCGCAGGGGCTGGCCGAATGCGCTATGCTGGGGGCTGCCCACGGTTTTGCCAGTGGGTGAAGTGCTGGCAGACATATTAAGTTAATTAATATTGGCGGGGACTCTGTTTGCTGCGCAGGATCCGCTTGTCCAGCGCGCGCCAGATGTCGGCCAGGGACGCCTTGCGATTGCGCTGGCTGGCGCGCCGCTGTGACCATGCGTGCCGCACGCCGCGCAGCGCGTGCAGCTTGGCCAGCATGCCCACCTTTCCCTGCCCCCGCGTGGCCAGCAGCAGTAAGCTGGCGATATTGGCCGCAATATGCAGGGGTAGAAACACCCAGAACATTATTCCGGGCATGTTCTTTATATAGGTCCAGACCATGTTGCGATGGCCGTGGTAGCTGGCGAAGTTGCTGCGCGCGCCTCCGCTGGTGGCGCTGCCGACGTGCGTGACCCAGGCCAGGGGCGCGTAGCGCGAGGCGTGGCCGGCCAGGCGAAGCCGAAAGCCCACGTCGACGTCTTCCATGTAGCAAAAGTAGCTTTCGTCGAAGCCGCCAATTTCGCGCAGTGCCTGGCGGCGGTAAAGGGCCGCAGCCGCGCAGGGGGCGAATATTTCGCCTTCGGTCAGGTGGGCTGCCTCCTGTGCCTGGCCATGCCCGTCTCGCCAAGCCATTCCGCTCAGGTGGTAGCAATCGCCGATGCCGTCGAGCAGGGAGGGGGTCTCGTGGCTGAGCTGGCGGGAGCCGAAGGATGCGGCCTCGGGATGGGCCCGCGCCACTTTCAGGAGTTGCTCGATCCAGTCTGGGGCTGCGAAGGCGTCGGGGTTCAGCAGCGCCACGTAGGGCGTGGTGGCTTGCTCCAGCGCGCGGTTGTTGCCGGCCGCGAACCCCAGGTTGGAGGGCATGCGCAGCACTGTGACGCGATCCCATTGCGGCAAGCGGGCAAGGGAGTCGTCGGAGCTTGCATTGTCAACGATGAAAACCCGGGCGGGAAGGGTGGTCTGCGCTTGAAGGTGGGCAACGCAGGTGGCCAGCATGCCGCCCCCATTCCAGTTGACGACGATGACCGTCACGCCTTCTCCGTCTGCTGGCGGAGCGGCCGGGGTGGCTGCTGCGGCCAGGCCTTCGGGCGGGCTCATCCGTGGTAAAGCTTTTGCCGCCCTGTGTCCGCATCGCGCTCGAAGACGCGACGGCGGCTGACGAAGCTGCAATGCAATGGTGTCTTGACGTGCCAGGAGTGCTGGGTCAACAGGAGGCAGGGATTGTGGTAGGGGTCGCCCAGTTCCAGGAACTCTTTCCAACGTGCCACGAAGGCGGCGGAATCTTTCGGATGTGGGTCTTCTCCGATGCTTTTGCCGCGTGTATAGGACTCATGGTGGATAAGAATGGCCGGGGGGCATTGCAGGATGCGCCAGCCTTTCTTCAGCACGCGCAGGCACAGGTCCACGTCGCCAAAGCCCACAGCAAGCCCTTCGTCCATGCCCTGGACGGCATCGAAGGCGTCCTTGCGGATCAGCAGGCAGGCCGCGGTGACTGCGGATATTTCGTGTGGAATGGCCAGCCTGCCCAGGTACCGGATGTCGGGCTTGTCGGGGTCGATCTTGAGGTACTTGCCATAGTGCTCCGCAATGCCGAAGGCGCCGACGCACACGCCGGCATGCTGCACGCTGCTGTGGTCCGGGTAGAGCAGTTCCGCGCCGACAATGCCCACCGAGGGGTCCTGGGCAAGTTCGAGCATTTGTTCAAGCCATCCCGGCTTGAGGGCCTCGATATCGTTGTTGCAAAGCAGGTAGTGGCTGTACGGCCGATCCAGCTGCGCGATGGCCCAGTTGTTGATGGACGAGAAGTTGAAGGGCCCTTCGTAGCGCAATACCTTGGCATTTCCGCCCAGCGTGGACAGGTAGGCGATGGTGTCGGGGTCGTCGGAGGCATGGTCGATGACCAAGATGTCGTAGGCGGCCTCCTGAACGGTGCTTCGGATGCTTTCCACGCACTGGCGCACCAGATCGCCGTGGTTCTTGGTCGGAATGATGATGGCGGTGCGCAGGCCATCCTGCAGAGGGTGCCGGGTCTTGAAGAAGTTGAAACCCGCCCCTACGCTCACTTGGCCCTGGATGCCGCTGCGCCCGAGGTGCTGCTGAAGGATGCGTGTGGAGGTCTCCATGACCACCGATGCCTTGTCGTGTCCCGAAGAGGTCGGGATGACGCGCCACAGGTACAGTATCTCGGGAAGGTGGACGATGACCTGCGATTTTTCGCTGGCCCTCAGGATGAGGTCGTAGTCCTGGGAGATGGTCAGCGTTTCGTCAAAACCGCCAATTTCCTTCAGCAGGCTGGTGCGGAACCCCACCAGATGCACGATGTAGGGGTGCCCCCGCAGGTACTCGGGTGAAAACGCGGGGCGGTGGGCGTGGTACAGCATTTCCTTGCCGTTCGCCGAAATCATCATTTCATCCGAGTACACCATGTCGGCCTGGTTGTGGATGACGGCTTCGGCAACACGGAAGATGGCTTGCGGTTCCAGCAGGTCATCATGGTCCAGGAACACGCAAAATGGCCCGGACGCCATTTGCAGCGCCTGGTTGGATGCGTGCGACACCCCCCGGTTCTCCGTGCCCAGGTGAAGTTTGATGCGCTCGTCGGCCGCCGCGAATTCCGCCAGTATCCGCTGGACGTGTGGCTTGCTGGAGCCATCGTCCGCGATGCACAGTTCCCAGTTCGGGTAGATCTGGGCTTGGACCGACCGAAGCATGGCCTTGAGCAGCGGGGCCGCCGTGTTGTAGGTGGGGACAATGACGGAGATCTTGACTGGCGCGCCCTTTTCCTGCAATTGCTTTTCGATCAGGGGCCTGACGTTGACATCGAACGCGTGTCGGTACATGCGCCAGGTGTCGCTGTTGACCTTAGGAGGAATGCTCAGCAGGGCGCCTTTGAGTTGCTGCAGCCCCCCCAGCCGCAACGAGGTGGTCAGGTGACGCAGGTTGCTGCGGAAGGCGGAAGGGGTCTGGAACAGGCGATACAGGCTGCGCGCCAGCAGCCATACCTTGCGCGGCATATTCTGCAAGGCGCTTACGGGAGAGGTCACTTTGAAAATACTCCGAAATTCTTGTTTCCCATGGCCTGGTGCCAGGGGGTTGCATGGGCGATGCTGATGGTTGGACGGTGGTGGCTCAGTGCCTGTTCAGTTCATTTGGCGTCGCGCAGATGCACGGCAGGGCGTTTGTCCATGGGTTTGCAATGAGCCGGCGCATGCATGGTCCACGGGGCGGGTGCCCCCGGCTCCCCGCCATGCCATGCGCCTCGCGGCGCAGCCAATCATGTCGGTTGCCCTTGCTCGCTGTCTTCAAGAAGACCAGGCGCAGGTTCCGCAGCGCGGGGGGCTGCTCGCTCTTCACGCAGGTAATCTTTCTCGTAGGACCAACCTTCTATTTTCGCATCCGCCATGTCGGCACTGTAACCAGGCGTGGCTGCGGGCCCCTGCCCCGTCTGGAAATGCCGGGTCCGAATGTCCGTAAAGAACAGTCTCCATTGGTGCGCCGATGTCTTCCAGGGCATCAACCACGTCCAGTGGCGGTACTGGAGCCGTTCGGAAAATGCGCCGATGTCCGGGGCGACGATGGGCACTCCGGCTTGCAGGCATGCGCTGAGGGTGTAGCTGTAGGTCTCTGGCCATTGCGCGGGAAACCACACGACGTCCGGCTTCAGGCGCCGCAGAAGATGAGGGAGGTCTTCGTCCTTGTACGCTCCGTGGATGGTCAGGCTGGCATGGGGCTGGGTTTTCAAGGCACGGTGCGCGTAGCCCACCAAATGAAACTCCAGCGGAGATTCGTGCTGGGCCGCCTCAATGGCGGTGGCTTCCAGCGTGTCTGCGCCCTTGAGCTCGCCCACCGCCCCCACCACCAGAATGCGCAGATGGGCATGCTGCGCAATGGCGTGTGGCGCTGGCTCGGGCAGCTGGGTACCGGGAGGCAGGTCGGTATGCGGCGCCAGCCTGATGCGTGCGCTCGGGAAGTACCTGGCGATCCTGCGCCCGGCGTCGAGGCTCGGCGTGAGTACGTTGCGTGCACCGGACAGGAACAGCTTGTGCCGCAGCCTCCATTCCTCGATGGTTTCCTGGGTGGGGGTGGGCCGCTCCTTCAGGCAGGCGGTGCACTGAGCAATCCCGGCCTCCCCGCAGTAGGCATGCTGCATGTCCGCCATGGCGATCTGGGGGCATGCCGTGTAGTAGTCATGCACGGTGAAGTCGTATGGCACGCCCAGCCGTTGGGGGATCTTCATCATCTGCGGGTCCAGCCCCAACAGATGGTGAAAATGAACATGGTCGATGTGGATGATCTTCAGAAACTCCAGCAGCTGATCGGACTGTGTGGGCCAGTGGTAGGTCCGCTGCATGGATTCGTCCTCCGCAAGCCAATGCAGCCGGACATGATGGCCTTCCAGAGGCATCAGCAAGATGGTTGCCGCCGTGTCTTTGAGGTGAGCGGCAAGCTCCTTGACGTGGCGCAGGGTTCCTCCGCCCAGCGAGTGAACTACCGCCAGGATCCGCGGAAGGGGGACAGCCTGCAGCCGCGCCAGGTCCACGGCTTCCCGAAACGGGCGCGCAGGGTCTGAAGCAACAAAGGCCTGCACCGCCGGCTCGTATTCAGGGTGCAGGCGCCTGAGGGTTTCCATGGCCGCCAGTTCGCGCGGGGCTTTGGTCTGGCCAAAGCTGATGCCGCCCGTGTGCAGCACAAAGGTGTCCAGCGCGTGCAGATTTCGCCAGCCCGTCTTGGCCGCCCGGATGCAAAAATCGTTCTCTTCGCCGTAGCCCTTGCCATAGTTCTCGATGTCGAACATGCCGACCTGTGACAGGCAGTCGCGGCGTATGTACAGGCAGAAGCCTACGCCGGTGGGGATGTCGAGAACGGCGCCGGTATTCACGGATGCGAAAACCGCGTCAAGCTGGCCGGTGGTGTACCCCGGAGGGAGCGGGTTGCCGGCGCAGAAGAGTGGGTAGCTGCAAATGGTGGCGTTGTTGGAAAAAGGCGTTACCGTGGCGACGTTGGGGGCCGAATACGCCGCTGCGCGGAGGCGGTCCAGCCAATTGCCTGCCACCTCAGTGTCGCTATTGAGCAAAAGGACGTCATGAGAGTCGTTCAGCGCCATTCCTCTGTTGACCGTTCCGACGAAGCCCAGGTTGCTTTCGTTCTCCAGCAATTCAATGCGGGGCTCGGACGCAGCCTTTGTCCTGAGCCAGGCGGTGAGCTCGGGCTCAGGGCTGTGGTCGTTGATGACGATCAGGCGCAATGGGGTTTCGTTGGCGCTCGCCAGCACCGACTCCAGACATCGCTGGGTGTCTGCCAGTCCTCGGTACACCGGGATCACGATGTCCACCGCAACGGCCGGAAGCGCCCCCACCTCTGGCTGCGGGGCGGGGGCCTCTTGCGGTGTGGATTCGGCCGGAGGCGGGGCTGGCGTAACTTCGCGCTCCGGCTCGGGGGGCCGGGTGTCCGGCGAAGGCGGGCTGATGCCCCGGCCGAGAAGGCGGTCGACCCGCATCTTTGCCCGCACGACGGGACGGGTCGCACGGTAGGCGGTGGATGTCTCTATGCGCTGCACATGGTCCTGCAGCCGCGCATACAGCGCCAGCAGCTGGGCATGCTGTTCCTGCAAAGGTATCGTGCGTGTAAATTCCTCTTCAAAATGCCTGGCCGCAGCTGCCGCGGCCTCGGCGTCTCCTTGCCATTTGGCCAACGCATGTTCCAAATGGGCAATTTGTTCGCTCAGTGTGCGCGTGGCGGACGAAAGGGCAAGATAGTCTGCCGACATGGGCCAGCCCAGGTCCGCCTCCAGTCGCGAGCCGTCGGTTTGCATGCATTGCGCCAGCGCGAAGGGGGGGATGGGGAGCTTTATCCAGGGGTCGTCGCCGTACAGGAGGAGGAGTGCTGCGTCCGAGACCGTGGCCATGGGCACGTTCCACGTGATCTGATCCTGCGGTGCCTGCCGCAGCGCCTGCGATGTGTCGGTGCTGGCGGCCCATTCCCAGCGAACGGCCCCGTCGGAATCCCGCAATCGAAGGCCATACACATGCAGAAAGCCGGGGCGGTCCGCGGGGTCCAGGCGCAGCTCGGTGATATTGCCGCCAGGCAGGTCGAACGTCAGCGTTTGCCGCCCGTTGCCCATGGATCCCCGGGCTGTGATTTTTTCTTCTTCGTCGTAGGCGCCTTCGCGGCCCAGGTAAAGCTGTGCAGTGAACAGCGCCTGTGCTTCGGGCTCAAAGCTTGAAAGCGGCAGGGGGAGGGAGGGGGTGACTTGTGATGGGCGCGCGGTTCCAATGAACTGATAGGCCAACGCATCCGGCGTGGCCAGAAGATAGCGTGCAACCGCAGGTGGCAGCTGGTCGAAGGCGACATCAAATTCTGAGTCGGGCACTTGGCGCGCGATGGCTTCCAGCGGCTCCAGTGCCCACTGGTGGTCGGTCATGAAACGGGAGAGCGACCTGCGTGTGAAGAACCGGACGTGCGTGCTGTCCAGCAAGCCTTCGTCACGATATTTGAATTCGCCCTGCATCAATTCCGCCACCAGCCCGCAGTAAGCGGCATTGGGAACGGACAGCAAGAGTTTCCCTTGTGGCCGCAACAGTTGCCGGCACGCCAGAAGCACGCGTTCTGGTTGCCGCAGGTGTTCCAGGACGTCCGCGCACACTATGACGTCATAGCCCTGGCTTTGAAAAAGCGCCGTCAGGTCGGCGGTTTCCAGGTTGGCGACCTCAACCCGCCGGTAGTGCACCCCGGCATGTGCGGCTTCGGCCGGGCTCAGCGTCACGCCATCCGTTTCGCAACCGCTGTTTTGCTTGAGATACTCGCCAAGGGCACCACTGCCGCAGCCAAGATCCAGCACGGTGGAGCGAGGCGGGATGTGGCTCGCAAGGACGGACAGCGATGTTTTTTCGTGGGCATGGATGCTGCGGAGATAAACGTGCAGCTCCGTATTTGGATGCGTCATTTCAGAATTATGACGGGAGGGATTGGGACGCCGGGGCAGTTTTGCGGACGCAAAGGATAACGAAGCGACAATAGAGGCAATGGCCTTCGCCCTTCCTTCTATTCCCGCTCCTTCGCCGAACCTCGTGGTTTCGATCGTCAGTCATGGGCATGGACCTTGCGTGCAGGCATTGCTGTACGCCCTTTGCGAATTCAGCGCGGGCGTTGTCGCCAGGGTGGTTCTGACCTTGAATGTGCCCGAGCCAGAGCCGCAAACTCCGGTGGGAGGGTGGCCCTTCGCTCTGGATGTGGTGTGCAATCCGGTGCCGCGCGGTTTTGGGGCCAATCACAACAAGGCGCTGCGGGGGGCGGGCGAACAGTTCGTGTGCGTGCTCAATCCAGATGTCCGCCTGGCCGGATCGGATCCGTTCAAGTCTCTGGTGGCGGCCGCGGAGCAACCTGGGGTGGGGTGCAGCTACCCCGAGCAGGTCGATGGCGAGGGCTTGCCACAGGATTTCGAGCGGGAGTTGCCCAGCCCCCGGGCATTGTTGAAACGAAGAGTACTCGGCCGCCGGGAATCACGGACTGACTGGGTCAGCGGAGCGTGCATGGTGTTTTCTGCCCGTGTCTGGAGCACGCACGGCGGTTTTGATGAGCGGTACTTCATGTATTGCGAAGACGTGGATTTGTGCCTTCGGCTGCGGCTGCAGGGGCTGAGTCTGGTGAAAGCGCCAGTTTCGATTATTCATGCGGGCCAGCGTGCCAGTCGGCATAGCGCGCGGCATTTGTCTTGGCATGTCCGAAGCCTGCTGCGGCTCTGGTTTTCACCGGTCTACCGGCAGGCGCAACAGTTGCTCACGACTGCTCCTGCCGTCACGGGTACCATCGGCACCCCATGATCTGGTTGTCTGTAGTTGGTTTTCTGGTAGCGGCGCTGGCCGCAGGGCTCATTGTGCGATGGGGGCGTGGGCATGCCGCTGTGTATGGCGACGCCATGCCTCAGCGTTTTCATCTGGGTGATGTGCCACGTCTCGGAGGGGCCGCACTTTTTTTTGGCATGGCTGTGAGCTGGGTGCTGGGCGTCTGGCAATCATCGCATTGGGGGGACCCAGGCTCGCTCCGATTGGGGGTCTGGGTCTGGGGCTGGCTTGCTGTCCTGTTGCCTGCGGCGCTTGGCGGCATCGCGGAAGACATGACGCAGCGCCTGTCTGTTCGCTACCGACTGATACTGACGGGTGCATCGGGGGCGTTGGCTGTTTCATTCCTGAATCTCTCCCTGTCCCGCATAGGGTGGCCCTGGCTCGACTCTGTGCTGGCCTCTGCGCCCTGGCTGGGCATCGCCATCGTGGTGTTGGCGGTCGCGGGGCTGCCCCATGCATTCAACATCATCGACGGCTACAACGGCCTGGCGGGCATGGTCGCCCTGATCGTGTGCCTGGCCCTGGCACATGTGTCTTTGCAGGTGGGTGACCGTTCGTTGGCGGCGCTGCTGGTGTCCACCGCCGCCGCCACGGGCGGTTTCCTGGTGTGGAACTACCCGCGCGGAATACTGTTTGCCGGGGACGGGGGCGCCTATATCTGGGGCGTGGTCATCGCCCTGGCCAGCATTTCGCTGGTGCAGCGCAACGCCGACGTGTCACCGTGGTTCCCCATGCTTTTGCTGATCTACCCCGTCTGGGAAACGATCTTCTCGATCTATCGCAAGACGGTGCGGGGCGTGTCACCCGGCGTGGCCGATGCACTGCATTTTCACCAGCTGATCTACCGGCGCATCGTGCGGGGCGTTTTCCACGACGACGAATCCCGCAGGGTGCTGATGCGCAACAACCGCACATCGCCCTACCTCTGGGGCTTCACCTTGCTCACGGTGGTGCCGGCGGTGCTGTTCTGGAGCAATACCCCGCTGCTGATGGCGTTTTGCGGCTTGTTCGTCATCAGCTATGTGATGGCGTACCTTGCCATCGTGCGGTTCAAGGTCCCGCACTGGCTGCGCCACTGAGGGCTGTTGCGCAGGCCACCCCAGGGTGCCGCGCGAATGCGGCACAATTTGCGCCTCACCGTTTTCTCTGGATGGCCCGCCTCCATGACCGACCTTCTTTCGATTGCTCCGCGCGACAAGGCTGAAATCCTGGCCCAGGCGCTGCCCTACATCCGCAAGTTCCATGGCAAGACCATGGTCATCAAATACGGTGGCAACGCCATGACGGACCCCGCGCTGCAGGCCGACTTTGCCGAAGACGTGGTGCTGCTCAAGCTCGTGGGGATGAACCCCGTGGTGGTCCACGGCGGCGGCCCGCAGATCGAGACGGCCCTGAACCGCCTGGGCAAGAAGGGCGAGTTCATCCAGGGCATGCGCGTGACCGACGCCGAGACCATGGAAGTGGTCGAGTGGGTGCTGGCCGGCGAAGTGCAGCAGGACATCGTGGGCCTGATCAACCAGGCCGGTGGCAAGGCCGTGGGGCTCACGGGTCGCGACGGCGGCATGATCCGCGCGCAGAAGCTCAAGATGGTGGACAACAAGAACCCGAGCATCGAGCACGACGTGGGCCAGGTGGGGGACATCGTGGCCATCGACCCGAGCGTGGTCAAGGCGCTGCAGGACGATGCCTTCATCCCCGTCATCAGCCCCATCGGCTTCGGCGAAAACAACGAGAGCTACAACATCAACGCCGACGTGGTGGCCAGCAAGCTGGCCACGGTGCTGCAAGCTGAAAAACTCATGCTCCTGACCAACACGCCCGGCGTGCTGGACAAGGCGGGCAACCTGCTCACCGACCTCACGGCCCGCGAGATCGACGCGCTGTTCGCCGATGGCACCATCTCCGGCGGCATGCTGCCCAAGATCGCGGGCGCGCTCGATGCCGCCAAGGCCGGCGTGCACGCCGTGCACATCATCGATGGCCGTGTGCCGCATGCCATGCTGCTCGAAATCCTGACCGACCAGGCCTACGGGACCATGATCCGCTCGCACTGACCCTTTTCGTAGCCTGCTATGCGCCTGCTGTTGGTTGAAGACGATGTCATGGTGGCCAGCGGCATCAAGTTGGGCCTGACCGACGCCGGATACGCCGTGGATTGGGTCGGCAGCGGGGAGCGCGCCGAAGAGGTGCTGCGCACGGAGTCTTTCGACGCGGCCATCATCGACATCGGCCTGCCCGCCATGGATGGGCTGGAGCTCACCCGCCGCCTGCGCCGTCCCGACATGATCAGCCCCGCCATGCCCGTGCTGATCCTGACCGCGCGCGATGCCCTGCATGACCGCGTGCAGGGGCTGGACCTGGGGGCGGACGACTACATGGTCAAGCCCTTCGAGCTGCCCGAGCTGCTGGCCCGCCTGCGGGCCCTGCTGCGCCGCTCGCAGGCCGCCACGACGGCGGTGCTCAGCTTCGGGCCGCTGGAGCTGGACACGGCAGGCCGCCGCGCGAGCATCCGCACCGGCGAAGGGGAGCAGGTGATCGAACTGGGTCCCCGTGAATGGACCGTGCTCGAATACCTGCTCATCAACGCCCCCAAGCCTGCGAGCAAGGACAAGCTCCTGCAGGCCCTGACGGGGTGGGACAAGGAGATCACGCCCAATGCGGTGGAGGTCTACGTCTCGCGCCTGCGCGGCAAGCTCGAGCCGCATGGCGTGGCGCTGCGCTCGATCCGCGGGTTCGGCTACCGGCTGGAACTCCAGGCCGCCTGAGCGGAATCGGTCTGGCTCAGCGCCCGCGCCGGTGAAGACCCACCATGACGATGCCGGACCGGGCCCCTCCTTCCCAGCGGCTTGGCCTGCGCGCCATGACCTCCGACCTGCGCAACCGGCTGCTGCTTTTGCTGGTGCTGCCCTTGTGCCTGCTCGCGCTCGCGGGCGTGTGGCTGGACTACCGCTCGGCCGATGAGGCCGCCGGACGGCATGACCAGCGCCTGCTGCGGCTGCTTCCGGCGCTGGCCGATTCGGTGCTGGCACCCGCGATCCGTGACAACGAGCCGCCCCTGCTGCTGCTGGCGCCGCCGGTCGAGGACTTCCTGCGCCAGAACGCCGGGTTTGCCGGGTACAGCGTGCGCGACGCCTCCGGCCGCCTGCTGCTGGGGGACGACTGGGTGCACAGCGCCGTGCCGACCACGCAGGCCCCCGAATTCCACAGCGTCGAATTTGGCGGCGTGACCTACCGGGTGGCCGTGCAGCGCGGCCGCACGGGGGCCGGCGAGCTGGTGGTGGCGCTGGCCGACGGGTCGGACCCGCGCCAGCAGTGGGCGCAGCAGCTTCTGCTGCGCGTGCTGCTGCCCAACCTGGTGCTCGTGGCCGCCGCCGCGCTGGCCATCCACTGGGCCGTGGGGCGTGCGTTCAAGCCGCTGGTGGATCTGGCCGAAGCGGTGGAGCACCGCTCGCCGCGCGATCTCAGCCCCATCGACGAGGCCTCGTCGCCCGCCGAGGTGCGCCCGCTCGTGCATTCGCTCAACCGGCTGTTCGCGTTGGTCAATGCGCAGGCGGAAGGGCAGCGCCGCTTCGTGGCCGACGCGGCGCACCAGCTGCGCACCCCGCTGGCGGGCCTGCAGGCGCAGGTCGAGGCCTGGGCGATGATGGCCAAGGCCGCCGGCCCGCGGGTATCGCTGCCGGACTTTGATCGACAAATGCCGCTGGCGCAGGATGGTCAAGCGAAAGGTGCTATTGTTTTAGGAGTTGATCAGATCGAGAAGCTGCGCAATGCCACGCGCCGGACCTCGCAGCTCGCGCACCAGCTGCTGGCCCTGTCGCGCGCCGACGCGCGCAGCCTGGATGCGCAGCCGCCGCAGCGCGTGGACCTGAAGGACCTGTGCGAGGCGCTGCTCGAGACCTTTCTCGATCCGGCCACCGGCAAGGGGCTGGACCTGGGGCTCGACGTGCAGCCCGTGCATGTCACCGGCCATGGCTGGCTGCTGCGCGAACTGCTGTCCAACCTGGTGGACAACGCCATCAAGTACACGCCGGCGGGGGGCATTGTCACCATCCGCTGCGGCATGCGCCAGGGGCGCACCGGGCCGCCCCGCGTGTACCTGGAGGTCGAGGACGACGGCCCGGGCGTGCCCGAGGCGGAGCGCGCCCGCGTCATGCAGCGCTTTTACCGCGTGCCTGGCACGGTGGGGGAGGGCACGGGCCTGGGGCTGGCCATCGCCGACGAGATCGCGCGCGTGCACCGCGCCTCCCTGACGCTCGGGACGGGCCCCCAGGGGCACGGGCTGCTGGTGGCTGTGGTGTTTCCGCTGTAGATCCGCCCCCGCGCGCTCCTTGCGCGTGTCCGTGCGCGGGCCGGGCAAAAGCCTGTGCGAGAATCATTTCCATACATGATTTACGCCTGCCGCTGGCCCGTGCATGCCCATCCGGCATGTGAACCGGGCGCCGGGTGCCACTGGCCGCATGGCCCTACCAGAGCCCCTGTCCTGCATGTCCGAACTTTCTCCCCTTCCAGAGCCCGCCAGTACCGACGACGCGGGTGAAACGCCGGCCGCGCGCAAGCGGCCCAAGCCGGGCGAGCGCCGCGTGCAGATCCTGCAGGCGCTGGCGGCCATGCTGGAGCAGCCGGGCGCGGAGCGCATCACCACCGCCGCGCTGGCGGCGCGCCTGTCGGTGAGCGAGGCGGCGCTGTACCGCCACTTCGCGAGCAAGGCGCAGATGTTCGAGGGGCTGATCGACTTCATCGAGCAGTCCGTGTTCACCCTCGTGCAGCAGATCACCGGCCGCGAGGTGCCCGACCCCGCCCAGCCGCCCGACGTGGGCCAGCGGCAGGCGGCGCGCATCGTGGCCGTGCTGCTGCAGTTTGGCGAGCGCAACCCCGGCATGGTGCGGGTGATGGTGGGCGATGCCCTGGTGTTCGAGCACGAGCGCCTGCAGCAGCGCATGAACCAGTTCTTTGACCGCATCGAGTCCACCCTGCGCCAGTGCCTGCGCCCGGCCGCGGCGGGCTCCGCGACGCCCACGGTCGATGCCCAGGTGGCGGCCAGCGTGCTCACGGCGTTTGCGGTGGGGCGCCTGCAGCGCTATGCGCGCTCGGGTTTCAAGCGCCCGCCTTCCGAGCACCTGGAAGCCAGCCTCGCGCTGATCCTCTAGCACCGCCCCGCTGGCGGTGCCGCCGGCGGGGCCCCGGCACGCTGGAGAGCGGGCCCGCCAGGCGGTGGCGCCGCCGCAACGGGTGATTTGGGGGCCGCTCCCTATTTTTTCCCGGGGTTTTGGCCGGTCGCTGAATTTGCTGCAGAATAGAACGAACGTTCGTTTTTATTTGCCAGCATGTCCGCCACCTCTTCATCCAGCCAGGTCACCCGCATCCCGCGCGCCCGCAGCGGTACCGGCCGCGCCCTGCAAAAGGGCCAGCAAACCAAGGCGGCCATTGTCGAGGCGGCGCTGGGCCTGGCCACGCACATCGGGCTGGAAGGCTTGTCCATCGGGGCGCTGGCCGATGTCACGGGCATGAGCAAGTCGGGCGTGTTCGCCCACTTCGGCTCGCGCGAAGAGCTGCAGATCTCCGTCATCCGCGAATACCACACCCGCTTCGAGCAGGAGGTGTTCTACCCCGCGATGTCCGCGCCGCGCGGCGTGGCGCGCCTGTCGGCCATGTTCGACAACTGGATGAAGCGCACCTCCATCGAAATCGACTCGGGCTGCATCTACATCAGCGGCGCGGTCGAGTTCGACGACCGCACCGGCCCCGTGCGCGACGCGCTGGCCAGCTCGGTGCTGACATGGCACGCCGCCATGCGCCGCGCCATCGAGCAGTGCAAGGGCCTCGCAGAGCTGCGCGCGGACACCAATGCCGAGCAGATGCTGTTCGAGATCCACGGCCTCATCCTCGCGCTGCATTACGAAGCGCGCTTCCTGCAGACCCCCGGCTCCATGGGCCGGGCCGTGCAGGGCTTTCACAACATCCTGGCGCGCTACAGCGCCGACACGCCGGCCGCCGCCGCGCCAGCCACCCCTGCTGCCGCCAAGCGCCGCAAAGTTTCCAACCAAACCACCACCTCCAAGGAGTAAACCCATGCCTACCTACACGCCGCCCCTGCGCGACATGCAATTCGTCATGCACGAAGTGCTCAAGGTCAGCGATGAATTCAAGGCAATGCCGCCCCACGCCGAGGTGGATGTGGACACCATCAATGCCGTGCTGGAAGAAGCCGGCAAGTTCGCCGCCGAAGTGACCTTCCCGCTCAACATCAGCGGCGATACCGAAGGCTGCGTGCTGGACAAGGCCACGCACGAAGTCAAGCCCCCGTCGGGCTTCAAGGACGCCTACGCCAAGTACGTCGAAGGCGGCTGGGCGGCGCTGTCGTGCGACCCCGCCTATGGCGGCCAGGGTCTGCCCTTCGTGCTGAACCAGTGCCTGTACGAAATGATGAACTCGGCCAACCAGGCGTGGACCATGTACCCCGGCCTGTCGCACGGCGCGTACGAAGCCCTGCACGCCCACGGCACCGAAGAACAAAAGAAGATCTACCTGCCCAAGCTCACCAGCGGCGAGTGGACCGGCACCATGTGCCTGACCGAACCCCATTGCGGCACCGACCTGGGTCTGTTGCGCACCAAGGCCGAGCCCCAGGCCGACGGCACCTACAAGATCACCGGCAACAAGATCTTCATCAGCGCCGGCGAACACGACATGACCGCCAACATCGTGCACCTGGTGCTGGCCCGCCTGCCCGACGCGCCCAAGGGCAGCAAGGGCATCAGCCTGTTCGTCG
This sequence comes from Acidovorax sp. GW823-FHT01C06, assembly GCF_058798375.1. Classification (NCBI taxonomy): domain Bacteria; kingdom Pseudomonadati; phylum Pseudomonadota; class Betaproteobacteria; order Burkholderiales; family Comamonadaceae; genus Acidovorax; species Acidovorax sp. GW823-FHT01C06. The sequence continues at coordinate 748,546 of NZ_JBXAKN010000001.1, forward strand.
TGCCCAAGTTCAACGTGAAGGCCGACGGCTCGCTGGGCGAGCGCAACCCCATCTACTGCACGGGCCTGGAGCACAAGATGGGCATCCACGGCAACGCCACCGCGCAGATCGCCATCGATGGCGCCATCGGCACCCTGGTGGGCCAGCCCAACAAGGGCCTGGCCGCCATGTTCGTGATGATGAACGCCGCGCGCCTGGGCGTGGGCAACCAGTCGCTGGGCCTGACGGAAGTGGCCTACCAGAACGCGCTGGCCTACGCCAAGGACCGCATCCAGATGCGCAGCCTCTCGGGCGTGAAGGCCAAGGACAAGGACGCCGACCCGATCATCGTGCACCCCGACGTGCGCAAGATGCTGCTCACCGCCAAGGCCTATGCCGAAGGCGGCCGCGCGCTGCAGATCTTCTGCACGCTGCTGCTGGACAAGGTGCACAGCCACCCCGATGAAAAGGTGCGTGCCGAATCCGAAGAGATGGTGGCGCTGCTCACCCCCATCGTGAAGGCCTTCATCACCGACAACGGCCACATCAGCACCAACGCCTGCATGCAGGTCTTCGGCGGCCACGGCTTCATCAAGGAATGGGGCATGGAGCAGTACGTGCGCGACAACCGCATCAACATGATCTACGAAGGCACGAACACCGTGCAGTCGCTGGACCTGCTGGGCCGCAAGATCCTGGGCAACAACGGCGCCACGCTCAAGAAGCTGGGCAAGCTGATCGGCAAGCTGGTGGAAGAAGAAGGCGTGAACGAGAAGATGGCCGAGTTCATCAACCCCGTCGCGATGCTGGGTGACCAGATGACCAAGTTCACCACCGAAATCGGCTTCAAGGGCATGCAAAACCCCGACGAAGTGGGCGCCGCCGCCGTGGACTACCTGCGCGTGGCCGGCCACCTGGTGTTTGGCTACCTGTTCGCCCGCATGGCCCAGGTCGCGCTGCGCGAGATCGCCGCCGGCAACACCGACCCGTTCTACGGCGCCAAGCTGCAGACCGCGCGTTTCTACTTCGCCAAGCTGTTCCCTGAAACGGCGACGCTGATGCGCACGGCCCGTGCCGGCAGCAAGGTGCTGATGGACACCGATCTGGCCCTGGCCTGATCGGTGCATCATGCGGACTTCAAGCCTTTTTGCCACGGAGCGCTTATGTACAAAGCGGTAGCAGCTATTGTTTTGGTAGCGGGTGCGTTGCCGGCCTGGGCGCAGATGACGCCTGAAGGCCTGTGGCGCAACATCGACGACAAGACCGGCGAGGCCAAGGCGGAGATCCGCATCCGTGACATCGGCGGCGGCGTGCTGCACGGGGCGCTGGAAAAGCGCCTGTCCAAGGACGCCAAGCCCGACGATGTCTGCGACGAATGCTCGGACGACCGCAAGGGCAAGCCCCTCCTGGGGCTGGAGATCATCCGTGGCGCCAAGAAGGCCGAGGGCAAGGAAGTGTGGGAAGGCGGCAAGATCCTCGACCCCGAGAACGGCCGCAACTACACCCTGCGCATGACCCCCATCGACGGCGGCAAGAAGCTCGAAGTGCGGGGCTCCATCGGCCCCTTCGGCCGCTCGCAGACCTGGATCCGCGTCCAGTAAACCCAACGCCCGTGGCCTGCCTGCCCGTCTGCCTGCGCCGTGCCCGGCGCGCGGCGGCGCCAGGCCACCAACAAGGAACCAACCCATGTCCCGATTTCAAGTGAAGAAAGTCGCCGTGCTCGGCGCAGGCGTGATGGGCGCGCAGATTGCCGCCCACCTCGTCAACGTGAAGGTGCCCGTGGTGCTGTTCGACCTGCCCGCCAAGGAAGGCCCGAAGAACGGCATCGTCACCAAGGCCGTCGAAGGCCTCAAGAAGCTCAAGCCCTCGCCCCTGGGCGTGGCCGACGACGCGGCGCTGATCCAGCAGGCCAACTACGAAGAGCACATGCACCTGCTCAAGGAATGCGACCTCGTGATCGAGGCCATTGCCGAGCGCATGGACTGGAAGCTCGACCTCTACACCAAGATCGCGCCCCACGTGGCCAAGCACGCCATCCTGGCGTCCAACACCTCGGGCCTGTCGATCACCAAGCTCTCCGAAGTGCTGCCCGAGAGCATCAAGCCGCGTTTCTGCGGCATCCACTTCTTCAACCCACCGCGCTACATGACGCTGGTGGAGCTGATCAACACGCCCACCACGCAGCCTGAAGTGCTCGACCAGCTCGAAGCCTTCGTCACCAGCGGCCTGGGCAAGGGCGTGGTGCGCGCGCACGACACCCCCAACTTCGTCGCCAACCGCGTGGGTATCGCCGGCATGCTGGCCACGATGAAGGAGGTCGAGAACTTCGGCCTCTCCTTCGACGTGGTGGACGACCTCACGGGCAAGAAGCTCGGCCGCGCATCGAGCGGCACCTTTCGCACCGCCGACGTGGTGGGCCTGGACACCATGGCCCATGTGATCAAGACGCTGCAGGACAACCTGAGCATCGAGATCGACCCCTTCTACGAAAGCTTTGGCACGCCCGCGGTGCTGAAGAAGCTGCTGGAGCTGGGCAACCTGGGCCAGAAGGCCAAGGCCGGTTTCTTCAAGAAGGTCGGCCGCGACGTGATGCGCTTCGAGCTGGAAAGCGAAGAGTACGTGCCCGCCGGCCAGAAGGCCGACGAGGTGTATGCCCGCATGCTCAAGAAGCCCGCCGCCGAACGCCTGAAGCTGCTGCGCAACGCTGAAGGCGCGCCCGGCCAGTTCCTGTGGGCCATCTTGCGCAACGGCTTCCACTACGCCGCCGTGCACCTGGCCACCATTGCGGACAACGCGCGCGACGTGGACCAGGCCATGCGCTGGGGCTTTGGCATGAAGCAAGGCCCCTTCGAGCTGTGGCAAGAAGCCGGCTGGCTCGAAGTGGCGAAGATGATCCAGGAAGACATCGACGCCGGCAAGGCGCTGTGCAAGGCACCGCTGCCCGAGTGGGTCTTCAAGGGCCCCGTGGCCGAAGCCGGTGGCGTGCACACCGCGCAAGGCTCGTGGAGCGCATCGCAGAACAAGTTCGTGCCCCGCCGCCAGCTGCCCGTGTACGAACGCCAGATTTTCCCCGAGTCGCTGCTGGGCGAAACCAACCTGCCCGACTGGCGCACCGCCGGCACGACCATTGCAGAGTCCAAAGCCCTGCGCACGTGGACGCTGGATGGCCAGGTACTCATCGCCAGCATCAAGAACAAGATGCACGCCATCAGCCCCGAAGTGATGGAAGCCCTGACCGAAGCGTTGGAGCTGGCCGAGGCCGAGTACCAGGGCATGGTCATCTGGTCCGGCGACGCCCCGTTCAGCGTGGGCGCTGACCTGGAAGCCACCATGCCCGCCTTCATGGTCGGCGGCGCCGATGCGGTCGAAAGCATCGAGCAGGAGCTGCAGAACCTGATGATGCGCATCCGCTACGCGCAGGTGCCCGTCGTCGCGGCCATCCACGGCATGGCGCTGGGCGGCGGCTGCGAGCTGGCGGTGTACTCCGCCAAGCGCGTGGCGCACATGGAAAGCTACATCGGCCTGGTGGAAGTCGGCGTGGGCCTGGTGCCCGGTGCGGGCGGCCTGACCTACATCGCGCGCCGCGCGGCCGAGAACATGGCGGCCTCTACTGGCAAGGACATCCTGCCCTTCCTGACCGAGGGCTTCACCGCCGCCGCGATGGCCAAGGTGGGCACCAGCGCGCTCGAATCGCGCAAGCTCGGCTTCCTGCTGGAGTCCGACATCATCGTGCCCCACAAGGACGAGCTGCTGTTCGTGGCCATCAACGAGGCCAGGTCCATGGCGGCCAGCGGTTGGCGCGCGCCCCACAAGCGCCTGTTCCCCGTGGCGGGCCGCAGCGGCCTGGCCACCATCAAGGCGCAGCTCGTGAACATGCGCGACGGCGGCTTCATCAGCGCCTACGACTTCAAGATCGGCGCCATGATTGCCGAGGTAGTCTGTGGCGGTGATGTGGATGCGAGCGCACTGGTGAGCGAGGAATACTTGCTCACGCTGGAGCGCAAGGCGTTCTGCCACCTGATCGCCCAGCCCAAGACGCACGAGCGCATTCTCGGAATGCTCTCCACGGGCAAGCCTGTTCGCAACTGACCGCCATCGCCATGACGGACCACGCCCCCAACAAACTCCAGCGCTCGCTGATGCGCCTGGACGAGGCACCCGCCTTCCTGCGCGGCTTCGTGCAGAACATCATCCTGCGCCGGGCCGTGCCTTTCACCGGCACGGCCGGGGTGAAGTTCGTGTCGCTCACGCCCGAGCGCGTCGAAGTGCGCCTGCCCAATGAGCACCGCGTGCAGAACCACATCGGCGGCGTGCATGCCTCGGCCATGAACCTGCTGGCCGAGACGGCCACCGGCATGGTGGTGGGCATGAACGTGCGCGATGACTGCATACCGCTGGCCAAGGAGCTGTCCATGGCGTTCAAGAAGCGCGCCACGGGTGGCTTGAAGGCCGTGGCCACGCTCACCGCCGAGCAGCGCGCCGCCATGTTGGCCGGCGACAAGGGCGAGGTGCAGGTCACCGTCACCGTGACCGACGAAGCCGGCGTGGAGCCGGTCGAATGTGTATTTACGTGGGCCTGGATTCCTTCCAGCCGCCCCGCCAAGCATTGAAGGAGTTTCAACACCATGGCTCAAAAACAAGTCCAGGATGCCTACATCGTTGCTGCCACGCGCACCCCCATCGGGCGCTCGGGCCGCGGCTATTTCAAGAACACCCGCCCCGATGACCTGCTGGTCGCCGCCATCCGCAGTGCGATGACCCAGGTCCCCACGCTGGACCCCAAGGCGATCGAGGACGCCATCATCGGCTGTTCCTTCCCCGAGGGTGAGCAGGGCATGAACATGGCACGCATCGCCGTGGGCCTGGCGTTCGACCACCCCGTGGGCGGCGTGACCGTGAACCGCTTTTGCGCATCGGGCATCACCGCGCTGCAGATGGCCGCCGACCGCATCCGCGTGGGCGAGGCCGATGTGCTGATCGCCGGCGGCGCCGAGTCCATGAGCCTCGTGCCCATGGGCGGCAACAAGCCATCGTTCAACGCAGAGATCTTCGCGCGCGACGAGAACGTGGGCATCGCCTACGGCATGGGCCTCACGGCCGAGAAGGTCGCGCAGCAGTGGAAGATCAGCCGCGAGGCGCAGGACGCCTTCGCGCTGGAATCGCACCTGCGCGCCATCAAGGCGCAGAAGGCCGGTGAGTTCAGCGACGAAATCACGCCCTTCGAGGTCGTGGAGCGTTCGCCCAACCTGGCCACCGGCGAAGTGGCGGAAAAGCGCCGCACCGTGAACCTGGACGAAGGCCCTCGGCCCGACACGTCCCTCGAAGGCCTGGCCAAGCTCAAGCCCGTGTTCGCTGCGCGCGGCAGCGTCACGGCGGGCAACAGCTCGCAGACCAGCGACGGTGCGGGTGCGCTGATCGTGGCCAGCGAAAAGGCGGTGAAGCAATTCGGCCTGACGCCCCTGGCGCGTTTTGTGAGCTACGCAGCGCGCGGCGTGCCGCCCGAGATCATGGGCATTGGCCCCATCGAAGCGATTCCTGCGGCCCTGCGTTATGCGGGTCTCAAGAGCGATGACATTGGCTGGTACGAGCTGAACGAGGCGTTTGCGGCCCAGTCGCTGGCGGTGATCAATACGCTGGGCCTGAACCCTGCGAACGTGAACCCCATGGGCGGCGCCATTGCACTGGGGCACCCGCTGGGCGCTACTGGTGCCATCCGCGCGGCGACGGTGGTGCATGCGCTGCGTCGGCACAAGCTGAAGTACGGCATGGTCACGATGTGCGTGGGCACGGGACAAGGCGCCGCCGGCATCATCGAAGCTCTTTGAGTTAGCTGGCTACTGCGCGGGCCATCTGCGTCGTTGGGCGGTGCTCGGAATCCTCACGTACTAGGCAAGTACGTTCCGGTTCCTGTGCTCCGTCCGCCTAGCAGCTGATCCCGCTCGCCACGCCCTTGAGGGCGGGGTGTGAAGGCAGGTGAATGGGCGGGGTAAGACTTGATTGCTCTCACCCAAACCGTTCGGGCTGAGCCTGTCGAAGCCAGGGTTCTGCCCTCAGCGATAGTTTTCTTTTCAAGCCGGCGCAGATCGGTTTCGAACCAAGGAGACAGACATGGACAAGCAAACTTTGCAGGTCAACGGGGCAGTGTCATTGGCGCTGCGTGTCTACCAACCCGAGGGCGCTCCGCGCGCCAGTGTCGTGATCGGCGGCGCGATGGGGGTGCGGCAGTCGTTCTACGAGGCCTTTGCGCTGTGGATGGCGCAGCAAGGGTTTCGGGTCACCACGTTCGACTACCGGGGCCATGGCGATTCGTTGCAGGGCGCCATGCGCGATGTGAAGGCGGACCTGTTCGACTGGGCACAGGACTACGAGGCGGTGATCACAGCCGCCAAGGCCGCGCTGCCGTCGCAGCCGCTGTACTTGCTGGGCCACAGCCTGGGGGCGCAGTTGCCGGGCCTGTTGAAAAAGCCCGAGCAGGTGGCGGGCCTGCTCAGCGTGGCCGCAGGCAGCGGCTACTGGCGCGACAACGCACCGCAGCTCAAGCGCATCGTTCCGTATTTCTGGTGGGTGCTGGTGCCGCTGGCCACGCGGCTGTGCGGGTACTTTCCGGGGCGCACGCTCAAGAAGGTGGGCGACCTGCCTGCGGGGGTGATCCTGCAGTGGCGGCGCTGGTGCCTGCATCCTGCCTACAGCGTGGGTGCCGAGGGGCCTGCGGTGGCGCAGAGCTACGGCGCGGTGCGTTTTCCGGTGCTGGCCTTGTCGATGGCCGACGACGAGCTGATGACCTTGCGCGGCACACACAACCTAGTGAATCTGTACGCCAACACCGAGCGCCGCGTGGAGAGCATCACGCCGGCCGATCTGCAGGTGCGCCGCATCGGGCACTTCGGTTTCTTTCGCGACCAGTTTCGCCAGAGCCTGTGGCCGCGCGCGGCGGCTGCGCTGGCCGCCCTGGGTGGCGGCGTGCACCACGGCGAAGTCTCCGGTACGACGGCCTGAGCGGTCGTTTCGCGGCACACTCGCAGCATGACTTCCTCTTCATCCACTTCTTCGTCCTCCGCAGCCCACCCGCTGGACGAGGCGCTGCAACTGACGGCCTCGTCCGCTCCGACCGGCCAGTACGAAGGGCAAACCCACCCCGGCTACTGGAACATGGTGGGCCCGTTTGGTGGCATCACCGCCGCCACGCTGCTACAGGCCATCCTGCAGCACCCTGACCGGCTCGGCGAACCGTTGTCGCTCACCGTCAACTACGCGGGCGCACTGACAGCCGGTGCGTTCACCGTGCAGGCAACGCCCGTGCGCACCAACCGCTCCACCCAGCACTGGACCTTGTCGATCCTGCAGGCTGGTGCCGACGGCGCCCCGGTGGTCACCACCACCGCCACGGCCGTGACGGCGGTGCGCCGCGAGACCTGGAGCGTGGGCGATGTGCCCATGCCCGAGGTGCCTCCCCCCGCGGAGCACAAGGCCATCGTCGCGCCCAAGGGGGCGGTGGAATGGCTCAGCCGCTATGAGATGCGCCCCATCGCGGGATTCATCCCGCGCACCTGGGACGGCAGCGGCGACCACAGCCTCACGCAGCTGTGGATGCGCGACGCGCCGCCGCGCCCGCTCGACTTCACCTCGCTGGCGGCACTGGCCGACGTGTTCTTCCCCCGCGTGTGGCTGCGCCGTGCGCGCCAGGTGCCTGCGGGCACGGTGTCCATCACCGTGTACTTCCATGCCACGGCAGAGCAGTTGCAGGCCACGGGCTCCGGCTACCTGCTCGGCCAGGCGCGCGGGCAGGAGTTTCGCAACGGTTTCTTCGACCAGACCGTGCAGCTGTGGAACGAGGCTGGCACCATGCTGGCCACGAGCCACCAGATCGTTTACTACAAGGAATAGGAAGTCGGCCTGTTGCTCTGCACCGTGCATTCTTCCCGTCCTCATCCATCCGACCCCGGAACCTTCACCATCATGACCGACGCCACCCAAGACATCCTCGTCCACACCGAAGCCGGTGTGGCCACCGTCACCTTCAACCGTGTGGACAAGAAGAACTCCATCACCACCACCATGTATGCCGCCATGGCCGATGCCCTGGCCGCTGCCGAGGCCGATGCCAGCGTGCGCGTGGTGGTGTTCCAGGGCGACGTGGCCATCTTCAGCGCGGGCAATGACATCGGCGACTTTTTGAAGCAGCCGCCCGCCACGCAGGATTCGCCCGTGTTCCGCTTCCTGCACGGCATCGCGGCCTTTCCCAAGCCCATCATCGCCTCGGTGTGTGGCCCCGCCGTGGGCATCGGCACGACCATGCTGTTCCATTGCGACCTGGTCTATGCGGGCGACAACGCGGCGTTCTCCATGCCCTTCGTGAACCTGGGGCTGTGCCCCGAGGCCGCATCGAGCCTGCTGGTGCCGCAGATGCTGGGCTATCACCGCGCGGCCGAGGCGCTGCTGCTGGGCGAGCCCTTCATGGCCGAGGCCGCCCTGGAAGTGGGCCTGGTCAACCGCGTGGTGCCGCCGACCGAGTGCAATGGCGTGGCGCAGGCGCAAGCGCGCAAGCTGGCGGCCAAGCCGCTGTCGGCGCTGATCGAGACCAAGCGGCTGATGAAGGGGGGGCAGACGGGGAAGGTGCTGGCGGTGATGGCGGAAGAGGGCGCGAGCTTTGGTCGCATGCTGCGCGAGCCGGCAGCGCGGGAAGCGTTCTCGGCGTTTATGGAAAAGAGAAAGCCAGATTTCAGCAAGAGCTGAAATCTGGCCGCCGCGATAGCGGTGCAGACCGCGTAGCGGGCTGAACGATCTTTTGGTAAAAGCGCCGACTGGATTTCGGCGCACTCTGGGTCCCCGGTTCTTGGTCGTTTTGGCTGCTAGCGCTTTTCTATCAAGCGCTAGCAGCTATTGTTTTTATAGTCATCGAGTTTCTGCCTACCTTTCGGGCTGAGCCCATCGATGCCAGGGCGTGCTGGTTTGAAAAGCATGCTTGGTTTGAGGGCAGAGGCCGGGAGTCGCCCGGCATGCGAGTAACTTTCTTTCGCGTCGCCGAAAGAAAGTCACCAAAGAAAGGGCGCCCCCCAGTCTGCGACCCCTTCGCAGTGCGAAGGGGCCACCTGCGTCGGGGCGGTTGCTGGGTGCGCCTTGGAACTCGCTTTGCTGCTGCGCAGCGCCGCTCGGACAACCACGGCGAGTCAGAGCACGAAGCATGGGCGCTGCGACGCCCATGCTCACCCCGCAACCGCCCCGCCGCAGGCGCAGCCAGCAGGGGGGTGGACCGCCGAACATCCAGACAGCCGAATAGCCACACGGGCCTTTGCTTCGCTCGGCCCCATCTCGCGGGCGCAAGCGCCACGCGCTGCGCAGGCTGGGCCAAGCGCAGCGACGGCCCGAATGGATGTCCGGCTGCGGGTTCCCTTCTGGATGCGCCTGGGGCGCACAGCAAGTTCTGCGGTGCACCCCGTGACCGAGCACCCCAGTTTGCCCCGTAGCGCAGCGAAGGGGTCGCAGACGGCAGGGTCGCCTTCTCCTTGGTGACTTTCTCTTGGCGACGCGAAAGAAAGTTACTGCGCCGCCGGGCGCACACCCCGGCCTCCGCCCTTCGTTCAGGCACGCTGCATACTATAAAAACAATAGCTTTTAGCGCTTGATGGATAAGCGCTAAAGGCAAAAAAACACCCAAAATCCCGCCAGGCAAAACAACCCGCAATCGCAGCACCTATTTTTACCAAGCACTTGCTTGCTAAAAATAAACAGTTTTGCTATCGTGCCTGCATGGACTCACCCGTGTCGCGCACCCGCGCCATCACCCCCCCGCAAAAGAAAACCCCGGCCCGCCCCCGTGGCAAGGCCGCAGCGTCCCTCGTCGCCAACCCCATCCCCACAGAAACCACGGCAGCCGAAGACCCCCCACGCCGCCCCCGCGGCCGCCCGCGCAAGACCGCCGAAGAACTCGACGACGGCAACCGCCGCCGCAAGCTCATGGACGGCGCCGCCAAACTGTTCCGCACGCAGGGCTTCGCGGCCACCAGCACGCGCGATATTGCCGCCGCCGCAGGCATGCACAGCGGCTCGCCCTTCTACCACTTCGAAAGCAAAAGCGCGCTGCTTTACGCCGTGATGAGCGAGGGCATGACCATGGCCACGCAGAGCCAGCAGCAGGCGCTGGAGGCCCTGCCTGCTGGCGCAGCGCCACGCGCGCAGCTGCGCACGCTGATCCGCCACCACTTCGAGATCCTGCTCGGCCCGCGCAGCAGCTTCATCCCGGTGATGCTCTACGAATGGCGCTCGCTCACGCCCGCGCAGCGCAAGGGCATTGCGCGCATCAAGGACAGCTACGAGGCCGCGTGGATGCCCGCGCTCGATGCCCTCGCGCAGCAGGGCGCGCTGCAGGCAAATCCTGGCGTGGCGCGGCTGTTCATCTTTGGCGCGCTCAACTGGGCCGTGCAGTGGTTCTCGCCCAAGAAGGGCAAGTCGCTCGATGCGCTGACCGACGAGGCCCTGGCCCTTTTCATCCGCGCATAAACAAAAAAATACAAAAAAGGCTGGACCACCATGGCCCCGACGGCTCCGAATGTTTATCAGTCTGTGTTTGCCCCGGGCCTGTTCGCCGGCCAGGTGGTCGTCGTGACGGGCGGCGGCTCGGGCATCGGCCGCTGCACAGCGCACGAGCTGGCCCGCCTGGGCGCGCAGGTGGTGCTGGTGGGCCGCAAGCCAGAGAAGCTGCAGGCCGTAGCCGATGAGATCGCCGCAGATGGCGGCGCAGCGTCCTGGCACGCCTGCGACATCCGCTCCGAAGACGCGGTGGTCGTGCTGATACAGCAGGTGCTGGCCGCGCACGGGCGCATCGATGGTCTGGTGAACAACGCAGGCGGGCAGTTCATGTCGCCGCTCGAATCCATCAGCGCCAAGGGCTGGGAGGCCGTGCTGCACACCAACCTCACCGGCGGTTTCCTGGTGGCGCGCGAGTGCTACCGGCAGTGGATGGCGCCCAACGGCGGCTCCATCGTCAACATCGTGGCCGACATGTGGGGCTCCATGCCGGGCATGGGGCACAGCGGCGCGGCGCGCGCGGGCATGGTCAGCTTCACCGAAACCGCCGCGCTCGAATGGGCCTGCAGCGGCGTGCGCGTGAACGCCGTCGCGCCGGGCTACATCGCATCGAGCGGCATGGACAACTACCCGCCCGCCGCCGCGCACACGCTGCGCGCCATGCCGCAGACCGTGCCGCTGGGCCGCTTCGGCAACGAGGCCGAGGTGTCGGCGGCCATCGTCTTCCTGCTCAGCCCGGCCGCCAGCTTCATCAGCGGCAGCACGCTGCGCGTGGATGGCGCGCGGCCGCAGGTGCGCCTGGGCTGGCCGCTGCGCGTGCCCGATGCCGCCACGCAGCAGCGCGCCGCCGTGAAGCCCTACGGGGGCTTTCACCGCGCACAGGTGCCGCGCGTGTTTGCAGCGTCTGCCGAGCAGGCTTGCAGTGCGTCCAAGGACTCTGAATGACCACCGCCTTTGCTTCGCGCTTTCACTCCGGCGCACCCGATGCGCAACAGCGCCGCGCTGCCCTGGCCGCGCGCCTCGATGCCCTGCGCGCATTGGAAGAACGTGCCGCCGCCGCCTCGGCCCGGTCGCTGCCCCAGTTCGACAAACGCGGCCAGCTGCTGCCGCGCCAGCGCGTGGCCCTGCTGCTGGACGCGGGCGCGCCGTGGCTGCCGCTGTGCACCCTGGCGGGCTACCTGCAGGATGTGAAGGACCCGGCAAAGTCCGTGCCTGGCGGCGGGATGATCGCCGGCATCGGGTTGGTCAGCGGCGTGCGCTGCATGGTGGTGGCCAGCGACTCCGGCATCGAGGCGGGGGCCATCCAGCCCATGGGCCTGGAAAAGATCCTGCGCGTGCAGGAGATCGCGCTGCGCGAGCGCCTGCCCTTCGTGCACCTGGTCGAGAGTGCGGGCGCCAACCTCATGCGCTACCGGGTCGAAGGCTTCGTGCACGGCGGCACACTGTTCCGCAACCTCGCGCGGCTGTCGGCGGCGGGCATTCCGGTGATCACCGTGCAGCACGGCTCGGGCACTGCAGGCGGCGCCTACATGCCCGGCTTGTCGGACGTGGTCATCATGGTGCAGGGCCGCTCGCGGGCCTTCCTGGCCGGTCCGCCGCTGCTCATGGCCGCCACGGGCGAGGTCGCGACTGAAGAGGAGCTGGGTGGCGCCGAGATGCACACCGCCGTCTCGGGCCTGGGCGAATACCTGGCGCTGGACGACCGCGAGGCCATCGGCATGGCGCGCGACGTGATCGCGCAGACCGGCTGGGCCGCGCTGCCGCGCGCTGCAGCACCTGCGCCCACACTGCCGGCCGACGACCTGCTGGCGCTGATGCCCGCCGACCTGCGCCAGCCCGTGGACATGCGCGAGGTCATCGCACGGCTGGTGGATGGGTCTGAGCTGCTCGAGTTCAAGGCGCGCTACGGCATGGCCACCCTGTGCGCCCAGGGCCGCATTGGCGGCCACGCCGTGGGCTTCATCAGCAACAACGGCCCCATCGACGTGGCGGGCGCGAACAAGGCCACGCACTTCATCCAGTGGATGTGCCAGCTGGGCCACCCCATCATTTACCTGCAGAACACTACCGGCTACATGGTGGGCAAGGACAGCGAGCAGGGCGGCATGATCAAGCACGGCAGCAAGATGATCCAGGCCGTGACCAACGCCACCGTGCCGCAGATCACCATCCAGTGCGGCGCCAGCTTTGGCGCGGGCAACTACGGCATGTGTGGGCGGGGCTATGCGCCGCGCTTCCTGTTCAGCTGGCCGGGGGCCAAGACAGCGGTCATGGGCGGCGAGCAGGCTGCGCGCACCATGCAGATCGTGACCGAGGCGGCGCTCGCGCGCAAAGGCATCACGCCCGACCCCGCCGAATCGCAGGCCCAGTTCGACAAGATCGTCGCCATGTTCGAGGCCCAGGCCGATGCGTTCTACACCAGTGGCCTGTTGCTGGACGACGGCGTGATCGACCCGCGTGACACGCGTGCCGTGCTGGCGTTTTGCCTGGACACCTGCGCCGAGGCACAGGCCCGCACGCTGCGGCCCCTGAGCTTTGGCGTGGCGCGGATGTAAGAGCCACGCCAAAGCACGCAATCACCACGATGGCCGAGCCTCTCAAACACTTGCTGAACGACACCGTGCCGCCGCGCATTGCGGCCATGGTGCGGCGCACGTGGCGCAAGTTCGATACCACCGCGTTTCTGCAGCAAGTAGAGCCCGGCTACGAATCGCTGGAGCTGATGGCACGCGGCCAGCGCATCGCGCAGTCCCTGCAGGCGCACCTGCCGCAAGACATACCGCGCGCACTGGCCGTGCTGGTCGATTCGATGGACCCACCCATGGGCCTCGATGCCGCTGGCGAACCCGACGCGGGCGACCGGCCCTACAGCGCCTTCCTGTACCTGCCGCACAGCATCTACATCGGCACACACGGCCTGCCGCATTTCGAGGCGGCCATGGCCGCGCAGCACGCGCTGACCCAGCGCTTTACCGCCGAGTTCTGCATCCGCCCCTACCTGCTGCACCACCAGGGCGCCACGCTCGCGCGGCTGCGGAACTGGGCGCAGGACGGCAATGCCCACGTGCGCCGCCTGGTGAGCGAAGGCACGCGGCCCCGCCTGCCCTGGGCACCGCGCCTGCCCGCGTTCCAGGCCAACCCGCAACTGGCCCTGCCGTTGCTCGATGCGCTCAAGGACGACCCGTCGTCCTATGTGCGCCGCTCGGTGGCCAACCACCTGGGCGACATCGCCAAGGATCACCCCGACCTGGCCGTGGGCACCGCCCGCACCTGGCTGCAGGGCGCATCCGCACCGCGTGAAGCCCTGGTGCGCCACGGCCTGCGTTTTCTCATCAAGCGTGGCGACTCTGGTGCGCTCGATGCCCTGGGCGTGGGGCATGCCGTGGCGTTGGACGTGCGGGCCGCGCGCGTGCTGCCTGCCAGCGCACGCATCGGAGACAAGGTGCGCATCGAGGCCGAGCTGCACAACCCCACGCCACGGCCCCAGCGCGTGCTGGCCGACCTGAAGGTGCACTACGTCAAGGCCCACGGCGGTGCCGCGCCCAAGGTGTTCAAGCTGCAAACGCTGGACATAGCGCCTGGCGCCACGGTGGCCGTGGGCAAGACGCTGTCGCTGCAGCAGATGACCACGCGCACCCACTACCCCGGCGCGCACCAGGTGGAACTGGTACTCAACGGGCGGCCGCAGCCGCTGGGGCAGTTCCAGTTGTCGTGATCGAGATCCACACAAACAAAACACCGGAGACAAACACCATGCAGTTCACGCACGAGCACCACGAGATCCAGAAGACCCTCAAGCGCTTCATCGATGAAGAGATCAACCCCCACGTGGACGAGTGGGAGGCGGCCGAGATCTTCCCCGCGCACGAGGTCTTCAAGAAGATGGGCAACCTGGGCCTGCTGGGCCTGTGCAAGCCCGAGGAATACGGCGGGCAGGGCCTGGACTATTCATACAGCCTGGCCATGGCCGAGACGCTGGGCCACATCCATTGCGGCGGCGTGCCCATGGCCATTGGCGTGCAGACCGACATGTGCACCCCGGCGCTCGCGCGCTACGGCAGCGAGGAACTCAAGCGCCAGTTTCTCGCCCCGGCCATCGCGGGCGACATGGTGGGCTGCATCGGCGTGAGCGAGCCTGCGGCGGGCAGCGACGTGTCCGGCATCAAGAGCGTGGCGCGCAAGGACGGTGACGACTACGTGATCACCGGGCAGAAGATGTGGATCACCAACAGCCTGCAGGCCGACTGGATGTGCATGCTGGTCAACACGGGCGAAGGCCCCGTGCACAAGAACAAGAGCCTGGTGATGGTGCCCCTGCGCGATGGCCCCGGCGGCAAGCTGACCCCGGGCGTCGAGGTGGCGCAGAAGATCCGCAAGATCGGCATGCACAGCAGCGACACCGGCCTGATCTACTTTGACGAGGTGCGCGTGCCGCAGCGCTATCGCATCGGCGCGGAGGGGCAGGGCTTCATCTACCAGATGCAGCAGTTCCAGGAGGAGCGCCTGTGGTGTGCCGCCAGCACGCTCGAATCGCTGAACCACTGCATCCAGTGGACCATCGACTATGCGCAGGAGCGCAAGCTCTTTGGCAGCACGCTGGCCGACCAGCAGTGGGTGCAGTTCAAGCTGGCCGAACTCAAGACCGAGGTCGAGGCGCTGCGCGCACTGACCTACCGTGCCTGCGACTTGTACGTGAACGGGCAGGACGTGCTGGAGCTGGCCAGCATGGCCAAGCTCAAGGCCGGCCGCCTCAACCGCGAGGTGCCCGACACCTGCCTGCAGTTCTGGGGGGGCATGGGCTTCACGCTGGAGAACAAGGTCTCGCGCATGTACCGGGACGGGCGGCTGGCGTCCATCGGCGGCGGTGCGGACGAGGTGATGCTGGGCATCCTCGCCAAGCTCATGGGCATCGCGAAGAGATGAACACCCCCCTGAGCGACTTCGTCGCTTCCCCCCGCTCTCGCATTGCTGCGCAATGCGGGCAGGGGGACGCAGCCCTCGCTGCCGGGCGGCCCTTGCTCGGCTGCCCTGGCACTGGGCCGCGCCAGTTTCGTATGTCGCGCGTGGCGCGCAACACGGTGGAGACCTGACATGCCTTTGCAGATAACCCGCGCGCCGCTGGCCAGCGGCTGTGTGGAAACCTGGACGCTCAACGACCCGGCCAGCCGCAATGCGCTTTCCGAGGCGATGGTTGACGCCCTGCTGGCTGCATGCGAGCGCGCTGCAACCGATGCCGACCTGCGCGGCGTGGTGCTGCGTGGCGCCGGTGGTCACTTCTGCGCGGGCGGCAGCCTGGGCGGCTTTGCCAAGACCATCGGCCAGCCGTTGGCTTCTGGCGAGGCCGACCCGCTGGTGCCTTTGAACCGACAGTTTGGCGCGCTGCTGCAGGCCCTGTGCGCTTTGCCGCAGTGGCTCATCGTGGCGGTGGAGGGAGCCGCGATGGGCGGCGGCTTTGGTCTGGTGTGCTGTGCCGACCATGTGCTGGCCCATACGAGCGCGCAGTTCGCCACGCCCGAGGTCACGCTGGGCATCGTGCCCGCGCAGATCGCGCCCTTTGTGGTGCGGCGCCTGGGCCCGTCTGCTGCGCGGCGGTGTTTGCTGACCGGCGAGCGCTGGGATGCCGCTGCTGCCCAGCGCTTGGGCCTGGTCGATGACCTGGTGGAGGGCGACATGAATGTCGCTTTGCAGGCAGCCATTGCACGCCACGCTGCCGCAGCGCCGCAAGCCGTGGCCGCTACCAAACGTTTGTTGCTGGCCCAGCCCGAAACGCCGTTGCCCGCGCTGCTGGACGACGCGGCCCTGGCTTTTGCGCAAGCGCTGCGTGGGCCTGAGGCGCCGCAAGGGCTGGCGGCATTTGCCGCGCGCAAGGCACCGCCGTGGAGCGCGAAGCTATGAAAAAGATCCTTGTAGCGAACCGATCAGAGATCGCCCGCCGCATCATCCACACCGCCCGCCGCATGGGCATCGAAACGGTCGCGGTCTATTCCGACCCCGATGCCAACGCTCTGCACGTACGCGAAGCCACTCAGGCCGTGGCCTTGGGCGGTGCCTCCAGCGCCGACACCTACCTGCGCACCGACAAACTGCTGGCCGCCGCCCGTGCCACCGGCGCGGATGCCGTGCACCCCGGCTATGGCTTCCTCAGCGAGAACGCCGACTTCGCCCAGGCCGTGGTCGATGCGGGCCTGACCTGGATCGGCCCGCCGCCCGCCGCCATCCGCGCGCTGGGCAGCAAGGCCGGGGCCAAGGCGCTGGCCCAGACGCATGGCGTGCCCTGCCTGCCCGGCTATGCGGGCGACGACCAGAGCGACGAACGCTTTTCCGCCGAGGCTGCGCGCATCGGCACGCCCCTCATGGTCAAGGCCGTGGCGGGTGGGGGAGGGCGTGGCATGCGCCTGGTCACCGATCTGGCGCAGTTGCCCGCCGCGCTGGCCAGTGCCCGGTCGGAGGCGCTGGCGGGCTTTGGCTGTGGTGACCTGCTGATCGAGCGCGCGCTGCTGCAGCCGCGCCATGTGGAAGTGCAAGTCTTTGCCGACGCCCACGGCGCGTGCATCCACCTGGGCGAGCGCGACTGCTCGGTGCAGCGCCGCCACCAGAAGATCATTGAAGAGGCCCCCAGCCCTGCGGTGGACGCCGCGCTGCGCGAGCGCATGGGCGCCTGTGCCGTGGCGCTGGCACAGGCTGCTGGCTATGTGGGGGCGGGCACGGTGGAGTTTTTGCTGGATGGCAGTGGCTTGAGCGACGCCGGGCCGCCCCAAGTCGCGAAGGCCCCCTCGGGGGGCAGCGAACCACGCGACGCGGGGAGCGTGGGGGCCAGTTTCTACTTGATGGAGATGAACACCCGCCTGCAGGTGGAGCACCCGGTGACCGAAGCGCTCACCGGGCTGGACCTGGTGGAATGGCAAATCCGCGTGGCACGGGGCGAACCGCTGCCACTCGCGCAAGACCATGTGCATCTGCAAGGCCACGCCATCGAAGTGCGCCTGTGTGCCGAAGACGCGCACTTCCGCCCCCACACCGGCCGCGTGCTGCAGTTCAGTGCGCCACAAGCCACCGCGTTTGAACGGGCCACCCCCGGCGCGCTGCGTTTTGACCACGCGCTGGAAGAGGGCGCCGAGGTCACACCCCACTACGACGCCATGCTGGGCAAGCTCATCGTGCATGCGCCGACGCGGGCCGAGGCCGTCGACGCGCTGGTCCGAGCGCTGCACAGCACCCGCGTGCTGGGCCTGCCCACCAACCGCGCGTTTCTGGCGGCGTGCCTGCAGCACCCGGTGTTTGCCAGCGGGGAGGCGCTGGTGCCGTTCCTGGCAGAACATGCTGCTGGCTTGCAAGGATTGCTATTGAAAGAGGAGCTATCAGCGCTTGTCCCTCCTGCGCTGGAGGCCATTTTTGCTTCAAAACCCGCATCGATCCTGCCGTGCCCCATGGCGCGGCCCCTGCGCCTGCGCCACCAGGGCGAGGTGCACGCCGTCGCCGTGCGAGAGCTGGGCAGGGGGCGGCTGCAGGTAGAGCAGGCCGGGGTAGGGCCCACCACCATCACGCTGCAGTTGCCTCAGCGCGGTGTGCACTACGTCGCCGTGGAGCCGCTGCGCTGGCATTGGCAGATCGGCGGTGTGGACGGCTGGGTGGAAGACGCATCGTGGGAACCTGCCGCACGCTCGGGCGCCGCTGGTGGCGCCACCGAGCTGCGCGCGCCCTTCAACGGCAAGGTGGTCGCACTGCCCGTGGCCGCAGGCCAGGCGCTGGCAGCGGGCGACACGGTGGTGGTCATCGAATCCATGAAGCTCGAACACAGCCTGGCCAGCCCCGCAGCCGCCACCGTGGCTGAGCTGCTGGTAGCGCCCGGCCAGCAGGTGTCGCCCGGCCAGGTGCTGGCCCGCTTTGCACCCGCCACGCAAGGAGCGCCCGCATGACCGTCACATCCGACGCGATCCCTACGAGCGACGAAGACCGCACCGCCCTCACCGACACCGTCACCCGCTTTGCCCGCACCGAGATCGCGCCGCATGTGGATGCATGGGACGGAGCCGGTGAATTCCCTCGCAGCCTGTACCGCCGCGCAGCCGACCTGGGCCTGCTGGGCCTGGGCTACCCCGAGCAGTACGGCGGCACGCCCGCCAGCTACGCCTTGCGACTGCCGCTGTGGCGTGCGCTCAGCCGCCACGGCGCCAGCGGCGGTGTGCTGGCCGGCCTGCTGTCGCACAACATCGGCCTGCCGCCCGTGCTTGCGCATGGCAGCGATGCTGTGCGCGCCGAGGTCATTCCACCGGTGCTGGCGGGCGAACAGATCGCCGCGCTGGCGATCACCGAGCCCGGTGGCGGGTCCGACGTGGCGCGGCTTTTGACCACCGCGCGGCGCGAGGGCGATGACTACATCGTCAACGGCGAAAAGGTGTTCATCACATCCGGCATGCGCGCGGACTGGATCACCGTGGCCGTCCGCACCGGTGATGCCGGCAGCAAGGGCTCTGGCGGCATCTCCATGCTGCTCATCCCCGGCCACAGCGCAGGCCTGTCGCGCAGCAAGCTCGACAAGATGGGCTGGCTGTGCTCCGACACTGCCCACCTGCGCTTCGACAATGTGCGCGTGCCCGCCCGCTACCTGCTGGGCGAAGAGGGCGCGGGCTTTCGCATCATCATGGCCAACTTCAACGGCGAGCGCTTTGGCCTGGCCGCGTCGGCCCTGGGCTTTGCCGAGGCCTGCTACGACGAGGCCCTGGCCTGGGCCCGCCAGCGCAAGACCTTTGGCGCCGCGATGGTGGAACACCAGGTCATCCGCCACAAGCTGGTGGACATGCAGATGCGCATCCAGTCCACCGCCGCGTGGTGCGAGTCCGTGGCCGCGCAGGCCGACGCGGGCCGCACCGGACCGGAATGGGTAGCGAGTGTGTGTCTGCTCAAGAACCACGCCACCCAAACCATGCAGTTCTGTGCCGACCAGGCCGTGCAGATCCTGGGCGGCATGGGCTTCATGCGCGGCACCGTCAGCGAGCGCATCTACCGCGAGGTCAAGGTCATGATGATCGGCGGCGGTGCGGAAGAAATCATGAAAGACCTAGCTGCCAAGCAGCTCGGCATTTGAAGGAGACAGGCACCATGCACAGCACCGACCACGGCAACAAAGCCATCATCACCTGCGCCATCACCGGCGTGCTGACGGACCCCGGCCAGCATCACGTGCCCGTTACGCCCGAGCAATTGGCGAAAGAGGCCCGCCGCGCCTGCGACGCAGGCGCCGCCGTGGTCCACGTGCACTTTCGCAACCAGGAGCCCGGCAAGGGCCACCTGCCCAGCTGGGACCCGCAGGTCGCGCGCGACTGCGTGCAGGCCATGCGGGAGGCCTGCCCGGGTTTGATCATCAACCAGACCACCGGCGTGGTCGGCCCCCACTACCAGGGCCCGCTCGACTGCCTGCGCGCCACCCGCCCCGAGATGGCCGCGTGCAACGCCGGCTCGCTCAACTACCTGAAGGTGCGCAGCAACGGCACCTGGGCCTGGCCGCCCATGCTGTTCGACAACCAGCCCGCCAAGGTCAAGGACTTCATCGACGTGATGCTGGAGACCGGCACGTTGCCCGAGTTCGAATGCTTTGATGTGGGCATCGTGCGCTGCGTGGAGATGTACGTGCAGACCGGCATGTACACCGAGCGCCTGCCCGAATACAACTTTGTGATGGGCGTCGAATCCGGCATGCCTGCGGACCCGGACCTGCTGCCCATCCTGCTCAAGCTGAAAATCAAGGACGCCCCCTGGCAAGCCACCGTCATCGGCCGCAGCGAGATCTGGCCCGTACACCAGCGCGTGGCCGAACTGGGTGGGCATTTGCGCACGGGGCTGGAGGACACGTTCTATCTGCCGGATGGGATCAAGGCGGATTCGAACGGGCCTTTGATTGAGCAGCTGGCGCAGTACGCGCGCAATGCGGGGCGGGAGGTGGCGTCGCAGCAGGAGGCGCGGGGCATGTTGGGGTTGGCTGGCGCGTAGCGTAGGCCACGCATTGCCCGCCTGTTGCGCGGCTTTGGCAGGCAGTTTGCGTACTTGCGCCTCCCCCACGGCGTTGGAGTAAGTCTTGTGCTCCGTGGGCCTGTTGCAATTTTCTATGATGGCTTACCTGCTTTTACAGGGTAGAGTGCCGGCGCCATCCCTCCCGGCGGCCTGCCGCAGGCCTTGTGCAGGCATGCCCGACAGGCAACCCCCCATGAGCTTTCATTCTTCCAACAACGAAGGACTATCGATGTTGCGCCCCTGGTATTGCGCCCCATTTTTCGCTGACCCTCTCGGTGCACGCAGTGCATTGCGGCGCCTGGCGGCTGCAATGCTGCTGGTGGCCGCATTGCCGGCGGCGCAGGCGCAGACGATTACGGCAGGCGCGCTCGCGGCCGCAGCGATACCAGTCGACCACCCTGGCGCCTTGCTGCTGCTGGCGGTGGCCATGGTGGCCTGCATGGGCTGGATGGTGCGCACGAAAGGCCTCGTGTCCTCCGCCACCTTGCGCAGCGTGGCGCTGGGAGCCGTGGCCACGGTGCTGGGCGCCTTGGTGGTGTGGGGTGACGCTGTGCAGGCCCAGTTGCAGGAGCTGCAGGCTGCCTTCCACCAGGCGGGTGGAGAAACGCTCACGATTCCCGTGCAGTCCACGGGCACCACACCCGGTGGCGATCCTTCGGGATTCCTGCCGGTGGTCTACACCAACCGGACAGCGTCCGGCTTGCGCATCACCAGCATCACGCAGCCGACCTGGAGCACCTGCTTTCCGCTGGGCATTCCGTCGCCCCTGCCAGTGACCCCGGCCCGCCCGGGCACCGTCTGTGCCGTTGGCACTGCACTGCCTGCAGGCGGCGCGTGCTGGGTCGATGTGGCGGCACTGTGCGCTGCTGCGGCCACCGCGGCGCAGGGCCATCAGTCCAGCTCCTTGCTGGCCGATACCGTGTCGGCGGTGGCGGCAGCGCAGGCCACGGGTAATGTGCTGCTCAATGACCTGGACCCCGATGGCCCGCTGGTGCTGGCCAGCTTCACTTACCAGGGCACGCGGTACGCGGCCGGCACGCCGGCCTCGGCGGCAGGGCTGGGCACGTTGACCATGCAGAGCAACGGCGACTACACCTTTGTGGCGGCCTCGCCGTTCACTGGCGCCAGTCCGCTGGTAGTGACCTACACCGTGCACACAGGCGCATCGAGCACGCTCAGCATCACCATGAACCGTGCGCCCGTGGCGGTGAACGACGCAGTCTCCACCAATGCAAACACCCCTGTGACCGTCTCTGTGCGCGGCAACGACACCGATGCCGACGGTGACCCCCTCACGGTTGCCAGTGTGACGCCGGGCGCTCACGGCTCGGTGGTGATCGATGCCGTCACGAACAACCCCATCTACACACCCAACGCAGGGTTTGCCGGCAGTGACAGCTTCACCTACACCATCAGCGACGGCAAGGGCGCCACATCCACCGCAACCGTCACGGTCACGGTCAATGCAC
This sequence comes from Acidovorax sp. GW823-FHT01C06, assembly GCF_058798375.1. Taxonomy (NCBI): domain Bacteria; kingdom Pseudomonadati; phylum Pseudomonadota; class Betaproteobacteria; order Burkholderiales; family Comamonadaceae; genus Acidovorax; species Acidovorax sp. GW823-FHT01C06. Next base: position 770,526 of record NZ_JBXAKN010000001.1, read on the forward strand.
CGTCCAATGGCGCGCCCGTGGCCAACAACGATGTTGCGACAGTGGATGAAGGCAGCTCGGTGATCATTGCCGTGCGCAGCAACGACACGGACCCCGATGGCGATTCGCTCACGATTGTTGGAGTGACTCAGGGCGCCAATGGCTCGGTGGTGATCGATGCCGTTACACGCAACCCCATCTACACCCCCAATGCCGGGTTCACCGGTACAGACGCCTTCGCCTACACCGTCGACGATGGACATGGCAATACAGGTACCGGCACCGTCACGATGACCGTGAATCCCATCGGTAACCAGGCGCCGGTCGCTGCCAACGACACGGCCCTCACGCGCATGGATACGGCCATTTCCATTCCCGTGTCCATGTTACTGGCCAACGACACCGATGCGAATGGAGACGTGCTGACCCTGGTGTCGGTACAGGCGGCAGTGAACGGCACGGTCAGCCGCATCGGCAACAACGTCATCTTTACGCCAGCCAGCGGCTTCGAAGGCGCCGCCAGCTTCACCTACACCATAGAGGATCCCTCCGGTGCCAGCAGCACGGCCACGGTCAATATGACTGTCGGCTCGGCCACAACGCCTTCGTTGGTGATTTTGAGGTCCCTGGTGGTCAATGCGCACGGCACTGGCGGAATCAGCGCCAGGTTCCCTATCACTACGACCCTTGGAGACACGGATGGCTCCGAGAGCCTGTCGATCAGGGTGAGCAACGTGCCCACGGGCGTTTCATTCAATGCAGGGCTCAACCTGGGTGGCGGCGTGTGGCAGCTTGTCGAGGCGGACCTGCCCAACCTGATGCTGAATCTTCCAGGCAGCTACGCCACCAATGCAACCCACCTGACCGTTCAGGTCACATCCACAGAAATAAACGGTGGCGTCACTGCCAGCGTGAGCAGTATCGTGACGCTCAAGGCGGCTTACACCACGATAGACATCGCCACGACGGAGAGTGGCAGCTACACCGGCAGCTCGGCCAGCGAATTCATCCAGGGTGGGAATGGCAACAACACCATCAATGCCTCCAATGGGAACAACATCGTCCACGGTGGTGGTGGCGATGACGACCTCTCTGCTGGTAGCGGGTCCGACATGCTCTACGGCGGCAGCGGCAACGACACCATCAACGCCGGCAGCGGTGCCGACGTGATCTCGGGCGGCCCGGGCAACGACACCTTGATCGGCGGCGATGCAGGTGAAAGCTTCGTGGACGTGTTTGTCTGGAACCTGGGCGACCAGGGCGCTGCCGGGACTCCTGCGGTGGACACCATTGAGAACTTCTCAACGGCGGCAGCGGGCAGCAATACCGCGGGAGGCGACGTGCTTGACCTGCGCGACCTGCTGCAAGGAGAGCACGTGGGCCCATCCAACGGCGCGGGCAACCTGGCGAACTATCTGCACTTCGAGATATCGGGGGGCAACACCATCATCCACATCAGCCACACGGGTGGGTTTGCTGCGGATTCTCACATCGTAGGAGCGGCCTACACCAGCGCCACCGAAACCCAGCAGATCGTTCTTTCGGGGGACGACCTGCAGTCTCTCTACTCGGGCGCCACCACAGACCAGCAGATCATTACCCAGCTGCTGAACAACAACAAACTCATCGTGGATTGATGGCGCCGAGCTGGCCGGGCTCGGCCAGTGCCTGCCGTTGCGGGCGGGGGTGTATCTGACAGGCAGGGCATCAGCCCGGCTCCGATGCAGCCACGAGCGGTTGGCGGCTGGGCTGCTGGTCCTTAGACCCCCTGGATGCAGCCTGGCATCTGGCCCTGCAGCCCAAGTGGCGGCCGTTGGCATACTAGATTTCAATATTTTTAGGCCTCTGCCGCCTGTTGGCAAAGGAGTGATTGCTATTGATTTGATAGTATGTAATTGATTGCGATGCCTTGGACGCTCAGGGCAAGCTCAGCACAGCACCATCACCGTCTGCCCTTGCCAGCCAGGGGCGGCCAGCAATAAAAAGCCAAGCATCCACCACCATGTTGACCACCGCCCAAGCCATCGCGTTTCTTCTCACCGCCGTCATGCTCACAGCCACGCCCGGCCCCGACAACCTCATGGTGCTCAGCGTCGGCATGTCCAAAGGCCGCCGCGCTGGCATCGTGTTTGGCCTGGGTTGCGCATTGGGTTGTCTCAGCCACACCGTGCTGGCCGTCATCGGCGTAGGCGCAATCCTGGCCGCATCGCCAGTGGCCTTCACTGCGCTCAAGTGGGCAGGTGGCGGGTACCTGATCTGGCTCGGCACCCAGGCCCTGCGCCACGCAGGCGCTGTGCGCATCGAAAGCGCCAATAGCAACTCCAGCAGCCAACCCGCTGCTGAATCTCTCGGCCGCACCTTCTGCAAGGGCCTGATAGCCAACGCCATCAACCCCAAGGTCGTGCTGTTCTTCCTGTCATTTCTGCCGCAGTTCGTGGACGCATCGCGCGGCAGCATGGAACTGCAACTGGGCTTGCTGGGGCTGCTGTTCACTGCCCAGGCGGCGGTGCTGTTCGGGTTGCTGGGCTACTTCTCAGGCAGCGTCGGTGGGTGGATCAACCGCAAGCCCCAGGTGGGTGTATGGCTGGATCGGCTGGCGGGGACGGTGTTTATTGCGCTGGGATTGCGGATGGTGGCGCGGTAACTCCGCCAATTCTCATCCCTGCAAATTGATCGGGGTGCGATCAATTTGCAGGGATGTTTCCGGGGCGCACCGAATCAGGGATCCTTGCCAACCCGGGTTGGCGAACCGCATTTCTTAAGTACAGGATCAAGCGCGCCGTTCTAGCGGCTATCAGTCACTGACTCGCGTGAGAATTGGTGTGTACGCCTGGCAAGAAATTGAAAGATCTTGGCCGTGCTGCTGTCCTCAAGAGCTGGTGCCTGATCATTTGAACGCAAGCGCAACAGTCCAGGCGTTGGGTCGATGGACTGAGCAAGTATTCTGGTGACGATTTGGTTGTGGCGATCTGTCTCAATAGGGAAGGACGCTTCTCGCTGGAAGATTTGATGCTTCCAGCTCTGCGCATCGTAGAGCTGTGGTTTGTGTTCTCCACAACACCGAATCAGCAGATATGGCAGCTGGTCGGGGATGCGCTGGGTGTGCCAGAAGCGAGCTCCTTTAGCTATCCGGTTTGACTGAACTATGGTCAGTCAATAGGTCGGCTGAAAATCTCGAATGACATCTCGGACTTTTGCTTCCAAAACAAACCCTGCCCCGTACTTCGCCGCCAGTTCATCGGCACGCTGAAGGAATGCCTCCACCCCGGTTCCATAAATGAACTGCATCGCCCCGCCCGTCCACGCCGGAAACCCAATCCCAAAGATCGACCCGATGTTCGCGTCGTGCACGCTGGTCAACACGCCCTCGGCCAGGCAGCGGGCGGTCTCGATGGCCTGGCGGTAGAGCAGCCGGTCCTGGATCTCCTGCACGCTCCATTCCACGCCGGGCTTTTCGAACAGCGGTTTCAATTCCGGCCACAGGTGCTTCCTGGCGCCTGCGGGGTAGTCATAAAAGCCGCCGCCTCCCGCGCGGCCGGGGCGCTTCAGTTCCTTGACCATGCGCTCCACCAGCAGCTCGCCGGGTGTGGCGGTGTAGGTTTTTCCTTCGGCCGCGTAGTCGGCGCGGGTCTGGTCCAGCACGTGCACGCTCAGGGTCAGCGCGGTTTCGTCCAGCACGGCCAGCGGGCCCACGGGCAGGCCGGCCTGCATGGCGGCGTTTTCAATCGCGGCGGCGGGGATGCCTTCGCCCAGCATGGCGGCGCCTTCCATCACAAAGGTGCCGAAGGTGCGGCTGGTGTAGAAGCCGCGTGAGTCGTTGACCACGATGGGCACCTTGCCCAGGGCCTGCACATAGTCGAAAGCGCGGGCCACGGTCTCGTCGTCCGTCTGTTTGCCGCGGATGATCTCCACCAGCTTCATCTTGTCCACGGGGCTGAAGAAGTGGATGCCGACAAACTTCTCGGGCCGGCTGCTGGCCGTGGCCAGGCCGCTGATGGGCAGGGTGGAGGTGTTGCTGGCAAAGAAGCCGCCGGGCGCCAGCTGCGGCTCGGCCTCTTGTGTGACTTTGGCCTTGAGGTCGCGGCTTTCAAACACGGCTTCGATGATGAGGTCGCAGCCCGCCAGGTCGGCCGCGCTGGCGGTGGGCGTGATGCGCGAGAGCAGCGTTTGCTGCGCCTCGGCCGTCATGCGGCCTTTGTCCACGCGGGCTTGCGTGAGCTTGGCGCTGTAGGCCTTGCCGGCCTCGGCCTTCTCGGCGCTCACGTCCTTGAGCACGGTGGCGATCCCCCGGCTGGCCTGAGCCCAGGCGATGCCCGCGCCCATCATGCCGGCGCCCAGGATGCCGACCTTTTGGGGCTTGTAGCGTGGCGTGGTGCCGGGGCGCGACTTGCCGCTCTTGATCGCGTTCATGTCGAAGAAGAACGTGTTGATCATGTTGCGCGCCACGGGGCCGGTCATCAGGCGGGCGAGGTAGCGGCTTTCGATGCGCAGGGCGGTGTCGTAGTCCACCATGGCGCCTTCGACCATGGCGGCCAAGGCAGCCTCGGGCGCGGGGTAGCGGCCGCGTGTGGTCTTCTTGAGCATGGCGGGCGCGACGGTGAGGGCGCCTGCGAGCTTGGGGTTGGCGGGCGTGCCGCCGGGCATTTTGTAGTTCTTGTCGTCCCACGGCTGCACGGCGTGCGGGTGGGTGGCAATGTGGGCCAGGGCGGCGGGCAGCAGCTGATCGCGGGTAGCCACCAGTTCATGTACCAGTTGCAGCTCCAGCGCCTCGGCGGGGTTGAAGAGCTTGCCCTCCAGGATGAAGGGCTGCGCGCCCATCAGGCCCAGCAGGCGCGTCATCTTGGTCACGCCGGTGGCGCCGGGCATCAGGCCCAGCGTGACCTCGGGCAGGCCGAACTGGATCTTGGGGCCGGCCACGGCGATGCGGTAGTGGGCAATCAGGGCCACCTCCCACCCGCCGCCCAGCGCGGCGCCGTTGAGGCAGGCCACCACCGGCAGCCCCAAGGTTTCGAGCGTGCGGAAGTGCTTCTTCATGCGCTCGATCTCGCCAAACACGGCGGGTGCATCGGCGGGCGTCAGGCGCATGGTGGCCTTGAGGTCGGCGCCCGCAAAGAAGCTGGTCTTGGCGGATGCGAGCACGATGCCTTTGAGCGCGGCGCCCAGGCGCTCCCGGTCTGCCACCACCTGGGCGGTGACCTCGCCCAGCTCTTGCTGCCACTGGCGGCACATGGTGTTGACGGGGGAGTTGGCTTCGTCAAACGTGATGACGGCGACCTGGCCTTCGGTGCCCTGGGCGGGGATGAGTTCGTAGCGGATGGTTTGCATGCTGATGTCTCCGAATCGGTAATGCGCCATGGCGCAGCTATGGGGCGCGGCCTTGGATGAAGCGTGGCCGAGGCCAGCGGACGCCGTGGAACTGGCTTTGCCAGGCCAGTGGCGTCGTCCCCCTTCCCATCGCGCAGCGATGAGAGAAGGGGGAAGCGGCGCAGCCGCTCAGGGGGTTGTTCCTCATACGCGTTCAACGATGGTGGCGATGCCCATGCCTCCGCCCACGCACAGCGTGGCCAGGCCATAGCGCTGGCCCCGGCGGTGCAGTTCGTCAATCAGGGTGCCGAGGATCATCGCGCCCGTGGCGCCCAGCGGGTGGCCCATGGCGATGGCACCGCCGTTCACGTTGACCTTGTCGTGCGGCACGCCCAGCTCGCGCATGAAGCGCATGGGCACGGCGGCGAAGGCCTCGTTCACTTCGAACAGGTCGATCTGGTCGATGGTCATGCCCGCGCGGGCCAGCGCCTTCTTGGCGGCGGGCACGGGGCCGGTGAGCATGATGGTGGGGTCGGCGCCGCTCAGCGCCGTGGCCACGATGCGCGCGCGGGGCGTCAGGCCATGGGCCTTGGCGGCGGCCTCGTTGCCGATGAGCACGGCGGCGGCGCCATCCACGATGCCCGACGAGTTGCCCGCGTGGTGCACGTGGTGGATACGCTCCACCTGCGGGTAGCGCTGCAGCGCCACGGCGTCGAAACCCATGCCGCCCAGTTGCTCGAACGAAGGTTTGAGCGCCCCCAGACCTTCAAGGGTCGTCTTGGGCTTGATGAATTCGTCCTCGGCCAGGATGGTCTGGCCGATGAAATCGCGCACGGGCACGACCGAGTTCTTGAAGTAGCCCGCTGCGCGCGCTGCGGTGGCGCGGCGCTGCGATTCGAGGGCGAAGGCATCCACGTCGGCGCGGGTGTAGCCATCCAGCGTGGCGATCAGGTCGGCGCCGATGCCCTGGGGCACGAACAGGGTTTCCGAATTGGTGGCGGGGTCTTGCGCCCAGGCGCCGCCGTCGGAGCCGATGGGCACGCGGCTCATGCTCTCCACGCCGCCCGCCACCACCAAATCCTCCCAGCCGCTGCGCACTTTCTGCGCGGCCAGGTTCACCGCTTCGAGGCCCGATGCGCAGAAGCGGTTGACCTGCACACCCGCGCATCGAAAGTCCCACCCGGCCTTGAGCGCGGCCACTTTGGGCAGCACCGAACCCTGTTCGCCCACGGGCGAGACGATGCCCATGACCACGTCGTCCACCGCTGCCGTATCAAAGCGGTGGCGCGCCTGCAGCTCGATCAGTAAGCCGGTGAGCAGGTCGATGGGCTTGACCTCGTGCAGGGTGCCGTCCTTCTTGCCCTTGCCGCGCGGGGTGCGCAGCGCGTCGAATACATAGGCTTCGGTCATGAATGGTCTCCGGTGGTCTTTAAACTGGAAGCTCGCTGGGTGATCGGGCAGGCGCTTGGGAGGCGCGCCCCATGCGGGTCGGCAGCGAGCGGTGCCTCGGCGGCGCACACCACAACAGCGCGCTTTCTGACGCGCGTGCGGTGGTTTTTGCACTATCTTTCTGCGGTTGCTCTCTCATTTTTGGCTATGAAACGAAATACATCCTCTGCATTGCAGCGCATGGTCCGTGGCGCTGTGGAATACGACGACACGCGCGATGGGTTTGCGCTGGAACACCATGTGGTACTGGCCGCATCCAGCGCGCTGGCGGTGGCGGCCTTCATGGCACCCAGCCGCAGCTCGGCAGCCATTCGCGGCATCGGCGCGGGTTTGCTGCTGATGCGTGCCCTGAGCGGCAGCCAGGGTGTCCGCTCCTGGTTGAATGTCACCGACCGCCGCCCCGGCGCGCCGCTCAGCCCCGAGGAAGCCCGCGCCGCCTGGTACCTGTGACGGTGTTGGGCGCCCGTCGCGGCGCAGTCCGTGGCGCTGGTCATGGTGCTATTTGCCCAGGCCCATGGCGCGCGCAATCACTTCTTTCATGATCTCGTTCGTGCCGCCGTAGATGCGCTGCACGCGCGCATCGGCGTAGGCGCGGGTGATGGGGTATTCCCACATGTAGCCGTAGCCGCCGAAGAGCTGCACGCATTCGTCCATCACCTTGCACTGCAGGTCGGTGGTCCAGTACTTGGCCATGCTGGCGGTATCGGTGTCGAGCTGGTCGCGCGTGATCAGCTCGCAGCACTTGTCCACGAACACGCGGGCCACCTGCACCTGGGTCTGCAGCTCGGCCAGGGTGTGGCGGGTGTTCTGGAAGGCGGCCACGCTCTGGCCGAAGACCTTGCGCTGCTTGACATAGTCCACCGTCCAGTCGATGGCGGCCTGCGCGGACGCCACGGCGGTGATGGCGATCTGCAGGCGCTCCCACGGCAGCTGCTCCATCAGGCAGATGAAGCCGCGCCCTTCCATGGCGGGGCTGCCCAGCAGGTTGGCGGCGGGCACCTTCACGTCGGTGAAGAACAGCTCGGAGGTGTCCTGCGCCTTCATGCCCATCTTCTTGAGGCGCTGGCCTTTTTCAAAACCGGGCATGCCGCGCTCCACCAGGAAGAGGCTGGTGCCCTTGGCCCCGGCCGCCGGGTCGGTCTTGGCGACCACGATCACCAGATCGGCATGCCAGCCGTTGGTGATGAAGGTCTTGCTGCCGTTGAGCACATAGTGCGATCCATCGGCGCTTTTCATGGCGGTGGTCTTGATGCCCTGCAGGTCGCTGCCCGCGGCGGGCTCGCTCATGGCGATGGCGCCTACCATGGCGCCGCTGGCCATCTGTGGCAGGTAGCGGCGCTTTTGCTCCTCGGTGCCGTAGTGCAGGATGTAGGGCGCCACGATCTCGCTGTGCAGCCCGAAGCCGATGCCCGTGGTGCCGGCGCGCGCCAGCTCTTCCATCTGCGCCACGGAGTAGAGCTTGTCGGCCCCGGCGCCGCCGTATTCCTCGGGCAGGCTCATGCACAGAAAGCCGTTGGCGCCCGCCTGGCTCCACACCTCGCGCGCCACGTAGCCCTGGTCTTCCCAGTCGGCGTGGTGGGGCGCCACCTCCTTGTCGATGAACCGGCGAAAGCTGTCGGCAAAGGCCTGGTGGTCGGGCTGGAAGAGGGTGCGTTCGATCATGGCGGTGGATTCGGTCTATTTATGCAAAGTTACTGCTTGGTTAAATTCTGCCACCGACTGGGGCCGAGCGCATCCCCTGAAACACAAAAGCCGCCCGAAGGCGGCTTGGGAGCGGGTGGTCAGGCCCTCATGGCTTGACGTAGTCGGACACCACCTTCCACTTGCCATCGGTGATCTGCGACAGGCGCGAAAGATCGCTGCCCAGGCGCTTTTGCGGGCCGTAGGTGGCCTCGGCGCTGCCGAACATGTCGGGCGGGATCACCATGGTGTCCATGGCCTTGATGAAGCTGTCGGTGGTAAGGCTGGTGCCTGCCTTCTGGGCTGCCTTGATGAAGGCATCCACCGCCCCGTAGCCGTAGACCGAGAACACCGTGGGGTCTTCGTTGAACTTGGTCTTGTACTTGTTGGCCCAGAAGCGGATGGGCTGGCTGGCCTCGTCCAGGTAGGGGTGCTGCACCGTCATGGTGGCGTACAGGCCGTCCATGGGCTTGCCGCCCAGCTTGTGGATGAGGTCGGTGTACGCGGCGCTGGAGCCCAGGAACGTGGGGTTGAAGCCCGTTTTGCGCGACTCGCCGATGGTGCCGATGGTCTCGCGGATGATGGTGCCCAGTATCACGAAGTCGCAGTCCGACGACTTCATCTTGGCGACCTGCGACGAGAAGTCGGTGGCGCCGCGTTTGTACGACGTCTTCTCGGTGAACTCCATACCCAGGGACTTGAGCGCCGCCTCGCCGCCACGCATCACCTCCAGGCCGAACTCATCGTCCTGGTAGATGGTGCAGACCTTCTTGGCGCCTTTTTCCTTGATGAGCTTGGGTGCGGCCAGGCGGATCTGGTCGTAGTAGGTGGCGGCGAACGAATACTTGAGCTTGTGGAAGGGCTCGTACATCTCGCGCGCGGCGGTGACCGGGAAGAAGTTGATCACGTTCTTGCTGAACTGCACCGGCATGGCGGCCAGGTTCTGTGCCGTGCCGATGTGCGCCACCATCATGAAGATCTTGTCCTGGTTCACGAGCTTCTGCGCGGCCAGCACGGCTTTCTTGGGGTCGTAGCCCGAGTCTTCCACCTTCAGGTCGAGCTTGCGGCCGTTGACGCCGCCTTGCTCGTTGGCCTCGTCCACGCGCAGCATCATGCCCAGCCGCACCTGCTTGCCAAAGCCCGCCAGCGGGCCGGACAGGTCCTGGATGGAGCCCAGGGTGATGGTGTCCTTGCTCACGCCCTGGCTGGGCTGCGCCTGCGCAGCACCTGCGGCCATGGCCACGATGGCCAGCGCGGCAATGTGATGAAGTTTCATGGCACGTCTCCTTGAATGGATCAGTCGTTATAGAACGATGCCCAGGGTGGGGCACCAGCACTTTCCCTATGCCGCGCGCCACCTGGCGCAGGCTGCCTAGCGGTACATGGCGTCAATCTGGGGCGCGTACTTCTGCTGCACCAGCTTGCGCTTGAGCTTCATGGTGGGCGTGAGCTCCTCGTCCTCGGCGGTGAGCTGCGTGTCGAGCAGGAAGAACTTCTTGATCTGCTCCACGCGGGCGAACCGGGTGTTCACGCGGTCGATCTCGGCCTGGATCAGGTCCTGCACCTCGCGGGCGCGGGTCAGGCTGGCGTAGTTGCTGAAGGGCACGTCATTGTCCTGCGCATATTTCTCCACGTTCTCCTGGTCGATCATGATGATCACCGTGAGGTAGGAGAGCTTGTCGCCGATCACGACGGCGTCCGTCACGTAGGGGCTGAACTTGAGCTCGTTCTCCAGCTCGCTGGGCGTGATGTTCTTGCCCCCGGCCGTGATGATGATGTCCTTCATGCGGTCGGTGATGCGCAGGTAGCCGTCGGCGTCGATGGTGCCCACGTCGCCCGTGTGCAGCCAGCCGTCGGCGTCGATGGTCTCGGCCGTCTTTTCGGGCAGGTTGAGGTAGCCCTTGAACACATTGGGGCCGCGCACCAGGATCTCGCCCGTGGCGGGGTCGATGCGCACCTCGTTGTAGCTGGCCGCCGGGCCGATGGAGCCGGGCTTGATGCGGCTGGCGGGCACGCCGGTGGCGGCGCCGCAGGTCTCCGTCATGCCCCACACCTCCAGCATGGGCACGCCCAGGGCCAGGTACCACTTCACCAGTTCGGGCGAGATGGGCGCTGCGCCCGTGACGAGGAAGCGCGCGCGGTGGATGCCGATGAGCTTGCGCACGTTGTTCAGCGCCAGAATGCGCGCCAGCATGAACTGCGCCTTCAGCAGTCCCCCTACCGGCTGGCCCGCCAGCACACGGTCTGCAATGCGGGTGCCCACGCCAATCGACCAGGCATAGGCCGCCTGCTGCAGGCGCGTGGATTCCTTGAGCGCGATCATCACGCCCGAATAGAACTTCTCCCACACGCGCGGCACGGCGGTGAACACCGTGGGCGCGATTTCGCGCACGTTCTCGGGCACGGTGTCGGGGTTCTCGACGAAGTTCAGGCGCGAGCCGGTGTACAGCGAGAAGTACTCGCCGCCCATGCGCTCGGCGATGTGGCACAGCGGCAGGAAGCACATGGCCTCGTCGTCTTCGGTGCGCGATATCAGCGTGTTGTAGCCGCGCACCGTGTAGGTGAGCGCGGCGTGCGTGTGCATCGCGCCCTTGGGCTTGCCGGTGGTGCCCGAGGTGTAGACGAGAATGGCCACGTCCTCGGGCTGGCAGGCCTGTACCCGGCGCATGAGCGCGTCGGGGTTCTGCTGGTTCCAGGCGCGGCCCATGTCGCGCAGCGCATCCAGGCTGATGACGCCCGGGTCCTGAAGGCCGCGCAGGCCCTCCATGTCGAAGACGACGATCTTGCGCAGCAGCGGCAGGTTGGCGCGCACCTCCAGTGCCTTGTCGAGCTGCTCATCGTCTTCGACGAACAGCACGCTGGTGCTGGAGTCTTCGCTCAGGTAGTGCACCTGGGCGGCCGCGTCGGTGGGGTAGATGCCGTTGGACACGCCGCCGCAGCTGAGCACGGCCAGGTCGGCCAGCACCCATTCGATGTTGGTGCTCGACAGGATGGAGGCGCAGTCGCCGCGCGCAAACCCCAGCGACATGAGTCCGCCCGCGATCTCGCGCACGGCCTCGGCGGTCTGGTCCCAGGTCCAGCTCTTCCAGATCCCCATTTCCTTCTGGCGCATCCACACGCGCGGGCCGCGCTCGGCCACGGCGTTCCAGAACATGGCCGAGATGGTGCTGCCGGCCAGCACGTCGGTGCCGGCGGGCTGGATGTGATCGAGGTCCCAGAGATTGCTCATGTAGTCCTCACCGCCAGGTCTTTTTCTTCTTCCACCGCCGCTCACCCCGCACGCCGACATCCTTCATGCCCAGGTAGAACTCCTTGATGTCGTCCTTCTCGCGCAGGCGCTCGCAGCTGTCCTCCATCACGATGCGGCCGTTCTCCAGCACGTAGCCGTAGTCCGATGCGTTGAGCGCCATGTTGGCGTTCTGCTCGACCAGCAGGATGGTGGTGCCGCGCTCGCGGTTGATGCGCACCACGATCTCGAAGATCTCCTTGGTGAGCTTCGGGGACAGGCCCAGGCTGGGCTCGTCGAGCAGGATGAGTTCGGGGTTGGCCATGAGCGCGCGCGAGATGGCCAGCATCTGCTGCTGCCCGCCCGAGAGCAGGCCCGCGTCCTGCGCGGCGCGTTCCTTCAGGATGGGGAAGTAGCCGTACACGGTTTCGATGTCGCGCGCCACCGCGTCGGCGTCGCCGCGGGTGTAGGCGCCCATGAGCAGGTTGTCGCGCACCGACAGCAGCGCGAACACCTCGCGCCCCTCGGGCACATGCATGAGGCCCCGGCGCACGATGGCCGCCGGGTCGTTGGCGGTGATGTCGGCGCCCTGGAATTCGATGGAGCCCTTGCGCGGGTCGATGATGCCGCTGATGGTCTTCAGGATGGTGGTCTTGCCCGCGCCGTTGCTGCCCAGCACGGCGGCGATCTCGCCGCGCCGCACCTGCAGGCTCACGCCGCGGATGGCCTTGATGGGGCCGTAGGCGCTTTCCACATTCTGCAGGCGCAGCAGAGGTTGGTCGGCCGCCGCGGCGGCTGGTGTGTTGACGGCGGCAAGTACGGCGCTCATTCGGAAACCTCCGTGCTGCGCACTGCGGTGCGAGCTTGCTGGGGGCGGCCCGGCGCGGCGCTCATGCCCGGACCCCCAGGTGGGAACCCGTCGGGCGGCGCAGGTTGCTCACATCGTCGATGGTGCCCAGGTAGGCCTCGATCACGCCGGGATGCGACTGCACCTCGCGCGGCGTGCCCATGGCCACGACCTCGCCCTGGTTCATCGCCAGCACGCGGTCGGACACCTTGGAGACCAGTGACATGTCGTGCTCCACCATCAGCACGGTGATGCCCAGCTCGTGCTGGATGTCCTGGATCCAGAAGGCCATGTCGTCGGTCTCCTCCACGTTCAGGCCCGACGAGGGTTCGTCGAGCAGCAGCAGCTGCGGCTCGGTGCACAGCGCGCGGGCCAGCTCCACCACCTTGCGAACGCCGTAGGGCAGGCCGGCCACCAGCGTGTCGCGGTAATGCTGCAGGTCGAGAAAGTCGATGACCTGCTCGGCCTTCTCGCGGGCTCGCACCTCGGCGTCGCGCACCTTGCGGGTGAACAGCATGTCGGCCCACAGGCCGGTCTCGCGCCGCGTGTGGCGGCCGATCAGCAGGTTGTGCAGCACGCTCGCGTGCTCGAAGAGCTCGATGTTCTGGAAGGTGCGCGCTATCCCCAGGCCCGCCACCTTGTGCGGCGGCTGGTCGGTGAGCGGCAGCATCGCGCCGCCCGGGCCCGCGTAGGCGATGGTGCCGGTGGTGGGCGTGTAGATGCGGCTGATGAGGTTGAACACCGTGGTCTTGCCCGCGCCGTTGGGGCCGATGAGGGTGAACACCTCGCCCCGGCGCACGTCGAAGCTCACGTTCTTGACCGCCAGCACGCCGCCAAAGCGCACGCTGAGGTTCTGGGCGCTGAGCAAGATGTCGTCAGTCATGGGTACAGCAATTGGGGTCATTTCACTGGTCCATTGCGCTGAATGCCGCTCGCTGCCTTTGCGACTGGCGTGACCGAGGCCAGTGCCCCCGCGCAAGGGCCGCCCCACCGCGCTGGGGGCGTTCCCCTCCCGAATCGCGCAGCGGGTCGAGAGAGGGGGAAGGCGCGAAGCGACTCAGGGGGTGCTTCATCTCAGCCTGTCCGACTTCTGGAAGGACTTCTGCCGCTTGAACAGGCCCTTGCGGTAGAACGGGAACATCTGCAGCCAGGTGCGCACCTTGAGCCAGCGGCCGTACAGCCCCATGGGCTCGAACAGCACGAAGGCGATCAGGACCGCGCCATAGACCACCGCCTGCAGGCCCGGCGCCTGGCCCACGGCGGCGGGCAGCCAGTCCTTGCTGAGCGAGATCAGCTGGGGCATCGAGATCAGGAAGATCGCGCCCAGGAACGCGCCGTGCACCGAGCCCAGGCCGCCGATCACGATCATCAGCAGCAGGTCGATGGACTGCAGGATGTTGAACTGGTCCGGCGAGATGAACTGCAGCTTGTGCGCATACAGCGCGCCACCGATGCCGGCCAGGGCCGCCGAGATCGAGAACGACAGCGTCTTGTAGCGCGCGAGGTGGATGCCCATGCTCTGCGCCGAGATCTCCGAATCACGGATCGCCACGAAGGCCCGGCCCGTGGGCGAGCGCAGCAGGTTCAGGATGGCCAGGGTGCTGACCACGGCGACCACGAGGCACAGGAAGTAGAAGGACTCGGTGGATTCGAACTTGAAGCCCCAGATCTCGGGCGGCACCAGGTGCTTGCCGGAGTTGCCCCCGGTGACCGACTCCCACCGCGCGAACACCTCCTCGACGATGAAACCGAACGACAGCGTGGCCATGCCCAGGTAGATGCCCTTCACGCGCAGCGCGGGCAGCCCCACCACCACGCCCACGGCGGCCGACAGCCCCGCCGCGCAGGCCAGCGACAGCGCGAACGGCCAGCCCATGCCCGTGAGCACCGCCTGCGTGTACGCCCCCACGCCGAGGAACGCCGCATGCCCCAGCGAGAACAGGCCCGTGAACCCGGCCAGCAGCATGAGCCCCAGGCCCACGATGGCGTAGATCAGCACAAAGGTGAGCTGGGCCAGCCAATACTCTGGCGCCACCCAGGGTGCTGCGACCAGCCCTACGGCCAGCAGGCTGTACCAGAAGACATGCCCGCCATGTTTGGCGAGGCGCAGGTCTTGTTCGTAGCTGGTCTTGAAGATGAATCTCATGGGGTCACACCTTCTTGCGCAGCTTTTCGCCGAACAGCCCATTCGGTTTGACCATCAACATGATCAGCACCACGATGTACGCCGCCGTGTCCTTGAAGCCGTCGGGCAGATAAAAACCCGAGAGCGATTCGACAATGCCGATCACCAGCCCGCCCACGATGGCGCCCGGCAGGCTGCCAAAGCCGCCCACTACGGCGGCGGGAAACGCCTTCAGCCCGATCAGCCCCATGTTGGCGTGCACGAAGGTGATGGGCGCCAGCAGCAGCCCCGCCACGGCGGCCACGGCGGCGGCCAGGCCCCAGGCCAGGCCGTTGAGCCGCTGCACGGGGATGCCCATGTAGTACGCGGCCAGCTGGTTCTGCGACGAGGCCTGCATCGCGATGCCCAGCTTGCTGTAGCGGAACATCGCGAACAGCAGCACGCACAGCGCGGCCGTGGCGCCGATCACCACCAGCTGTTCGGCGTTGAGCACCAGCGCGCCCAGGCGGAACGACAGGTCCTTGTAGGGCACGGGCAGCGTGTGGGTGTCGGTGCCGATGTTGGGAATCATGGTGACCAGCCCGCGCAGCACGTAGCCGATGCCGATGGTGAGCATGACGACGGAGAACGCGGGCTGGCCGAGGATGGGGCGGATCACCGCGCGTTCGAGCACCACGCCGAAAAGGCCCATGGCCAGGATGCTGGCGAGCACCGCCACCCAGAAGGGAAAGCCCAGCACCGTCATGAGCGCCAGGCCGCAGAACGCGCCCAGCATCATCAGCTCGCCCTGGGCGAAGCTCACGGTCTCCGTGGCCTTGTAGATGAGCACGAAGCCCAGCGCTATCAGGCCGTAGATGCACCCCTGGGAGATACCGCTGATCAACAGTTGCAAGAATTGCACCCTGGCGCTCCAGAATATTTTTACAAAGCGATTGCTTTGCATAAATAATGGTGCCTGTGCCGGACGCATCCCGCACTCGGGGCTAACCCTGATCGGTCCCGGCGCATATTGACGCAGTGCGCGGCGGGGCGCAATAAGGGTTGCGTCCGATAGGCGCACCCCGGGGCGCCCTCCGGCAGGGTCGGGGAAGGCGCGCAACACCCTCTGAGAGAACGCCATGTCCGTACAGATAGAGACCGAGGACCGTGTCACGCTGGTGACACTGCACCGCCCCGACGTGCGCAATGCCGTGGACGCGGCGACCGCGCGAGCGCTCCACGCCGCGTTCCTGGCGTTCGAGCAGGACGGCGCGGCCGACGTGGCGGTGTTCCATGGCGCTGGCGGGCATTTCTGCGCGGGCTGGGACCTGCAGTCGGGGGCGCGGCTGCAGGCGCAGGGCGTGGCGCCCGAGGCGCTGGCCGGATCGCTCGATTTCACGGCCGACACCCCGTTGCCGCTGGGGCCGATGGGCCCCAGCCGGTTGCACCTCACCAAGCCGGTGATCGCCGCGGTCAGCGGCGCGGCCGTGGCCGGTGGCATGGAGCTGGCGCTGTGGTGCGACCTGCGCGTGATGGAGGAGGACGCGTACTTCGGTGTCTTTTGCCGCCGCTTCGGCGTGCCGCTGATCGATGGCGGAACCGTGCGCCTGCCCCGCCTGGTGGGCCTGTCGCACGCGCTGGACCTCATCCTCACCGGCCGCAAGGTCGGGTCGGCGGAGGCCTTGCGCATGGGGCTGTGCAACCGCGTGGTGCCCCCGGGGCAGGCGCTGCAGGCGTCGCTCGCGCTGGCGCGGGAGATCGCAGCATTCCCGCAGGCCACGCTGCGCGCCGACCGGGCCAGCGCGCTCGCGGCCGAAGGGCTGCCGCTGCAGGAGGCCCTGCTGCGCGAGTGGGCGGGGGGCCGGGCGTGCCTGGCCGACGCCCTGCGGGGAGCGGCGCGGTTCGCCGACGGGCAGGGACGCCATGGTGATTTTTGAGTGAAAATGGCCGCCAGCGCTTATCGTGAAAGCGCAGTGCGCTATATAAAATATAGCAAATGACGTTCGTGGGCCCGAGCTGCCCGCGCGCACTCCCCCAGGAAACCCATGAGCAAATCCACCACACCGCCCCCGCAAGCCTTCGAGCCCGACTTCATTGCCGGGCTCAAGGCCATCTTTGAAGAGAAGATCGTGTTCAACCAGGTGCTGGGCCTCAAGATCACCTCCCTCAAGCCCGATGGCGTGGTGGGCCGCATCGACATGAAGCCGGACCTGGTGGGCCACTATGCGTACAACCGCATCCACGGCGGCGTGATCAGCGCGGGGCTGGACGCCATGGGCGGGCTGGCCGTGATGGCGGCCATCGGCGCCAAGCACATGGACGAGGCGCCCGAGCAGCGCCTGCACCGCTTTGCCAAGCTGGGCACCATCGACCTGCGCATCGACTACCTGCGCCCCGGCATCGGCAGCCACTTCGAGCTGCGCGCCAACGTGCTGCGGCTGGGCTCGCGCGTGGCCAGCACGCGCATGGAATTCCTCGGCCCGGACGGGGAGATCATGTCGGCGGGGGCCGCGGCGTACATCGTGTCGTAGCGCCCTGAGCGGCTTCACCGCCAACGCGCTGCGCGCGCACCCTCTTCGGACACGGGGGCGAGGTCACGGCCGTTGCCGCGCCCCATCGCGTGGATGTGTGATCCCGCAAGCCTTGCAAGCGCATGCTACGGACGAACCGTTTGGTTACCGTTCTTGCGTAACGAAGGCATCTTTCACAGGGCCCCAAACCTACGATGACTTCTTTTCAAGGAGATCTGATGGCCGTGCAAAATCCCTTCTTTGGCAAGCGTGAACCTGAGTCGTTCCAACCCCGCCATGGCGCCACCACTTCATCATCCTCATCTGCCGCCTCCAGCCTGAGTGGCACGGCGGCCAGCAGCGCGGCCACGGCGCAGTCGGTGGCCGGCACCGCCGCCAACCGGTCTTCCAGCGACTCCTCGGGCAGCAAGCTCACGGTGGGCCCCAACATCAAGCTCAAGGGCGTGGAGATCACCGATTGCGACACGCTCGTGGTCGAAGGCACGGTCGAGGCCACCATGGATTCGCGCGTCATCCAGATCTCTGAAAACGGCGCCTTCCGCGGCTCGGCCGAGATCGACATCGCCGAAATCCATGGCGAGTTCAATGGCACGCTCACCGTGCGCCAGAAGCTCGTGATCTACAGCACCGGCAAGGTCAACGGCAAGATCCGCTACGGCAAGCTGGTGGTGGAAGAGGGCGGGCAGCTCGCGGGCGAGATCGAGGCGGGCTTTGCCAGCGGCGCGTCGTCGTCCGGCGCGCAGCGCACGGCGTCTGCACCGCTGCGGGCCGAGCCCACGGCGATGGCGGCCTGATCCGCATCGCGGCACACAGATAACCAGGGCATTCAGGCACCCGCGGCAGCCCGGCCTGGCTGGAGCCGTCACGGGTGCCTTGTGCCGTCCTGCGTGCCGGTGGCGGCGCGGCGCGGGTGCGGAGAAGGCGGCATGGAAATGGCTTTGTAAAATTTCCACGTCGTCCTGCACTCCGGGCGCGCTTTCTTCGCGCCATCGCCACCATGACACGAGTTCTATTTGCCACGTGCCTTGCCCTGGCTGCGCTCAACGCCTGGCCGCAGGCCGAGCCGTCCGAGCCCGTGCGGCGCGCCACGCGGCAGCCGGTGCAGCGCGATGCCGCGCCCGGCCCCGCGCAGGCACCCGCACCGGCCGGCGCCCTCACGCCCTTCGTGGATGCCCATGTGCACCTCAACAGCCTGCCGATGCAGCTGGAGCTCATGGCGCGCTGGGGGGCCAGCCACGCGGTGGTGTTCTGGGGCGGGCGCAGCAGCAATGAGTCCGTGGCCGAGGCCGCGCGCCAGCACCCCGGCGTGCTGATTCCGTTCGCCTCGATATCGCCCGAACGCACGGCGTACCGGCCGCACTGGGAGCACAACGGCGTCGAACTGCTCACACAGCTCGACGCCATGCTGGCGACCGGCCTCTACAAGGGCATCGGCGAAATCTCGGTGGCGCACTTTCCCTCGGCCGGCTTCGCGGAGACGGACTTCGGCGTGGTCGGCCCGATGATGGCGGGCATCCTGGAGCTGGCCCGCAAGCACAAGGTGCCGGTGATGGTGCATGTCGAAAGCACGCGCATGGCGGAGCTTTCACAGCTCTTGCAGCGGTTCCCGGATGTGCCCGTGATCTGGGCGCACGGGGGCTATACGCCGCTGTTCCTGGCGCGGCGCATGCTGGAGCGGCATCCCAACCTCTACTACGAACTGAGTGCGCGCACCTGGCCCCACCATCCCCGCTCGCCGGACTACACCATCCTGCGCGATGGCACGCGCGTCTGGCCCGAGTGGCTGGCGCTCATCGAGGAGCAGCCCGGGCGCTTTCTGGTGGGAACGGATGCGAGCCACCGCTCGGCCGCGAGCGACGACATGAAGTACGCGAGCGTGCAGGGCTTCCTGGCCCAGCTGTCGCCTGGCGCGCGCCAGCAGGTGGCGCGGGGCACGCTGATGCGGCTGGTGGGGCTCGGGCAGCCCTAGGCCGCATGCCGGTCCGGGCCTTCCCGGAAAGCCTGCGCAAAGGCCGGGCCGTGCGGGGCCGTTTCTCCCCTACGACGGATTCGGCGCCAGCTTGGGCACGGGGCGCGGGCGTCCCTGCTCGTCGATGGCCACGTAGGTGAGCCGCGCCTCCGTCACCTTCACGTACCGGCCCTGCTCGGCAAAACGCTCGGCATACACCTCCACCTCCACGGTGACCGAGGTGTTGCCCACGCGCGTGATGGACGAGAAGAACGACAGGATGTCGCCCACGCGCACGGGCTGCTTGAAGATGAACTCGTTCACTGCCACGGTGGCCATGCGGCCCTGCATGTAGCGCGCGGGCAGCACCGAGCCGGCGAGGTCGACCTGTGCCATCACCCAGCCCCCGAAGATGTCGCCGTTGCCATTGGTGTCGGCGGGCATGGGGATCACCTTGAGCACCAGTTCCTTGTCGGAGGGCAATGCGGCGGGGGGCGGGCTGAAAACGGCAGACATGGGCACAATCTCGGTTGGGGCTGAGCCAATCCTTGGGGAACCAGGGGTTTCATCACAGGCTCGCGCCCTGCAAAAAACCACCTGGGCATCAGCCGGGTCGGTAAAAACAACAACTGGAATTGTCCCCCATGCGCCACCACGGCGAAACCGCCCCTTCCGCCATCGCCACCATTGCACCGCCTGCACAGTCCGACTGGAGCACCCTGAACCGCCTGCTGCCCTACCTGTGGCAGTACAAGTGGCGCGTGATCGCCGCCATCGTGTTCATGGTGGGCGCCAAGGTGGCCAACGTGGGCGTGCCCCTTCTGCTCAAGACGCTGGTCGATGCGATGAACTTCAAGCCCGGAGACCCGGCGGCGCTGCTGGTGGTGCCCGTGGGGCTGCTGGTGGCCTACGGCGCGCTGCGGCTGTCCACGTCGCTGTTCACCGAGCTGCGCGAACTGGTGTTCGCCAAGGCCACGCAGGGGGCGGCGCGCTCCATCGCGCTGCAGACCTTCGAGCACCTGCATGCCCTGAGCCTGCGCTTTCACCTGGAGCGGCAGACCGGCGGCATGACGCGCGACATCGAACGCGGCGTGCGCGGCATCGAGTCGCTGATCTCCTTCACGCTGTTCAACGTGGTGGCCACGCTGGTCGAGGTGGTGCTGGTGCTGTCCGTGCTGGCCGTGAAGTTCGACGCCTGGTTTGCCTGGATCACGCTGGCGGCGCTGGCGTTCTACATCGTCTTCACGGTGCTGGTGACCGAGTGGCGCACCCAGTTCCGGCGCGAGGCCAACGAGTTCGATTCGGCCGCGCACACCAAGGCCGTGGATTCGCTGCTCAACTACGAGACGGTCAAGTACTTCAACAACGAAGGCTTCGAGGCCCGCCGCTACGACGAAAGCCTGGAGCGCCTGCGCCGCGCGCGGCTCAAGAGCCAGACGACGCTGTCCCTGCTCAACACGGGGCAGCAGCTCATCATCGCCGCCGGGCTGGTGGCCATGCTCTGGCGCGCCACGCAGGGCGTGGTCGATGGCCGCATGACACTGGGCGACCTCGTCATGGTCAATGCCTTCATGATCCAGCTGTACATCCCGCTCAACTTCCTGGGCGTGATCTACCGCGAGATCAAGCAGAGCCTGACCGACCTGGACAAGATGTTCACGCTGATGGACAAGGAGCGCGAGGTGGCCGACCGCCCCGGCGCATTGCCCCTGGCCGGGCTGGACCAGCCCGCCGTGCGCTTCGAGGACGTGCATTTCGCCTACGAGGTGCGCAAGGGCGGCGACCTTGGCAGTGGCCGCCCCATCCTGCAGGGCATCAGCTTCGAGATCCCCGCGGGCAAGACGGTGGCGGTGGTCGGGCCCTCGGGCTCGGGCAAGTCCACGCTGGCGCGGCTGCTGTTTCGCTTCTACGACATCCAGCAGGGCCGCATCACCATCGCCGGGCAGGAAATCCGCGCCGTGACGCAGGCCAGCGTGCGCCAGGCGATCGGCATCGTGCCGCAGGACACGGTGCTGTTCAACGACACGGTGGCCTACAACATCGCCTACGGCCGCCCCGGCGCCAGCCAGGCCGAGGTGGAAGCGGCCGCGCGCTCCGCCCGCATCCACGACTTCATCGCCAGCACCCCCAAGGGCTACGGCACCATGGTGGGCGAGCGCGGGCTCAAGCTCTCGGGCGGCGAGAAGCAGCGCGTGGCCATTGCGCGCACCCTGCTCAAGAACCCGCCCATCCTGATCTTTGACGAAGCCACCTCGGCGCTGGATTCGGCCAACGAGCGCGCGATCCAGGCCGAGCTGCAGAACGTCTCGCAGAACAAGACCACCCTGGTGATCGCCCACCGCCTCTCCACGGTGGTGGAAGCGCACGAGATCCTGGTCATGGACGTGGGACGCATCATCGAGCGCGGCACGCATGCCCAGCTGCTGGCCCTGGGTGGCCGCTACGCGGGCATGTGGTCCTTGCAACAAGAGAGCCCCCCCGAGTCGTCTGCGGCGCTTTCTCCCTGAGGGGCGGCACCCCCGCCATGGGGCGGCCCTTGCCGGGTGCCTCTCGCGCGGGCCGCGCCGGTTTTTGTACGCTCTGCGCGCAAGGAGACGATGCACGCCGCACGGCTCTTGTTCTCGCAGTTTTTTTCCATTGACATTGCATTGACCCATGAAGCCTGTCCTGCTTGCCCTCATGTTCCTGTCCGAAGAGCACATCGCCCAGATGGCTCAGACCTTCGAGGTGGTCTACGCCCCCGACGCGCCCCAGGCCGCGGCTGCCATTGCGCAGCATGGCGGGCGCGTGCGCGTGGTGCTCACCATCGGTGCCGTGGGCCTGAGCCCCGCGCAGATCGACGCATTGCCCGCGCTCACCCTCATCTGCGTGCTGGGCGCGGGCTATGAGAACGTGGCCGTTGCGCACGCCAAGGCGCGCGGCATCGTGGTGGCCACGGGCGCGGGCACCAACGACGACTGCGTGGCCGACCACACCTGGGGCCTGCTGATCGCGGCGCAGCGCCGCATCCTGGCGCTGGACAAGGCCACGCGTGCGGGCATCTGGCGCACGGCGCTGCCGCTGCCGCCCAACGTGTCGCACAAGCGCCTGGGCATCATCGGGCTGGGCACCATCGGCAAGAAGATCGCGCAGCGCGCGCTGGGCTTCGAGATCGAGGTGGGCTACCACAACCGCAGCGTGCGCACCGATGTGCCCTATCGCTACTTCGCAGACGTGGCGGCGCTGGCCGGATGGGCGGACTTCCTCGTGGTCGCCACGCCGGGTGGTGCAGGTACCAGGCACCTCGTCAATGCCGCTGTGCTGGATGCCCTGGGCGCACGCGGCGTGGTGGTCAACATCGCGCGCGGCAGCGTGATCGACACGGCTGCCCTGGCCGCCGCGCTGCGCGAAGGCCGCATCGCGGCGGCGGGCCTCGATGTGTACGAAAGCGAGCCCGCGCCCCCGGCCGAGCTGCTGGACCTGGACAACGTGGTGCTCACGCCCCACGTGGCGGGCTGGTCGCCCGAGGCGGTGCAGGCCTCGGTGGACCGGTTCATGGAAAACGCCCGGCGCCACCTGGCGGGCGAGGCGCCCGTCACGGTGGTGTGACAGAAGGTTCAATAGTGATATCGGCTGCTGGCGCTTGCTGGACAAGCGCTGGCAGCTATTCCATCAGGAGCGACTCATGCCCGTCGATTTGAATGCGCTGCAGGCCCGGCTGCGTGTGTTTGCGGCCGAACGGCAGTGGCAGCCGTTCCATACCCCCAAGAACCTGGCCATGGCGCTGATGGTGGAGGCGGCCGAGCTGGCCGAGATCTTCCAGTGGATGACGCCCGAGCAGTCGCGGTCGGTGCGCGACGACCCGGCGCTCAAGGAGCCCATCGCCGATGAAGTGGCCGATGTGCTGCTGTACCTGCTGCAGCTGGCCGACCATGCGGGCGTGGACCTGGCCGAAGCGGTGGAGCACAAGCTGCGCAAGAACGCCGTCAAGCACCCCGCACCAGAAAACCTGGAGTGAACGGGGGCGCCTGCACCGGTGTTGCATGCCGGGTGCTCTCCATTTGGCGGTGACGGGACGCCCATGAAAAAGCCCCGCCAGGGCGGGGCTTTTTCATGCTGCACGCACCGGCTTACTTTCGTGCGCCGGTGATGGCATTGCTCACTTCTTGCGCGCGGCGATCGCCTTCTCGGCCGAGCCCACCAGGTCGGCGCCGATCTGGCCCTTCCACTTTTCGTACACGGGGCGCGTGGCCTTCACGAAGGCATCGCGCTCGGCGGTGGAGAGCTGCGTGACGGTCACGCCATTGGCGGCGATGTCCTTGAGCAGGGGCTTGTCGGCCTCGACAACGCCTTTGCGGGCAATAGCAATCTGTTCTTTGCCTGCCTCAATTGCGGCTTGCTTCACGATCTCTCGGTCGGCCGGAGTCCAGCTCTTCCAGATGTCCTTGTTCACCACAAAGACCAGTGGGTCCACCACATAGCCCCAGATGGTGATGTACTTTTGGGCAACTGTATGCAGTTTGGCAGCTTGATAGACGGCAAGTGGATTTTCCTGACCATCCACAGCACCACTGGCAAAGGCGGGCTGAGCATCCGCCCAGCTCATTTGAGTTGGGTTGGCGCCTAGCGCCGTAAAAGTGTCAATAAATAGTGGAGAGCCAGTGATTCGAATCTTCATGCCTTTCAAGTCGTCCGGCGTTTTGATTGGGCGTTTGGAATTGGAGACTTCTCTGGAGCCGTTCTCGCCCCAGGCCAGGGGCATCACGCCCGCCTTGTCCAGGGTCTGGAAGATCTGCTTGCCCACGTCGCCCTGCGTCACCGCGTCCACCGCCGCGTAATCGGGGAACAGGAAGGGCAGCGAGAACAGGTTGAGCTGCTTGACCTGGGGCGACCAGTTGATGGTGGAGCCCACGGCCATGTCGATCACGCCCTGGCGCAGCGCGCTGAACTCGCGCGTCTGGTCGCCCTGGATCAGCGAGACGCCGGGGTACAGCTTGATGTTGATGCGGCCGTTGGTGCGCTCGCGGACCTTGTTGGCCCAGAGTTCCCCGCCCTTGCCCCAGGGGAAGGCGGTGCCCAGCACCAGCGACATGCGGTACTCGCTCTTGTAGGCCGTCTGGGCAATGGCGGCGGGGGCGGTGAAGGCGAGGGCGGCCGCAGTGGCGACGGCGGAAGTGAGGAAAGTGCGCAGTTTCATTGTTTCAGTCTCCTTGTAGAAATCAGGGGTCAATGTGTGAATCAATAACCGAGTTTGGCGGGCAGCCACAGGGCCAGTTGCGGGAAGGCGATCACGAGCACCATCACCAGGAACATGGCGAACAGCATCCAGCCCACCCAGCGCACGGTGGATTCCATGCGCACGCCGGCGATGCGGCACGAGACCATGAGGTTCACGGCCAGCGGCGGTGTGAACTGGCCCAGGGCCACCTTCAGGGTCAGGATCACGCCGAACCAGACAGGGTCCCATTTGTAGAACTGCATGATGGGCAGCAGCAGCGGCACGAAGATCAGGAAGATCGAGATGCCGTCGAGGAACATGCCCACGGTGATGAGCAGCACGATGAGCAGCGCCAGCACGCCGTATTCGCCCAGGCCGGAGTTCACGATGGCGTTGGCCACCGGGTCGATCACGCCCAGCGTGGACAGCGAATACGCAAAGATGCCCGCGAGCGACACCACGATGAGGATCACGGCCGACAGCTCGCCCGATTCGCGCAGGATGGGGAACAGGTCGCGCACCTTGATCGTGCGGTGGATCACCATGCCCACGAACAGGCCGTAGAACACCGCCACCACGGCGGCCTCGGTGGGCGTGAACCAGCCAGCGCGCATGCCGCCCAGGATCAGCACCGGCGCGGCCAGGCCCCAGGTGGCCTCGCGCAGGCTCTTCCAGAACGGGGGGCGGGGCATCGTGGCTTCCAGCGCGCCCATCTTGTGCTTGCGGGCCATCCACACGGCCGGCACGATGAGTGCGATGCCTGCCAGGATGCCGGGGATCATGCCGGCTGCGAACAGCGCCGGCACCGAGGCGCCGGGCACCAGCACCGAGTAGATGATGAAGGCGACGGAGGGCGGGATCAGGATGTCGGTGGCGGCGGCTGCCCCCACCACGCTGGCCGAGAACGAAGGCGGGTAACCCGCGCGCGACATGGCCGCGATCATCACGCCCCCCACGGCGGCGGCGTTGGCCGGGCCCGAGCCCGAGATGCCCCCGAGAAACATGGCCACCGCAATGGCCACCAGCGGCAGCATGCCCGGGCCGCGTCCGACGATGGCCACGGCGAAGTTCACGAGGCGCAGCGCCACGCCCGAGCGGTCGAAGATGGAGCCGACCAGCACGAACATGGGGATGGCCAGCAGCGGGTACTTGCCCAACCCGGCGTAGAAATTCTGCGGCACGGCCAGCAGGCCGAACCACTGGCTGTCGGCATTGGCCAGTGCGATGGCGGCGGCGCCCGCCAGGCCCAGCGCGGCGCCGATCGGCACGCCCACGAACATCAGGCCCAGGAAGGCCACGAACAGGAGCGTGGCGATCATGGCCGGGCGTCCTCGGCGGCTTCATCGGTGGCCCCGGGCGCCGCGCGCGTGCGCCGCACCAGCAGGCCGACGGCCCGCGCCGCGATCAGCGTGGACAGCACGGGCAGCCAGATCGAATACCACCACTGCGGCACGCCGATGCCGGGCGAGGTCTCGCCGAAGCGGTAGTCGTCCCACACCACGCGCACGCTCAGCACCGCGATCAGCCCGAACAGCAGGGCCACGGTGATGGCTCCCAGCTGCGCCAGGCGCCTGCTGCGCAGGGCCGAGCCGCCTTCGGCGAAATACTCGATGCGGATGTGCTGGTCGCGCGCCACGGCGGCGGAGCCCGCCACCAGGGCCAGCACGATCATCAGGAACACGGAGATTTCCTCCGTCCAGGCGAAGGAGGAGTTGGTGAAATAGCGCACCAGGACATTGGCGAACGTGATGAGCGCGAGCGCCGCCATCACGAGGACGGTGAGCCAGTCTTCAAGGCGCAGCGAGCGGGGCTCGGCGTCGGGGCTGGCAGCGCCGGGCGATGCATCGGCCGCGGGCCCGGGGGGGGAAGAGGAGGACATGGGAGCAGGGGTGGAGGGGAACAAACATATGCGAATGCCGGCCGCCCTGCCCGGCGGTGTTGTGCACCGGGGGCTGGGGCGAATCCCGCCCCGAGCGCAAAAAAAGCGCGGTAAGCGCTGCTTTCTATTATGCGATGGTTGCTATGCATGCACACCATTGGTGCGCCTGGGGCGGGCTGTGAAAACCCTCATATCTTTACGAAGCACGTCCGCGGGCGCGCGCGGATAATGCGCCCATGGAAACCAAGTGGCTAGAGGATTTTGTCAGTCTTGCGGAAACGCGCAGCTTCAGCCGCTCCGCCCAGTTACGCCACGTGACGCAGCCCGCCTTCTCCCGGCGCATCCAGGCCCTGGAAGCCTGGGCGGGCACCGATCTGGTGGACCGGAGCTCCTACCCCACCCGCCTCACGCCCGCCGGCAAGACCCTGTACGACCAGGCGCTGGAAATGCTGCAGGCACTGCAGAACACGCGCGCCATGCTGCGCGCGCACACCAGCGCCGGCAAGGACATGATCGAGTTCGCGGTGCCGCACACGCTCGCGTTCACCTTCTTCCCCGCCTGGGTGTCCAGCCTGCACGACAAGTTCGGCCCGTTCAAGAGCCGCCTCATCGCCCTGAACGTGCACGACGCCGTGATGCGGCTGGTGGAGGGCGGCTGCGACCTGCTGATCGCCTACCACCACCCTTCGCAGCCGTTCCAGCTCGATGCCGACCGCTACGAGATGGTGAGCCTGGGGCAGGAGGTGCTCTCCCCTTACAGCAAGGCCGACGCGGAAGGCCAGCCGCTGCACCGCCTGCCAGGCCGCGCCGGGCAGCCGCTGCCCTACCTGGGTTACGCGCCCGGTGCCTACCTGGGGCGCGTGACGGAGCTGATCCTCAAGGAGTCCGGCACGCCCATCCATCTGGAGCGGGTGTACGAGACGGACATGGCCGAGGGCCTCAAGGCCATGGCGCTCGAGGGCCATGGCGTGGCCTTCCTGCCGCACAGCGCGGTGAAGAAGGAGCTGCGCTCGCGCCGCCTGGTCAGTGCGGCGCCGCCCGATACCGAAGGACTGCAGATGACCATGGACGTGCGCGCCTACCGCGAAAAGCCCGCGGGCAAGGAAGCCCCCAAGGGCACGGCGCAGGCCCTGTGGACCTACCTGCAATCCCAGGCAGGGTCATACTAAGGGTAAATGCGGATATAAACACTTTGCATAGTTGCGCGCGCAAACGGCATTGGAATTTCACGGTAACGACACGTACAGTCTGCGCCATCGACGGGTCGGTTACCGCAGCGCGCGCCCTCTGAAGGCCCCTCGGTGGCACGAACATTGCAAATCCGATCCATCCACTCACCGAGACACCGTATGAACGTTCAGCATTGGGGAATTGCCTGGGGCCTTGCCGCCCTGTGCAGCGCTTTTGCGACTTCTGCGCAGGCCTCGGTGCTCGAGCGCATCGGCGCTGGCGGCAAGCTGGTGATCGCCCACCGGGAATCGTCGGTGCCTTTCTCGTACATCGACACCCAGTCCGGCAAGCCGGTGGGCTACGCGATGGATCTGTGCCTGCGCCTGGCCGAGGTGGTGCGCAAGAAGACCGGCAAGAAGGACATGGAGGTCGAGTTCGTGGCGGTCACGCCGGCCAACCGCATCGCGGTGATCGAGCAGGGCAAGGCTGACATGGAGTGCGGCTCCACCACCAACAACGCCGAGCGGCGCCAACAGGTGGCCTTCACGATCCCCCACTTCATTACCGGCGCGCGCCTGCTGGTGAAGTCCGCCAGCCCCATCGACCGCGTGGAAGACCTCAACGGCAAGAAACTGGTGTCCACCAAGGGCACGACGCCGCTGAAGGCGGCCGAGCAGGCCAACCGCGAACGCCTGATGGGCATCACCATCGTGGAGGCGCCCGACCATGCCAGGGCCGTCGAAATGGTGGAAAAGGGCGAGGCCGACGCCTTCGTGATGGACGACGTGCTGCTGTACGGCCTGGCGGCCGGGCGGCCCGACCCCAAGGCGCTCAAGGTGGTGGGCCGCTTCATGACCACCGAGCCCCTGGCCATCATGCTGCCCAGGAACGACCCCGAGTTCAAGAAGCTCATCGACGAGGAGATGCGCCGCCTGATCACCAGCCGCGACATCTACCCGATCTATGACAAATGGTTCAACAAGCCCATCCCCCCGAACAACACGGTGCTGAACCTTCCTGTCAGCTACTTGTTGCGGGACTTCTGGAAATACCCTACCGACCAGGTCCCGTTCTGACTAATATCCCTGGTCGAGGTTTCCATTTTGGAGAATGCGGTCTGCCGGTACCCCCGGCAGGGTCGAATCTCTAGAATCCATCCCTTTTTTCGCTTCACACACAAGGAGATACCAATGAAGAAGCATTTGCTCGCGGTTGCCGTGACCGCCCTGGCTGCAGGTAGCGCTTTCGCTCAGGCCACCGACACCCTGGCCAAGATCAAGGCCTCGGGCAGCGTGACGCTCGGCGTGCGTGAGTCTTCCGGTCTTTCCTACACCCTGGGCAACGGCAAGTACGTAGGCTTCCACACCGAAATGGGCGAAGTCGTCCTGGCCGACATCCAGAAGCAGCTGGGCCTGCCCAAGCTGGACGTCAAGTACCAGCCCGTCACGTCGCAAAACCGCATCCCCCTGGTGACCAACGGCACCGTGGACTTGGAGTGCGGATCCACCACCAATAGCGCAGCCCGCCAGAAGGACGTGGCTTTCGCAGTGACCACCTATGTGGAAGAAGTGCGCATCGTCACCAAGGCCAACTCGGGCATCACCTCCGTGAAGGACCTGAACGGCAAGACCGTGGCCACGACCACCGGCACCACCTCGGTGCAGACCCTGCGCAAGCACGAACGTGCTGGCGGCGTGGACTTCAAGGAAGTCTTCGGCAAGGACCATGCCGACAGCTTCCTGATGCTGGAAACCGGCCGTGCCGACGCGTTCGTGATGGACGGATCGATCCTGGCCGCCAACATCTCCAAGTCCAAGAACCCCGCCGACTACAAGATCGTCGGCGAAGTCCTGAACGTGGAACCCATCGCCTGCATGCTGCGCAAGGACGACCCCGCTTTCAAGAAGGCCGTGGACGACTCCATCAAGCGCCAGATCGCGGACGGTTCGCTGGCCAAGCTGTACGACAAGTGGTTCATGCAGCCCGTGCCACCGACCAACACCAAGATCGGCCTGCCGATGTCTGAAGCCACCAAGGCGGCCTGGGCATCGCCTAACGACAAGCCCATGGAAGACTACGCAAAGAAGTGATCTTCTGAGCGCTTGTGCCCCTTCGGCCAGCCGGTTTGAAGGGGCTTTTTTGTTGGGCTCGCGCGCGGTAGCGGCCAACGCAACACCAAGAATTAAAGGGGTGCTCCTATGAGTTGGGATTGGCAGGTGTTCTGCCAGGACACCATGGACCGGGAAGTCGTGCAAAGCTGCTTTGGCAAGGGCGGCGACATCACGTACCTGGACTGGATGCTGTCTGCCTGGGGCTGGACGGTGTCTGTTTCTCTGCTGGCACTTGTGCTGGCACTTGTTTTGGGCTCTTTCATCGGCACGCTGCGCACTCTGCAGGACCGGCCGGTGATCGTTCGGCTGGGCAATGCCTGGGTCGAGCTATTCCGCAATATTCCGCTGCTGGTCCAGATCTTCCTCTGGTACCACGTCCTGCCGAGCCTGTTCCCGGTGCTCAAGGGCGTTCCGGGGTTTGCACTGGTCGTGCTGGCCCTGGGCTTCTTCACCTCGGCGCGTATCGCCGAGCAGGTGCGTTCGGGCATCCAGACGCTGCCACGCGGCCAGCGTTATGCCGGCCTGGCGGTGGGGTTCACCACGTTCCAGACCTACCGCTATGTGCTGCTGCCCATGGCGTTTCGCATCATCATCCCGCCGCTGACCAGCGAGACGATGAACATCTTCAAGAACTCGTCGGTGGCGTTTGCCGTGTCGGTGGCCGAACTCACCATGTTCGCCATGCAGGCGCAGGAAGAAACCTCGCGCGGCATCGAGGTGTACCTGGCCGTGACGGCGCTCTACATCATCTCGGCCTTTGCCATCAACCGGATCATGGCGTTCATCGAGAAGCGCGTGCGCATCCCGGGCATGGTCGTGGCCAGCAGCGCAGGCGGAGGTCATTGATATGAATCTCGACTTCTCCTTCTACAACTGGGATCTCATCTCCAATTTCGTGCTCAAGGGGCTGTACTTCAGCCTGCTGCTCACCTTCGTGGCCACCATTGGCGGGGTGATCTTCGGCACCGTGCTCGCGCTCATGCGCCTGTCGGGCAAGAAATGGCTCGACGTGCCCGCCACCATCTACGTCAACGGCATGCGCAGCATTCCGCTGGTGATGGTGATCCTGTGGTTCTTCCTGCTGGTGCCCGCCATCATCGGGCGGCCCATCGGCGCGGAAGTGTCGGCCGTGGTGACCTTCATCGCGTTCGAGGCCGCCTATTTCAGCGAGATCATGCGCGCCGGCATCCAGTCCATCCCGCGCGGACAGGTGCATGCCGGCCAGGCGCTGGGCATGACGTATGGCCAGAACATGAAGCTCGTAGTGCTGCCGCAGGCGTTCCGCAACATGCTGCCGGTGCTGCTCACGCAGACCATCATCCTGTTCCAGGACACGTCGCTGGTCTACGCCATCGGCGCCTACGACATGCTCAAGGGCTTCGAAGTGGCAGGCAAGAACTTCGGCCGGCCCATCGAGGCCTACCTGGCGGCCGCCGTCCTGTACTTTGTGATGTGCTACGCGCTGTCCTGGATGGTCAAGCGCCTGCACCAGAAGATCGCAATTATTCGGTAGCCCCCTGAGTCGCCTTCGGCGCCTTCCCCCGAGAGGGACGACGCCAGTGGCCTGGCAAAGCCAGTTCCACGGCGTCCTCGCATGGGGCCGGATCGGTCTCATGCGCAGCGCCCTGAACAAGTGACGAGAGAAGAGATTGGAGAAAGAAATGATCGAACTCAAGAACGTATCCAAGTGGTATGGCCCCGTGCAGGTGCTCAACGAATGCTCGGCCACCATCAACAAGGGTGAAGTGGTGGTGGTGTGCGGGCCCTCGGGCTCGGGCAAATCCACGCTGATCAAGACCATCAACGCGCTGGAGCCCTTCCAGAAGGGCGAGATCACCGTGGACGGCATCCGCCTGCACGATCCCAAGACCGACCTGCCCAAGCTGCGCAGCCGCGTGGGCATGGTGTTCCAGCATTTCGAGCTGTTCCCCCACCTGTCGGTGACGGAGAACCTGACGATCGCGCAGATCAAGGTGCTCGGCCGCAGTGCGGACGACGCCAAGAAGCGTGGCCTGAAGATGCTCGAACGCGTGGGCCTGATGGCGCACAAGGACAAGTTTCCGGGCCAGCTCTCGGGTGGCCAGCAGCAGCGCGTGGCGATTGCCCGTGCGCTGTCGATGGACCCCATCGTGATGCTGTTCGACGAACCCACGTCCGCGCTCGACCCCGAAATGGTCGGTGAGGTGCTGGACGTGATGGTGGGCCTGGCCAACGAAGGCATGACCATGATGTGCGTGACCCACGAAATGGGCTTCGCCCGCAAGGTCAGCAACCGCGTGATCTTCATGGACGTGGGCGGCAAGATCCTGGAAGACTGCTCCAAGGACGACTTCTTCAACAACCCCGACGCCCGCCAGCCGCGCACCAAGGACTTCCTCAACAAGATCCTGCAGCACTGATGGCTCCCCCTGAGTCGCCTGCGGCGCCTTCCCCCAGGGGGACGCCACCGGTGGCCTGGCAAAGCCAGTTCCCCGGTGGCACTGGCTTGGGCCGCGCCAGTTTCATGCAGCGAGTGGCGTGCAGGTGTTCAGGATTAAAAGCAAAAAGCGCTCTTCGGAGCGCTTTTTTTATGGGCGCATGCAATGCCAAGGAGCCCAGGCTAACGCTTGCCCCGCCGGCCGGCCGGCGGGCTACCCTCCACGATGAGCTGCGACTCAAAATCCGTCCACAGGTCGTCGCGATGCTTCAGGGCCTCGGACACGGCCTTGTGGCGCAGCTGGGCCACGGCCGACACCAGGGCGTTGCACAGGAAGAAGGCCGCGGTGTACGAGTCGAACGGCGATGCGTTGGAGGTGCGCACCTGAAGCCGGTGCTGGGCCAGCCGCGCCAGCGGCGCGGCCGCGCTGTCGGTGATGGCCAGCACCTGTGCGCCCGCGTCGCGAAAGCGCTGGGCCACCTTCACCGGGCCGCTCGCATAGCGGCGGATGCTGAAGACCAGCAGCGTGTCCTCGGGCTGCACCCACAGCAGCTGGTCGGTGGTCGCCACGGCGCCCACGCCCAGCTCATGCACCCCGGGGCGGCACATGTTCAGGTGCAGTGCCAGCCACGCGGCCACGGGCGCGCTGTTGATCTGGGCCAGCACGAACAGGCGGCCCCGCGCCTGGGCGATGCGCCGGGCGATGGCCTCAAAGGCCGCCATGTCCAGGCCGTCGCGCGTGGCGGCGATGTTGTGCTGGTCGTGCAGCAGCGCATCGTCCAGGCACTGCTGCAGGCTGCGCTCCGTGCCGATGGTCACCGGTGCGCGCTGGCCGGCCGTTTGCAGCAGCGCCGTGACTTCGCCGCGCGCCTCGCGCTGCGCCTGGGCATAGCTTTCATAGCCCAGCTTGGCGAACAGCCTCACCACCGTCGATGCGCTCGTGCCGTTGCGCGCCGCCAGCGCCGTGGCGGACTCCAGCAGCGCGTGCGGGTAGTCGCGCCCCAGCGCCTCGGCCAGCGTGCGCTCGCTGGTCGTGAGTTCGGCGCCCTGGCGGGCCAGGCGCTCGGTCAGCAAGCCGGCGGATTCTTGCAATGATGATTTCATGAATGTCTCTTTTATGAAAAATGTATTGCAAACAGAGGCAGCGCGTGCAACACTTCGGCCCAATTTTCGCCCCGCGTTCAGGGGCAGGACCCAAGGACACAGATGCAGGATACCCTTGAAACAAGCGGCTCCCAGGTGCGCCGGCGCGTCCTGGACTGGCTCGCTGGCCAGTCGCAGGCCATGCAAGACCTGTTGCAGAAAGTCGTGAACATCGACAGCGGCAGCCGCGACGAGGCGGGGGTGACGGCCGTGGCCACCGTCCTGCGCGAGCGGCTCGAGGCCGCCGGCGTGGCCGTGCGGTTCGAGCCCGTGCCGGGCTATGGCGTGCTGCTGCATGCCCACGTTCCTGGCGCCACCGACGGCCCGCCCATCGTGCTCATGGGCCACATGGACACCGTGTTCCCTTCGGGCACCGTGGCGCGGCGCCCCTTCCGCGTGGAGGACGGCCGTGCCTACGGCCCGGGCGTGGCCGACATGAAATCCGGCCTGGTGATGAACGTGTTCGTGGCCGAGGCCTTCGCGCGCTGCGGCGGGCTCCAGGGGCCGCTGCAGCTGTTCTTCTCGTGCGACGAGGAGATCGGCTCGCCCGCCACGCGCGAGCGCATCATGGCCCAGGCGCGCGGCGTCAAGGCGGTGCTCAATGCCGAGCCGGGACGCGTCAGCGGCAACCTGGTGACGAGCCGCAAGGGCTCGATGGTGGTGGAGTTCGAGGTGGAGGGCGTCGCCGCCCACGCCGGCATCAACCACGCGGCGGGCGCGAGCGCCATCGAGGCCCTGGCCCGCAAGACGCTGGCGCTGCACGCACTCACCGACCCCGCCATGGGCACCACCGCCAACGTGGGCGTGGTGCAGGGCGGCATCGTGCCCAACATGGTGGCGCCGCACGCCAAGGCCGCGGTGGACCTGCGCTTCACCTCGGACACCGACCCCGAGGAACTGCTCGCCAGGGTGCGTGCCATCGTGGAGGAGGAATCCGTGCCGCGCACCAAAGGCCGCATCACCGAATCGCGCCGCACGCTGCCCATGAAGCCCACGCCCGACGCGCTGCTGGCGCTGTACCAGCGCGGCGCCCAGTCGTTGGGCTTCGAGGTGCAGGGCGAATTCACCGGGGGCGCGGCCGACAGCGGCCTCACCGCCTCCGTGGGCGCGCCCACGCTGTGCGGCACCGGCCCCGTGGGCGGCCACCCGCACACCGAGCGCGAGTACTGCGAGCTGTCCACCTTCGTGCCGCGTGCCCAGGCCGTGGCGCTGGCCATCCTGGACCATCCCTGATCCCTCCCCATTCCTTTTCGAGAGAAGACCCCATGCATTCCACACAACCCAACCGCCGCCATGTTCTTTCCGCCGGCCTGGGGCTGGGCCTTGCGGGCCTGGCGCCGGTAGCAGCCCAGGCGGACGAGAAATTCCCCTCGCGCCCCATCACCCTGGTGGTGCCGTTCCCGCCCGGCGGGTCGGTGGACATCATGGCCCGCCAGTATTCCGAGCCGCTCTCGCGCGTGCTGGGCGTGCCCATCATCGTGGAAAACCGCGCGGGCGCGGGCGGCTCGGTGGGCGCGTTGTACGTGGCGCGCGCCAAGCCCGACGGCTACACGCTGGTCGTGTCGTCGCAAAGCAGCCACCTGGCCAACCCGCTCACCCAGCCCAAGGTGGGCTACGACCCGGTCAAGGATTTCGAGAACATCGCCATCCTGGGCCGCCAGCCCAACGCGCTGGTGGTGCACAGCAGCCTGCCGTTCAAGACGTTCGCCGAGTTCGTGGCCTACGCCAAGAAGAACCCCGGCAAGCTCAACTACGGCAGCGGCGGCGTGGGCAGCATGGGCCAGCTCAACGTGGAGATGTTCAAGGCCGCCACCGGCGCCTTCACCACCCACATTCCCTACCGTGGCGGCACGCCGCTGATCACGGCCGTGCTGGCCAACGAGGTGCAGTTCATCCTAGACAACCTGGTGATCATGCTGCCGCACGTGCAGGCCGGCAAGGTGCGTGCCCTGGCCGTGGCGGCCGACCAGCGGCTGGCCCAGCTGCCCGACGTGCCCACCATGGCCGAGGTGGGCTATCCGGAGCTCAACCTCACCTCGTGGACAGGCCTGGCGGCCCCCGGCGGCACGCCCGATGCCATCGTGCAGACGCTGTACAAGGCCGTGCGCCAGGTCGCCACCTCGCCCGCGATGCTGGCCAACCTCAAGGAGCGCGGCGTGATCGCCCCCGAAGAGATGGCGCCCGCCGCCTTCGAGAAGATGATGTCCGAGCGCCTCGTGAAATTCGGCGAGGTGGTGCGCAAGGCGGGCATCACGGCCGAATAAGGGCCGGAAAGCTTGGTTTTTGAGTGATTTTGGCCGCTGGCTCTTGTCTATCAAGCGCTGGGTGCTATGAAATTAATAGTATCGAAGCCGATGGGGCAATGCTGCCCACGACAGCCGCCCTCCACACCCCCATCGACTCCCTCGCCATCACCCGGCCCGACGATGGGCACCTGCATGTGCGCGACGGCTGGACGTGATGGTGGACCTGGTCCACGAGGGCATGACGCATGATCTGCGTGACCCCCGAAATGGGCTTTGCCCGCAAGCTGGCCAGCCGCGTGATCTTCGTGGACGTGGGCGGCAAGATCTTCGAGGACTGCTCGAAGGACGACTTTTTCGGCCACCCGGAGGCGCGCCAGCCGCGCACCAAGGACTTCCTCAACAAGATCCTGCCGCACTAAGAAAAGTCTGTACCTGCTGCTTCACGCCTGCGGCCCTTCGGGGCCGTTGCCGTTGGCGGGCAGGTGGATGCGCGGCACGTTGCCCAGAAGGCGCAGCAAGTCCTGCTGGCGCGTGGCGCCGGTCTTGGCAAAGATGGAAGAGAGCTGCGAGCGCACGGTGCTGATCTTCACCCCCAGCTCGGCCGCGATCTCCGCTGGCGCGCTGCCGCGCAGCAGCGGCGGCAGCACACGGGCCTCGGCGGGGCTCAGGCCGAAGATGCGCATGACGAAATCGGACACGGCCGAAGGCGCCTGCGCATAGCGGGCCAGCAGCAGCATGCACGCGCCGGGCTGCGCCCGTGCGCCTTTTCCTTCGATGGGCAGCGCCAGGGCCAGGAGTTGGGACGCCGCGCTGCCCAGCACCATGCCGCCGCCGTGCCCGCGCGCGCAGGCATGCACCAGCTTGCCCAGCGGATCATGCGCCGCCACGCGCGCCGGCAGGCTGCCCAGCCAGCGCGCCAACTGCGGGGCCGCCACCATGGCCCCCACGCCCTGGTTGGCGTACAGCACCTGGGCCGCCGGGTCGAGCATGACCACGCCAAAGTCGAGCGCGTCCAGAAAGCGGTGCAGCAGCGTCACCTGCTCCTGCAGGCGGCGCGTGATCCAGTGCAGGTCGAACGCGCGCACCACGTGCGGAAAGATCAAGTGCATGCGCGCGATATCGCCCGCGTCAAAGTTGGGCTGCTCGGGCCTGCGAAACAGGCTCAGGTGCGAGGGCGGCGCCAGCCCCGGCACGCTGCCGTCCGACACCGCGCACACCAGCAGGTATTCGGCGGACAGCGGCGCCAGGTACTCGCGGTAGAAGCGGCTTTGGCGAAAGACGGGCAGCGGCACCAGGTCGCTGCCGCGAAGGACATTGCCCTGCACGAACAAGCCCCGGGCAACGCCTTGCTCCAGCCAGATGTCGTGCTGCCACCAATAGTCCGAATAGGCGCGGGCCGCTTCCTCGGAATGGTTCCAGGCCGCGAAGAAGCTCTGGTCGCGCTGCCCCTGGCCGGCGGCCACCAGCATCGAGAAACTGGCATCGAAGGCCTCGGCCAGCACGCGCAGCGCGTCGGGCCAGGCGTCGTCATGGCCCACGGCGCCGTACAGCGCGTGCTGTACGCGGCTGAAGGTGGCCAGGGGCATCTCGGCTGGCTGGCTCATGGCGATTCCTGGGGGGTGGTTCCTGAAGACGCCTGTTGTGGCACATCGCCCGCCGGTGGGCAATGGGGCGTGCATCGGCGCAACGCGGGAAGCGCGGTGGAAATGGATGAAAAAGGCTGCCAGCGCTTATCCACCAGGCACTGGCAGCTATGAAAAAGATAGTTTCAAGACCGCCGCAGGCGCCGTATGTGCCGCATGCCCAGCGCCGCGCTGGCCAGCGCCAGCAAGGCCAGCGCCCATTCCGAGAGGGTCGGGATGGCCGTGGCGGCGGCCGCAGGCGCCAACCCGTCGTCGTTGAGGATGGTGCCGGTGCCCAACGCCGTGCCCAGCGTGGCGCCGACGGGGTTGGAGAGCGTGATCTGGAAGGTCTCGTCGGGCTCCACGGTGGTGTCCCCCTGCACGACCACGGGCAGGGTTTTGGTGACGGGGTCGCCGGGTGCCCAAGAGAGGCCAGGCAAGGCCAGCACGTAGTCCCCGCCCGCGCCCGCAGTGGCCGTGACGGGCGTGTGGGCCACAGCCACGCTGACGGGAGTGGTGGGCACGGCCGAGAGCGTGACTGTGAAATTCATGACGGTGACGCCCGCGTTGCCTTCTACGACGCCGACGCTGTCGATGGACACGGTGGGCGCTGCGCCCCAGGTGCCGCCCGGCACCCCCGCGCTGGACGTGGCGGTGGATGAGCCTGCGGCCAGGCAGACGTCGGGCGTCCCATCAGGCGACGGGCCTATGTTTGCAGCAGGACACCAGAGAGTGATGAACGCTGAACTGGTGGATGCGGGGCTGATGTAGATCAGGTCGAATTCGTCGCCTTCGCCGTGCGGCCCTGCCGGGGGTGAGTTCAGGGCCGAATACGTCCATCTCACAAGCTCGACCTCGGCGCTGGTGATGGCGCCTGCGCCGTCGGTGGACACCCGGAACGTGAATATCCGCGACGCACTGCCCGACGAGATGGTGGACACGCCGTTGTTGAACCAATAGCCCGTGATGCTGGGGATGATGTTCGCGTTCACGAGATTGTTGCCCAGTGGCCCCGCCGTGGTGAAGTAGCCGGTGACGCGCTGGGTGTTGATGAATGTGCCGCACTCGTGGGGCGACGCGCATGTCGTGTCGTTGAGGATGGTGCCGCCGGCTGCGCCGTAGTAAGCGCCCGTGTACACGTAGGTCTCCGCCTGGGCGCCCAGGGTGGAAAGCGCTGCCAAGAGCGCGGCAAGCCAGCGAAGCATAGGGGGACTCCTCGTTCTGTTATTCATCATTTTTGATAGCTGCCTGCGCTGAAGGGACGGGCGCTGTAGGTCGTTTTGACCAAATTTCCGCGCAGGTGGCCCAATGCCACCGCCATTGTTGGAAACACCGCCGCAAAAAGCATCCGTCAAATGAAGGAACGAACCGAGCCTGTGCTGTGGTGGTGGCTTCAGGGTGGCCTGAACAGCCGGTCGTGCCGGCCGGCTTCCTCGGACACCAGCCATTCGATCAACTGCTGGCGCGAGCCCAGTTGCAGGCGGTTCATCAACTCGCGGTTGTAGGTCTTGAGCGTGAGCAGGGTGATGCCCAACGCCTGCGCCAGCTCGGCCAGGCTGGCGCTGCGCGTGCCCGCCACCACTAGGCGCTTCTCGCGCGGGCTGAGCGGCCAGCCCGCCAGCCGTCGTGCCACCGTGATGTCGATCGCCTCGAAGTAGCGGATGCCCACCACCACCAGCGCCTCGGCCGGGGCGCCCTGGCCGTGCATCTTCTCCAGCACGAACTCGAACCGGCCCCAGGGCTGGTGCAGGCACACGCGCCGCTTCAGCTCCGGCTCGGGCTGCCCGAACATGGCGCGGGCGGCATCCCGAACTTGCGCCGGCAGGGCGCGCCAGTCCATGCGGGCCCATTCCAGCGTGTGCATGTTGGCGCCGCCCTGCAGGTACAGCAGCCGGGCGGCTTCCTGGCTGCGGGCCGCCAGCGCGCCATCGGGCCGGATCAATAGGCTGGCTTCGCCCGCCAGGGCCGTCTCGACCGGTACTGGCGCCTGCCAGGCGTGGTGGCGCCGGTCCAGCCCGGCCAGCGCCTGCGTGCCCCGCCACAGGCGCGCCTGCTCCTGGTCGGTGAAGGGGCCGCTTTCGGGCGCGCGGTACACGCTCAGAAAGCCATAACCCTCGCCCTGCGCGATGCGCACCGGGGCCAGGGTGGCCCAGCGCTGGCCCTGTGAGCCGAACACTTCATCGAAGAACACCGTGCGCGCGAACGCGGGTGCGGCGACGAACTGGCGAAATGATTCACCCCGGCTGTCCCACTGCGCTTGGATGGGGCACAGCGCAAAGAACTCGCTGGCGTGGCTGATCCACCACTGGTAGGCGCGCAGGCTCATGTGCTCGGTCATGAACGCGGTGGGGTTCATGCCGGCGTCAGTCCAGCCGAAGCTGCCCACGGCGCAGTCCACGCGGCTGCGCACGACGGCCAGGATGCTGGGCATCAGCGCCAGGCTGGGATAAGGCAGATCGGCCAGCAGGCCCAAATGAGCCAGCCAGTCGCGCTCGGATGCAAAGGCCGGGTCGATCTCCACGCCTGGCAGGCTGCTGGGACGGTAGCGCACGGGGGCTTTCTGGTCGGTGTGGTCGCACAGCATGCCACGGCCGGACGTTCGGCAACCCTCCACCGCGGTGGAGTTACGCGGCGCCGGTGCGATACCTACATTGCCTCCATCCCCAATGACACAGAGGACGAGATGAGGGCTCACCGAAATTCCTACACCCCCGGCGCGCGGCGCGCCCGGCTTTCCCTGATTGCGCTGGCGCTCGCCACCTTGGCGGGTCTGCCCGGCCATGCCGGCGCGCAGACCCGGCCGCTCAACGACACCGGCCAGACCCAGTGTTTCGACGCCAGCCACGCCCTGGTGGCCTGCAACGTCGCGATCTCCGGGCGCCCCGGGCAAGACGGCCGCTATGGCCGCGACGCCGCCGCTGTCGCTG
The DNA here is from genome assembly GCF_058798375.1 of Acidovorax sp. GW823-FHT01C06. Taxonomy (NCBI): domain Bacteria; kingdom Pseudomonadati; phylum Pseudomonadota; class Betaproteobacteria; order Burkholderiales; family Comamonadaceae; genus Acidovorax; species Acidovorax sp. GW823-FHT01C06. The sequence continues at coordinate 810,305 of NZ_JBXAKN010000001.1, forward strand.
GTACGCTGGCCAAGCAGGGCGCAGGCGAAGCGGGGTTCGACTTCACCCGGCTGTGCATGAACGGCGACGCGGCCGGCGCCGGCGCCTGCGCCGCCAACCCGCCCGCCAATACCGGCGCCAGCCCCAACGCCACTGAATGGGCCTGCACGCGCGACAACCTGACCGGCCTGGTCTGGTCGCTGCAGACACGGTTGGAGTTCTGGGCCACGGCCAGCACGCCCGCTTTCGCCGCCGCAGGCCATAACGCCATCAGCCGCTGCGGCACCGGCACCGGTTGGCGCCTGCCCACCGAGGCCGAGTTGCTGACGCTGGCCACCTACGGCGGCAGCAACCCGGCCATCGATCAGGCCTACTTTCCGCAGACCGTGGGCTCCGCCCACTGGTCGTCCACCACGTCCGCCTTCCCGAACACTGCCTGGGCCGTGGACTTCGCCACGGGTGGCAACAATCTCTACAACACGCTCAGCGCGGCCTATGTGCGTCTGGTGCTGCCCAGCGGACTATGAACCCCACGCCCTTTACCGCCATGTCCGCCACCACCTCTTTCATCCGCGCCGCCGCCCTGATGCTGCTGGCGCCCGCCGCCTGGGCTGCGCCTTTCACCACCCATGCCGACGGCACCGTGACCGACGCCGCCACCGGCCTGGTGTGGGACCACTGCTACCTGGGCCAGCACCTCAGCGACGCGCACTGCCCGACCACCACCACCACGCCGCTGATGACCTGGGGCGAGGCGCTCCAGTCCACCGAGTCGCTGAACCTCCTCGCCTACAAAGGCCATTCCGACTGGCGTGTGCCCAACATCAAGGAACTGTTGTCGCTGCGCGACCTGGGCCGCGCCACCAGCCCGGCCATCGACCCCAACGCCTTCCCCGGCACGCCGTCCACCCTGTTCTGGACCTCCACCACGCTGGCGTCATTCCCGTCGTCCGCCTGGGTCGTGCAGTTCTCGTTTGGCGACACGGTGTTCAGCCCCAAGTCCGATCATCTGCACGTGCGCCTGGTGCGTGGCGGGCCGGCGCCCGCGGCTTTCGACGCCCTGGACACCACCGCGCCGCTCACCACCGCCGGCCCCACCGTCGTCACGCCCGGCACGGGCGGCGCCAGCGCCAGCGTCAGCGTGACGGTGAACGAAGACGCCACCGGCTACTGGCAGGTAGCGCCCGCCGGCCAGCCCGCGCCCACGTCCGCCGCGCTGGCGGGCGGTGGCGGCATGCCCATCGGCATGGCGGCAGGGGTGCCCGCGGGCTTTTCCGTCAGCGGCCTGACGGCAGGCACGGCCTACGTGCTGTATTTCGTCGCCCGCGACGGCAGCGGCAACCTGCAGCCGGGCGTGGTGGCCACGGTGTTCACCGCCGCGGCCGCCGTCGCGCCCACGGCCGTGCCCGCGACATCGGCCTGGGGGCTGGTGCTGCTGTCGGCGCTGCTGGCTGGGTTGGGCTGGCGCCGGGGACGGCCGTGTGCCTAGTCACCCAACGCGCTGGACAGTCCCCCAGCCCGAACGCTCATTCCGAAGCACGGGGAGCGGTCCGAGGAACGCCATCCTTCTGGCCGATGCCGTGCCGCTGGCCCAGGCCATCGAGGCGCGCTTCGAGCCGATGACCGCCGCGCAGCTGGACGCCGTGCTGGCGGTCGAGCAGGCCGCCTGCGACCCTCCGTGGACACGCGGCGCCTTCACCGACACGCTGGCCGCTGGCCACGAAGCGCAGTGCCTGCTGGCGGGCGACGAACTGCTGGGCTACTTTGTCGTCATGCGGGGCCTTCAGGAGGTCCGCCTGCTGAACATCGCCGTTGCGCTCGCGCACCAGCGCCAGGGGTGGGCGCTGGTGATGCTGGACGCGCTGGCGCTGTGGTCGCGTCTCGTGGGCGCCGAATGGCTGTGGCTGGAGGTGCGCGCCAGCAACGCAAGGGCGCAGAAGGTGTATCTGGAGCGGGGCTTCGCGCGCGTGGGCCTGCGCAAGGGCTACTACCCGCCGCTTCGGGGCGAACGCGAGGACGCTGTCGTGATGAGCCTGCGATTGCTGGAGCAAGAGTGACTGGTGCTCACGATCTAGCTAGGCTGCCTGCCCTGGAAACTGCCCGCTGAAGCTTCTGCAACGGGCGCGTTCATCGCCCCCGTTTTGCAGAAGCGGGTTCAGCCGCGATGGGTGAACATAGGCACAAGCAAATATGGCGGTAGTGCCTGCCAACCATCAAGCGTTTGCAACTATTGCCAAGGCCATTCGTGGGAAAAACGGGTCCTGCGAAACGGTGGGGTGGCGAAAATTTCCAACATCATGCTGAGTCAGATTTGCCGCTAGTGACCGTCCATCAAGCGCTAATAGCTATTGAAAGAAGAGCGCTCTGCACATCCGGCAGGGCGCCGGTGATGGCGGCAAACGCCGCTGCGAAAAACAGCTTTCCCATGAAGCAAAGACCGCGGAGCGCCCGCATCGGCACGGATGGGACAATGGCGCCATGACAGCCGCACTCCCAACCCCCGTTCAGACCCTCACCATCACCCGGCCCGACGACTGGCACCTGCATGTGCGCGACGGCGAGCCGCTTTCCACCGTGGTGCCGCACACGGCCGCGCAGTTCGGCCGCGCGATCATCATGCCCAACCTGCGCCCGCCCGTGACCACGGCCGAGCAGGCCCTGGCCTACAAGCAGCGCATCCTGGCCGCCGTGCCCGCCGGCGTGCAGTTCGAGCCGCTGATGACGCTGTACCTCACCGACAACCTGCCCGCCGACGAGATCGTGCGCGCCAAGGATGCGGGCGTGGTGGCCTGCAAGCTCTATCCCGCGGGCGCCACCACCAACAGCGACGCGGGCGTGACCGACATCCGCAAGACCTACAAGACGCTCGAGGCCATGCAGAAGGCCGGCATGCTGCTGCTGGTGCACGGCGAAGTCACGAGCAGCGACATCGACCTGTTCGACCGCGAAGCCGTCTTCATCGACCAGCAGCTCATCCCGCTGCGCCGCGACTTCCCCGAGCTCAAGATCGTCTTCGAGCACATCACCACCAAGGAAGCGGCCGACTACGTGCAGGCGTGCGACCGCTTCACCGCGGCGACCATCACGGCGCACCACCTTCTGTACAACCGCAACGCGATCTTCGTCGGCGGCGTGCGCCCGCACTACTACTGCCTGCCCGTGCTCAAGCGCGAGACGCACCGCGTGGCCCTGGTGCAGGTGGCCACCAGCGGCTCGGCCAAGTTCTTCCTGGGCACCGACAGCGCGCCACACCCCGCGCACCTCAAGGAGCACGCCACCGGCTGCGCAGGCTGCTACACCGCGCATGCCGCCATGGAGATGTACGCCGAGGCGTTCGACAACGCCGGTGCGCTCGACAAGCTCGAAGGCTTTGCCAGCTTCCACGGCCCCGACTTCTACAGCCTGCCGCGCAACACCGGCACCATCACCCTGCGCCGCGAATCCTGGACGCCGCCCGAGAGCTTCGTCTTCGGCGAGGCCAACCTCAAGCCCCTGCGCTCCGGTGAAGCGCTGCCGTGGCGGCTGGTGTAAGCCCCTCCTTCGACGCCATCGACTGGAGCGCTCCCTGGCTGGCGCCGTGGCGCGGCCTGGGCCAGCCCATCGCGCGGCAGGTGCAGGGCGGCGGCGCGGTGCACGAGGCATTGCAGTCCGCGGCGCGCGGCGCGGTGCCCATGCTGTTCGCGCCGCAGGCCGCGCTGCCCGACGGCGTGGCCTACGAGCAGTACATCTGGGACACCCGCCGCGTGCCCACGCGCGACAACCTGCACGACTTCTTCAACGGCCTGGTGTGGCTGCATTTCCCGCTCACCAAGCGCCGCCTGAACGAACTGCAGGCCCAGGCCATCGCCGCCGACGGCGTGCAGGCGGTGCGCGGGCCGCTGCGCGATGCGCTCACGGTGTTCGATGAAAACGGCGCGCTGCTGCAGGCGCCCGACGCACTGTGGGATGCGCTCCGGGCGCGCGACTGGCAGCGCCTGTTCGTCGACCTGCACCCGCTGTGGCGCGAAGCCCGGCTGGTGCTGTTCGGCCATGCGTTGCTGGAGAAGCTGGTGGCACCCCGAAAACCCATGGTGGCGCATGTCTATCCAGCGTCTGAAGCTATTGAATCCATAGCGAATTTGGATGCCTGGCTCGCGCGGCGGGTGCAATCTCCCACCTGGGACGCCAAGCCTTTCACCCCCCTGCCGGTACTGGGCGTGCCCGGCTGGTGGCGGGCGAATGAGGTGCCGGGCTTCTATGCCGACGCCCAGGTGTTCCGTCCGCCGCGCGCTGCACCCGCTCCCTAATTCCCGTCAAGGCTTGTGTGATAAGGCCGCACCACAGGTTTGCACCTACCATAGCGCGATGAAATCGCGGCCATGGGCGGCGGGCGCGGGGGCTACAGCGGCCCGCCACGCCCGAGGGCGTACCGCTTGAAGCGCGGTCCCCGGCCCCCATCTGGACCAGCGGACACTGTTGTTGTTGACCCCACGGAGAATTCATTCCATGAAGCGGATCCTGTTATTTGTGATGACCAACCTGGCCGTCGTTGTCGTGCTGGGGGTGGTGGCCAGCCTGCTGGGCGTGAACCGCTACCTCACGGCCAACGGGCTGAACCTGGGCGCGCTGCTGGGCTTCGCGCTCGTCATGGGCTTTGGCGGCGCGATCATCTCGCTGCTCATCAGCAAGCCCATGGCCAAGTGGACCTCGGGCGTGCGCGTGATCGACGGCTCCGGCTCGCCCGACGAGCGCTGGATCGTCGAGACCGTGCGCAAGTTCGCCACCGAAGCCAAGATCGGCATGCCCGAAGTCGGCATCTTCGAGGGCGACCCCAATGCGTTCGCCACGGGCGCGTTCAAGAACTCGGCCCTGGTGGCGGTGTCCACCGGCCTGCTGCAGGGCATGACGCGTGAAGAGGTCGAGGCCGTGATCGGCCACGAGGTGGCCCACATCGCCAACGGCGACATGGTCACCATGACGCTGATCCAGGGCGTGATGAACACCTTCGTGGTGTTCCTGTCGCGTGTCATCGGCTACGCCGTGGACAGCTTCCTGCGCAAGAACGACGAGAGCAGCTCGGGCCCCGGCATCGGCTACTACGTGACCACCATCGTGCTCGACATCTTGCTGGGCTTTGTGGCCGCCATGATCGTGGCCTGGTTCAGCCGCCAGCGCGAATTCCGCGCCGACGCGGGTGCCGCCCAGCTCATGGGCCGCCGCCAGCCCATGATCAACGCCCTGGCCCGCCTGGGTGGCATGCACCCGGCCGAGCTGCCCAAGAGCATGGCCGCCATGGGCATCGCCGGCGGCATCGGCAAGCTGTTCAGCACGCACCCGCCCATTGAAGAGCGCATCGCCGCGCTGCAGAATGCGCAGCAGCAGGGCTGAACGAGTGCTCAGGGGGTAACCCCTTCCCAGGGAGCCGCTGCAGGGTTGTGCCTTGCAGCGGTTTTTTTGCAGGAGAACGACGGCGGAATTGCTCGGCAGAAAGTCGCTGGCTCAACATCGGGTTTGCCGCCAGAATGCAAGTTCCTACAAACTGTTGCAACACATTCCATGGACCGACCAAAAGACAACATCGTGACCCGCCGCTTCGCCTTGGAGGGTCTCGTGGGGGCCGGCCTGGCAGCGTTGTTCCCTTTGAGCGTTCGTGCGCAGGCTCCGTCGACTCCGGTGGTGATCGCTGACATGCATTCGCACCTTGGAGTGGTGGGACGGACACGTTCTCCGGCCGATCTGGCCACTGAGATGAAGGCGCACGGGGCGACCCTGGTGTCCTGGGCGGTGGTGGCCGATGCGCCCTGGCTGGGCAACAACACACGTGGTGTCATCCAAACAGGCGAGCCAACAGCCGCCGAGTTGCTGGCCTTTTTCGAAAAGACCCTCGGCAACATGCGAGCCTATGCCGAGCAAAACCAGTTGGCGATCGTCCGTACGGCTGCCGATGTGGATGCGGCGCTCGCGGGCAAGCACTCGGTGCTTCTGGCGAGCGAGTCGGCGGAGTTCCTCAATGGCGATGTAAGTCAGCTCAAAATAGCATTCGATCTCGGGATACGCCAAATGCAGCTCGTGCATTACATCCGGACCCCCATTGGTGACGCTTCCACGATGGAGCCCGTCCACAACGGCCTGAGCGTCGCCGGGCGAGAACTCGTCAAGGCGTGCGAAACGCATGGCATTCTGGTGGATCTGGCCCATTGCAGCGCCTCGGCCATTGACCAGGCGTTGGAAGTGGCTGCCAAGCCATTGGTCTGGTCCCATGGCTGGGTGCATACCCAAAGCGGGGGACCGCGTGACAGCTCCGGCTACTTGCGGCGACGTCTGTCTGTCGAGCAGGCCAAGAAAATTGCGGCGCGTGGCGGTGTCGTCGGGCTTTGGGGACTGGGTAGAAACCAGCAAGGTGTTTCAGATTGGAATGTCCGCACCCAGGATCGGCCTGGTTATGCCCGCGAAATGGTCAAATTGGTGAATCTTCTAGGTGCTGACCATGTGGCTTTCGGATCCGATATCGCGGGCATGGGCAGCGAATGGGCGCTCAATGACTACAGCCACCTGCGCGAGGTCGTGACGCTGCTGGAGAACCAGAAGCTTGACGCTGCAACCATTGAAAAGGTGGCTTACGGTAATTTTGCCCGCGTGCTGAAGGCCACCTTGCCCGCGGCCTGATGGGCGGATGGCGCGCGTTCAACGCGCCGCCACCTCCACCCGCCAGCGCCTGCGCGGCGCGCGCAGCGCATGGCGCTTGCGGTACTCCGCCGGCGCCATGCCGGTGTAGCGCGCGAAGATGCGCCTGAAAGCCGCCGGGTCGGCGTAGCCGCAGGCCACGGCGACGCTGGGCACGCTCTCCAGCGTCACTTCCAGCATGACCTTGGCGCGGCGGCAGCGCAGGCCGTGCAGGTAGTCGAGCGGCGACTGCGACAGCTCCTGCTGGAAGTGCCGCAGCAGCGTGCGCGTGCTCACCGACGCGGCCTCGGCCAGCCGGGCCAGGGAGTACGGCTGGTCCAGGTGGGCTTCCATCCAGGCGATGGCGCGCGCCAGGGTGCTGTCGCGCGTGGCCGGGATGTGCTGCTGCGCGTTGGCCTGCAGGGCCGCGCGCGCACGCTGGTGGTCCGGCGCCATCACGGTCTCGCAGGCGGCGGCCAGTTCCTCCCCCAGCGCGTGGCGCACCAGGGCGATCGCCAGCAGGTTCACGCTGTGCGGCAGCGCGCAGCTGAGCCAGGGGCCGTCGTCCGACAGGTCCCGGCCCAGGCTGTGGCCGATGCCCGGGAAGTCCCGTTCGAAGCCCGCGATGTAGAACCAGGGCAGGCTGGCCTGGCGCCCGTTCAGGCGGCCGCTTTGCGCCGCCAGCCAGGCACCATTGCCCACCGTGAGCAGTTTCTGCCCGGCATCGAGCGCGATGCCCAGCTGCCGCGACAGCGCGCGGTGGCGGGCCGCCACCGCGCGGATGGCCGGAATGTCCGCGGCATGGAACGAGGGGATGAACAACGCGTGGGCCGGGGCGGAGGGCGCCGCCGTGTCCCCGGCCGGCGTGTAGGCCCCCAGCGGCCCTGGCAGGGAAGCGAGGGGCAGCCCCCCGGCATCGAGCAGCCGCCAGGCCATGCGCGGCGCCTGCGCGCCCATGCGCAGGCCCGCCAGCAGGTTGGCGCCGCGCAGCAGGTCGATGAACTGCAGCGCATTGCCCACGGCGGACTCGGGCAGCAGCGGAATGTCCACGCGAAAGACCGGCGGCCTGGCGGGACTCGGGGGCAAGGACGACGGTGACTGCGGCATGGCGGTATTGGCTCGTTGGATGGCCATTTTCGCTTGTCATGAAGAGGGTGCCGGCTTTTAGCATGAACGTGCTTTTTGCTCCCTGCTCCAGCCTTGCAAGCTGTCACCCACCCTATGGATCTGCCCATGCACAAACCCCTTTCCGCCATCGCGCTTGCCGCCGGCCTCGCCGCCAGCGGGCTGATCGCCGTCTCTTCGGCCCACGCCCAGGCGCTCGATGCCGCCGGCCTGCAGGCCATCGACACCGCCGTGAACAAGGTGGCGCCCAAGATGGTCAATTGGCGCCGCGACATCCATGCCCACCCCGAGCTCTCGGGCCAGGAGGTGCGCACCGCCAAGCTCGTGGCCGAGCACCTGAAGAAACTCGGCATGGAGGTGCAGACCAACGTGGGCGGCACCGGCGTGGTGGGCACCCTGCGCGGCGGCCTCCCGGGCAAGGTGGTGGCGCTGCGCGCCGACATGGACGCATTGCCCGTGCCCGAGAACACCGGCCTGCCCTTTGCCTCGAAGATGAAGGCCAACTACCTGGGCAAGGAAGTGCCGGTGATGCACGCCTGCGGCCACGACGCCCACGTGGCCATGCTCATGGGCGCGGCCGAGGCGCTGGCCGGCATGAAGGCCCAGCTGCCCGGCACCATCAAGTTCATCTTCCAGCCCGCCGAGGAAGGCGCGCCCGTGGAGGCCGACGCCAACGGCAAGGTGCCCAGCTTCGGGGCCAAGGCCATGGTGGAAGAGGGCGCCTTGAAGGATGTGCAGGCCATCTACGGCCTGCACATCACGGCCAACCTGCCGTCCGGCGTGGTGGGCTACCGCAGCGGCCCGCTCATGGCCGGATCGGACAACATCAGCATCCAGGTGGAAGGGCGCGGCGGCCATGGCTCGTCGCCCTGGAACGCGGTGGACCCGGTGGTGGTGGCCAGCCAGGTGGTGCTGGGCCTGCAGACCGTGGTCAGCCGCCAGCTCAACATCAGCCAGGAGCCCGCGGTGGTCACCATCGGCTCCATCCATGGCGGCACGCGCTACAACATCATTCCGGACAACGTGGAGCTGCTGGGCACCCTGCGCACCTTCGACGAGGGCATGCGCCAGGAGGCCTTGAAGCGCATCACCACCACCGCCGAGCAGATCGCGGCGTCGAGCGGCGCCAAGGCCAAGGTGCGCTTCGGCCCCGTGGCCTACCCGGTGACCACCAACCCGGCCGAGCTGACGGCCGCCTCGCTGCCCGCGCTCAAGCTGGCCACGGGGGGCAAGGCGATGATCATCCCCAAGGTGAGCGGTTCGGAAGACTTCTCGGAGTTCCAGAAGGTCGCGCCCGGCTTCTTCTACTTCCTGGGCGCGCCGCCCAAGGGCGCGGACTTCAACAAGGCTCCATCCAACCACTCGCCGTTGTTCGACATCGATGAAGACCAGCTGCCGGTGGGTGCGCGCACGCTGGCGGCGCTGGCGGTGGATTTCTTGCAGCGCAAGTAAGGCGTGGGCCTTGGCGCTGGGTGTGGTGCCGACGGGGCCGCATGGGGTTGGGGCTCAGGTTGCGCGGGCTGAGCTTGTCGAAACCTGGGTTGGCTCTTTGGCTGATGGATGCGACATGCCTGTGTTGAGGGCGGGAGCCGGGGTGCGCGCCCGGCGGCGCGGTAACTTTCTCTTGGTTCGCCAAGAGAAAGTCACCAAAGAGAAGGCGACCCCCAGTCTGCGACCCCTTCGCGTTGCGAAGGGGCAAACCTGTGTCGGGGCGGTTGCGGGGTGCGCCGCAGAACTCACTTCGCGCCTTTGGCGCTCCGTTCAGACAACTGCGGCGAGTCAGTGCACGAAGCATGCGCGCTGCGACGCGCATGCCACCCCGCAACCGCCCCGCCGCAGGCGCAGCCAGCAGGGGTGGACAGCCCAACATCCGAACAACCACACGGGCCATTGCTGCGCTCGGCCGCGCGGTCGCGGCGCGAAGCGCCTGCGCGTTCGGGGGCCGAGCGCAGCAATGGCCCGTGTGGATGTTGGCTCCCCCAGCCCTTCAGGATGCGCCGAGGAGCGCAGTGCGGGGGGCGGGCGTGTGCCGAAGGACACACGCCTTCGTTGACTGACTCGCTGCGGTTGTCTGAGCGGAGCGCGAAGCGCGCAGCGAGTTCCGCAGCGCGCCCCCCGCACGAGCACCGCAGGTTGCCCCACTCGCCCAGCGGGCGAGTGGGGACGCAGGCTGTAGGGTCGCCCTTTCTTTGGTGACTTTCTTTCGGCGAAGCGAAAGAAAGTTACTCGCACGCCGGGCGACTCCCGGCCTCCGCCCTTCAACCAGGCATGCTGCCCATCAGCGAGCCTGCGAGCGCACCCAGGGTCCGACAAGCTCAACCCGACCGGGTGTGGAGCGCGGCGCCCCGGCCCACTAGCAGCCGAAACGGCAGCAGCAGCGCCACGCCCAGCACCAGCTTCACCCCCAGGTCCCCCAGCGCCCACGTCACCCAAGGGTCGCTGCTACCGGCAAAGGCGATGCTCCAGAACACTGCCGTGTCCAGCACCGCAGCCATCAGCGTGGCCACCAGCGGCGCGCGCCACCAGGTGCCGTGGCGCAGCCGGTCGAACACGGCGATGTCCAGCCATTGCGACAGCAAAAACGCCGTGCCGGACGCGATGGCAATGCGCGCAGGTGCCAGCACCAGCGACGCGGCCACCGCCACCGCAAAGCCCACCCAGGCCACGCGGCGTGCCTGCTGCGGGCCGTGGGCGCGGTTGACCAGTTCACTCACCAGGAAGGCCACCGGGTAAGTGATGGCACCCCAGGTGAGCCAGTCGTTGATCGGAAACTGCACCAGGATGTTGGAGGCCAGCACCACGGCGGCCATGGCCAGGGCCGCGGCAGCGAACTGCGCGCGGGTCGGGTGCTTCAGCGCAGCCGGCATGCCACCACCACGTCAGGCCGTGCCCAGCAGAGCGCGCGCAACCGCCTCGCCCACCTTGATCCCGTCCACCCCTGCCGACAGGATGCCGCCCGCATAGCTCGCGCCTTCGCCCGCCGGGTACAGGCCGGCGGTGTTCAGGCTCTGCAGGTTCTCATTGCGCCCGATCTTGAGCGGCGACGACGTGCGTGTCTCCACGCCGGTCAGCACCGCGTCGTGCATGTCGAAGCCCTTGATCTTGCGGCCGAACACGGGCAGTGCCTCGCGCAGTGCCGCGATGGCGTAGCCGGGCAGGGCGGCGTGCAGGTCGCCCAGGGCCACGCCGGGCTTGTACGAGGGCTCCACATCGCCCAGGTGCTTCGATGGAGTGCCTTGAATGAAGTCGCCCACCAGCTGCCCCGGCGCGCTGTAGTCGCGCCCGCCCAGCACGAAGGCGTTGGACTCCAACTGGCGCTGCAGCACGATGCCCGCCAGCGGGTGGAACTGCCCCTGCGGCACTGCTTCGATGCCGTGGGTGTGGCCCAGGTGGGCGTCGAATGCGGCGGCATCGGTAGGGTAGTCGCTCGGATCGATCCCCACCACCATGCCCGCGTTGGCGTTGCGCTCGTTGCGGGAGTACTGGCTCATGCCGTTGGTGACCACGCGGTTCGGCTCGCTGGTGGCGGCCACCACGGTGCCGCCGGGGCACATGCAGAAGCTGTACACCGCCCGGCCGTTCTGCGCATGGTGCACCAGCTTGTAGTCGGCCGCGCCCAGGAGCGGGTGGCCGGCGTGGCGGCCCCAGCGGGCGCGGTCGATGATGCCCTGCGGGTGCTCGATGCGAAAGCCGATGGAAAACGGCTTGGCCTCCATGGCGACGCCGCGGTCGTACAGCATGGCAAAGGTGTCGCGCGAGCTGTGGCCCAGGGCCATCACCACATGGTCGGCGCGCAGGTCGGTGGTCTCGCCCGTGGCCTGGTTCAGCACCTTCAGGCCGCGCAGGTGGCGGTTCTCCCCGGTGCCTTCGACGACCACGTCCGTCACGCGCTGCTCGAAGCGGATCTCGCCGCCCAGCGCGATGATCTGCTCGCGCAGGTTCTCCACCACCTTCACCAGCTTGAAGGTGCCGATGTGCGGGTGGGCCACGTACAGGATTTCCTCGGGCGCGCCGGCCTTCACGAACTCGTTCATCACCTTGCGGCCCAGGTGGCGCGGGTCCTTGATCTGGCTGTAGAGCTTGCCGTCGCTGAAAGTGCCCGCGCCGCCCTCGCCGAACTGCACGTTGCTTTCGGCATGCAGCTCGCGCTTGCGCCACAGGCCCCAGGTGTCCTTGGTGCGCTCGCGCACGGGCTTGCCGCGCTCGAGCACGATGGGCCGGAAGCCCATCTGCGCCAGCACCAGCGCCGCGAAGATGCCGCAGGGGCCAAAGCCCACCACCACGGGGCGCAGGGGCAGCTCGACCGGGGCCTGGCCCACGGGCTGCCAGGCCATGTCGGGTGTGGGCTGGATGTGCGGGTTGCCCGCGAACTGCGCGAGCAGCGCGGCCTCGCGCTCTGGCTGGGCGAGGGTGATGTCGATGATGTACACCGCCAGCAGTTCCACCTTGCGCGCGTCGAAGCTGCGCTTGAAGACGTGCAGGTGGGTGATGTCGGCCGGGGCCAGGCCCAGCAGCCTGGCGGCGGCGGCGCGCAGCAGCGCGTCGGGGTCTTCGGCCGCCGTGAAGGGCAGCCGGATTTCGGAGAGGCGGATCATGGTCTTGCGGGCCCGTGTCGATCGGGCGGGGTGCAAAGTCGTGGGGCCGTGATTTTACCGGGCCGCTGGCGCGCGGCCCCGTGCCTGCCGTGGGCGCCCTTGGCGTGGGGTAGGCGATTTTTCAAAAATGATAGCTGCTACCGCTTGATGGATAAGCGCTGCAACCGGTTTTTATGCGGATCTTCCGTCGCCGGTGGCCTCGCCCCTGCGCCAGCGCAGCTCGGCCACGCCAAAGCCCAGCGCGGCCAGCAGCAGGGGCAGGAAGTAGTACAGCGCCCGGTACGCCAGCAGGGCCGCCAGCACCTTGTCCTGGCCCAGCGCGCCGTGGGCCAGCAGCGCGACGCCCACGGCCTCCAGCACGCCCAGGCCCGCGGGCACCCGCAGGACCAGCCCGGCCACCGCTCCCAGCTGCACGGTGGCGAACGCGGCGGGGTAGCTCACTGCGCCCTGCAGCACGGCCCACAGCGCCGCGCCCATGAGCATCCAGTTCGTGGCCGACGCCGCCACCTGCCACAAGGCCACGGGCCACCGGGGCAGCGGAAAGGCGTGGCCGCGCAGCGTGAGGGCCCGTCCGCCGCGCGCGGCGCACAGCGCCACGTAGGCCACGGGCAGGCAGCCCAGCACCGCGCCGCCCAGCCGCCATTGCCATGGCGTGGCGGCCCAGCCGGCCAGCAACGGGGGCTGCCACAGCCAGGGGAGGACCGCCGCGAGCAGCAGGTAGCCCACCCAGTTGGTCAGCACGCTGGTGCCCACCACCTGCCCGATGGTGCCCGCGTCCACCCCGCGCCGCGCGTACAGCCGGTAGCGCACGCCCACGCCGCCGATCAGCGAGCCCAGGTTGAGCGTGAAGGGATAGCTGGTCATCGCGATGCCCAGCGTCGCGCGGCGCGTGAGCCGGTGGCCGCTGCAGTGGCGGCCCACCCAGTCGAAGCTGCCGTAGGTGAAATGGCTGGCCAGGGCCAGCGCTCCCGCCACGGCGAGCGCGCTGGCGGGCAACGCCTGCAGGGCGCGCAACACGGCGGGCCAGTCCACCAGGCGCGCCTGCCGGAAGATGAGCCAGGCCACCCCCCCGAAGAACGCCGCCGCGAGGCCGCGCGTGAGCCACGGCCACCAGGGGCGCTGGGTGAGGCCGCGCCAGCCGGAAGGGGCGCCGGGGGCCTGCCTGCCCGCGGCCAGGGGCGGCAGGGCCGGGTGGCGCGGGGTCGTGGTGGTGGCTGCCATGGGATGCCGGGGCCGCCTAGGCGGCCACGCCCGCGCTGCTGTTGTTGTTGGTGCCGTTGCCGGCGGCATCGCCCGCGGGCTGCGCGGGGGCCGGCGCCTTGCGGACCATGGTGATGGTGGGCTCGTGGCGGGGCAGCCAGCCGGCCCAGGTGGGAAACCACCGCATCAGGTGGAAGACCACGTAGCTGCGCAGCAGGCGCAGGCCGTCCAGCCGCCCCGGCGGCGGGGCCTCGATCTGCCGGCAGTTGTTCTCCATCAGCCGCGCCAGGCGGCGATGGAGCTGGGCGTTGAAGCCGCGGTCCTGGATGATCACGTTGGCCTCGAGGTTGAGCGACAGGCTCAGCGGGTCGAGGTTGCTGGAGCCGACGGTGGACCATTCGTCGTCCACCAGCGCCACCTTGCCGTGCAGGGGCCGCTCGCAGTATTCATACACCTGCACGCCCGCGCGCAGCAGGTGGTCGTAGAGCATGCTGGCCGCCGTGCGCACGATGGCCATGTCGGGCTGGCCCTGCAGGATGAGCCGCACGTCGACCCCGCGTTTGGCGGCGCGCCGCATCTCGCGGATGAAGCGGTAGCCCGGGAAGAAATACGCATTGGCGATCACCACGCGGTGGCGTGCCGACCGCAGGGCCACGCGGTAGTGGCGTTCGATGTCGCTGCGGTGGTCGTGGTTGTCGCGGGTCACGAAAATGGCATGGGCGGTGCCCGCGTGTGGCCGCCCCGTGGCGGCCGCGCCGCCCGGGCGCCGGCGCTGCGCGCCCTCCTGCACGGCCTCGCGCAGGAAATGGTGCATCTGCGCCACGATGGGGCCGCGCACCTGCACGGCGTAGTCCTGCTTGGCCTCGGGGCCGAAATCCGCCACGTGGTCGGCCGAGTAGTTGATGCCGCCGATGAACCCCAGCTCGCCGTCCACCACCACCATCTTGCGGTGCATGCGGCGCAGCATGTTCAGGCGCTGGCCCATGAAGCGGCGGCCCGGGTCGAAGATGCGAAAGCGCACGCCCGCCTCGACCAGGCTGCCCACGAAGCCGTCGGACAGGTCGGGCGAGCCGAACCCGTCCACCAGCACATGCACTTCCACGCCGCGCCGGGCGGCCGCGAGCAGGGCGGCGTGCAGTTCCTGGCCGATCTTGTCCTCGAACAGGATGAAGGTTTCCAGCAGCACTTCGCGCCGTGCCTTTTCAATCGCGCCGAACACCCGGGGGAAAAACTCCTCGCCGTTTTCCAGCAGATCGAAGTGGTTGCCCGGCACCCAGCGGGATGAGCGTGGTGCGCGAAACGAGCGGGAAGATAGGCTCATAGCAGGATCTCCGCCGCCAGGGGTGCGTGGTCCGAAAGCTTGTCCCAGGGCTTGCGCGGCAGCGACAGGGGCGCATGCACGGCCGCGTTGCGCACGTAGATGCGGTCCAGCGCGAGCAGCGGCATGGACGCGGGGAAGGTGCGCACCGCCCGGCCGAAGGCCTGCACGAACACCTCCTGCAGGCCCGCGCCCCGCTGCAGGATGGCGTGCGCGCGGTGGCGCCAGTCATTGAAGTCGCCGGCCAGCACCACGGGCTCGCCGGGCGGGAAGGTCTTGAGCAGCTCGCACACCCGCTGCAGCTGGCGCTGGCGGTGGGCCTCCTGCAGCCCCAGGTGCACGCACACGGCATGCACGGGCAGGTGGTGGCCGGGCGGCTGCAGCACACAGTGCAGCATGCCGCGCCGCTCGGGCCCGCTGATCGAGATGTCATGGTTCTCGTAGTGCGTGATGGGGAACTTGGACAGCAGGGCGTTGCCGTGGTCGCCGTTGTCATACACGGCATTGCGCCCGTAGGCGTACTGCGACCAGATGGTGTCGGCCAGGAACTCGTAGTGCGGCACCTGCGGAAAGTTGGCGAGCCGGCTGGCATGGCGGTGGTGCGTGCCCTGCACCTCCTGCAGAAAGACCAGGTCCGCCGCCACGCTGCGCACCGCCTCGCGCAGCTCGTGCAGCATGAAGCGCCGGTTGAAGGTGGTGAAGCCCTTGTGCACGTTCACGGTGAGCACCTTGAACGCGATGGGTTGTGAGGGGAGGGTGTCCATGGGCAAACAATCGTTGTGGGGCCCTCCAGCGCGGGGCGCCGCCAGGGGCGGGCCGAAGGGTGAAACGATTGTTGGGGCCGCAGTGCGCCGCCGCTGTAGGACGGCTGGCCGTGGGTGTGTGCTGCGCTGGCCGAAAAAGGCTTTCGGCCCTGAACCCGTGCCTTGGCTACGTGCTGGGTTCAGGGCTGGCACCAGGGGCCGGCCGCCCCCGCAGCACCTTGGAAACTGGCGCGCCCCAGGCCGGTGCACCCGTGGAACTGGCTCTGCCAGGCCACCGGGTGCGTCCCCCTGGGGGCTGAGACGCCGCGGCTCCAAGCCTGCCTGCGCAGGCTTGGACGGCATCGAAGAGACACCGCCTCTGGCGGTGGCACCAAGCGGTTGCGCCTCAGGGGGGCAACTTATGCAGGCAGGAACCCCTCCACCGACAGATAACGCTCGCCCGTGTCGTAGTTGAAGCCCAGCACCTTGGCGCCCGCAGGCAGCTCGGGCAGCTTCTGCGCAATGGCGGCGAGCGTGGCGCCCGACGAAATGCCCACCAGGATGCCTTCTTCACGCGCGCAGCGGCGTGCGTATTCGCGGGCGGGTTCGGCATCGACCTGGATCACGCCGTCGAGCAGGCTGGTGTCGAGGTTCTTGGGGATGAAACCCGCGCCAATGCCCTGGATGGGGTGGGGCGCCGGCGCGCCGCCCGAGATCACCGGCGATGCCGTGGGCTCCACCGCGAACACCTTGAGGTTCGCAAACCTGGCCTTGAGCACCCGCGCCACGCCCGTGATGTGGCCGCCCGTGCCCACGCCCGTGATCAGCACGTCGATGCCGTCGGGGAAGTCCGCCAGGATCTCCTGCGCGGTGGTGCGCACATGCACGTCGATGTTGGCGGGGTTCTCGAACTGCTGGGGAATCCACGAGCCCGGCGTCTGCGCCTGCAGCTCCTGTGCGCGGGCGATCGCGCCCTTCATGCCCTTTTCTCGCGGGGTCAGGTCGAACTGCGCGCCGTAGGCCAGCATCAGGCGGCGGCGCTCGATGCTCATGCTGTCGGGCATCACCAGGATGAGCTTGTAGCCCTTGACGGCCGCCACCAGCGCCAGGCCGATGCCGGTATTGCCCGAGGTGGGCTCGATGATGGTGCCGCCGGGCTGCAGGGCGCCGGACTTCTCGGCGTCTTCCACCATCGACAGCGCGATGCGGTCCTTGATGGAGCCGCCGGGGTTGCTGCGCTCGGACTTCACCCACACGTTGGCCGCCGGGCCAAACAGGCGGTTGATGCGCACGTGGGGCGTGTGGCCGATGGTTTGCAGAATGTTGTCAACTTTCATGGCGTCTCCTGTGAGGTGCAAAGAGGGGTGTGACGCGCATTCTGAACCACTTGTTCTGCTGTCTGGGTGATATGGATATGCCGGGGCCTGTGGGTTGCGGGCCAGCCGGCAGGGGTTTCCCCGGCCCCGGCCGCGCGGCGGGCCCGGGGGGCGGGCTACGCCGGTGTGATCTCGACCCGCATGGCCCCGTCCACCGGCGTGGTCTGCACCCGCACCGGCAGGCCCAGCGCGATGGTCTGCGCATTGGTGGCCGTGTGCTGCGTCACCTCGGTGCAGGTGTAGCGCGCGGCTTGCCCGCTGCGCCACACCGCCAGGGCCAGCGGCAGCATCCACTGGTCCGCCAGGTGCGGGCCCAGGGCGCCCGTGCTGCGCTGGTAGGCGCGCACCTCGTCCACCAGCCGCTTGGCGACCTGCTCGGCCGACAGGCTGCGCGCGCCCAGCTGGCAGAACACCTCGGTGATGTGCTCGTACTCCAGCGTGGCGATCAGCGCATTGCCCGGCCCCTCGTTCTGGCGCGTGGGCGGTTGGCGCAACTGGCCTGCTTCAAAGGTCCAGCCCATCCGCTGGCCCAGGGTCTCCAGCTCCCGGTAGGGAATGTTGCGGGCCAGGCCGGGCGCCAGCGCATCGGCCCACCCGGTCTTCAGCGTGCCGCGCTCCAGCACGTCCACCGGGGCCAGGGTCTGGACTGGGGGCGTGATGTGCGCCAGCACCTCGCCTCCCCCGGCGGGGTAGAAGCCCCGCCGCTGCAGCTGCAGATCCAGCCCCACCCCCAGCCGCCGTACCAGCGGCGCAAACGCCCGCTCCAGAAAATCAAACGGCGGCGCCATCGGGTTGTGCGTGCCGCCCGACAGCTGCACGCGGCTCTCGCCGTCGGCCAGCATCAGCGCGGGCAAGACCGTTTGCAGCACCAGCAGGCAGCTGCCCGCCGTGGCGATCTGAAAGCGGTAGTCGCCCGCACGCACCGCGTCGGGTGTGAACCGCAGCGTCTGGGAGCCCAGCTCCGCCCCCTCGGCCTGCCCGCCGCACACGGCGGTGGCCGCCTGCACGCAGGCCAGGTGCTGTCGCATCAGTCCCGGCTTGGGCCGCCCGGCGCGGATGCGCGTGATGTGCAGCGGCCGGCCGGTGGCCATGGAAAGGGCCAGGCCGGTGCGCAGGATCTGGCCGCCGCCTTCGCCGGTGGAGCCGTCGAGGGTGAGTGAGTGCATCTTCGTGAGATAGTTTTTTGTTTTTCCATCAAGGATCGTTTGAAGCCGATCACGTTAAGTCGGCACATCCTTGCGGGCTTCATACGTAGCAAGTAAATAGATAGCTAGCGCGCCTGAGAGATTGACTGCCAGTTCTGCGTGCCTCGCTGCAGGTCGAATGCCTACTTTCCCCTTTCCGTGGGCATCGCCCAAGCGATTCCGAAGCGCTGCTAGGCCCTCAACGACTGCCGTGCACCCCCCCAAGATTTGTTTGAAAACTTGTTCGGTGTGTTGGGATGGCGCTATTCGCAGCTCCTCTGCTGTGAGCCGATACAGCTTGTTCATGTCTGGGTTGTCGTCATGCGTAACGTTGCACTCGTCAAGAATTTGCTTACATACCGACTCAAGAAGTGTTCGAGCCAGTGTGATAGCACCCTCTGGATCGGCCGCCCTCCGATCAAGTGCCTTCGACCATATCGCTTGGGCGTACGCTGAGTTCATTTTTTCGACGGCTCCAGAGACCAATGAATCGGCGGGATAGTCCTGATCTGATTCAATCCTCTCCAAAAGGGGGCGAAACTCGCCCCATATGTAGTCTCTTCGCTCGGCATATTTGGCGTATTTGCCTTTTACAAATTGCCAAAACTGGGGCAGGCTTCGGCAGGTTCTCACGAAGCTTGGAACCAGTGAGTCAAATCGCGTCTCGGACAACACGACCTGTCTGAGCCTCACATAGTCGGCGTCGTTTTCGTCGTTGCCGGTTGCTCGTGAAATCATCAGGTTCTGGAGTGTTTCCACCTGCTCTTTGTAGACGTTCATGCTTTTCACCCCTTCACACACACGACCTGCTTGAGCGTGTACACCACCTCCACCAGGTCTTCCTGCGCCGCCATCACCGCGTCAATGTTCTTGTAGGCCATTGGAATCTCGTCGATCACATCCGCATCCTTTCGGCATTCCACGCCTTCAGTCGCCTTGATCTGGTCTTCGATCGTGAACATCTTCTTGGCCTTGGTGCGGCTCATGGTGCGGCCCGCGCCGTGGCTGCAGCTGTTGAAGCTCTCGGGGTGGCCTTTTCCGCGCACGATGAAGCTCTTGGCCCCCATGCTTCCCGGGATGATCCCCAGCTTGCCGTGCTCGGCACTCACCGCGCCCTTGCGGGTCACGAACACGTCCTGCCCGAAGTGCGTCTCGCGCTGCACGTAGTTGTGGTGGCAGTTCACCGCCTCAATGTGCGTCTCGAACGGCTTGGTGATCACCTGGCGCAGCGCGGCGATCACGCGGCCCATCATCACTTCGCGGTTGGCGGCGGCGAACTTCTGGGCCCACCCCACGGCCTTCACGTAGTCGCCGAAATACTGTGCGCCTTCCTCGAAGTACGCCAGGTCTTTATCGGGCAGGTTGCGCTGGTTCATCTCGGCGTCCTTCTTGGCCAGCTCGATAAAGTGGGTGCCGATGGCGTTCCCCACCCCGCGCGAGCCCGAGTGCAGCATCACCCACACGGACTGGTGTTCGTCCAGGCAGATCTCGATGAAGTGGTTGCCCGTTCCCAGCGTTCCCAGGTGCTTGTAGTTGTTCGTGTTCTTGATGCGCGGGTGCGCTTCGCAGATTTCCTCGAACTCGTCCACCAGCCCCGCCCAGGCGCGGTCGGTCTCGGCGGGCGGGGTATCCCAGCTGCCTTCATCGCGGCCAAAGCGTTTGGGCGTCATCCCCACCGGCACGGCGCGCTCGATGGCGGCGCGCACGCCAGAGAGGTTGTCGGGCAGGTCGCTGGCGGTCAGCGTGGTCTTGCACGCCATCATTCCGCACCCCAGGTCCACCCCCACCGCGGCGGGAATGATGGCCTTGAGCGTGGGCACCACCGAGCCGATGGTGGCACCGATTCCCAGGTGCACGTCGGGCATCACCGCCACGTGCTTGAACACGATGGGCAGGCGCGCGATGTTGCGCAGCTGGTTCCGGGCTTCTTCTTCCACGGGCACGCCGTTCGTCCACATCTTCACGGGCACGCCGTTCGGCACTTCGTATTGTTCGTAGTTGTTGTTGGTCATATTGTTCTTTCGCATTTTGTTGTTCATTGCACCATTCCGCGCGCGGCGGCCTGGGCATAGTTCTTCAGTTCGTCGTCGTTCTTCACCTGGCGGATGAAGGCGTCCATGTGCGCCTGCAGTTCCTTGGGCCGCTTCAGGCGCACGCCCTCGTGGCCGATCCCGTGCAATGCGGACTCCTGTGCGGCCCTGAACGGCATCGCCAGCATCTCGCAGAACACCTGCCACATCGCGTCGCGCCATTCAGGGATGTCCTTGGCGTTCCAGAACGTGGGCCACACGTCAAACCACATGTAGCTCACGAAGTAGAGGCGGTCGCTTCGGCTCCCGATGGGGCTCGGCCCGGTGTCCAGGCGCGGGCCGAGGCAGTCGCGCCACAAGGTGGGCAGGGCCCGCATCATGCGCATCGCGTCGGCCAAGGGCACCGAGGGGTCGTTCGCCATGTGCGGGATGTCGCCCGCGTTGTTGCTCATCACATGGTTCAGGCCCATGCCCACCTGCTCGTCGCTGTAGGGCGCCAGGTCGGTGCCCGCGTTGGCGAACAGCACGGTCTGGATGTGTGTCCATTGCAGTGGCGTGGCGTCGAACTCCGGCTCGTCGATCAGCCAATACCACTCCTGCCCGCTCTTGTCGGGCACGGGGCGGTCGAAGAGGTAGCGCAAGGCCGCGCTGTACACCGCCGGGTCCAGGCCGACGGATGCGCAGGTGGCGGATGCGGTGTCCCGCTGCAGGCGCTTTTCTCTCGCTGTCAGTTTCTTGTTTTTCATGGCAGTTCCTGCTTTTCCATTTTTTCCATTTTTCTCAGCGCATCTTCACGAGGCCGTTCAGCACCTGGTCGAGGCCTCCGAACACCGAGATCTTGTCGATGCGCTCGGCCACGCGCTCCAGCGTCTCCAGTTCTTTCATGCGCAGGGCGACGGGGTTGTCCTCCATCACCTTCGCCGTGTTGAGCAGCGAGCGCGTGGCAGCCGTTTCCTCGCGGCGGCGGATCACGTTGGCCTCGGCCTGCTTCTGGGCCTGCACCACCTGGGTCAGGATGGCCTTCATCTCGCCGGGCAGCACGATGTCCTTCACGCCCACGCTCTCCAGCTGCATGCCGAAGGGCTGCAATTTGGCGGCCATGTGCGCGGTCACCACGTCGTCGATCACCGTCTTGCTCTCCAGCAGCTCATCGAGCGTGCGGGTGCCCACGGCGGCGCGCAGCGCAAACTGCAGCTCGCGGTACAGGTAGTCGGCGGGCTTTTGCAGCTGGGCAAAGGCGCGCAGCACATCGGTGGTGCGAAAGGTGGCAGACAGGTTCAGCCGCAGGCTCACCTTGTCGCGGGTCATGATGTCCTGGCCCGAGACCTCCACGGCCTGCAGGCGCAGGTCCACCAGTTCCACGGCGATGGTGCGGCCGTACTTCCAGAACGCGTAGGCGCCGGCCGCCAGCAGGCGTTCGACCTTGCCGTCCACCGTGAGCAGCGCGCACTGGCCCTCGGGCACCTGCACCTGCAGCACGCCGGTCAATCCGGCCACGCTGCGCTGGCGCAGTTGCGTTTGCGTCAGGCGCGCCACCAGGGCGGCGGGCAGCTCGGGGCCTGCTTGCAGGTCGATCACCTGCACGCTCACCTCCACCAGGCCTTTCCAATAAAGGCGGCGCGTGCCGGGCGGCAGCACCTCGACCAGCACGCCGTTTTCGCTGCGCAGGCCCACTTGCTGTTCCGACAGGTTCACTTGCACAAACTCTGCCGCCACCACGGCGGGTTCCTGCGCCATCAGGTAGTCGGCCAGGCCGTGGGTGAAGGCGGGTTGCTCCAGGGCGAAGGTCTCCACGCGCAGCTGGTCCATGCCGGCAAACAGCCAGTGCGTGCCGCTGTGGAGCACGCGGTCAAAGCTGCCGTTGCGCAGCAGCAGGGCGCGTTCGTTCTTCTTCACGGTGGTGCGTTGGATCAACTTCGTCATTTTTTTCTTCTCCTTGTTCTGTCGTTGTCGTTACTTCGCTGTCATTGCAATCAGGTTGCCGTTACAGCGATGGCGGGGTGCCAGGGGGCACAACCTCGGGCCTTGCAGTGCGCCGTGGCTGCTGCCCTGCAAGCAGGGCGGCAGCGTGGCTGGCCGCGGGCGCGGGCCGTGCCGGGTGCTGGCACAAACCGCCACCGGCTGACGGGGCCTTGCCTTGCGGTGGCGTTCCAAAAAAACGCCACCCTGGGGCAACTCCCCGCGTTCGGCGGGTGGTCTTTCGACCGGTACTTCCAAGTGCTGGCCTTGCGGCCTTGGGCAGGAATCGAACCTGCAACAGACCCCTTGCGGGGTTGCTCTACCAATGAGCTACCAATGGAGGCACGCCTGGAGTCGAACCAGGCATCCCTTGCGGGATGGCTACCACGGCCGTGCCGTTACCCAGCGTTTGCGGCGTGCGGCATGCGGGGAATCGACAAGAGCCCTGAGGCTCCGGATTCCCTGCACCGGCGGGGCGAACGTGTGTCCTAACCCCGGCCTGTGAGCGGTCACCGCTTGCGCTGGATGTCTTCTTTATTGCCAGATGCGTGCCAGCCTGTGGCTTGTGGTTCGATTTCTTTCAAGTCATTGATTTGTAAGGGGAAATCTCGTTGATTGATTTTTGGGTCTATCCGAGGCGCATGAAGTAACTAGAATGAAAGCTAGTTGAATAGATAAATAGAATGCGCAAAAACAAAGTCGTCATCGGTTTCCTGGGCACCCAGCTCGACGCCGGCAGGGGCGCGGGGCGGTGGGAAAAGTGGCGCCCCACGGTGTCGCTGGTGCAGCATGAGGACGTGGTGATCGAGCGGCTGGAGCTGCTCTACACGCCCCCGCACCAGGACCTGGCGCAGCAGGTGCGCGCCGACATGGCCATCGCCTCGCCCGAGACCACGGTGAATCTGGCGCCCCTGCCCATTGCCGACCCGTGGGACTTTGGCGAGGTGTATGCCAGGCTGTTTGACTGGGCGCAGGCCTACCGCTTCGACACCGGGCGCGAGGAGTACTGGACGCACATCACCACCGGCACCCACGTGGCGCAGATCTGCCTGTTCCTGCTGGTGGAATCGCGCCGCATTCCAGGCGTGCTGGCGCAGACCTCGCCGCCCAAACGCCAGCAGATGGGCGACCCGGGCAGCTACACGCTGATCGACCTGGACCTGTCGCGCTACGACGGGATCGCCCAGCGCTTCGGCGCCGAGCAGCAGGATGCGGTGCAGTTCCTCAAGAGCGGCATCGCCACGCGCAACGCGCGCTTCAACGCGCTGATCGACGAGGTGGAGCGCGTGGCGGTGCGCTCGCGTGCGCCCATCCTGTTCACCGGGCCCACGGGCGCGGGCAAGTCGCACCTGGCGCGGCGCATGTTCGAGCTGAAGAAGTCGCGCCACCAGGTGGAGGGCGAGTTCGTGGAAGTGAACTGCGCCACGCTGCATGGCGACGGCGCGGCGTCCACGCTGTTCGGCCACAAGAAAGGCGCCTTCACCGGTGCGGCGGCCGACCGCGCGGGCCTGCTGCGCACGGCGCACAAGGGCGTGCTGTTCCTCGACGAGATCGGCGAACTGGGCCTCGATGAGCAGGCCATGCTGCTCAAGGCGGTGGAGGAAAAGCGCTTCTACCCCCTGGGCAGCGACCGCGAGGTGGCCAGCGACTTCGAGCTCATCGCGGGTACCAACCGCGACCTGCGCACCGAGGTGGCGGCGGGGCGTTTTCGCGAAGACCTGTATGCGCGCATCAACCTCTGGAGCTATGTGCTGCCGGGCCTGGCGCAGCGGCCCGAGGACATCGAGCCCAACGTGGACCACCAGCTGGCCCGCGCAGGCGCCGAGCTGGGCCGCGGCGTGCGCTTTTCCAACGAGGCGCGCGCGGCCTACCTGCGCTATGCCCAGTCCCCCGAGGCGCTGTGGACCGGCAACTTCCGCGACCTCTCGGCCAGCGTCACGCGCCTGGCCACGCTGGCCGACAGCGGCCGCATCGGCCTGCCCCTGGTCGATGCCGAGATCGCGCGCCTGCGCTGGCTGTGGCAGCCCGCCAGCGATGCGCGCAGCGGTCTGGCGTCCATGCCCGGCGCGGTGGGCCGCGGCGATCTGGCGGACCTGCTGGGCGAAGAAGCGGTGCACGCCCTGGACCTGTTCGACCAGCTGCAACTGGCGGCCGTGCTGCAGGTGTGCCGCCAGGCCCGCACCCTGTCGGACGCGGGGCGCCAGCTGTTCCAGGCCTCGCGCACGCAGCGCACGGTGGTCAACGATGCGGACCGGCTGCGCAAGTACCTGGCGCGTTTTGGCCTCGACTGGGATCGCGCGAGTGCCTCTGGGCAGTAATCCTAGAAACGGCAGTTGACCGCTTGGTTTCCTTCAACTTGCCATCTGAAGTCAGGTATGTGCTGCTTCGATGGCGTTCACTGGTTGGATGGGCACGCTATACACCCGCCAGCACCGCGCTCGGCGTGCCATGCGGCGTTGCTCCTCCTTGCAGGCAAGAGCCTGCAGCGTCGTCTCGCCTTGCCTGACGCACCGATCACGGCACTGACGGGCGCATTCAACTGCCGTTTCTAGGATAATCCACCCCGTGAAGCGCGCCAGACCGCCGCTGGTGCAATCTGGGAAACCAGGCACTGGAGGAACGTCCGGACTGCACAGGACAGCGTAGCAGCTAACGGCTGCCCACCGTGAGGTGAGGATCAGAGCAACAGAGACGAGTCCGGGTGGAAACTACCTGCCACGGAGTGTTCTGTGAGGCGCCAGCGCAAGCTGGCGAGAGGACAGCGAGAGCTGTCCGAACCCGGCGCAAGCCGGGTCCGAACAGCCACCCCGAGCGGGCAAGCCCGCTCGGGGTGAAACGGGCAATCTCTACGCGCAGCAATACCAAGTAGGCCAGCGTTGATGTGGTTCCGCAGAGCTGGCGGGTAGGTAGCACCGAGCCGTGGTGGCGACACCCGGCCCAGATTAATGGCGGTCACACTGCGGGCAACCGTGGTGCACAGAATCCGGCTTATCGGCGCGCTTCACACTTTATTTCCCCCAGCCTCAGCCTGGTGTAGGCGCTGATGTGCCGGTCGTGCCCGGCGCGGAGCACGCCACGGCGCGCTCAGCCTTTCGCGCAGTGGGGTGCATGCCCCTTTTCCAGCTCCGTGGCCCGCTCCACGGTGTCGGGGTGGCTGCTGAGCAGCGACCAGACCGGGTGCGACGCCATGTCTTCCGCCATCTTGCGCTTGCGCGAGCGCTCCGGGCTGCTGGCGCCGGGTTCGGCCGCTGTGGCCGCCTGGTCCTGGCCTGCTTTCTCCTTCTTCTTGTTGTCTTCTTCCTCTTCTGCTTCATCCTTCGCGATGGCCAGCAGCAGCTGGCCCATGGGCGCCGTGGGCAGGGCTGCCTGGCCCATCACCGCGATGGCGTAGCAGTCGGCTTCGCGCTCATGGTTGCGGCTGTAGGCCAGCCCCGTGAGCACCGAGGCACCGGTGGAGACAATGCCGGACACATCGCCCAGCGCCAGCCCCAGGCCCATGCTGAGCACGCCCTGCTGCACCACCATGCGCGTGGTGTGCCGCTGCACCACATGGCCGATTTCGTGCGCCAGCACGCCCACCAGCGCGTTGTCGTCCAGTCCCTTGTCGGCGGCCGCCTTCACGATGCCGTCGGTCATCACCACCTTGCCGCCCGGCAGCGCAAAGGCGTTGGCGCCCATGCCCGAGCGGAATTCCAGGCTCAAGGGAGGCTGGTAGCCGGGGTAGCGCCGCAGGCCGGGGGGTGTGTGCTGCACCAGGGCGTCAAAGCGCGCCTTGAGCTGCTCCTGCCGCTCCCTGGGGAGCTTGCTGGGCTTGAGCGTGCCGCTGTCCATCTGGCGCAGCACGTTCTCGGCCACGCTGGTTTCCCAGGACAGGGGCACAAAGCGCGTGAGCTGCGTGGCGGCCCAGGGGGTGCCGTAGCGGTAGAACAGCGTGAGGCCGATGGCCGCCACCGCCACCACGCCCAGCAGCACGGGCCAGCGGGTCTGCATGCGCTGGGCCAGGCCCGGGCGTTCGCCAGCGGCGGCCAGGGCGGCGCGCCAGTCGTTCACGGCATCGATCTCCAGGCTGCCGTGGTCCCGCAGGTCCACGACCACGCGGGGCTGGGGCTTGCGCTCGTTCCAGGCCTCCGGCCAGCCCACATCCTTGCAGGCGAACACGGCCGGCGCGGCGCCTGGCTGCGAGAGCGGGTGCAGCACCAGCGACGGGCCCCGCGGCGTGGGGCGCAGGCCCACCATCACGGGGCGGGCTCTGCTGCTCTGGCC
The DNA here is from genome assembly GCF_058798375.1 of Acidovorax sp. GW823-FHT01C06. Taxonomy (NCBI): domain Bacteria; kingdom Pseudomonadati; phylum Pseudomonadota; class Betaproteobacteria; order Burkholderiales; family Comamonadaceae; genus Acidovorax; species Acidovorax sp. GW823-FHT01C06. The sequence goes on from NZ_JBXAKN010000001.1 coordinate 836,719, forward strand.
GTCGAACCAGCGGCCAGGCACGAGGGATGCAGCGTGAAGGGGGTCGTTCATGTCAGTCATCCATCACGTTGTAGGTGGCCCGGGGCCGGTGAAACTGGCGGCGGCACGGGCGAGCGGCCGCCCTGGCGGACGCACCGGGGCGCGAAGCGCCTCAGGGGGATGCCCTCTACCCGCTATCCAATCAGGTCCAGGCCCGCCGCATCGGCCAGCGCATCGCCCAGGCCGCCTTGCTGCTGGCGCACCATGGCGCCCGCCACCTGTTCCACGCCGCCCTTGACATGCAGGGTGACGGATTCGCATTTCATGCGGTATTCGCTCACCCGCGCAAACGGACGGTACAGCCCCAGCGTGAGCAGGGTGAGCAGCATGTTCTTGATGCGCAGCCACACGTAGCGCCCGCTCTTCAGGTGACACTTGAACCGTGCCACGTGGCTCACGCCGGTGTTGTTCCACATCAGCTGGAACATGCGCGCCTCGCGGTACGCGCGGGCGGGGGCCGAGGCCAGGATCAGCATGAAGATGCCCGCCACGATGGACACGATGATCACCACGAACAGCCACAGGCCCATGCGGTCGCTCTGGCTGGCCACCAGCGCGATGGAGCTGCCCGCCAGGATGCCGATCAGCGCCGAGATGCCGACCACGCACAGGATGAACACGGCCACCGTGGCCAGCCACACCTTCACGAAATCCATGTACACCGGCTTCCAGCGGCCTTTTTCTGCGCCCACCTGGGCCTTGAGCACCAGCAGGCTCTTGTAGTTGTATTCGAGGCGGATGAAGCACAGCACCGTCAGCACCAGGCCCAGCAGCAGCAGGCCGCCCATGGCGGGGGTGAAGGCGGGCAGGGACCGCTTGGTGGTTTCTTCCTCGGCGGCCTGGAGCGCCTCGGCCAGTCCGGGCGACAGCACCTGCATGCCGAAGAACACGCCGAACCACACCAGCGCCAGCGCGAACATGGGCCAGCTGGCGATGTAGACCTCTTTCCAGCTGGCGGTGAACTGCAGGCGCAGGCCGCGCCAGCGCGTGGCCCCGAGACGAAAGCGCATGGCGCTGCCCCAGACCAGGGGCGAGAGCACGGCGCCGGTCAGCAGGAACACGCCCACGGCCGCGTCCTGTCCGGTATTGGCGGCGATGTTGTAGGCCAGCGTGAGCAGCACCAGCAGCACGAAGCCCATCACCATCTTGCGCTGCTGCGCGGTGAATTCGAGGGGGCTGCCCGCCACCAGCGTGTGGCTGTAGAAGTACTGCGCGGTGCGGCGCCGGGCCCAGGGGGTGTAGATGCCCAGCGTGACGATGGACAGCAGCACGTTGACGATCCACACCCGGAAATACTCGCCGCCGCTGCCGGTGAATTCGAGCGGGTGCGCGTCGATGTTCTGCGGCATGAACGTGGACATCGGCCCGGCGGCGCCGTCTCTGTCTGATGGAACTTGGCTCATGGACTCCCTCCTGTTTGTGGCGCAGTGTAGCAGCGGTCTGTGGAAAAAATCTCGAGCCAGATGGGCCTCTGGCGCCTTTCCATCAAGCGCTGATAGCTATGTTTTTGGTAGCAATCGTTCTGGCGATGGTTCGGCCCGCCCCGCCCCGCCGCCGGCAACTGGCGCACCTCTGTCAGCGCACCCGTGGAACTGGCTTTGCCAGGCCACCGGGTGCCCCCCTCAGGGGGATGGCGCCAAAGGCGACTCAGGGGGAGTCAGAACTTCTCCCAGGGCTGCAGATAGCGCCACTGCCCCTCGGGCACCTTGGCCAGCGGCACGCGGCCGATGCGGATGCGCTTCAAGGCGACCACGGCCAGGCCCACGGCGTCGCACATGGCCGGGATCTGGCCGGGGCGGATGCCCTTGAGCGCAAAGCGCAGTTTCGTCTCGCTTTGCCAGCTCACCTTGATGGGCGGCAGCGGGCGGCCGTTGAACGACAGGCCGTGGCACAGGCGCTGCAGCCCGTTCGGTGCGATATCGCCCTTCACCTCGACGATGCATTCCTGCTCCAGCGACTCGATGTCTTCCGCCAGCTTGCGCGCGATGCGCTTGTCCTGGGTGTAGACCACCAGGCCGCTGGCCTCGGTGGGCAGCGGCGTGAAGCATTCGAGCTGCCTGAAATGGCGCAGCAGCACGCGGATGCCCGAGGCGTCCTCGGCCAGGTGGGATGCAGCGCCCAGCAGCGTGCTGGCGGCCGTGGCGCCCTGGCTGCGGCTGGCGTGCGCCGCTGGCCCGGCGGGCAGGCCCAGGCCCGCTTCAAACCCCACCGGCTTGTGCAGCAGCAAGGTCACCGGGGTCAGCTCCAGCAGGCTGGCGTCCTTGGCCACCGCCACGGCCTGGTCGGGGCGCACGCGCGCGCCCGGGGCTTCCACCACCTGGCCGTCCACGCTCACAAAGCCGCCTTCGATGAATTGCTCGGCCGTGCTGCGCGAGCAGTTCAGTTGCTCGGCCACGCGTTTGGCCAGGCGGATGTGGGTGGGGTCAGGGTTTTTGTCATTCATGGGTGGGGGCGGCTTTCTTTGTTGGATGGATTGTGTGGGCATGCCTCTTGTTGTTCGTGGCGCGTGCAGCGGGCGCTCTCTCCGCCAGGGACGCCAAGCAAGGCCGCCCCGCAGCGAGGGCGTCGCCCCCCGGATGGGGGAAGGCGCCGCAGGCGACTCAGGGGGCGAGCATTCTTATTCGCTCTACATGCGCCAGCAGCGAGCGCTGGGCCACGGGCCACATGCGCGGGGGCACGTCGTCATACGCATGCTGCACCCAGTCGTCCACGCTGCCCTGGGGCAGCGCCTGCATGGCGGCCAGCACCTTGGCCTCGCGCGCCAGGCGGTGGGCCTTGAGCCTGGCGATCGCGCCGCGCGCGTCGCCCAGCACATAGCCGTGCGCGGGCAGGATGAACTCCACGCCATGTGCGGCGCAGACCGCATCGAGCTTGTCCAGAGAGTCGAGGTAGTCGGCCATGTTGCCGTCGGGTGGGTCCACCACGGTGGTGCTGCCGTTGAGGATGTGGTCGCCGCTGAACAGCAGGGCGTCTTCCACGAGCAGCAGGCACAGGTGGTTGGCCGCGTGGCCCGGGGTGTGGATCACCTGCAGGGTGTGGGTGATTTTGCCCTCTGGCGCTTGTCCTTCCAGCGTGAGCAGCTCATTGTTTTGTAGCAAGCGGTCGGGCGTGAATGCGCTGGCAGCGCGCGCCGTGGGGGCCGATGGCAGGCCCAGGATGGGGGGGGCGCTGCGCCCGGCCCGGGTGCACATCGCCTGCAGCGGCGCGGCGCCGGGCGAGTGGTCGGGGTGCGAGTGGGTGCACACGATCGTGCGGATGTCGCCGCCGGCGGCGCGCCAGAGCCTGTCCAGGTGCTCCGCGTCGGCCGGGCCCGGGTCGATGGCGATGTAGCCGGTGGCCGGGTCGCCCACCAGGTAGCTGTTGGTGCCGGGCCCGGTCATCACGCCGGGGTTGGGCGCGGTCAGGCGCTGCACGTTGCGCAGCAGCGGCACGGGCCGGTCGGTCTGCCAGTCGAGCGCGTGCACGATCTGGCCGTCGGGGCACACCAGGGCCAGCTCGCCAAAGGGGGCGTCGCCTTCCATGTAGCGCGCCTCCTGGCCCGCCAGCGTGCCGGCGCGCGGGCAGCTCACCCACAGCGGCTTTTCATCGGCCAGGGCGTCAAGAACCGCCTGCGCGCTGGCGAACAGGGCGAGCCGCTGCAGCGTGCGGATGGTGGGAAAGATCATGAAGAACTGCCCCGCCGCGTGCCGCGCCAGCGCATCGGCCGGGCGCACCCACACGGGCTCGAACTGCTCGGTTTCGTCGGCCACGGGCTCCTGGCCCTCGGGCATGCGGGCCACGAGGAACGGCACGTCGAAACGGCGCGGCAGGTCGCGGTCGGCCGTCCAGTGGGCCAGCAGGTACACGCTGTCGGCCGCCAGGCGCAGGCCGCGCGCGCCGCACTGGGCGGCCAGCGGCTGTTGGCGGTCGATGGCGGCGATGTCCCGTGCGTCGGCCATGCGCCCATCGGCATGGCGGGCCAGCAGGATGCCCAGCTCCTCGAAGCTTTCGCGGATCGCGGCGATGGCCTGCGTGAGGTGCTGGTCGCTCTGCGTGGGGCGGCGGTCGGCGGCGGCGTGCACCTGCGCGTCCAGCGCGTCGATGCCCCCGCCCGGGAACACGTAGGCCCCGGGCGCGAAGCTGGCCGTGGCCGAGCGCCGGGTCATGAGGACTTCCAGTCCGCCCGGTTCGCCCTGCGCATCGCGCAGCAGCAGCACGGTGGCGGCCGGGCGGGTGGCAACAGGTTCGCGGTGGGGGTGCAGTTGTTGGGTGGTGCGGGGCATCGGGCCATTATCGAGGCGCGCGGCGCGCCCCGCACGGGCGGGGCGGTTCAGTCCCAGGCGGGCGCCAGGCCTTCGGGGTTCACCAGCCGTTCGCCGCGGTCCAGCGCGGCGATGCGTGCCATGTCCTCGCCGGTCAGCCGCAGCGGCCGGGCTTTCAGGTTGCTCGCCAGGTTGTCGCGCCGGGTGGACGAGGGAATCACGGCATACCCCAGCTGCATGGCCCAGGCCAGCGCCACCTGCGCGATGGTGGCGCCGTGGGCCCGCGCGATGTCCGCCAGCACCGGGTCGCCCAGCACCTTGCCGTAGGCCAGCGTCATGTACGAGGTGGTGTGGATGCCCTGGCTGCGCGCGAAGTCCGCCACGGCGCGGTTCTGCAGGTAGGGGTGCAGCTCGATCTGGTGCGTGGCGATGCGGTCGGCGCCGACGGCCGCGATGGCTTCGCGCAGCAGGGCGGTATTGAAGTTCGACACGCCGATCAGGCGCGTGAGGCCCCGGGCCTGGGCCTCGGCCAGCGCGCCCATGAACTCGGCCACGGGCACGGCGCCGCCGGGCGAGGGCCAGTGGATCAGCGTGAGGTCCACCTGGTCGGTGCGCAGCCTGGCCAGGCTGTCCTTCAGGCTCTGGACGAGCCGGTCGCCCGCCAGGTGCTCGGTCCAGACCTTCGTGGTGATGAAGAGCTCGCCGCGCGGCACGCCGCTGTCCGCGATGGCCTGGCCGACCTCGGCCTCGTTGCCGTAGATCTGCGCCGTGTCGATGGCGCGGTAGCCCAGGTCGAGCGCGTTGCGCACCGAGTCGATGACGACCTGGCCCTGGAGGCGGAAGGTGCCCAGGCCGAAGGCGGGAAGGGAAGGGGAAGAAGTCATGGCGATTCCTGAAACGAAGCAAGAAAAGGGGTGGGACAGAAAGGGTTGAGGGGGCGTGGGCTGCTCAGTGCCCCACGGGCACCGGCCCGCTGCCGCGCACCGGGATGCCGCTGCGCCGGTCCAGCACGCCGCTGTAGTGCGTGAGCGCCAGGGACACCAGCACCACCAGGGCGCCGATCCAGGGCGTGTGCATCAGGCCCAGGTGCGTCACGATCAGGCCCCCGGCCCAGGCGGCGCCGGCGATGCCCAGGTTGAACGCCGCGATGTTCAGGCCCGAGGCCACGTCCACCGCCTGGGGCGTGAAACGCTCGGCCTGCTTGACCACATACACCTGCAGCCCGGGCACGTTGCCGAACGCCACGGCGCCCCACAGCAGCACGGTGGCCAGGGCCAGCCAGGGGTGGGGCGCGGTGAACTGCAGCAGCAGCAGCACGGCGGCCAGCAGCGCGAAGATGATGCGCAGCGCGGGGATGGGCCCCAGCCGGTCGGCCAGGCGGCCCCCCCAGATGTTGCCCACCGCCACCGAGACGCCGTACACCAGCATCACCCAGCCCACGGCACCGGCGCTGAAGCCCGCGATGTCGGTGAGGATGGGGGCGAGGAAGGTGAACGGGATGAACGTGCCGCCGTAGCCGATGGCCGTCTTGGCGTACACCAGCAGCAGGCGCGGCTCGGCCAGCACCCTGGCCTGCTGCACCAGCGAGGCGGGCGGGGTGTGGGCGATGTTGCGCGGCACGAAGATCGCGCTGCCGATGAAGGCCACCACGCCCAGTGCCGACACGGCCAGGAAGGTCTCGCGCCAGCCGAAATGCTGGCCGATGAACGTGCCCAGCGGCACGCCCGTGACCAGCGCCACGGTGAGGCCGGTGAACATGATGGCGATCGCACTGGCGGCTTTCTCGCGCGGCACCAGGCCGGTGGCGATGGTCGAGCCGATCGAGAAGAACACGCCGTGCGCCAGCCCGGTGAGGATGCGCGCGGCCACCAGCGTTTCGTAGCTGGGCGCCTGCCAGGCCAGCAGGTTGCCGGCGGTGAACAGCGCCATCAGCGACAGCAGCAGCGCCTTGCGCGGCACGCGGCCGGTGAGGGCGGTGAGCACGGGCGCGCCCACGGCGACGCCCAGGGCGTACAGGCTGACCAGCAGGCCCGCCGAGGGGATGCTGATGGACAGGTCGGCCGCCACGGTGGGCAGCAGGCCAACGATCACGAACTCGGTCGTGCCGATGGCGAAAGCGCTGAGCGTCAGCGCGAGCAAGGCAATGGGCATGGAAACACTCCTGTGGACATGGGAAGGAGTGTGGGCGCTTCAGTCTTGCAGAAAAATACCGTTACGCTCCATAGATACTTGATCCGAAGTCAACAATGGAGGCCCATGAAAACCACGCTCGAAGAACTGCAGGCCTTTGTGGCCGTGGTGGACGGCGGCTCCATCACGGCGGCGGCCGACCAGCTGGGGCAGACCGTCTCGGGCATCAGCCGGGCGCTGGCACGGCTGGAGAAGAAGCTCGATACCACGCTGCTGCGCCGCACCACGCGCCGCGCCGCGCTGACCGAGGAGGGGCAGGCCTTCCTGCTGCGCACGCGCGCCATCCTGGCGTCCATCGACGATGCCGAGGAGCACATGGCCGCGCGCCGCCAGCAGCCCGCGGGCCGCCTGCGCGTGAACGCGGCCACGCCCTTCATGCTGCACGCGGTGGTGCCGCTGGTGCCGGCGTTCCGCGCGGCCTACCCGCAGATCACGCTGGAGCTGGACACGGACGAGCTGAACATCGACCTGCTCGAGCGCCGCACCGACGTGGCCATCCGCATCGGCCACCTGCGCGACTCGACCCTGCACGCGCGCCCGCTGTGCACCAGCCGCATCCGCGTGCTGGCCAGCCCGGCCTACCTGGCCGCCCGGGGGCGGCCGCGGGCGGTGGAAGACCTGGCGCGGCACACCCTGCTGGGCTTCACGCAGCCGGAATCGCTCAACCGCTGGCCCCTGCGCGGCGCGCATGGTGACGAGTGGCCCACCGTGCCGGAGATCGCCGCGTCCAGCGGCGAGACGCTGCGCCAGCTCGCGCTGCAGGGCGCGGGCATCGTGTGCCTGTCGGATTTCATGACCGCCGCCGACCGCGCGCGCGGCGATCTGGTGCAGGTGCTGGCCAGGGACACGGCGGACGTGCGCCAGCCCGTGAGCGCCGTGTACTACCGCAACACGCAGCTGGCCGCGCGCATCGCGTGTTTCCTGGATTTTCTGCAGGAGCGCATGGGCTGACCGGTGCCACGGCCCCTGCAGCCAGGGCCTGCTCAGCCGCGCGCCGGGATGTTCAGCCCCCTGGCCACGGCCGGGCGCGCCACGAAGGCTTCCAGCACGCGCTTTATTTCCTTGAACTGATCGAACTCCACCAGATCGCCCGCGCCGTAGAAGCCCACGAGGTTGCGCACCCAGGGCAGGATGGCGATGTCGGCGATGGTGTACTGCTCGCCCATCACCCACTGGCGGCCCTTCAGGCGCTCGTCCAGCACCTTGAGCAGGCGCCTGGACTCCGCCACATAGCGGTCGCGCGGGCGCTTGTCCTCGTAGTCCTTGCCCGCGAACTTGTGGAAGAAACCGAGCTGGCCGAACATCGGGCCCACGCCGCCCATCTGCCACATCACCCACTGCAGGGCCTCGTAACGCCCGGCCGTGTCCTGCGGGATCAGCTGGCCGGTCTTGCTCGCCAGGTACACCAGGATGGCGCCGGATTCGAACAGCGCCAGGGGCTTTCCGTCGGGCCCGTTCGGGTCCAGGATGGCCGGGATCTTGTTGTTGGGATTGAGCGACAGGAACTCGGGCGAGGTCTGGTCGCTGGTCTCGAAGCTCACCAGGTGCGGTTCGTAGGGCAGGCCCAGCTCTTCCAGCGCGATCGACACCTTCACGCCGTTGGGCGTGGGCAGCGAGTACAGCTGGATGCGCTCCGGGTGCCGGGCGGGCCATTTGCGGGTAATGGGAAAACTGGCGAGATCGGGCATGCGGGTCCTCGTTGGCGAATGGGGGGGTTGGGGAGGCGGCGGCCGGCGCGCGGGCGGGCCGCCACACGGCACAGCCTAAACCGGCGGAAAAACCGGTGCAGGCCGGGGTTCATTGGCGGGGTGGGGGTTCTGTCACAAGTTGCCCCGGGCGGGGTGCCGCGCACGCCGGCCCACCGACGATAATCCGGCCATGCAGATTCCCTTTACCAAAATGCAGGGCGCGGGCAACGATTTCGTGGTGCTCGACGAAACCCGGGGCCGCCTGGGGCTCGGCGCCGCCCAATACCGTTTCCTCGCCGACCGCCACTTCGGTGTGGGGGCCGACCAGATCCTCACGGTGCGGCCTTCGCCAGCGGACGGTATCGACTTCGAATACGTGATTCACAACGCCGATGGCGGCGAGGTGGAGCAGTGTGGCAACGGCGCCCGCTGCTTCGCGCGCTTTGTGCACGACAAGGGCCTGTCGGGCAAGGACACCCTGCGGGTGCAGACCAAAAGCGGCGTGATCGCCCCCCGCCTCACCCCCGATGGCCGCGTCACCGTGGACATGGGCCGACCGCAGTTCGAGCCCGCCCGGGTGCCGTTTGATGCCAGTGGTTTGACCGCCGTGGCACAAGGTTCAGGACAAAAATGGCCGCTGGCGCTGGATGGTAAAGCGCTGACAGCTACTGTTTTGGTAGCGGTTGTCTCCATGGGCAACCCGCACGCCGTGCAGCTGGTGGACAACGTGGACACCGCCCCGGTGCTGGAAGCGGGCCCCCTGGTCGAGCGCCATGCGCGTTTTCCGCAGCGCGTGAATGCAGGCTTTTTGCAGATCGTGGACCGCGCCCATGTGCGGCTGCGCGTGTTCGAGCGCGGCGTGGGCGAAACCCTGGCCTGCGGCTCGGGGGCCTGCGCGGCCGTGGCGGCCGGCATCCGCCTGGGCCTGCTCGACAACGAGGTGCATGTGGACACGCGCGGCGGCCGCCTCACCATCGCCTGGAGCGGCCAGGAGGCCGATTCCGTTTTCATGACCGGCCCCGCCACCACGGTGTTCGAAGGCCGGATCGACATTCCTGACACCCTCCTATGACGTCCCACATCCCCCCGATCACCGAAGACGACATCGCCCAGTTCCTCACCAACACGCCGGGCTTCTTCGAACGCCATGCCGAGGTGCTGGCCAGCGTGCAGATCACCAGCCCCCACGGCGCGCGCGCCGTGAGCCTGCAGGAGCGCCAGGCCGAGATGCTGCGCGAGAAGATCAAGGGCCTGGAGCAGCGCATCATGGAAATGGTGCGCAACAGCACCGAAAACGCCGCCATCGCCCACAAGGTGCACCAGTGGACGAGCGCGCTGCTGCAGGTGCGCGACCCGTTCGACCTGCCGCAGGCGGTGGTCGATGGCGTGCGCACCCTGTTCGACGTGCCCCAGGCTGCGGTGCGTATGTGGGAGGTGGCCGCGCCGTACATCGACGCCGACTTCACCCAGGGCGCCAGTGATGACGCCCGCGCGTTTGCCTCATCGCTCACCATGCCGTTCTGCGGCCCCAACCTGGGTTTTGAGCCCGCCGCCTGGCTGGCCAACGAGGCGGGTGAGCCGGCCCAGTCGCTGGCCCTGCTGCCACTGCGCGAAGGCGCCATCGACAGCGCCACGCCCGCGTTCGGCCTGCTGGTGCTGGGCTCGCAAGACCCCCAGCGGTTTGATGCCACGATGGGCACGGAATTTCTGTCGCGCATGGCAGAACTCGCCAGTGCCGCCCTGCTGCGGCTGAAGTGATGCCCCCCTGTGCGGCTGCGCCGCTTCCCCCCTGCGGGGGGGCGCCACCCCCGGCCCGGCAAAGCCGGTTCCACGGTGGCGCTGGCCTTGGGGCGCGCCAGTTGCCTGGGTAATGCCCCGTGTCCGACATGCTGGCCACACAGATTCCCCCGGACCCGCACGTCCTGCGTTACCTGGAGCATGTGCGCGTCGAAAAGCGGCTGGCGGCGCGCACGCTCACGCTCTACACCCTGGACCTTGAAAAGCTCGCGCAGTTTGCGGCGGGGGTCAGCGTGCCCCTGCTGCAGCTGCAGACCGCGCACATCCGCCGTTTTGTGGCGCAGATGCACAGCGGCGGGCGCAGCGGGCGGGGGATTGCGCTCATCCTCTCGGGCTGGCGCGGGTTCTTCATCTGGGCGGGGCGGCAGGGGCTGATCCCGCACAACCCGGTGCAGGACGTGCGCGCCCCCAAGGCGCCCAAGCCCCTGCCCAAGGCGCTGGGTGTGGACGACGCCGTGCGGCTGGCCGAATTCGACAACACCGGCGCCGACCCCTGGCTGGAGGCGCGCGATGCGGCCATGGTGGAGCTGCTGTATGGCTGCGGCCTGCGCGTGGGCGAACTCGCGGGGCTCGACGCCATCCCCAACGCCGACACCCAGCGCCTGGGCCGGGGCTGGGTGGACCTGCAGGCCGGCGAGGCCCATGTGTTCGGCAAGGGCAGCAAGCGCCGCAGCGTGCCCGTGGGGCGCGCGGCCACGGCGGCGCTGCAGGCTTGGTTGCTACTGCGGGCCACGCCCTTCGGCGGTGAAGGATCAGCGCGGCTTGACACCGCACTGTTCGTCGGCCAGCGCGGCAAGCGGCTCACGGCGCAGTCGATCTGGCTGCGCCTGCGCCAGCGCAGCCAGCAGGCGGGCCTGACCACGCCGGTGCACCCGCACATGCTGCGCCACTCGTTCGCCAGCCACCTGCTGCAAAGCAGCGGCGACCTGCGCGCGGTGCAGGAGCTGCTGGGCCACGCCAACATCACCACCACGCAGGTCTACACGCGGCTTGATTTCCAGCACCTGGCCAAGGTGTATGACGCGGCGCATCCTCGGGCGAGAAAGAAGCCCCCCTGAGGCGCTGCGCGCCTTCCCCCGGAGGGGGACGCGCCCGGTGGCCCGGCACAGCCGGTTCCACGGGTGCACTGGTGGGGGCGGTGCGCGCTGCGGGCGTTGGTGGCGTGTGGGCGGCTCCTGGCGCTGATCGGGCATGCCGGTGGGCTGCGGCCGGTCTCGTGGGCCGGTGCCACGGAACCAAGATGTGACGCCGTGCATCCGAGCAAGGGGTGCTTGCTGTAGGGCGCCTTGGAGTGTCTCGCCATGCTGCTGAAATGGATCAAATCGAACCGTGGGTTCCTCGTGCTGCTGCTGTGCTTCGGCATCTTTCGCACGGCGGTGGCGGACTGGAATCCGATTCCTTCGGGGTCCATGCGGCCCACGCTGCTCGAAGGGGACGTGGTGTTCGTCAACCGGCTGGCCTATGACCTGAAGCTGCCGCTCACCGATGTGGTGCTGGCGCGCCTGGGCGAGCCCGCGCGGGGCGATGTGGTCACGTTCTCGTCGCCGCGCGATGGCACGCGGCTGATCAAGCGCATCGCGGCGCTGCCGGGCGACACGGTGGAGATGCGCGACGAGGTGCTGTACCTCAACGGCGAGGCCGCACGCTACGACGCGCCCGAGGCGGTGACCGAACACCTGGCCGAGCTGGGCGCGCAGGTGCCCGCCACCCGCTGGACGGAGCACCTGCAGGGCCACGAGCGGCGCGTGCAATGGCTGCAGGGTGTGACCGCGCACCGCAGCTTCGGCCCGGTGACGGTGCCCGAGGGCGAATACCTGGTGCTGGGCGACAACCGCGACAACAGCGCGGACTCCCGCTACATCGGTTTCGTCCCGCGCCACCTGCTCATCGGCCAGGCGCGGCGCGTGCTGGTGTCGGCCGACATCCTGGAGAACTGGGCGCCGCGCATCGGGCGCATCGGCCACCCGCTCTGACGCGGGCAGGCCGTCAGCGAGTGCGGGGCGGCACGGCCAGCGCCCTGCAGCACTGGCCGGCGGCGGGGCGCATTCACGCGACAATCGCCCCATCATGAAAACCCTTCGCCTTCGCCCTGGCAAAGAGCGCTCGCTCTTGCGCCGCCACCCCTGGATCTTTGAATCGGCCATCGCCAAGGGCGGCGGCGACAGCGGCGAGACCGTGCGCGTGGAATCGCACGAGGGCCAGTTCCTGGCCTGGGCGGCGTTCAGCCCCAGCTCGCGCATCCGCGCGCGGGTGTGGAGCTTTGATGAGGCGCAGCGCATCGATGCTCCTTTTTTCATAGCTGCTTGCGCACGATCCATCATCGCCAGAGCCCGTTTTGATGTACAAAGCGACGGTGTGCGCCTGGTGCACGGCGAGTCCGACGGCCTGCCGGGCCTCATCGTGGACCGCTACGGCGACACCCTGGTCGCGCAGTTCACCAGCGCCGGGACCGAGCGCTGGAAGGACGTGATCGCCGATGCCCTGCTGCGCGAGACGGGTCTGGTCAAGCTCTATGAACGCTCGGACGCCAGCGTGCGCGCGCTCGAAGGCCTCGAGCCCGCCACCGGCTGGCTGCGCGGCGGCCCCACGGGCGCGCCGGGCGCCGGCGAAGGCCCGCCGCTCGAGCTCACCATCCACGAACACCAGTGGAACCTGACGCTGAACATCGCCGAAGGCCACAAGACCGGCTTCTACCTGGACCAGCGCGACAGCCGCAAGCGTTTTGCCGACTACGCGCAGCGCCTGGGCTTCAAGGACGTGCTCAACTGCTTTTGCTACACCGGCGGCTTCAGCGTGGCCGCGCTGGCCGGCATGCGCGCCAGCGGCGCATCGGCGGACGGGCATGTGACGTCCATCGACTCCTCCGGCCCCGCCCTGGAGCGCGCCCGCGCCCATGTGGCGCTCAACGGGTTCGACTTGAACCACGCGAGCTTCCTGGACGCGGACGTGAACGCCTCGCTGCGCCAGTTCCTCAAGGAAGGCCGGCGCTTCGACGCCATCGTGCTCGACCCGCCGAAGTTCGCGCCCACGGCGGCCCACGCCGAGCGCGCTGCACGCGCGTACAAGGACATCAACCGCCTGGCGCTGCAGCTGCTCACGCCGGGCGGCGTGCTGTTCACCTTCTCGTGCTCGGGCGGCATCAGCGCCGACCTGTTCCACAAGATCGTGGCGTCGGCCGGCGCGGATGCCGGCGTGGACGGCTTCATCCTGGAGCGCCTGGGCGGCGCGCCCGACCACCCGATGACCCTGGAATTCCCCGAAGGCGAGTACCTCAAGGGGCTGGTGGTGATGCGCAAGGGCTGAGCGCGGCAAGGGCTTGACAGCGTCGGTACACTGAAAACAACCCCTTGCGCCACGCACACCCGGCCCGCAGTGCCGGGTGCCGCGCATGGGTTCATCCCTTGAAGGACAAGAAACATGGCATTGATCCCCGTCACCATCCTCACCGGCTTCCTGGGCTCGGGCAAGACCACCTTGCTCAAGCGCCTGCTCTCCGAAGCCCACGGCCAGAAGATCGCCGTGATCGAGAACGAATTCGGCGAAGAGAACATCGACAACGACATCCTCGTGACCGAGTCCAAGGAGCAGATCGTGCAGATGAGCAACGGCTGCATCTGCTGCACCATCCGCGAAGACCTGCGCGAGACGCTGCAGCTGCTGGCCGCCAAGAAGCGCAAGAACCTGCTGGAGTTCGACCGCATCGTCATCGAGACCACCGGCGTGGCCGACCCCGGCCCCGTCGCGCAGACCTTCTTCATGGACGAGGAGATCGCCGAGACCTACCTCATCGATTCCATCATCACGCTGGTGGACGCCAAGCACGCGCCCCAGCAGCTCAACGACCGCCAGGAAGCGCGCCGCCAGGTGGGCTTTGCCGACCAGATCTTTTTGTCCAAGACCGATCTGGTCAGCGCCGAGGAAACCGACGCGCTGATCCATCGCCTGAAGCACATGAACCCGCGCGCGCCCATCAAGGCCGTGCATTTCGGCGAGGTGCCGCTGTCGGAAGTGCTGGACCTGCGGGGCTTCAACCTCAATGCCAAGCTGGACATCGACCCCGAGTTCCTCAAGGAAGAGGGCGACGGCCATGACCACCACGACCATGACCACGAGCATGGCGAGCACTGCAGCCACCCCTCGCACCAGCACGACCACGGGCACGGCCATCACCATCACCACGATGACGACGTGAAAAGCTTCGTCTTCCGCTCCGAGCGGCCGTTCGATCCGGCCAAGCTGGAGGATTTTCTCGGGGCGATTGTCAACATTTATGGCCCGCGCATGCTGCGCTACAAGGGCGTCCTGAACATGAGGGGCACCGAGCGCAAGGTGATCTTCCAGGGCGTGCACCAGCTCATGGGCAGCGACCTGGGCCCCCAGTGGGCCGAAGGCGAGCCGCGCACCAGTAAGATGGTCTTCATTGGCATCGACCTGCCCAAGGACATCTTTCTGCAGGGGCTGGAGCAGAGCCTGGTCTGACCCCGGCGGGGCGGCCCGAGGGCAGGGGGTTGGCGGCTGGTTTGTGTTGTATCTGCAACGTTTCCGTTTGCGTCAGCCCAGGTCGATACAATCGCGCCCCGGTAAAACCCCGGAAGGCTTGCCACCCGCCCTTGGCTGCGAATGCGGCTGGGGCCCGCCCGTATTGCGAGGAGACCAGGAAGTGAAAGCCGACACCAGCAAATCCAAGGGGGCCACCAAGGCAACCCCTGCCGCGGCGAAAACCGCCGCCGCCCCTGCGGCAACCAAGGCTGGCGCGAAGGCTGCCGCCAAGCCGGCTGCAGCACCCAAGGTCGCCGCCAGCCCGGCGGCCGTGGCGACTCCCGCTCCAGCACCCGTGCTGCAGGCCGGTTCGCAGGTACCCGTGCGCACAACCCGGCCTTCTTCCCGATTGGCCCAATTGACCGTACCATCCATGGCACAGACAGTGGCTTCGACCGCTGCCAAAGCCAGTTATCTACATACCATGCCCACGACCGTGCAAGCGCAGCCCACCTATACGGCTGCCAAAAAAGACCCCAAGCTGGCGAACAACTGGAAGACCAAGTCCGCCGCCGAGCTGACCGACGCCGAAGTCATGGCCATGCCTGACAGCGAGTACATGAACGACAAGCAGATGGCGTTCTTCCGCCTGA
Organism: Acidovorax sp. GW823-FHT01C06; assembly: GCF_058798375.1. Lineage (NCBI taxonomy): Bacteria > Pseudomonadati > Pseudomonadota > Betaproteobacteria > Burkholderiales > Comamonadaceae > Acidovorax > Acidovorax sp. GW823-FHT01C06. Next base: position 851,806 of record NZ_JBXAKN010000001.1, read on the forward strand.
AGCTCGTGCAGCTCAAGCAGGACATCCACAACAGCGCCGGCGAAACCACCGAGCACCTGCGCGAAGACACCGTCGTCGTGCCCGATCCCGCCGACCGCGCCACGATCGAGGAAGAGCATGCCCTGGAGCTGCGCACCCGCGACCGCGAGCGCAAGCTGCTCAAGAAGATCGAGCAGTCCATTGCCCGCATCGACGCGGGCGACTATGGGTACTGCGATGAGACCGGCGAACCCATCGGCGTGGGCCGCCTGATCGCCCGCCCGACGGCTACGCTGTCGCTGGAAGCGCAGCAGCGCCGCGAACTCAAGCAGAAGATGTTTGGTGATTGACCTGGCCGCCCGGCCTGATCCCCACGCGCGCCCTGAGCCATGAGCAAGGAAGAAACCACCCCTGGCGGACTGCTTTCGAAGGTGGTGCGGTTTGTGCGCAATCCCACGGTCAACTGGACGGAGCTGGACTCCGCGCAGAATGACCGGGAGAGCCAGTACAGCAAGCAGATGCTCAAGGAGATGATCGAGCGCAAGCGCCGCAACGATTTCGTGCGGCGCCGCGAGTTCGATCAGCTGCGCAAGCTGCGCCAGCGCGAGGTGCTGCAGGGGCAGCGCACCGAGGACCCCACCGCCAGGCCGTCGTTCTTCCAGAGCAGCATGGCGTCGCCCGACGAACGCGCCGTGACGCTCAAGAAGATCGACGAGATCGAGGCGCAGATGTCGCAGCAGTGGTGGAAGAGCAAGCAAGGGGCCGAGGCGCCCACCCAGCCGGGCGTCATGCCCGAGCCCCCCAGCGCGGCAACGACGGATTCCGCGCACGCCAGGGCCTACGCGCCCACCGCGCCCGGCAGCCTGCCTGCGCCGCTGGGCGACAACAACAACCAGGCCGCCGGTGTCCAGCCGCTGTTTGCCGATGACAGCATGGCGATTGGCCGGTTTGGCGGCACCGATGCGCAAATGCTCGCGGGCCCAGGCCCGGGCGAAGCGTCCTTCAGCCCTGCGGCGGCTACAGCGGCAACGCCAGCGCCGGCATCCGAACCGGAGGAATTCGTGCACGAACCCGATCTAGAAGAAGCCGCCATCCGGTTCGCCAATGGCGACCACGCGGGGGCAGAGTCCGGCCTGCTCGACGTGCTGGCCCAGCACCAGCAGGATGATCCCGAAGAGCAACTCGAAATCTGGATGACGCTCTTCGACCTGTACCGCGCAACCGGTCAGCACGACCGGTTCGACACCCTGGCCATCGACTTCGCCGCACAGTACAGCCGTTCGGCGCCGCTGTGGTTTTCCATGCCGCAGCAGCTGGGCATGGCGCCGGCTGCCGCTGCGGCGGCGCCCGGTGCCACGGGCGCCGCGCCGGCCGGCGCGGTGCGCCGCGATTTCAGCTGGAATGCCCCGGCCTCTCTGGCGGTGTCGTCCGTCGCCGCGCTGCAGGCCTCCCTGGCCCGCGCCGCATCCCCCTGGACGCTGTCCTGGACGCGCCTGGCCGCCATCGACGAAGCCGCGGTGCCTTTGCTGGCCGACCAGTTCACCCAGTGGGCCGAGCGTGACGGGCAACTGGTGTTTTCGGGGGTCGAGAAGCTCAATGCGCTGCTCGACGCCAAGACCCAGTCCGGAGACCGTGCCACCAGCCCTGAGTGGTGGCGCCTGCGCATGGCGGCGCTGCGGCTCATGGGCAAGCCCGACGAGTTCGAACTGGTCGCGCTCGATTACTGCGTGACCTACGAGGTGTCGCCGCCCTCCTGGGTATCGCCGCGCTGCGGATATTCGGACAACGAGGGCGTGTCTTCCGGGGCCGCGCCGCTGTCGGTGGACAGCGACTTCATGGCGTCCGACCTGGGCGAGTCGGTGCCCGCGCCCGCGGAGACGGGGCCCGTGGCCCAGCTCAGCGGCCACATCGACGGCGATGCCACGCCGCTGCTGGAGCCCTTCCAGGCCCTCCTGCGGCCCGGCGTGCCGCTCACCATTGCGTGCGACAAGCTCATCCGCGTGGACTTTGCCGCTGCGGGCTCGGTGCTCAACTGGGCGGCCGAGCAGCAGGGCCAGGGCCATGTGATCCAGTTTCACAACCTGCAGCGGCTGGTGGCCATCTTCTTCAATGTGATCGGCATCAACGAGCACGCCTGGGTGGTGCCCCGCAAGAACTAGGGCCACGCCCTGGCCGGCTGCTCCGCTCGGTGCGGCCGCCAGAGACGGCGGCTCTTCGGAACTGCCCTGCCCGGGCAGGCATGCCTGGAACCGCGGCCTCCGCCCCTTCTGCCGCGCGGCGCGCGGGAGGGCGGACGACGCTGGCGGCCGGGCCAGGCCCGTTCGAAGGCGTCCGCTGGCCGCGCGCAGCGCCCGTGGTGGCGGTGTGCTTGCAAAATGGGGGCCTGTCCCCATCTGCGGCTGCTATGGACTCATCACCAAACCAATCCCCGGTGTTCCACGGCACCACCATCCTGAGCGTGCGCCGCGAGACCCCGGCAGGCATCCAAGTGGCCATTGGCGGCGACGGCCAGGTCACCCTGGGCAACATCGTGGTCAAGGGCACGGCCCGCAAGGTGCGCAAGCTCTACCATGGCAAGGTGCTTGCGGGCTTCGCGGGGGCCACGGCCGATGCCTTCACGCTGTTCGAGCGTTTCGAGGCCAAGCTCGAAAAGCACCAGGGCCACCTCACGCGCGCGGCCATCGAGCTCACCAAGGACTGGCGCACCGACCGCGTGCTGCGCCGCCTGGAAGCCATGCTGGCGGTGGCCGATGCGAGCGCGTCGCTCATCATCACGGGCAACGGCGATGTGCTCGAACCAGAGCAGGGCATCGTGGCCATTGGCTCGGGCGGCGCCTATGCGCACTCGGCCGCCAAGGCGCTGCTGGTGAACACCGATCTGTCCGCGCAGGACATCGTCAAGAAATCGCTCGAAATCGCCGGCGAGCTGTGCATCTACACCAACATGAACCACACCATCGAGACGCTCTGAGCGCGCGGGATGGTCCTGCCCCCGGGGATGCCCCGGAGCGGTTTGCTCTGTTTTTTATAGCTGCTGGCGCTTGTTGATCATGCGCTGGAGCCTCATTTGATACCAGGAAGACCTGTATGTCGTCCATGACCCCCCAGGAAATCGTCTCCGAACTCGACCACCACATCGTGGGCCAGGCCAGCGCCAAGCGCGCGGTCGCCATCGCGCTGCGCAACCGCTGGCGCCGCCAGCAGGTCGAGGGCAGCCTGCGCCAGGAGATCACGCCCAAGAACATCCTCATGATCGGTCCCACCGGCGTGGGCAAGACCGAGATCGCGCGCCGCCTGGCCCGGCTGGCCGACGCGCCCTTCATCAAGGTCGAGGCCACCAAGTTCACCGAGGTGGGCTACGTGGGCAAGGATGTGGATTCCATCATCCGCGATCTCGCCGAAATGGCGGTGAAGCAGACCCGCGAGTCCGAGATGAAGAAGGTGCGCACCCGCGCCGAAGATGCGGCCGAGGAGCGCATCCTCGACGTGCTGATCCCGCCGGCCCGGGCCGCGGCAGGCAGCGAGCCCGCGGCGGACAACACGGCGCGGCAGGTGTTTCGCAAGAAGCTGCGCGAAGGCGCCCTGGACGACAAGGAGATCGAGATCGACGTGGCCGAGGGCCGCCCCCAGCTGGAGATCATGGGGCCCCAGGGCATGGAGGAAATGACCGAGCAGCTGCGCGGCATGTTCAGTCAGATGGGGCAGGACAAGCGCAAGACGCGCAAGCTCAGGATCGCCGAGGCCCTGAAGCTGCTCACCGACGAAGAGGCTGGCAAACTCGTCAACGAGGACGAGATCAAGGCCCGGGCCGTCGCCAATGCCGAGCAGAACGGCATCGTCTTCATCGACGAGATCGACAAGGTGGCCGCCCGCCAGGAGACCAGCGGCGCCGACGTGTCGCGCCAGGGCGTGCAGCGCGACCTGCTGCCGCTGGTGGAGGGCACGACCGTGTCCACCAAGTACGGGATGATCAAGACGGACCACATCCTGTTCATCGCCTCCGGTGCCTTTCACCTGTCCAGGCCCAGCGACCTCATTCCCGAGCTGCAGGGGCGTTTCCCGATCCGGGTCGAGCTGGAATCCCTGTCGGTGAAGGACTTCGAGGCCATCCTCACGCAGACCCATGCCTCCCTGGTCAAGCAGTACCAGGCCCTGCTGGCGACCGAGGGCGTCACGCTCGAGTTCGCGCCCGAGGGGATCACGCGCCTGGCGCACATCGCGTTCGAGGTGAACGAACGCACCGAAAACATCGGCGCGCGCCGCCTGTCCACCGTCATGGAGCGCCTGCTGGACGAGGTGAGTTTTGATGCCACGCGCCTGTCGGGCCAGACGGTCACCGTGGACGCCGCCTACGTGGACGCCCGCCTGCAGACGCTGAGCCAGGACGAGGATCTGTCGCGCTACATCCTGTGACCACTCGGTCAAGCCTTGAGAGGTCACTTTCATAGGCCTCTCTAAGTGCTTCTTTTTCAACGACTTTTGGCTTTCCTGTGCCTACAAAGTCGCGCCTAAGTCGTTGATTTCATTGCAAAAGTTTGTTGGACACCCCCTTGTTCGGTGTGCTTTTCCTGCTACAGTGCAAAAAAGTGCAATTAAGTGGTGAAAAGTGCCCTCCAGGTCCATTGCACGGACCGGCGAGGCGCAAAAACCGAGTTGGGAAATCCGTCCGTGTTTCAAGGTGCTTCGTCGCTGAGTCTCGATGCGAAGGGTCGGCTGTCCGTGCCGACCCGGCATCGTGACGTCCTCGCGGCCACGGCATCCGGCCAGCTCACCATCACCAAGCACCCGCACGGCTGCCTCATGGTCTTCCCCCGCCCGGAGTGGGAGAAGTTCCGCGAGCGCATCGCCCAGCTGCCCATGTCCGCCCAGTGGTGGAAACGCATCTTCCTGGGCAATGCCATGGATGTGGAGATGGACGCCACGGGCCGCGTGCTGGTTTCGCCCGAGCTGCGCGAGGCGGCCGGTATCTCCAAAGACACCATGCTGCTGGGCATGGGCAACCATTTCGAACTCTGGGACAAGGCCACCTACGACGAGCAGGAGGCCAAGGCCATGCAGGGCGAGATGCCGGATGTGTTCAAGGACTTCTCCTTCTAAGGCGCGCGGTGACATCCTCCTTGCAACACACCACCGTCCTGCTCGAAGAAGCCGTGGATGCCCTGCTGGGCGGCGCCGGCGCCACGCCCGCGGGCACCTGGGTGGACGCGACCTTCGGGCGCGGGGGGCATTCGCGCCTCATCCTGCTTCGCCTGGGGCCGCAGGGGCGCCTTGTCGCCTTTGACAAGGACCCCGAAGCCATTGCCGAAGCAACGCGCATCACCGATGCGCGTTTTTCCATTCGGCACGAGGGTTTTCGCTATCTGGCCGACCTTCCGCCCGCCAGTGCGGCGGGCGTGCTGATGGACCTGGGCGTGAGCTCGCCCCAGATCGACAGCCCCGAGCGGGGCTTCAGTTTCCGTTTTGACGGCCCGCTGGACATGCGCATGGACACCACGCGCGGCGAAAGCGTGGCCGATTGGTTGGCCACGGCCGAAGTCGGTCAGATTGCGGAGGTGATACGTGACTACGGTGAAGAACGGTTTGCTGGCCCCATTGCAAAGGCGATTGTTGCTCGGCGCGAAGAACGGGGTCCTCTTGCAACCACCGCCGAACTGGCCGACCTCGTGGCTGGCGCGGTCAAAACCCGCGAAGCGGGCCAGAACCCTGCAACGCGCACATTTCAAGCTCTTCGGATTTTCATCAACGCCGAGCTTGAAGAGCTGCAACAGGCGCTAGAGGCCAGCCTCTCGGTGCTGCAGCCGGGCGGGCGGCTGGTAGTCATCAGCTTTCATTCGCTCGAAGACCGCATCGTCAAGCAGTTCATCGCCAAACACTCCAAGGAGGTCTACGACCGCCGCGCGCCCTTTGCCGCGCCCCAGGCCATGAAGCTCGTGGCCCTGGACCGCATCAAGCCCGGTGCCGCCGAAGTGGCGGCCAACCCCCGTTCGCGCAGCGCCATCATGCGCGTGGCCGAGCGCACCGAGGTGCAGTGATGAAGCGCCCCCTGAGCCGCTTCGCGCCTTCTCCCTCCAGGGGGACGACGCCCTCGCTGCGCAACGGCCCTGGCCCGGTGTCCCTGGGTGGGGCCGTGGCGGTTTCATGCTGCGGCATGGCAGGCAACTGACATGACAAGGCTCAACGTCGTCTTGCTGGTGGCCGTGCTGGCCAGCGCGATCTATCTCGTGCACACCCAGTACGAGTCGCGCCGCCTGTTCACCGAGCTCGACCGCGCCACCGCCGAGGCGCGCCGCCTGGAAACCGAACACCAGCGCCTGCAGGTGGAAAAGCGTGCGCAGGCCACGCCGCTGCGCGTGGAGAAGATCGCGCGCGCGCAGCTCAACATGCGCACGGCCACGCCGGCCATCACGCAGTATGTGTCCGACCCCCAAGGAGTGGCCGCCGCCACGGCCTCCGCGGCCGCCAGTGCGGCGCCGTCCCGGACCGAAGGAGCGCAGCCATGAGCCGCAGCGTGCTCTACACCTCCAGCCCGCTGCTGGCGAGCAAGACGCCCGTCTGGCGCAGCAAGTTCATCGTGGCGGCGATCGCGCTGGGTTTCATGGGGCTGGCGGGGCGCGCTGCCTACGTGCAGGTGTTTGGCAACGCCTTCTTCCAGCGCCAGGGCGAAGTGCGCTTCGCGCGCACGCTGGAGCTGCCGGCCAACCGCGGCAAGATCGTGGACCGCAATGGGCTGATCCTGGCATCCAGCGTGCCGGCGGCCAGCATCTGGGCGATTCCGGAAGACGTGGAGCAGGACAGGCCCGAGGTCCGCGCCAAGCTCAAGCAACTGGCCAAGCTGCTCGACATGCCATTGGCCGAGCTGCAGCGCAAGCTGGCCGATGAAGACAAGACCTTCGTCTGGATCAAGCGCCAGCTCGACTGGGATGTGGGTCGGGAGATCGCGGCACTGGACATCAAGGGCATCTACCAGCGCAAGGAGTACAAGCGCCAGTACCCCGAAGGGGAAGCCGCGGCCCACGTGGTGGGTTTCACCAACGTGGAAGACCACGGGCAGGAAGGCATGGAGCTGGCCTTCGACAAGGAGCTGGCGGGCAAGGCGGGCTCGCGCCGCGTGATCAAGGACCGCCTGGGCCGGGTGGTCGAGGGCGTGGGCGAGACCGTGCCTCCGGTCGATGGCAAGGACATGCAGCTGTCCATCGACAGCAAGGTGCAGTTCTTTGCCTACCAGAAGCTGCGGGACCAGGTCGCGCTGCACAAGGCCAAGGCGGGCAGCGTGGTGGTGCTCGATGCCCACACGGGCGAGCTGCTGGCGCTGGCCAACTACCCGAGCTACGTTCCCGACAAGCGCCAGAACCTCACGGGCGAGCAGCTGCGCAACCGCGCGCTCACCGACGTTTTCGAGCCCGGCTCGACCATGAAGCCGTTCACCATCGGCCTGGCGCTGGAATCGGGGCGCGTGCGGCCCGACACCATCGTGGACACCAATCCGGGCCGGATCAACATCACGGGCTCCACCATCTCCGACACCAGCAACCACGGCGTGCTCACGGTGGAAGGGGTGATCCAGAAGTCGAGCAACGTGGGCACCACCAAGATCGCCATGCAGATGCCCGCGCGCGAGATGTGGGAGACCTTCTCGGCCGCGGGCTTCGGCCAGAAGCCGCAGCTGCATTTTCCTGGCGTGGTGACAGGGCGCCTGCGCCCCTACAAGACCTGGCGCCCGGTGGAGCAGGCCACCATGTCCTACGGCTACGGCCTGTCGGCCAGCCTGTTCCAGATGGCGCGCTCGTACACGGTGTTCGCCAATGGCGGCCGCGTGATTCCGGCCACCATGTTCAAGACCTCCGAGCCCGCCCTGGGCGTGCCCGTGTTCTCCGAACGCACCGCCGACCAGGTGCGCAAGATGCTGCAGATGGCCGCGGGCCCCGGCGGCACCGGCCAGAAGGCGCAGACCCTGGGCTACTCGGTGGGCGGCAAGTCCGGCACCGCGCGCAAGCAGGTGGGCAAGAACTACGCCTCGGGCAAGTACCGGGCATGGTTCACCGGCATGGCGCCCATCGACAAGCCGCGCATCATCGTGGCCGTGATGATCGACGAGCCCAGCAACGGCGTGTTCTACGGCGGTGCCGTGGCCGCGCCCGTGTTCAGCGAAGTCGTGCAGCAGACGCTGCGCATGATGGGCGTGCAGCCGGACATGGCGGTCAAGCCGCAGATCGTGGCCAAAGAGGTGGAGGAATCGCTATGACAACGGCCTTGCCTTTGCTCGCCTCGGTGCACGACGCCGTCGCCTGGCTGCGCGAGCGGGTCACCGGCACGCTGCAGACCGACAGCCGGCAGGTGCGCCCCGGCGACGGTTTCATCGCCTGGCCCGGCGCCGCGACCGACGGCCGCGCCCACATCGCGGACGCGCTGTCGCGCGGCGCCGTGGCCTGCCTGGTGGAGCATGAGGGCGTGGAGGCATTTGCGCTCGAAGGCTTGCCGGTGGCGGCGCTCCATGGCCTGAAGGCGGCCACCGGCCTCATCGCGGCCGACTGGTTCGGGCAGCCCACGCAGCGCCTGGATGTGTTGGCCGTGACGGGTACCAATGGCAAGACCAGCACGAGCTGGTGGCTGGCCGAGGCACTTAATGTGCTATCAAAAAATGAGCTTATTCCGCAAGGTGGATGTGCGCTGGTAGGCACTTTGGGTATGGGCACACCGCCCGCACTCACCAGCACGGGCATGACCACACCCGACCCGGTGCGGCTGCAGCGCGCGTTCCAGCAGTTCACCGATGCCGGCCGCACGGCCTGCGCCATCGAGGCCTCGTCCATCGGGCTGGCCGAGCATCGCATGGCGGGCACGCGCATCCGCGTCGCGCTGTTCACCAACTTCACGCAGGACCACCTGGACTACCACCCCGGCATGGCCGCCTACTGGCAGGCCAAGAGCATGCTGTTCGACTGGCCCGGCCTGCAGGCCGCGGTGGTCAACATCGACGACCCGCGCGGTGCCGAGCTGCATGCCTCGCTGGCGGACCGGCTGCTGGACCTGTGGAGTGTTTCCATCACCGGCCCCGCGCGGCTCGCGGCGCGCGACATCGCCATGGGCGAGGGCGGCCTCTCCTTCACGGTGGCCGAGGGCGTGCACACGCATGTGCTGCAGACGCGCGTGATCGGGCAGTACAACGTCTCCAACCTGCTGGGCGTGCTGGCCGGGCTGCGCGCCTTGGGCGTGCCGCTGGAGCACGCGCTCTACGCCTGCGCCCAGCTCTCGCCCGTGCCCGGCCGCATGGAGCGGATCCACCACCCCGGGCAACCGCTGGTGGCCGTGGACTACGCCCACACGCCCGACGCGCTGGACAAGGCCCTGCAGGCGCTGCGCCCGGTGGCCCGGGAGCGCGGCGGCAAGCTCTGGTGCGTGTTCGGCTGCGGCGGCGACCGCGATGCGGGCAAGCGCCCCCTGATGGGCGCCGTGGCGCAGCAGCAGGCCGACCTCGTGGTCGTGACCAGCGACAACCCGCGCAGCGAAAACCCCGCGGCCATCCTGCACCAGATCCTGCAAGGCACCATCGCCAGCAACGTGGTGCGTGCCGAGCCCGACCGTGCCGCCGCCATCGCCCTGGCCCTGGCCGAGGCCGCGCCCGCCGATGTGGTGCTGATCGCCGGCAAGGGCCATGAAGACACCCAGGAGACGGCGGGCGTGCGCGTGCCGTTCTCCGACATGGCCCATGCGCAGAGCGCGCTGCAGGCCCGCGGAGCACGCCCATGAGCGCCACCCCGGCCGTGATGATGACCCTGCAGCAGGCGCTGGCCCTGGTGCAGCCGCGCATTCCCGCCGCGCGCCTGGTGGGCGATGGGGCCACGCCGCTGGCCCGCGTGCACACCGATACGCGCAGCTTGCAGGCGGGCGACCTTTTCGTGGCGCTCAAGGGCGAACGCTTTGACGCCAACGCTTTCCTGGCCGATGCCCGCGCCGGTGGCGCCGCCGCCGCCATCGCCCATGGCGGCCTGCAAGCCGCCGGCCTGCCCGGCATCGAGGTGCCGGACAGCCTGGCCGCGCTGGGCGCGCTGGCCGCGGGCTGGCGCGCGCAGTTTGGCCTTCCGTTGATCGGCGTGACGGGCAGCAACGGCAAGACCACGGTGACGCAGATGATCGCGTCCATCCTGCGCGCCTGGAAAGGCGAGGCCGCGTTTGCCACGCAGGGCAATTTCAACAACGACATCGGCGTGCCTTTGACACTGCTGCGCCTGCGTGCCGGCCATGCGGCGGCCGTGATCGAGATGGGCATGAACCACCCGGGCGAGATCGCCACGCTGGCCGCCATGGCGCGGCCCACGGTGGCACTGGTCAACAACGCGCAACGCGAGCACCTGGAGTTCATGCACACGGTGGAGGCGGTGGCGCGCGAGAACGGCTCCGTGTTGGCCAGCCTGCCCGCCGACGGCGTGGCGGTGTTTCCTTCGGGGGATGCCTACACCGCCCTCTGGCGCTCGATGGCGCCGGGGCGCCGCACCGTCACCTTTGGCGAAGGCGGCGATGTGGCCTGCGCACAGGCTGCGTGGGGCCAGGGTGCCTGGGCCGTCACGCTGGCCACGCCGCGGGGCGAGGTGGCCACCCACCTGCACATTGCCGGGCGCCACAACGTGGCCAACGCGCTGGCGGCCGCGGCCTGCACGCTGGCGGCGGGCGCACCGCTGGCCGCCATTGCGCAGGGGCTGAACGATTTCGTGCCGGTCAAGGGCCGCTCGCGCGCCTTCAGCGTGCGCATCGCGGGCCGCGAGGTCACCGTGGTGGACGACACCTACAACGCCAACCCCGACTCCATGCGCGCCGCCATCGACGTGCTGGCCGAACTGCCCGGCCCGCAGCTGCTGGTGCTGGGCGACATGGGCGAGGTGGGCGACCAGGGGCCGCAGTTCCATGCGGAGGCCGGTGCGCATGCGCGCGCGGCCCGCATCCCCTGCCTCTTTGCGCTGGGAGACCAATCGGTGCACGCCACCACGTCCTTTGGCGAGGGCAACGGCGGTGTGGCCCGGCATTTCAACGATAGGGGCGCGCTGCTGGATGCGGTGCGCCAGGCCCTGCCCACGGTGGGCAGCGTGCTGGTCAAGGGATCTCGATTCATGAAGATGGAACAGGTGGTGGAGGCGATCGCCTCTGCCGCGCAAGCGCAGGACAACCAGGAACAACAAGAGCGACAACCGCCGACGCAGGCACGGGAGGGACACCATGGCGCAACGCATTGAGAGCGTGCTGGAAGCAGCAGTCGGAGCCTGCGTCCGTGGGGCGCGGCCGCCCGTGGGAGGTGCCGCATGCTGCTGATGCTGTCGCAATGGCTGCAGGGCCTGTCGCCCGAGTTCGGCTTTTTCCGCGTGTTCCAGTACCTCACGTTCCGGGCGGTGATGGCGGCCATGACGGCGCTGCTCATCGGCCTCATCGCGGGGCCCAAGGTGATCCGCGTGCTCACCTCGCTCAAGATCGGCCAGCCCATCCGGGGCTATGCCATGCAGACGCACCTGTCCAAGAGCGGCACGCCCACCATGGGCGGCGTGCTCATCCTGCTGTCGATCGCGATCTCGACCCTGTTGTGGTTCGACCTGTCCAACCGCTTCGTGTGGATCGTGCTCATCGTCACGCTGGGCTTTGGCGCGATCGGCTGGGTGGACGACTGGCGCAAGGTGGTCAACAAGGACCCCGAGGGCATGCGCTCGCGCGAGAAGTATTTCTGGCAGTCGGTCATCGGCCTGATCGCCGCGCTGTACCTCGTGTTCAGCATCTCGGAAAGCTCCAACGCCAAGGTGTGGGAGCTGTTCGTGGGCTGGGTGCAATCGGGCTTCTCGCTCGATTTGCCGCCCAAGGCGGGGCTGCAGCTGCCGTTCTTCAAGGAAATCAGCTACCCGCTCGGAGTGCTGGGCTTCGTGATCCTGACCTATCTCGTGATCGTGGGCTCCAGCAATGCCGTGAACCTGACCGACGGGCTGGACGGCCTGGCCATCATGCCCGTGGTGATGGTGGGCTCGGCGCTGGGCGTGTTCGCCTACGTCACCGGCAGCTCGGTGTATTCCAAGTACCTGTTCTTCCCGCACATCCCGGGCTCGGGGGAGCTGCTGATCTTCTGCGCGGCCATGGCGGGCGCGGGCCTGGCCTTCCTGTGGTTCAACGCGCACCCCGCGCAGGTGTTCATGGGCGACGTGGGCGCGCTGGCGCTGGGCGCGGCGCTGGGCACCATCGCCATCATCGTGCGCCAGGAGATCGTGCTGGCCATCATGGGGGGCATCTTCGTGGTCGAGGCGCTGTCCGTGATGCTGCAGGTGACCTGGTTCAAGTTCACCAAGAAACGCTACGGCGAAGGCCGGCGCCTGCTCAAGATGGCGCCGCTGCACCACCATTTTGAAAAGAGCGGCTGGAAGGAGACCCAGGTGGTCGTGCGCTTCTGGATCATCACCATGCTGCTGTGCCTCATCGGCCTTTCCACATTGAAACTGCGATGAACCCGGACGATCCCCTCATCCCGGCGGCACCAGCCGATCCTCCCGTGGCGGCCACGGGCATGGATGCGCCTGCCGGAACGCCGGAGGTGGAGCTGCCACCAGAGCGGTCCACGGCGGATGTGGTGCCGGGCGATCCAGGCGTGACCGACGTGGCTGGGCCCGGCGCGCTGTCCGTCGCCGAACCCATGGACGCCACGGCCGGCGCGACGGAACCTGCGGCAAGCGCCGATGGCACGGCCGGGGCTCCCGGGCCCGCCACAGGCGCACGCGCAGCCAACGCGGCTGCCAATGCCTGGGACCCTGAAAAGCCGCCCGCGGTCTCCGCCGCCAAGGCCGCCGCCGATTTCGTGGCGCAGATTTTTGCCGAGGTGGCGGCCCCCGAGGCCGCGTCTGCGCTGCCGCAGGTGGCTGATGAAGAAGAAGCCACGCAGGACGCTCCAGCCGATGGGCCCGCCGAGCCCCTGGGCCGGCCCGGCGAAGGCCTGCGTCCGCTGCTGGGCCAGAAGATCCTCATCCTGGGCCTGGGCGCCTCGGGCCTGGCCATGGCGCGCTGGTGCGTGCGCTGTGGCGCCGAGGTCACCGTGGCCGACACGCGCGCCGCGCCGCCGCAGCTCGCGGTGCTGCAGCAGGAGCTGCCCCAGGTGCGTTTTGTGGCCGGTGGCTTCGACGCCAGCCTGGTCGAAGGCCAGGACCTGCATGCGGTCTACCGCTCACCGGGTTTGAGTCCTCAGACAATTGCTCCTGTTTTAGTAGCTGCCAGCGCTTGTGGAATAAGCGCTGGTGGTGAATTGAGCTTGTATTCCATGGCGCTGGGCGCGCTCAAGGCCTCGCACGGCTACGCCCCGGCGGTGCTGGCGATCACGGGCACCAACGGCAAGACCACGGTGACCTCGCTCACGGGGCAACTCGTGGAGCGCTCGGGCCAGAGCGTCGCCGTGGCCGGCAACATCGGCCCCACGCTGCTCGACACGCTCGCCAGCCACATCGACGCGGGCACGCTGCCCGAGGTGTGGGTGCTCGAACTCTCAAGCTTCCAGCTCGACGGCGTGACCGGATTCGAGCCCACGGCGGCCACCGTGCTCAACATCACGCAGGACCACCTGGACTGGCACGGCGACATGGTGGCCTATGCGGCGGCCAAGGCGCGCATCTTCGGCCAGACCGGGCTCATGATCCTGAACCGCGAGGACGCGGCCGTGATGCAGATGTTGCCGCCGCCGGTCAAGGTCAAGCTGCAAAAGCCCCAGGTGCGCGAGCACCTGACGTTTGGCGCCGACATGCCCCAGCGCCCCGGCGACTTCGGCATCGAGGTGGTGAGCGGCATGCCCTGGCTGGTGCGTGCCATGGATGCGGACGAAACCCGCAAGCGCGGCCGCAACGAGGCCGCAGAGGACCTGCACGTCCAGCGCCTGATGCCCGCTGACGCGCTGCGCATCCGGGGCCGCCACAACGCCGTGAACGCGCTGGCCGCACTGGCGCTGGCATCGGCGGCAGGCTGCACGCTGGCGCCCCTGCTGTACGGGCTGCGCGAGTACCGGGGCGAGCCGCACCGCGTGGAGCCCGTGGCCGTCATCCACGGCGTCGAGTACTTCGACGACAGCAAGGGCACGAACGTGGGCGCCACGGTGGCGGCCCTCACCGGCCTGGGCGCGGAGCGCCGCATCGTGGTCATCCTGGGCGGCGATGGCAAGGGCCAGGATTTTTCTCCGCTGGCCGCGCCCGTGGCGCGCCATGCGCGCGCGGTGGTGCTGATCGGGCGCGATGCGCCGCAGATCCGCGCCGCGCTGCAGGACAGCGGCGTGGCACTGGTCGACGCCGAGACCCTGCCGCAGGCCGTGGAACTGGCCTCGCAGCGCGCCCATGCGGGCGATGCGGTGCTGATGTCGCCCGCCTGCGCGAGCTTTGACATGTTCAGGGGCTACGAGCACCGCGCCCAGGTCTTCTGCGACACGGTGCATGCCCTGGCGGACGATGCGACAGGAGGCGCGGCATGAGTGCACCGGCCAGCAGCTTCCTGCAGCGCGTGGCGGGCTGGTTCGGCGGCCTGCCCGGCAAGGCCGTGGACGTGCTGCCGGTGCGCGTGGGCGGCACCGACTACCGGCCCCGCACCACCAGCACGCCGGCGAGCGTGCTCGGGTTCGACCAAGCGCTGCTGTGGGTGGTGGTGGCGCTGCTCGCCTGGGGGCTGGTGATGGTGTATTCGGCCTCCATCGCGATGCCGGACAACCCGCGTTTTGCCAACTACGCCTCCACCCATTTCCTCACCCGCCACGTGATGTACCTCGTGGTCGGGTTCGTCGCGGCGCTGCTGGCCTTCCAGGTGCCCATGGCGCTGTGGGAGCGCATGGCGCCCTGGCTCTTCGTCGTGGCGCTGCTGCTGCTGGTGGCCGTGCTGATTCCCGGCGTGGGCAAGGTGGTCAATGGCGCGCGGCGCTGGCTGTCGCTCGGGCCCATCGGCTTTCAGCCCTCCGAGGTGGCCAAGTTCGCCGTGCTCATCTACGCGGCGGACTACATGGTGCGCAAGATGGACGTGAAGGAGCGGTTCTTCCGCGCCGTGCTGCCCATGGGGGCGGCCGTGGCCATCGTGGGCGTGCTGCTGCTGGCCGAACCGGACATGGGGGCCTTCATGGTGGTGGCGGTGATCGCCATGGGCATCCTGTTCCTGGGCGGCGTGAACGCCCGCATGTTCTTCCTGATCGCGGGCGTGCTGGTGGCGGCCTTCGGCATCATGATCGCCAGCTCCCCCTGGCGGCGCGAGCGCGTGTTCGCCTACCTGGATCCGTTCAGCGAGGAGCACGCCCTGGGCAAGGGCTACCAGCTCTCGCACTCGCTGATCGCCATCGGGCGCGGCGAGATCTTTGGCGTGGGCCTGGGCGGCAGCGTGGAAAAGCTGCACTGGCTGCCCGAGGCCCACACCGACTTCCTGCTGGCCGTGATCGGCGAGGAGTTCGGCCTGGTGGGCGTGGTCACGCTCATCGTGCTGTTCCTGTGGATGACGCGCCGCATCATGCACATCGGCCGCCAGGCCATCGCCCTCGACCGCGTGTTCGCGGGCCTCGTGGCGCAGGGCGTGGCGATCTGGATCGGCTTCCAGGCCTTCATCAACATGGGCGTGAACCTGGGCGCGCTGCCCACCAAGGGGCTCACGCTGCCGCTGATGAGCTTCGGCGGGTCGGCCATCTTGATGAATCTGGTGGCATTGGCCGTGGTCTTGCGTGTGGACTATGAAAACAAATTGTTGATGAGGGGAGGGCGCGTATGACGCAAAAAACCGCCCTCATCATGGCCGGCGGCACCGGCGGCCACATTTTCCCCGGGCTGGCCGTCGCCGAGGAGCTGCGTGCACGCGGCTGGCGCGTGCACTGGCTGGGCGCACCGGGCAGCATGGAGTCGCGCATCGTGCCGCAGCACGGCTTCGCGCTGGAGCTCATCGACTTCTCGGGCGTGCGCGGCAAGGGCCTCGTCACGCTGGCTTTGCTGCCGGTGCGCCTGCTGCGCGCGTTCTGGCAGGCGCTGGCCGTGGTGCGGCGCGTGAAGCCGGATGTGGTGGTGGGCCTGGGCGGCTACATCACCTTTCCGGGCGGCATGATGGGCGTGCTGGCCGGCAAGCCCCTGGTGCTGCACGAACAGAACTCCGTGGCCGGCATGGCCAACAAGGTGCTGGCGGGCGTCGCGGACCGCGTGTTCACGGCCTTCCCCGATGTGTTCAAGAAGGGCCAGTGGGTGGGCAACCCGCTGCGCACCGCCTTCACCCGGCAACCCGGCCCGGCCGAACGTTTTGCGGGCCGCTCCGGCCCGCTGCGCCTGCTGGTGGTGGGGGGCAGCCTGGGCGCACGGGCCCTCAACGAGATCGTGCCGCAGGCCGTCGCGCTGATGCCCGCCGAACAACGCCCCACCGTGGTTCACCAAAGCGGCGCGACGCAGATCGACGCGCTGCGCGCCCACTATGCGGCCGCAGGGGTCGATGCGGAGCTGACGCCATTCATCGACGACACCGCCAGCGCGTTTGCGGAGGCCGACATCATCGTCTGCCGGGCGGGGGCGAGCACCGTGACCGAAATCGCGGCCGTGGGCGCGGCGGCCGTGTTCGTGCCGTTCCCTTCCGCCGTGGACGACCACCAGACCACCAACGCCCAGTTCCTGGTGAACGCCGGCGGCGGCTGGCTGGTGCAGCAACGCGACCTGACGCCCGAGGGGCTGTCCGGGATGCTATTGAATATGCAGCGTTCCACCCTGGTGGGTGTGGCGCTTAAAGCTAAAGACATGCAAAAAACCAACGCCACCCGCGAGGTGGTGACTGCCTGCGAGGAGCTTGCAACACCATGAAGCACGCCATTCGCCATATCCATTTCGTCGGCCTGGGCGGCGCCGGCATGAGCGGCATCGCCGAGGTGCTGTTCAACCTGGGCTACCGCATCTCGGGCTCCGACCTGGCCGACAGCGCCACGCTGCGCCGCCTGGAGGGCCTGGGCATCAAGACCTGCCTGGGCCACGCGGCGGCGCACATCGAAGGTGCCGATGCCGTGGTCACGTCCACGGCCGTCACGCCCGACAACCCCGAGGTGCTCGCAGCCCGGGAAAAGAAGATCCCGGTCGTACCCCGCGCGCTCATGCTGGCCGAGCTGATGCGCCTGAAGCAGGGCATCGCCATCGCGGGCACGCACGGCAAGACCACCACCACCAGCCTCGTGACCAGCGTGCTGGCCGAGGCGGGCCTGGACCCCACCTTCGTGATCGGCGGGCGGCTGAACAGCGCGGGGGCCAACGCCAAGCTGGGCAGCGGCGACTACATCGTGGTCGAGGCCGACGAGTCGGATGCCTCGTTCCTGAATCTTCTGCCCGTGATGGCCGTGGTGACCAACATCGACGCCGACCACATGGACACCTACGGGCACGACTTCGGCCGGCTCAAGGGCGCGTTCGTCGACTTCCTGCACCGCATGCCGTTCTACGGCACGGCCGTGCTGTGCGTGGACAGCCCGGCCGTGCGCGACATCCTGCAAAGCGTGACCTGCCCGATCACGAGCTACGGCTTTTCCGAAGATGCCCAGGTGCGTGCCATCAATGTGCGCGCCGAGGCGGGGCAGATGCGCTTCACCGTGCAGCGGCGCAACGGCGTCACGCTGCCGGACCTGGACATCGTGCTCAACCTCGCGGGCGAGCACAACGTGCTCAACGCGCTGTCGGCCATCGCCATCGCCGTGGAGCTGAACATCCCCGACGAGGCCGTGCAGCGCGCGCTCGCCGGCTTCAAGGGGGTGGGGCGGCGCTTCCAGAGCTACGGCAACCTTCCCGCCCGGGATGGCGGCCAGTTCACCGTGATCGACGACTACGGCCACCACCCGGTGGAGATGGCCGCCACGCTGGCAGCGGCGCGCGGCGCCTTCCCGGGCCGCCGCCTGGTGCTGGCCTTCCAGCCCCACCGCTACAGCCGCACGCGCGACTGTTTCGAGGATTTCGTGAAGGTCATCGGCCATGCCGACACCGTGCTGCTGACCGAGGTGTACGCCGCCGGCGAGGCGCCCGTGGTGGCGGCCGACGGCCGTTCACTGGCGCGCGCGCTGCGCGTGGCCGGCCGCGTGGAGCCGGTGTTCATCGACAACGTGGCCGACCTGCCGCAGGCCATCGCCGACAACGCGAAGGACGGCGACGTGGTGATGTGCATGGGCGCGGGCTCCATCGGCGCCGTGCCCGGCAAAGTGGTCGATTTGCTACAAAATAATGAGCTTAAGGCGCTGGAGGGGAGCGCGCTATGACCCTTTTTGATTCGAATTTTGATGTGAAGTCCCTGGGCAAGGTGGCCGTGCTGATGGGCGGCGACTCGGCCGAGCGCGAGGTGTCGCTGATGTCCGGCAGCGGCGTGCTGCAGGCCCTGCGCTCGCGCGGCGTGGACGCGCATGCGTTCGACCCCGCGCAGAACCCGCTGGGCGATCTCAAGCGCGACGGCTATGCCCGCTGCTTCATCGCGCTGCACGGCCGCCATGGCGAAGACGGCACGGTGCAGGGCGCGCTCGAACTGCTGGGCATCCCCTACACGGGCCCGGGCGTGATGGCCTCGGCCATCGCGATGGACAAGGTCATGACCAAGCGGGTGTGGCTGGCCGAGGGCCTGCCCACGCCGCGCTACGTGTGGCTGGCGCCCGACCGCCAGCAGCGCGAGGTGGTGCGCACCGTGCCCGACGAGCTGGGCCTGCCGCTCATCGTCAAGCCGCCGCGCGAGGGCTCGTCCATCGGCGTGACCAAGGTGCGCGGCTATTCGGACATGCAGGAGGCCGTGCAGCTCTCCGCGAAATACGACCCCGATGTGCTCTGCGAGGAATTCATCGACGGCGAGGAAGTCACCTGCGCTGTGCTGGGCCAGGGCGCCGGCGCGCGCGCGCTGCCCGTGATCCGCATCGTGGCGCCCGACGGTGCCTACGACTACCAGAACAAGTATTTCACCGACGACGTGAAATACCAGTGCCCGAGCGGCCTGCCCGAAGCGGAAGAGCGCGAGATCCAGCGCATCGTGCTGGACGCCTACCGCAGCCTGGGCTGCCGGGGCTGGAGCCGCGCCGACCTGATGCTGCGCGCCAGCGACCGCAAGCCCTTTCTGCTGGAGATGAACACCTCGCCGGGCATGACGGGCCATTCCCTCGTGCCCATGGCCGCGCGCGCTGCGGGCATCAGCTACGAGGAGCTGTGCCTGCGCATCCTGGCCGATGCCGTGCTCGACACGCAAGGAGCCGCCGCCAAATGAACTCCGCGCTGCCCGCACCGCTGGACGTCAAGCTCATGAACCTGACCGCGTCGGTCCTGTTCGTGGGCTGCGCCCTGCTCGTGCTGGCGGCGGGTGCCTGGTGGATGCTGCGCTATCCGGGCTTCGCGATCGCGCGCATCGTGGTGCAGGGGGAGCTGGTGCACAACAACGCCGTCACCCTGCGGGCCAATGTGGCGCCGCACCTCGCGGGCAACTTCTTCACGGTGGACCTGCGCGCCGCGCGCGCGGCGTTCGAGCAAGTGCCCTGGGTGCGCCGCGCCGAGGTGCGGCGGGTCTACCCCGGCAGCCTGCAGGTGGAGCTGCAGGAACACGAGGCCGTGGCGTACTGGGGACCGGAGAGCGGCTCGGCCATGGTCAACCGGCAGGGCGAGGTGTTCGAGGCCAACGTGGGCGATGTGGAGCAGGACGGCCTGCCCCGCCTGCTGGGCCCCGCGGGCAGCTCCCCCGAGGTGCTGCAGATGTTTGGGCTGCTGCAGCCGGTGTTCAAGCCCCTGGGGCTGGAGGTCGAGTCCCTGGAACTGACCGGCCGGGGCGGCTGGCGCGCCAGGCTCGACAGCGACGCGGTGGTGGAGCTGGGGGGCGGGGCACCGCAGGAGGTGGTGCAGCGCACGCAGCGCTTCACGCGCACCTTGACCCAGGTGGCGGCGCAGTACGGCCGGCGCGTGGAGTCCCTGGAATCCGCGGACCTGCGGCACGCCGGGGGGTATGCGCTGCGCATGCGCGGCGTGAGCACCGTGATCCCCGATGCCATGGGCGCCGCGGGTGGCGTGCGCAGGAGGTGACGGCATGCAACAGCAGCAGCAACAACAGCGGTGCGTGGCGTGGAGAGCGGGGCGGTTCGTGAATGAGGCCGGGGTGCGGCGGGACAGAACAGAGAAGGGCAGAGACTGATATGGCAAGAGAATACAAAGACGTCGTGGTGGGGCTGGACATCGGCACGGCCAAGGTCATGGCCGTGGTGGCCGAGGTTCTGCCCAATGGCGAGCTCAAGCTCGCAGGCCTGGGCGTGGCCCCGAGCAATGGCTTGAAGCGCGGCGTGGTGGTGAACATCGACGCCACCGTGCAGAGCATCCAGCAGGCGCTGAAGGAGGCCGAGCTGATGGCCGACTGCAAGATCCAGCGCGTGTACACCGGCATCACGGGCAGCCATATCCGGGGCCTCAATTCCAGCGGCATGGTGGCCGTGAAGGACAAGGAGGTCACCTCGGCCGACGTGGCGCGTGTGGTGGAAACGGCCAAGGCCATCAACATCAGCAGCGACCAGCGCCTGCTGCTGGTGGAGCCGCAGGAGTTCGTGATCGACGGGCAGGATGTGAAGGAGCCCATCGGCATGAGCGGCATCCGCCTGGAGGCCAAGATCCACATCGTGACCGGTGCGCAGAGCGCGGCCGAGAACATCATCAAGTGCGTGCGCCGCTGCGGCCTGGAGGTCGAGCAGCTCATGCTCAACCCCCTGGCCAGCAGCCAGGCGGTGCTGACGGATGACGAGCGCGAGCTGGGCGTGGTGGTGGTCGACATCGGCGCGGGCACGACCGACGTGGCCATCTTCACCGGCGGCGCGATCCGCCACACGGCGGTGATCCCGATCGCGGGCGACCTCATCACCAGCGACATCGCCATGGCGCTGCGCACGCCCACGAAGGACGCCGAGGACATCAAGGTCGAAAGCGGCTACGCCAAGCAGTTGCTGGCCGACCCCGAGGCGCAGGTGGAAGTGCCCGGCCTGGGCGACCGCAGCCCCCGCATGCTCAGCAAGCAGGCGCTGGCCGGCGTGATCGAGCCGCGCGTGGAAGAGATCTTCTCGCTCGTGCAGCAGGTGGTGCGCGAGTCGGGGTATGAAGAAGTGCTGTCGTCGGGCATCGTGCTCACCGGCGGCAGTTCGGTGATGCCCGGGATGATCGAGCTGGGCGAAGACATCTTCCTGAAGCCCGTGCGGCGCGGCATTCCGAAGTATTCCAGCGCCTTGTCTGACATGGTGGCACAGCCCCGGGCTGCTACCGTCATGGGCCTACTGGAAGAGGCGCGCCTGGCGCGGCTGCGCGGCTTCAAGGTGGCACAGAAAAGCGGTTCCATGAAGACGGCGTTTGGCCGTTTCAAGGACTTCATCGTGGGGAATTTCTGACCATGAAATTTCCTCTTTGGCTGGCGAGAGGCAGTCCGCACCGAATACCGCGTGGGCGATGGCGACGATGTACCGGACCGCCATCCCCGCTGCGCACGATGACATACCGAACAACCCATTGGCAGTTGCACACGAGATTGCAAACGAATTCAGTGAAAGAAACAGGAGCTCCAACATGACCATCGAAATGATCGAAGCCGAAGAATTCAACCAGGGCACCCAGATCAAGGTGATCGGCGTGGGCGGCGGCGGCAGCAACGCCGTCGAGCACATGATTGCCCGCAGCGTGCAGGGCGTGGAGTTTGTCTGCGCCAACACCGACGCGCAGGCATTGACCCGCAGCTCGGCCCACCGCCACATCCAGCTGGGCGGCAGCGGCCTGGGCGCCGGCAGCAAGCCCGACAAGGGCCGTGAAGCCGCCGAGGCCGCGGTGGACGACATCCGCCTGGCCATCGACGGCGCGCACATGCTGTTCATCACGGCCGGCATGGGCGGCGGCACGGGCACGGGCGCCGCACCCGTGATCGCCCGCGTGGCCAAGGAAATGGGCATCCTCACCGTGGGCGTGGTCACCAAGCCCTTCGACTGGGAAGGCGGCCGCCGCATGACCAACGCCGACAACGGCCTGGCCGAGCTCGAAGCCAACGTGGATTCGCTGATCGTGGTGCTCAACGAGAAGCTGCTGGAAGTGCTGGGCGATGACATCACCCAGGACGAAGCCTTCGCCCATGCCAACGACGTGCTCAAGAACGCCGTGGGCGGCATTGCCGAAATCATCAATGAATACGGCCACGTGAACGTCGACTTCGAAGACGTGCGCACCGTGATGGGCGAGCCCGGCAAGGCCATGATGGGCACGGCCACCGCCAGCGGCCCGGACCGCGCCCGCATCGCCGCCGAACAGGCCGTGGCCTGCCCGCTGCTGGAAGGCATCGACCTGTCGGGCGCCAAGGGCGTGCTGGTGCTGGTGACGGCCGCCAAGGGCAGCCTGAAGCTGTCCGAATCGCGCCTGGCCATGAGCACCATCAATGCCTACGCCTCGCCCGACGCGCACGTGATCTACGGCGCTGCCTATGACGACAGCCTGGGCGAGGAGATCCGCGTGACCGTGGTGGCCACCGGCCTGTCGCGCCCCAACGCGCGCCGCCAGCCGATTTCGGTGGTGCAGGGCGGCCTGCGCACCGGCACGGACAACGTGGCCTACCAGATGCCCATCGCGGGCACGGGGGCCCTGGGCTCGGCCATGGGCGTGCAGGGCGGCCATGCCAGCAGCGCGCAGGCCGACTACGGCAGCATGTCGGTGCCCAGCGTGTGGCGCACCAACCGCACCCAGGCCGCGGCGCGCGTGGACGCGCTGTCCTCGGGCGGCATGGACGACCTGGAGATTCCGGCCTTCCTGCGCAAGCAGGCGGATTGATTCGGTACTCCCCCTGAGCGGCTACGCCGCTTCACCCCCTCTCTCGCTGCGCGGGAGGGGGCGAGGTCTGCGGCTCCCAGCCCGCCTGCGCGGGCTGGGACAGACCGAGCGCCCCTTGACTCTGGCAAGGGGTTTCTCGACATGCGCGGCGGGGCGGCCCTTGCGCGGTGTCTCTGGCATTGGGCCGTGACGGTTTCCACCACCGCGCTTCCTATTTGGCTCGTATGCTCCTCAGCTGCGCAGTCACCGCCGTCTGGGTACGCGTGGCGCGCAATGCAGTCGCTGCGGGGCGCTACCTGCGTGTCTCTGACAGCTTGTACGCCGCCCCTGCGACTCTCCGTTTTCTATCAGGGTCATAGGCAGCAGTGGATGGTTTTTGCGGGGTCGCCCCACTAAAATCCCCGGATGCTCCAGCAACGCACCCTCAAGACGATCACCCGCGCCGTGGGCGTGGGCCTGCACAGTGGCCAGCGGGTCGAGCTGACCCTGCGGCCTGCGCAGCCGGACACCGGGATCGTGTTCCGCAGGGTGGACCTGCCGCAGCCGGTGGACATCCCCATCCGGGCGGAGGCCGTGACCGACACCCGCCTGGCGTCCACCATCGCCGTGGGCAATGCCAAGGTGCACACCGTGGAGCACCTCATGTCGGCCTGCGCGGGGCTGGGCATCGACAACCTCTATGTGGACATCACCGCCGAAGAGGTGCCCATCCTGGATGGCTCTTCGGCATCGTTCGTGTTCCTGCTGCAAAGCGCGGGCATCGAGCTGCAGAACGCCCCCAAGCGATTCATCCGCGTCACCCGCCCGGTGGAAGTGCGCGAAGGCGAGGGCGCCGCGGCCAAGTGGGCTCGGCTTGCGCCCTACCACGGCTACAAGCTCAGTTTCGAGATCGACTTCGACCACCCCGCCGTGGATTCCACGGGCCAGCGCGTGGAGTTCGACATGGGGCAAGGCAACTACAGCCGCGACATCGCCCGCGCGCGCACCTTCGGCTTCACGCGCGATGTGGAGATGATGCGCTCCAACGGCCTGGCGCTGGGCGGCGGCCTCGACAACGCCATCGTGATGGACGACTACAAGGTGCTCAACAGCGACGGGCTGCGCTACGACGACGAGTTCGTCAAGCACAAGATCCTGGACGCGATGGGCGACCTGTACCTGATCGGCAAGCCCCTGCTCGCGGCCTACAGCGCCTTCCGCTCGGGCCACGCCATGAACAACCTGCTGCTGCG
This sequence comes from Acidovorax sp. GW823-FHT01C06, assembly GCF_058798375.1. Classification (NCBI taxonomy): domain Bacteria; kingdom Pseudomonadati; phylum Pseudomonadota; class Betaproteobacteria; order Burkholderiales; family Comamonadaceae; genus Acidovorax; species Acidovorax sp. GW823-FHT01C06. Next base: position 875,786 of record NZ_JBXAKN010000001.1, read on the forward strand.
CGAGCTGCTGGCCCAGCGCGATGCCTGGGAGGTCGTCACGTTCGAGGACGAGCGCCAGGCGCCCGGCGGGTTTGCCCAGCCGGCGCGCGCCTGGTGAGCATGAAGCACCATTCCCGGGCCGCAGCCCGGAGCCTCCTGCCAGTGCCGCGCCCGTTTTCACGGCGCCGGGAGTCCCTGACATGCTGATCTTTCGCTGGCTGGCCATGCTGCTGCTCCTGGCGGCGGCCGTGTCGTTTGCCTTCTATGCCGGCACGGGGCAGGCGCGCTACAAGCGCCTGGGGCTCGTCATCCTCAAGTGGACGGTGATCGCGGCCGTCTTCTTCTTTGCGGTGGTCCTCATCGGGCGCCTCGCCTGACCGAGAGGCTCCGCGGCGCGGTTTTTTCTCTCTGGCCTATACTCGCGCCTGCTCCGGGGTGTGCGTAAGCGCTGAGATGCGAGGTGGCTGAAGAAATTCGGCAGGCCTTGCGAACCCGACGAACTTGATCCGGTTCATACCGGCGGAAGAAGAGCCGACCTCCTTGTCTCCGTGCCCGCAGTCCCTGCTGGCACGCCATGCCTCAGGTGCAGCCGCACCCGAGGGGCGCACAGGTCCATTCCGGAGCAGCACCCACCGCCACCGGAACCAGGAGACCTGCCCATGAACGCCCCCGACCCCCACGCCAAGCTGGCCACCCCCGAGAAGTTCGCCGAGTTGCTCGCACGCACGCGCGAACCCTTTCCTGCCTCACGCAAGGCCTACCTCCCCGGCCACCTGCACACCGATCTGCGCGTGCCCGTGCGCGACATTGCGCTGACCAACGGCGAACTGGTCAGCGTGTACGACACCTCCGGCCCGTATACCGACCCCGAGGCTGCGATCGATGTGCGCAAGGGCCTGGCGGGAGTGCGCGGCGGCTGGATCACCGGCCGTGGCGACGTGGAGCACTACGAAGGCCGCGCGCCCGTGGCGCTGGACGATGGCCAGAAGAGCGAAGACGCCACCCGTCTGGCCCAGCTGCGCGCCGAGGCCGCAGCCCTGCAGCGCAAGCCCTTGCGCGCCAAGGCGGGTGCCAACGTCACGCAGATGCACTATGCGAAGAAGGGCATCGTCACGCCCGAGATGGAATACGTGGCCATCCGCGAGAACGGCAAGCGCGAGTGGATGGAGCGGTACATGGCCGACGCTGGCCGCGAGCAGCGGCTGATGGGCAACCCCATGGGCGCGAGCATCCCCAAGATCATCACCCCCGAATTCGTGCGCGACGAAGTGGCCCGGGGCCGCGCCATCATTCCCGCCAACATCAACCACCCCGAGGTGGAGCCCATGGCCATCGGGCGCAACTTCAAGGTCAAGATCAACGCCAACATCGGCAACTCGGCCGTCACGTCGAGCATCGAGGAAGAGGTGGAAAAACTCGTCTGGGCCATCCGCTGGGGTGCCGACAACGTGATGGATCTCTCGACCGGCAAGAACATCCACACCACGCGCGACTGGATCGTGCGCAACTCGCCCGTGCCCATCGGCACGGTGCCAATCTACCAGGCGCTCGAAAAGGTGGGCGGCGTGGCCGAGGACCTGACCTGGGCCATCTTCCGCGACACGCTCATCGAGCAGGCCGAGCAGGGCGTGGACTACTTCACGATCCATGCCGGCGTGCGCCTGGCCTATATCCACCTCACCGCGCAGCGGCGCACGGGCATCGTCTCGCGCGGCGGCTCCATCATGGCCAAGTGGTGCATGGCGCACCACCGCGAGAGCTTCCTGTACGAGCACTTCGAGGACATCTGCGACATCATGAAGGCGTACGACGTGTCGTTCAGCCTGGGCGACGGCCTGCGCCCCGGCTGCGCATCGGATGCCAACGACGAGGCGCAGTTCGCCGAGCTGCACACGCTGGGCGAGCTGACCCAGGTGGCCTGGAAGCACGACGTGCAGACCATGATCGAAGGCCCCGGCCACGTGCCCATGCACATGATCCAGGCCAACATGACCGAGCAGCTCAAGACCTGCCACGAGGCACCGTTCTACACCCTGGGCCCGCTGACCATCGACATCGCACCGGGCTACGACCACATCGCATCGGCCATCGGCGCGGCCATGATTGGCTGGATGGGCACCGCCATGCTGTGCTACGTGACGCCCAAGGAGCACCTGGGCCTGCCCGACCGCGACGACGTCAAGCAGGGGATCATCGCGTACAAGATCGCCGCGCACGCGGCCGACGTGGCCAAGGGCCACCCGGGGGCCCGCGCGCGCGACGACGCGCTCTCCCAGGCGCGCTTCGACTTCCGCTGGCAGGACCAGTTCAACCTGGGCCTGGACCCCGACACGGCCAAGGAATACCACGACGAAACGCTGCCCAAGGACAGCGCCAAGGTGGCGCACTTCTGCTCCATGTGCGGCCCCAAGTTCTGCTCCATGAAGATCACGCAGGAAGTGCGCGAATTTGCCGCCCAGAAGGGCGTGGCGGAGGCCGAGGCGCTGGCCCAGGGCATGCAGACCAAGGCGGCGGAATTCCAGCAGCGCGGCGGGCAATTCTACATTCCCGTGACACCGGTGGCATAAGCCCGCCTACTGACCCCGGGGATTCCCTGCAAAGGGCCCCGGGGCGGTGCTTACCCTGTGCGGCGGGGGCGGCAGCCCGGCATATAGTCCGGCCACACTCGGTTCAGAAGACCGGGGGGAGGGCGTGGCACCAAATTTGCTATGCTGGATTGTCTGTTAAAAATTGTAAGGAAGAGCCATGAATGCTCTGGGCCGCTTCTCCATCCGCACGCGCCTTTACTTCGGAACCGTCTTTTCCTTGATCCTGCTTGTTGTCATCGGCGCCATGGGCTACGTGGCGCTGGACCGCACGCGCGGCACGCTGCAGGTGCTGTTCTCGCAGCGCGTACAGACCCTCACCGACATGTCGGAGCTGCGCACCACGCTGGGCGACCTGCGCCGTACCGAAAAAGACATCATCATCAACTTCAACAACTCGGTCGAGGTCTCCGCGCTGCGCGAGACCTGGGCCAAGACACTGGCCGCGCTGCGCAAGAGCCTGGCCGACGTGCGCCAGGTGCAGTCGGGCGATGCGGCCTTCGTCGAGTCCATCGACAAGTCGCTGGCCGAGATCAAGCAGTACGAAACCGGCATTTCCCCCATCTTCGAGAAGATCGAGGGCGCGCAGCTCGATGGTGCCGGCGGCGGCGCCTATGCCGACCGGCTCAAGGTCCACATGGAGGCCACCGACAAGCTGTTCTCCAGCCTGGCCACCACGGCCCGCGCGCAGATGGACGAGGCCCGCGCGGGCGTGGAGTCGCGCACCTCCACCATGTCGGCCTTCATCGGCATTGGCCTGCTGCTGGGGCTGGCCGTGCTGATCCCGCTCACGTTCTTCAGCGTGCGCTCCATCACCGGATCGCTGCGCCAGGCGCAGGAGCTGGCCGACCGCATCGCCAGCGGCGACCTGTCGCGCGATGTGGAGGCCATGAACCAGGATGAGGTGGGCCAGCTGGTGGCCGCCATGGGGCGCATGCAGGATGCGCTGCGCGGCCTGGTGCGCCAGGTGCAGGACACGGCGGGCAACATCTCCACCGCCAGCTCCGAGATCGCCAGCGGCAACCACGACCTGAGCCACCGCACCGAGCAGACGGCGGCCAATCTGGAGGAAACCGCTTCGTCCATGGAGATGCTGACCAGCACCGTGCAGCAAAGCGCGCAGTCCTCGCGCCAGGCCAGCGACTTCGCCTCCACGGCCGCCGAGGTGGCCGCGCGCGGCGGCACCGTGGTGTCGCAGGTGGTGACCACCATGGACCAGATCACCACCAGCTCGCGCAAGATCGCCGACATCACGGGTGTGATCGACTCCATCGCCTTCCAGACGAACATCCTGGCGCTCAATGCCGCGGTCGAGGCCGCGCGCGCGGGCGAACAGGGCCGCGGCTTTGCCGTGGTGGCGAGCGAGGTGCGCAGCCTCGCGCAGCGCAGCGCGGAGGCGGCCAAGGAGATCAAGGGCCTCATCAGCTCCTCGGTGGAGCGGGTCGAGGACGGCTCGCGCCTCGTGAGCCAGGCCGGCCAGACCATGACCGAGATCGTGAGCAGCGTGCGCCGCGTGTCCGACATCATTGGCGAGATCACCGCTTCGTCGGCCGAGCAGAGCGACAACATCGGCCAGATCAGCCAGGCCGTCTCGCAGCTCGACCAGATGACGCAGCAGAACGCGGCCCTGGTGGAGCAGTCCACCGCGGCCTCGGAATCGCTGCGCGAACAGGCGGTGCAGCTGACCAGCGCGGTCCGCCAGTTCAAGCTGCAAGGGGGGGGCTCGGAGCTGCCCTCCTCGCCTTCATCGGCGCCGCTGGCCTCGCCCGCGCCCGCCGTTTCACCGGCGGGCCGGCGCCCCGCGCTGCAGATCCGCTGATCCCAAGCGTTTTGGGCCTCTAGCGCTTGCTTGTCAAACGCGGATCGCTATTAAAAAAGTAGCAAAATGATCCCGGTGGCGCACCGCCACCGAGAGGGCCTGTGGCGCGGCCGCCGGCCCGTGGGATCAGTCCCGCGTCACGCGCAGCACTTCCTCGCGGCTGGTGATGCCCGCCGCGATGAGCCGCTCGCCATCCTCCCGCATCAGCGCCATGCCATCGGCCAGCGCGGCGGTGCGGATGTCGGCCTCGGAGGCCTGGTTGTGGATCTGGGCGCGGATCGCGTCCGTGGTCACCAGCAGCTCGAACACGCCGGTGCGGCCGGTGTAGCCCGTCTGGCCGCAGTGCTCGCAGCCTGCCCCATGGCAATGGCTGCAGTATTTGCGCACCAGGCGCTGGGCCAGCACGCCCAGCAGCGAGGACGACAGCAGGAACGGCTCCACGCCCATGTCGGTCAGGCGCGTCACGGCGCTGGCCGCGTCGTTGGTGTGCAGCGTGGCCAGCACCAAATGGCCTGTCAGCGAGGCCTGGATGGCGATCTGCGCGGTCTCGAAGTCGCGGATTTCGCCGATCATGATGATGTCCGGGTCCTGGCGCAGGATGGCGCGCAGGGCCTTGGCGAAGGTCAGCTCGATCTTGCTGTTGACCTGGGTCTGGCCCACGCCGGGCAGCTCGTACTCGATGGGGTCTTCCACCGTCATGATGTTGTTGCGCGTGGCATCGAGCCGGCCCAGCGCCGCATACAGCGTGGTGGTCTTGCCCGAGCCCGTGGGGCCCGTCACCAGGATGATGCCGTGTGGCTGGCTGATGAGGCCCTCAAAGCGGCGCAGGGTGTCGCCCTGCATGCCCACGGCTTCCAGGCTCAGCTTGCTCTCGCTCTTGTCCAGCAGGCGCAGCACGGCGCGCTCGCCATGGGCGCTGGGCAGGGTGGACACGCGCACGTCGATGGCGCGGGTGCCCAGGCGCAGGCTGATGCGGCCGTCCTGCGGCAGGCGTTTCTCAGAGATGTCCAGGTCGGCCATGATCTTCAGGCGCGAGATCAGGGCGGCGTGCAGCGCGCGGTTGGGTTGCACCACCTCGCGCAGCGTGCCGTCCACGCGAAAACGCACGCTGGAATGGCGCTCGTAGGGCTCGATGTGGATGTCGCTCGCGCCGTCGCGCGCCGCCTGCGTGAGCAGGGCGTTGAGCATGCGGATGATGGGTGCGTCGCCAGCCGATTCCAGCAGGTCTTCCACGGCGGGCAGTTCCTGCATCATGCGCGAGAGGTCGGCGTCGCTCTCGACCTCGCTCACCACCGTGGCGGCGCTCGATTCGCTGTGCGAATACACGGCACTGATGCGCTGGGCCAGGGCCGGGGCGTCCAGCGGCAGCAGCTGCTGCACAGGGTGCTTGCGCAGCACTTCGGACAGCGCTCCCGCGTCGGGGCTGGGGCCGTGCCACAGCACCAGCTGGTGGCCGTCGTCCTCCAGCAGCAGCTGGGCCGTGCGGGCAAAGGCGTAGGGTAGGGGGTGGCGCATGGGGGCTCGGTCCTCAGAGCGCCTGGGCCGCCACCGTGGCGTTCAAGGCCGTCTGGCTGCGCACCGTGGCCGCAGCCGCCTGGGCGGCGTCTTCCGTGGCGAACGGGCCTACGCGCACGCGGGTGGCTTTGCCCCGGTTGGTTTCCACCGCCTGCAGGGACAGCGGCAGCGCGGAGTCGCGCAGCTTGGCCATCGCGCTCCTGGACTGGGCGTCCTGGCCCATCACGCCGACGTTCACGTAGTACAGGGGCACCGGCACCTTGGCCATGGGCGTGGCGGCGGTGCCGGGCTGGGCCGGGGCGCTGCTTTGTGGGGCCGTGGCGGGGTTGAATGGCTGGGGCGCGGGCACCGGGGTCAGCTGCTGCTGTTGCTGCTGCAGGGGCGCCGGCATGGCGGCGGGGGCGGTGCGTTCGGGTGCCACGGGCAGTGCGGGCAGCACCGGGGCCCCCGATACCGTACCCATCATCAGGCTAGGGGCGGGCTGGGTGGCGTGCTGCAGCGCCCGGATGGCTTCGTAGCGGTCCACCACCAGGGCGTCGCTGGTCGCGTTGTCGCGCACCACGATGGGGCGCAGGAAGATCATCAGGTTGGTCTTGCGGCGCGAGCGGTTCTCGCTCTTGAACAGGTTGCCCACCACGGGCAGGTCGCCCATCACGGGCACCTTGTCTTCGCCCTGCGAGTAGGTGTCCTCCAGCAGGCCGCCGATGACGATGATGCTGCCGTCGTCCACCACCACGTTCGATTCGACCGCACGCTTGCTGGTGGTGGGGCCGGTGGCGTTGGACAGGGTGGAGCGGTCGATCTTGGAGATCTCCTGGTAGATCGCCATTTTCACGGTGCCGTTCTCGCCGATCTGCGGGCGCACCTTGAGCATCAGGCCCACGTCCTTGCGCTCCACGGTGTTGAACGGGTTCACGGTGCCGCTGTTGCCGGTGTTCGCATACGAGCCCGTGACGAAGGGCACGTTGTCGCCGATGAGGATGCGCGCCTCCTCGTTGTCCAGCGTCATCAGGTTGGGGGTGGACAACACGTTGGCGTCGCCGCTGTTCTGCAGGAAGTTGGCCAGCGCGCCCAGGTAGTACTGGCCGTTGATGCGCGGCGCGAGCGCCAGGTTCAGGCCCCCGCCCAGGCCGCCCGCGGCGGTGGCGATGCTGCTGGCACTGCCCGAGGCCAGCGCGGCGGTCAGCCCCAGGATGTTGGCGCCGGCCGCGCCGGAGTTGGTGCCGATCACACCCACCGTGCCGTCCCCCTGCTTGCCCAGGATGCCCTGCCACTGGATGCCGAACTGCGCCACTTTGTTGGCCGACACCTCCACGATCAGACTTTCCACCAGCACCTGCGCGCGGCGGCCGTCGAGCTTGTCGATGACGGTGCGCAGCTGGCGGTACAGCGGCTCGGGCGCCGTGATGATGAGCGAGTTGGTCGTCGGGTCGGCCTGGATCTGGCCGCCGGTGGAGGGCTGGTTGTTGTTGGTGCTGCTGGTGCCCATGCTGGAGCTGCCAGAGCCCAGGCCGGAGTTGCCGCCGCCCCCGGACAGGCTGCTGCCCGTGGACAGCATGCTGCCGCTGTTGTTGCCACCGCCCACGCCTGCGCTGGGCGCCGCCGGTGCGGCGCTTGCGCCCGCGCCGCCACCACCCGTGTTGCCGCTGCCGCCCATCGCCGCCATGGCGGCGCGCAGGGTGGTGGCCAGCTTGGTGGCGTCGGCATTCTTCAGGTAAACCACGTGGATGTTGCCGGTGGCCGCACTGCTGCCGGGCGCGGGCGCCTGGTCGAGCTGCGCCACCAGCGCGCGCACCTGGGCCACGCGGGCCGGGTTGGCCGCGCGCAGGATCAGCGCGTTGCTGCGCGGCTCGGCGATCAGCGTGGTCTTGAACGAGGTATCGGTCTGGCCCTGTGCGCCTGGCGCGCCGGGGGTGGCGCCGCTGCCGCCGTCGATCAGGCGCGCCACCAGCGGCGCGAGGTCGGTGGCGACGGCGTTGCGCAGCGGGATCACTTCCACGTCGCTGGCGTTGGAGACATCCATGGCCGCCACGATGCGCGCCAGGCGCTGCAGGTTGTCGGCGTAGTCGGTGATCACCAGCGAGTTGTTGCCGGGGTTCACGTTGATGGTGTTGTTGGGGCTGATCAGCGGGCGCAGCACGGGCACGAGGTTGGCCGCGTTCTCGAAGTTGAGCTTGAAGATCTGCGTGACGATCTGCCCGCCCCCGGGCGCGCTGCCGGCGTTGCCCTGCACCACGCTCACGCTGCCGCCCTGCAGCTTGGCGTCGGCCTCGGGCACCACCTTGTACAGGCCTGCGGCCTCCACCACCGTGAAGCCCTGCAGGCGCAGCGCGGCCAGGAACTGCTGGAAGGCGGCGGCGGGGGTCACGGCCCGTTCGGTGACCAGGTTGAGCTGGCCCTTGACGCGGGGATCGACCACCACGTTGCGGCCGGTGATGGTGGCCATGGTGCGCGCCACCGCCTCGATCTCGGCATTGGCGAAGTTCAGCGTGACCGGTTCGCCCGAGCGCACGCTGCCGGTGCTGGTGTCAATGGCGGTCTGCGCAATGATCTGGCCGCCAGCGCAGGTCAGTAAAGCGCTGAAAGCTATTGTTTTGAGAGCAAAACCCGGGCGGTGCGAAAACAAGGAAGTCATAGGTTCAACCCACGGTGATGATGGAGCGCGCGCCGCTGCGCCGTCCGATGATGTTCAGGAGATTGGACAGGGCGGCCTCGCGCTCGGGGGTGGCGCTGGCCTCGCCCGCAAACCGCAGGCGCTGGCCCACCCACTGGCCGGTGCCGCTGAGCTGCAGGTGGCCGTCGAGCGTGCTGAGCGTGAGCGCGGGCACCTCGCCGCCCGCCAGCAGCAGCCGGTAGCTGCCCATGGGCCGCAGGGTGGACAGGCGCGAGGACATGGCCCGCGCATCCATCTGGGCCTGGCCCTCCAGCACCATGCGGCCCGCGGTCCAGCTGAAGGCCAGGCCGCGCGTCTGCAGCGTGAGCTGGCCTTGGGGCTGCAAGGTGTTCCAGGGAGTCCCGAGCCCGGCCAGGATGGCGGCGGGCCACTGGCTTTGGCCATCGGCCAGGGTCAGCCGGGGGCCGGCCCAGCGGGCCTGTGCGTGCAGCTGCAGGGGCTCGGGCGTGCAGCAGCTCGCATGCAGCTGGGCGCGCAGGCCGGCGAGGCCGGGGCGCAACCGCCACTCCACCCTGCCGGGCAGGGCCGCGCGGTCCTGGCTCGCCGCGCCGCCGGTCAGCACCAGCTGGGCCGAGCCGGTCCAGACCGTGCCGCGCGCCTGCAGCAGTTGCACCTGGCCATTGGTGGCGCGGGCCAGGCCCCGCGCCAGCCAGTGCGCTGGCGCGAAGGCCAGCACGGCGGGCACCACGCCGGCCACGGCGCCCGCCAGCGCCCAGCCCCAGGCGGAGCGCGGGGCACGGACGGGAGGCTTGCGGGTGCGGGGGCTGGTGGCCACGGTAAGGGAATATCTGTCTGTCTGTCGGCTGGTCTGTCTGGCGGGCCGTGTCAGCGCTGGGCTGGCAGGGCGAGGACCAGCGTGCCGTCCCAGCGCGGCATGGCCGAGGCCGGGGCGCCCAGGACGGCGGGTGCCGCGGTGCCCGGGGGAGGGGCGGCCGGGGCGCTGCGGGCCAGCCGCGCCTCCACCGGCGTGGCCCGTGCGTTGCTGCGCGCCTGGGCCAGCCATTGGCCCAGGGCGTCGGCGGGCGCGCCCTTGAGCGTCACCGTGGCGCGGTCGCCCACCACATTGAGCTGGGCGGTGTTGCCCAGGCGCTGGGTCAGTGCGGTGCGCAGCGCGCCCACCGCGTCGCCGGTACTGGTGCGCGGGGCGGATTGCAGCTGCTGGGCCTCGGCCTGCAGGCCCTGCATGTGCTGAAGCTGCGTGTCGAGCGCGGCATGGCGGGCGGGCGCGGTCCGCAGCGTGGACAGGGCGGGGGCCACGGCCACCCACCACAGCAGGGCGAGGGCGATCAGGCCGCCCGCGGCCAGGACCAGTGTTTGTTCGCGGGGTGCCAGCGCCTGCCAGCGGTCCCGCAGCGCGGTGGTGTTGCGTGTCATGGGGTGCCTTGCGCATGGGGCCGTGGGCCGCCTTCGGCGGCGCTCATCAGCAGGCTGCCGTCTTCCAGCCGCACCCGGTAGCCCGCGGCTTCCAGGCGGGCGCTGAGCGCGGGTTCCTCGTCGGGGGCCAGCGCCACGCCGCGCAGGCGCAGCTCGCCGGGGGTGTATTCGATGCCGGTGGGCTGTCGGCCGTTGGGCAGGGCGGTGCCCGCGGCGGCCAGCAGGGGCTCCAGGTCGCGCGCCGAGACGCTGCCGGCGGCCTGCCGCAGCTGCGCCAGCTCGCGCTCCATCTGCACGGGGGCATCCACCACCACCTGCACCTTGGGGAAGGTCTGGGTCAGCGTGGCGCGCACCGCGGCCTGCTTGGCCGCCAGCGCCTGGCGCTCCTGCCAGGCCCAGGCGTTGAGTCCCACCAGATGGGCCGCGGCAAGCAGCCCGGCACCCCAGCGCGCCGCGCGCCACTGGGGGGCGTACAGCAGTGCGCTGGCCACGCTGCCCGCCTTGCGCAGCGCGCGCGTGCGTCCCGTGCTGGCCAGGTCGAACTGGGCCAGGTCCCAGTCGCCGCGCGCGGCTTCCAGCGCCCGCTGGCTGGCCGTGTGCAGCGCCGCGCGCTGGCCCAGGGTGCGTTCCGCGAGGGCCGCCACGGCGGGCTCGGCGCGCACGACGGGAGCGTCGCCGTCCTCGCCGGAAGCCGCCTGGGCGGGCATGCCCGCGCGGGCCAGCGCCATGGCCATGTTCGACAGGGGCAGCACGGCCACGCCGTGGTCCGCGCCCTGGCCCGTCAGGACCACGCAGGCGTCCTCGGGCGTGCCCAGCACGCACAGTTCGGGGCGGCCGCTGGCGGTCGGGCCGGGGGCGAACTCGGGCACCACGCGCGCTACGCGGCGGCCCGCGGCTTCCAGCGCCTGCAGGTTCTCGCGCAGCCAGGCGCGGTCGCACACGGCCACCCACACGGGTTCGCCGGGGTGCGCCGCGGGCTGGATCGCGAAGTGCAGCTGGGAGGCATCGTCAAGCACGCGGTCTTCGAGCAGCCCCTCCAGAACGGACCGCAGGCGCGGTGTCTGCTGCCCGGCGCCCAGGGGCAGGCCGGGGGGCAGCTGCACCTTCTGCCACGACAGCGCCCGCGCGGGCACCACGGCCACGACCTCGCCGCCAGGGCGCGTGGGCTCGGGCAGCAGCGCCGCCGGGGCGCTGGCATGTCGGATGGCGGTGTGGCCGTCCGCCGTCAGCGTGTAGCTGTACTCGGTGGCGGGGCCCGGGCGGGCGGGCGGCAGGAAAAGGATGAGGGTGCTCATGGACGGGTTTTGCGGGCCATTTTAGGGGGCGGGCTTGACAGTGCAGGGCCCAACCCGCGGATGTGTTGCGGATGTGTTGCGTCTCAGCGCGGAGGCTGCGGCGCGGCCCCGGTGTTTTCGCGGTCAAAAGCGCCGCGTTCGCGCCACAGCGTGGTCACCTCGATACCCTGTTTGCGCACCAGCGACCGCTCGTCCACCATCGCATCGCCCAGGCGCAGGCGGCCCCGCACCTCGAAGTAGGAGGAGGCCACCGCATGGGCGCCTTCATTGATGTCGATGTTCGCGCCCAGCAGGTCGCGCACCTCGCTGAGGGTGCGGAAATGCCGTGCCTCGCGGACCTGCAGGATCTTCTGGGCGCTGGCCATGTCCAGGCCGTCGATGGCGGCCAGCAGCACGTCGATGTCGGCGGTGTTGATGTTGACCGGGGTGCGCACGGGCAGCAACGCCACGTGCGGGGTCAGGTGGACGACGGTGGCGGGTGCCAGGCCCAGCCAGCCCAGCTGGGACACGGTGGGTGGCATCAGTGGCGCCATACTGCTGTCGCTGCCCGTCGTGGCCTGTGCCTGCCGCAGGGCCTGCGCGAGCAGGCCGAGCTCCTGCTGCGGCAGCCCCAGGCGTTCGAACAGCCGCGTGAACTGGCGCATCGCCACGGCCTGCTCGGGCCCGGTGGCCGCCAGGTTCATGAGGTTCATGCGGCCTTGCATGTCCGAGATCTGCCCCGACAGGAAGGCTTCGGTGGTGTCGGTGCTGGCGTCGTCCACCTGGCTCACGTTCTTGTCCGCCGCGAGAAAGGTCGACAGCCGCGCCTCCTGCAGCGGCACGGCCCAGGGCTCGGCCAGGTGGTCGGCGCCGCCCGAGCGGCCATCCTCGCGCAGGATCAGGCGCGACCAGTCGAGCGCGCCGACCAGGATCCAGGTGGACTGCACGCGGCCGCGCTCGGCCGTCTCGACCTCCACCGCGCGCCACTGCTGCCACATGGCCGCGGCCGCGAAGGTGGCCACCAGCGTGACGGTGAGCATGGCCAGCAGCAAAGCGGCCCCCCGTGAGGCGCTGCGCGCCTTCCCTCTCTCTCGCTGCGCGGGAGGGAGACGCATCCGGTGGCCCGGCAAAGCCGGTTCCACGGGGGCACTGGCGTTGGCCGTGCCAGCGTCATGGGTGCGTGGTGCGCGGCGCCTCACGACCTGCCTCCGCCCAGCACCGGGTTCACCCAGTCGCGCGTGAGGCGCCCGACCAGGGCTTGGCCTGGCGGCAGGGTGATCTGCAGGCGCACGCCGTCGGGGATGGCCGCCGCGCCGCTCGCGCTGGCGCCGCTGCTGGAGAGCGGGTTGGACCAGGCGCCGCCCCGGTAGTAGAAGATCTGCCAGTCCGCCAGCGGCAGCAGCGTCATCTCGTGGCGCCGCTCGGCCTCGCCCGGCGTGCGCGCCCATTGCGCCGCCAGCTGCCAGGCCTCCTGCCATTGGGCGCGCGTGCGCACCGGGGGAGACTGCCAGCGCATCCACTGGCCCTCGCCCTGGGCGCCCCGGCGTGTCCAGGCCACCACCAGGGCGCCTTCGTCGGGCACGGCGCTGCTGCGCCGCGTCAGGCGCAGCACCTGGCCGTCCCAGTCGAGCGGCGTGGTGTTGGCGATCGGCGTGAGCGCATCCAGGTCCGTGCCCCATTGGCCCAGCGCCGCCTGCAGCACCAGCATTTCATCCGCCCGCTGGCGCGTGATCTCCTGCGCCCGCACCATGCCATCGAGCCCGCGCCAGCTCAGGATGGCCAGCAGGCTCATCACCGCAATCGCCAGCAGCAGTTCGACCAAGGTGAAGCCACCGTGAGTGCGACATGACGGGTTCCTTCTGACATGCGGCCGCGCATCGCCGGAGGCCGTGGAACCTGGCGCGCCCCAACGCCAGTGCCACCGTGGAACTGGCTTTGCCAGGCCACGGGTGGCGTCCCCCTGGGGGGAAGGCGCGAAGCGACTCAGGGGGGGCATCTGGTCAATACCTTCCAATGATGGTCGAGATGCGCAGGATGGAGTTGTCGCCATCCAGCACCTGCGCGTCCACGCGGCGAAAGCTCGGGTTGGGCGTGGGGCGCACGCTCACGGCGACGGTGAGCGTGCGCCCCGCCTGTTCGCAGGCGAGCGTGCTGTCGCCCACGCTGGGCATTTGGCGCGACAGGCGGGTGTACACGAGCTCGTTCTCGGCGCACAGCTGGGCCAGCACGATGTCCGACTGGCGCAGCGCGTTGCGGGTGAGCGCGGTGGTGGCCTGCAGGCCCGCCATGAGGGCGATCGCGACGATGCCCAGCGCCACCAGCACTTCCACCAGCGTGAAGCCGCGCTGCGGCGCGCTGCGTCGATCCGGGCGCGGGCGGCTGCTCACTGGACCGGCTCGACGGTGAAGGGGCGCACGCCATCGGTGGCGACGCGCAGCGCGCGTTCGGGATGGGCGTGGTGGGTGATCAGCACCTGCTGCGGGCCGATGAGCGGCTCCGGTCCCAGCACCAGCACGGTGGGGGCGCGCGCCGTGGTGCCCGCATCCAGCCACTGGCTGGGCAGCGCCTGCTGCGCGCTGGGCGGCAGCCCTTCGAAGCGGAACCCGCGTGCCTCGGTGCGCCAGCGCACGGGCATGCCGCCGGCGCGCGACTGCGCGCGCGCGGATTCCAGCAATGCCGCCAGCCGGGCCGCCTCGCGCTCGATCAGCGTCTGCCCGCTGTCGCGCATCGCCACGCCCACGCCCGCCGTGGCGAGCGCGATGATGCTGATGACCACCAGCAGCTCCAGCAGCGTGAAGCCCCCCTGGGCCGCTGCGCGTCGTCCCCGCAGAGGGGCCGGGCCACCGGTGGCCCGGCCAGGCCGGTTCCACGGCATCCCCGGCCTGGGGCGCGCCAGTGTCATGGGGCGGGGGTGCACGGCGAAGGGCCGGCCCTCATTGCCAACTGCCAATATCGGCATCCTTGCCTTCGCCGCCGGACTGGCCATCGGCGCCGAACGACATCACGTCGATCTCGCCCTTGATGCCGGGGTTCAGGTACTGGTACGGGCGGCCCCAGGGGTCGTTGGGCAGTTTTTCGAGGTACAGCTTCCAGTTGTTGGGCACCGGGCCCGAGGTGGGCTTGACGATCAGCGACGGCAGGCCCTGCTCGGCCGTGGGGTAGCGCTGGTTGTCCAGCCGGTAGAGCTTGAGCGCCTGCATGATGTTGGTGATGTCGGTGCGGGCTGCCGTCACGCGGGCGTCGTCGGCACGCTCGAGCACATTGGGCACGATGAGGGCGGCCAGCACGCCGATGATGACGAGCACCACCATCAGCTCGATGAGGGTGAAGCCCCGGGAGAGGCTGCGGCGGGCGGAGCGCAAGAGGAAGGGGAGGGAAGTGTTCACTGCTGGCGGTCTCTCGGATGGTCGGATCGCGTGAATCATAATCCCCGCATGGTGACCAATTCACACAGCAAATGGGGCGTGCGCCTGGGGACCCTGGCGCTCTGGGCCGCGGCGGGCGCCAGCGTGGTCTTCTGGGGCCTGCGCCTGTCGGCGCCGGCGGGCGGCATCGCCGCGCCCGCGGTGTTGCCAGCGCCGGTGGCGCCCGACGCGCAGGCGCTGGCCCGCCTCCTCGGGGCGGTGGCCTCCCCGGCGGGCGCTGCGCCCGCGCCCGCTGCGCCCACGCTGGCCAGCCGGTTCGCGCTGATCGGGGTGCTCTCGGGCCGCAGCAGCGGCGGCGGTGCCGCGCTGATCGCGGTGGACGGCAAGCCGGCCAGGCCCTTCCGCGTGGGCGCGGCGGTGGACGAGGGGCTGGTGCTGCAGGCGCTGGGACCGCGCCAGGCGCAACTGGGCGCCGAGGTGGGAGGCGCCGCCACGCTCACGCTGGACATGCCCCTGAAGCGCTGACCCGGCGCGTGGTGGGCGCAGTCGCCCGCCAGGGCCTCCATTCTCAGATGCCCCGGTGGGCGATGTCCCACTCGCCCCAGCCCGGCGCGGCAAGGGGCCATTCTTCGGAGCGCGGCAGCTCGCCCCCACGTGCCTGCAGCCAGGCCACGCAGCGGATCACGCCGGCATGGGTGATCCAGGCCACATCCCGTGCGGTTTCTTCTGCGGGCGGGAGGGAATGCAGCGCGGCTGCCACGCGCTCCAGCATGGCCGCCAGGCTTTCACCATTCCCGGGGCGGTAGCTGGCGAACGCGGCCGTCCAGGCGTCGATGTCGGAGCGGGCGATGGCATCCCAGGCCAGCCCTTCCCAGCTGCCAAAGTCCATTTCGCGCAGGCGGGCGTCGGGTTTGGGTATCAAATCAGGCCGCAGCGCTTGCAGTTCCATCGCAAGCTGCTCACATCTTTGTAGCGTGGAGTGGAACACCTGGATCCGGGGCGGCAGGGTGGTGGCCAGGCGTTCCGCGGCGGCGCGGGTGGCGGCGGGGTCGGCGGGGACGTCCAGCGCGCCGTAGCAGATGCCGGGCGCCACCCGCGGCTGGGCATGGCGCACCAGCCAGAGGCGGGCGCCGCGCTGCGGTCGGGCCACGGGCTTCACATCCAGCGCAGGGCCAGCGCCGCGCCCAGGTAGAAGCCGATTTCGCTGACCTGCTGCGTGGCGCCCAGGCAATCCCCCGTGAACCCCCGCAGCCGGCGCGCAAACCAGCGGGCCATCCAGGCGGCGGCGAGTGCGCTCAGCACAATGGCTGCTATTAAATATATAGCTGATTGTGCTTTCCAGACAAGCGCCAGCGGCACAAAACACCATGAAAATGCCGTCGCCAGCGCAGTGCCCGAGATCTGGTCGGCCAGCGGCTTGCTTTTGGAGCGGGCGGTGTCCCCCACATGCGGCAGGCTGCGCACGATGAGCAGGGGCCAGAAACGCGACACCACATGGGCCCCCGCCAGCGCGGCCACGGCGGCCAGCAGGCTGTGGGAGCCCAGCAGCGCCAGCACGCTGAGCTTGGCCAGCAGCGCCAGCACCAGGGCCATGGCACCGAACGCGCCGATGCGCGAGTCCTTCATGATGTCCAGCGCCCGCTCGCGGTCGGCACTGCCGCCCAGGCCGTCGGCCACATCGGCCAGGCCGTCCTCGTGGAAGCCGCCGGTCATCAGCACCGTGGCGATGGTGCAGAACACGGCGGCCACGGCCGGTGCCAGCGGATTGGGCGCCAGCGCCCAGTGCAGCGCGGCATAGACGCCCGCCGCGAGCAGCGCCGTCAACCAGCCAATGCCCGGAAAGTGCGCCGCGCTGGCGCGCAGCATGGCGGGGCTGTAGCCCACCCACTGCGCCAGCCGCCCGGTCACCGGGATGCGCGTGAAGAACTGCACGGCCAGCAGGTAGTGGCGCAGGGCTTGCATGGACGGGCGGAGGAGGCTATGTCAGATTTGATAGCTGCCAGCGCTGGTTGGATAAGCGCTGGAGGCCGGTTCGACCCATATTCTGGTCACTTGGAACGCAGGAACAGCCGGTAGGCCGGGTTCAGCGTCTCTTCCACGTACGGGTAGCCCAGCGTGGCCAGGAAGGCGTCGAACGTGGCGGTGTCCTCGGGCGGCACCTGCATGCCCACGAGGATGCGGCCGTAGTCGGCGCCCTGGTTGCGGTAGTGGAACAGGCTGATGTTCCAGGTCGGCTGCATCAGGCTCAGGAACTTGAGCAGCGCGCCCGGCCGCTCGGGGAAGGTGAAGCGCATCAGCCGCTCGTCCTGCGCCAGCGCCGAATGGCCGCCCACCAGGTGGCGCAGGTGTTCCTTGGCCAGTTCGTCGTGGGTCAGGTCCAGCGCCTCGAAGCCGTGGCGGCCGAAGTTCCGGGCGATCTTGTCCGATTCGCCCTTGCCGTTGGTGGTCAGGCCCACGAACACATGGGCCTGGGCGGCGTCGCTGATGCGGTAGTTGAACTCGGTCACGTTGCGCGCGCCGCCGGGCAGGTCGCCCACCACCTCGCAAAAGCGCCGGAAGCTGCCCCGTTCTTCGGGGATGGTCACGGCGAACAGCGCCTCGCGCTCCTCGCCCACCTCGGCGCGCTCGGCCACGAAGCGCAGGCGGTCGAAGTTCATGTTGGCGCCGCACAGGATGGCGGCGTAGGTCTCGCCCCGGGTCTTGTTCTCGGCCACGTACTGTTTGATGGCGGCCACGGCCAGGGCCCCCGCGGGCTCGACGATGCTGCGCGTGTCCACGAAGATGTCCTTGATGGCGGCGCAGACGGCGTCGGTGTCCACGGTGATGAAGCCGTCCACCAGGCCGCTGTGGGTGATGCGGAAGGTTTCCTCGCCCACGAGCTTGACGGCCGTGCCGTCCGAGAACAGGCCCACATCGAGCAGCGTGACGCGCTGGTGCGCGTTGACCGACTGGATCATCGCGTCCGAGTCGTTCATCTGCACGCCGATCACCTTGATCTCGGGCCGCACGGCCTTGATGTAGTTGGCCACGCCAGAGATGAGCCCGCCGCCGCCGATGGCCACGAACACGGCATCGAGCTGGTTGCTGCCCAGGCTTTGCAGCTGGCGCAGGATCTCCATGGCGATGGTGCCCTGGCCCGCGATCACGTCCGGGTCGTCGAACGGGTGCACGAAGGTCAGGCCCTGTTCCTTTTCAAGCGTCACCGAGTGGCCGTAGGCGTCGGAATAGCTCTCGCCAAACAGCACGACCTCGCCACCCAGCGTCTTCACGGCATCGATCTTGAGCTGCGGCGTGGTGGTCGGCATCACGATGACCGCGCGGGCGCCCAGCTTGTGGGCGCTCATGGCCACGCCCTGCGCGTGGTTGCCGGCCGAGGCGCAGATCACTCCGCGCGCGAGCTGCTCGGGCGTGAGGTGCGCCATCTTGTTGTAGGCGCCGCGCAGCTTGAAGCTGAACACCGCCTGCTGGTCCTCGCGCTTCAAGAGCACCTTGTTGTGCAGGCGGCGGCTGAGGTTCTTGGCGGGCTCCAGGGCCGACTCCACCGCCACGTCGTACACGCGGGCGGTCAGGATTTTCTTCAGGTAGTCGGCGGGGGTGAGGTGCAGGGTCATGGCGGGAGCTGGTGGGGCCGCCGCTGGACAGCGGCGGGGGCCACATCATAGGGCGTCGGTTTCCGGCCTGGTCCGGACGCCACCCGGGCGGCAGGCGGCCGGACCGGCCAAAAAAAAGCCCCGGGCCGTGAGGCCTGGGGCTAATCCATCCTTTGAGGAGATGGAGGAGACAATCGGTGCGGGGCAAGTACCGGATTCCGGACTTCTTGCCGCCTGCCGTTTCCTTTTTGTTCGAAACCGGCAGCGCATGGGCGAAGTTTAGCGCGAGTCTTGTTGCGATGCAGCAAAATTCGCATCAAATTCTTTTCGTTTCGGTTTTCCGTGCGAAAAAAACCACGTGTCACACAGGAGAAACACAAATGGAATGCACAGTCAGTTGGACAGGAGGGGCAGGAACACGCTCCGGCATGGGCTTCGTGGCCGAAACCGGCAGCGGCCATGTCCTGGCCATGGATGGCGCCCCCGATGCCGCCAACCCCGCCAATGGCGGGCAGAACCTGGCGCCCCGGCCCATGGAGACAGTGCTGGCAGGAACGGGTGGCTGCACCGCCTATGACGTGGTCCTGATCCTCAAGCGGGGCCGCCACGACGTGCGCGGCTGCAGCGTCAAGCTCACCACCGAGCGGGCCCAGACCGACCCCAAGGTGTTCACCAGGATCCACATGCATTTCACCGTGACGGGCAAGGGGATTCCCGCCTCGGCGGTGGAGCGCGCCATTGCCATGAGCCACGACAAATACTGCTCGGCCAGCATCATGCTCGGCAAGACCGCCGAGATCACCACCGGCTTCGAGGTGATCGAGGCCTGACGGCCGCCCCGAACCGCGGCGGGCGCCCGGGCAGCACGCACTTTCCCGGTGCAGGGCTCCGGGGGGCACGGTCAGATGTAGTGCGCCGTGGTGGTCATCACCTTGGCGGCCGCCCTCATCGCGGCGCGGGCGGGTGCCGGCAGCTGCAGCGCACCGGAGGCCCGCGCCTGCGCCGCGTGGCGCTCCTCGTCGTCCTTCATCCGGGCCACCACGGCCCGGGAGGCCAGGTCCTGCTCGGGAAGCCGCGCAAGGTGGCCCTGCAAATGCGCCGCCACCTGGTTTTCCGTCTCCGCCACGAACCCCAGGCTGGCCCGGTCGCTCACCTTGGCCGCTACCAGGCCCAGCGCGAAGGCGCCCGCGAACCACAGCGGATTGAGCAGGCTGGGGCGTGCTCCCAGGGCCTCCAGGCGCCCGCGCGTCCAGGCCAGATGGTCTGTTTCTTCCCGGGCGGCCTCCAGCAAGTGCACGCGCAGCCCGGCATCGCGTGTGACCGCGGCCTGCGCCGTGTAGAGGGCTTGCGCACAGACTTCACCCACGTGATTGACCCGCATCAATGCCCCCGCCAGCTTCTTCTGGGCGGGGTCGAGGTCGGCTTCCGCGATGCCCAGGGCGGGCGTGGGCTCGCAGGCCCGGGGGGGCGCGAAAAGCGTGCGCAGGGCGTTGTCAGCGGCGGTCAGCAAGGGGTCCATGGCAGCTTTCAGGATGGCAAGGGGCAGGAAACACAATTTTCACTTGGATACAAATATTCGGCAGGTGCCGACGGGGGCCGCAAGGGTGCCGAAACCGATTTTGCTGGCGCTCCGTGAAATGTTGCAACACTGCAACGATTTTCCCCTTTCGGGTCGATTGTGGGTGAATTCCTTTGCGAAACCCGGCCGGGTCTGGTGCAATAAGAGCAACTTCCCCACCAGGAGGTTGGCCCGGGGAACCGGCGGGACTGTGCAGGTGCTTTCACCATAGACCCCCCGTACCGGCGCCCTATGTTTAACCTTGGAGTAACTCGCAATGAAAAAATCCCTGATTGCCCTGGCTGTGCTGGCTGCTTCCGGCGCTGCAATGGCTCAATCGTCCGTGACCCTGTTCGGCGTGGTTGATGCAACCTACGCTTACGGTTCCGGCAGCGTCGCTAACAAGTCCCAACTGACGAACTCCGGCTACAACAGCAGCCGTCTGGGTTTCCGCGGCGTTGAAGATCTGGGTGGCGGCATGTCCGCTTCGTTCTGGCTGGAAGCTGGTCTGAACAACGACAACGGCCAAGGCGCTGCTACCAACGCTACCAACCAAGGCGCTGCTGCTGCCCTGGGCAACGGCCAACAAGGTCTGACGTTCAACCGTCGTTCGACGGTCAGCCTGAACGGCGGCTTCGGTGAAGTGCGTCTGGGCCGTGACTACACGCCCCAATTCTGGAACCTGACCGTGTTCGATCCGTTCGGCACGAACGGTGTTGGCACGACCCAAACCCTGAACTCCAGCCTGGGTGGCCCAACCACCATCCGCGCTTCGAACGCCATCGGCTACTTCCTGCCTGGCAACCTGGGCGGCTTCTACGGCCAAGCACAGTACTACATGGGTGAAAACCTGAGCAACGCTGCCAACAAGAAGGACGGCAACGGCCTGGCTCTGCGCGCTGGTTACGCCAACGGCCCCATCAACGTGGCTCTGGCTTTCTCTGACACCAAGTTCCTGAGCGGCAACATCAAGGCTGTGAACGTGGGCGGTCAATACGATCTGGGCGTGGCCAAGATCATGGCTCACTACAACCAAGACGACATCAAGAACGGCAACGAAGGCAAGGGCTTCCTGATCGGTGGTCTGGTGCCAGTCGGTGCAGGCGAAATCCGTCTGTCTTACTCCACCTACAAGATCGAAACCCCCGGTGCTGATCCCCGCGCCAACAAGCTGGCTCTGGGCTACGTGCACAACCTGTCCAAGCGCACGGCTCTGTACGCAACGTACGCTCACGTGAGCAACAAGAACGGCTCCGCTCAGTCCCTGAACGGTTCCGTGACTGCTGCTGGCGAAAACTCCAACGGCTACGACTTCGGTATCCGTCACAGCTTCTAATATCAAGACTGGCCTTTGGCCAGTTGACGATATCAAAGCTAAAAAGCCGCCTTCGGGCGGCTTTTTTTTTGACCAACCGACTGACTGTTTGTCTGCGGTTGATTGCGGGAGTTGAATTGTGGATTGCCCGAGTGAACAATCCAGTGCTGCATGGCATGTAACTCCGGGTACATGCCTTCTGCCGCTGCAATGCCTGGCACCTTCCGGAGGGCCTTGTTGGCCCTGTCTCTGTGGTTTCTTTCCCTTCTTTGCCCCGGTGCAGATTCTTGGCACCATCCTTGCGTGCTGGAACGACGCAAAAGCAACGTAAATCCACCCTCAGAGGCCCTTCTCGGCGCTGGAGATTCAGGGATTTCCCGTTGGCTATAGAGCAACCTTTACTGCATAGTAAAACTTTTAATCAAGAGGGTTCCATGAAACTCAAATACAGTCTTTTGTCGGTAGCTGCCATGGCTGCACTGCTTGCAGCACCAGCGCTGCATGCCAAGCCCTTCAAATGGGCGAGCCAGGGGGAGATTGCGACCTGGGATATCCATTCCCAAAACAATGCACTGCAAAACGGCATTCATGCCAATGTGTATGAGAGCCTGGTCTACTACAACAGCAAGACATTTGACGTGGAGCCCGTCCTGGCGACCTCCTGGAAAGAGGTCAGCCCCACACAGGTGCGCTTCATGCTGCGCCAGGGAGTGAAGTTCCATGATGGGTCGGCGTTCACCGCCGATGACGCCGTGTACTCGCTGCAGCGCGCGATGGCGAAGACGTCGAACTTCACGCCCTACATCCAGGGCATCAGCAAGGTCAACAAGGTCGACGCGCAAACCATCGACGTCATCCTGACGGCCCCCAATCCCGTGCTGCTGCGCCAGATGACCGAACTGCGCATGATGAGCAAGGCCTGGGCGGAAAAGAACAAGTCCGTGGAGCCCAAGGACATCAAGGGCAGCGATGAGAACTTTGCCCACCGCAATGCCATGGGCACCGGCCCCTACACGCTGGAGTCGTGGCAGCCCGATGTGAAGATGGTCTTCAAGCGCAACCCCAACTGGTGGGGCAAGATGGACGGCAACGTCACGGAAATCGTCTACACCCCGATCAAGTCCGCCGCCACGCGCATCGCTGCGCTGCTGTCGGGCGAAGTGGACATGGTGCTGGACCCCACGCCCCAGGATCTGGGTCGCCTGCGCGCCAGCCCCGACCTGAAGGTGATCGACGGTGTGGAGAACCGCACCATCTTCCTGGGCATGGACCAGTTCCGCGATGAGCTGCCAGGCTCCAACATCAAGGGCAAGAACCCGCTCAAGGACGTGCGCGTGCGCAAGGCCCTGTACCAGGCCATCGATGCCGACACGATCTCGCGCAACATCATGCGCGGCCTGGGCAAGCCTACGGGCACCATCGTGGCGCCCCAGGTGGCCGGATACACCGAAGCCGTGGGCAAGCGTTTCCCCTACAGTGTGGAAGCCTCCAAGAAGCTGCTGGCCGAAGCGGGTTATCCCGATGGCTTCGAAGTGGATTTCGCCTGCCCGAACAACCGCTACATCAACGACGAGGCCATCTGCCAGGCCGTGACGGCCATGTGGTCGCGTGTGGGCGTGAAGGCCAAGCTGCGCACGCTGCCACTGGTGAACTATTTCCCCATGATCCAGCGCTACGAAGCCAGCATCTACATGCTGGGCTGGGGCGTGCCGACGTTCGATGCGTTGTACAGCCTGCAGTCGCTGGTACGCACCGTGGGCCAGGGGGGTGACGGCAACTACAACGTGGGCCGCTACAGCAACCAGCGCATGGACTACCTGGTGGACCGGATCAAGGCCGAGACGGACGCTCCCGTGCGCGCGCGCATGCTGACGGAGGCGCTGCAGCTGTCCAATGACACCGTATCCCACCTTCCTCTGCATGACCAGGTGATACCCTGGGCCATGAAGAAGAACGTGGAGCTGGTCCACCGCGCCGACAACCGCGTGGACATGCGCACGGTCAAGGTGAACTGATCGATTGTCGATACGCTGAGAGCAAGGGCCTCGAGGCCCTTGCTCTCCTTGATTCAGTTTGACGACGACGTATTGCCAGTCAGTGCCCCTGCCATCAAAAGTGGCCGCGGTGCTTTTATCGAACACTCACTCGACTTCCCGATGCTTGCCTTTATATTGCGCCGCCTGATACAGGCTGTGATTGTCATGGTCACGGTGGCCTTCATCTCCTTCATGCTGTTCCAGTACGTGGGAGATCCCGTGGTGTTTCTGCTGGGACAGGATGCCACCCCTGAACAGATCCGGGAGCTGCGTGCCTCCCTCGGCCTGGACAAACCCTTCTTCGTGCAGTTCTGGCACTTTCTCGTGAATGCGGCGCAAGGCGAATTCGGCCTGAGCCTGCGCCAGGGTGCCAAGGTCTCGCGCCTCATTGCCGAGCGTTTCCCCGCCACGCTGGAGCTGGCGCTGGTCGCCGCGGTGCTGGCGCTGGTGATCGGCGTGCCCATGGGCGTGTATGCGGCGCTCAAGCGCGGCACCTTCACCAGCCAGATGTTCATGACGCTTTCGCTGCTCGGCGTGTCGCTGCCCACCTTCCTGATCGGCATCCTGCTGATCCTGGTGTTTGCGGTGACCCTGGGCTGGTTCCCGAGCTTTGGCCGCGGGGAAGTGGTGCAGCTGGGATGGTGGAGCACCGGCCTGCTCAAGGCCAAGGGCTGGCACCACATCACGCTACCCGCCATCACGCTGGCCATCTTCCAGCTCACGCTGATCATGCGGCTGGTGCGCGCGGAGATGCTGGAGGTGCTGCGCACGGACTACATCAAGTTCGCGCGGGCCCGGGGCCTGTCCAATCGCGCCATCCATTTTGGGCACGCGCTCAAGAACACGCTGGTGCCCGTGATGACCATCACCGGCCTGCAGCTGGGCGGCCTGATCGCGTTTGCGATCATCACCGAGACCGTGTTCCAGTGGCCCGGCATGGGCCTGCTGTTCATCCAGGCCGTGACCTTTGCGGACATTCCTGTGATGGCGGCGTACCTCTGCCTGATCGCGCTGATCTTCGTGGTGATCAACCTGGTGGTGGATCTGCTGTACTTCGCGGTGGACCCCCGTCTGCGCGTGGGCAAGGCAGGAGGCCATTGAATGAGCTCCCCCCTGAGTCGCTTCGCGCCATCCCCCCGGAGGGGGGATGCTCCCAGCGCGGCGGGGCGGCCCTTGCGCGGCAGCACTGGCCTGGGCCGCGCCGGTTTTGCCGGCTGCTGGCGCTGCACGAGCTTTCCGGGCGTCTGACATGCAGTCGCTCCGATACAAAGCGGGTGGCCGGGCGTTTGCGCACATCGCGCAGTTCCATCCGGAGCTGACCGCCCTGCGCCGCGATCTGCACGCCCATCCCGAGCTGGGCTTTGAAGAAATCTATACAGGCAACCGCGTGAAAGAGGCGCTCAAGGTGTGCGGCGTGGACGAGATCCACGACGGCATCGGCCGCACGGGCATCGTTGCGGTGATCCGCGGCCGCAGCACCTCCAGCGGCTCCATGGTGGGCCTGCGTGCCGACATGGATGCACTGCCTTTGGCAGAGCACAACGACTTCTCCTGGAAGTCGTGCAAGCCCGGCCTCATGCACGGCTGTGGCCACGACGGCCACACCGCCATGCTGGTGGGCGCGGCGCGCTACCTGGCCGAGACCCGCAATTTCGACGGCACGGCCGTGCTCGTGTTCCAGCCAGGCGAGGAGGGCTTGGCGGGCGCCCGCGTGATGATGGAAGACGGCCTGTTCGACCGGTTCCCGGTGCAGTCCATCTATGCCATGCACAACTGGCCGGCCATGAAGCCCGGCACCGTGGGCATCAACCCGGGCCCCATGATGGCGGCGGCCGACCGATTCACCATCGAAATCACGGGGCGCGGCGGCCACGGCGCGCATGCCTACCAGACGGTGGACGTGCTGGTGGTGGCCGCGCACATCATCACGGCGGCGCAGAGCATCGTGTCGCGCAACGTGCGCCCCATCGAAAGTGCCGTGGTCAGCATCTGCGCCGCGCAGGCAGGCGATCTGGGCGCCTTCAGCGTGCTGCCCGGCTCCGCCACCCTGGTGGGCACCGTGCGCACGTTCGACCCGGTGGTGCAGGAGATGGTGGAAAAGCGCCTCAAGGAACTGTGCAACGCGATTGCTCTGGGCTTTGGGGCCAATGCCACGGTGCACTACGAGCGCATCTACCCGGCCACGATCAACAGCGAGAGCGAGGCCGTCTTCGCGGGCGACGTGGCCGAATCCCTGCTGGGCGCGGACCACGTGGTGCGCGACCTGGAGCCCAGCATGGGCGCGGAGGACTTTGCCTTCATGCTCCAGACCCGCCCGGGCGCCTACCTGCGCATCGGCCAGGGTACCGGCGCCAGCGGCAGTGCGCTGCACAACAGCCGCTACGACTTCAACGACGACATCCTGCCGCTGGGCTCTGCATTGCATGCGAGCCTGATCGAGCAGTCCATGCCCCTGGCGGTGCCCTGAGGGCTGCGTCCCCTTCGCGCAACGCCAGCATCCAATCCCTGGATCCACCACCTTTCGCACCCCTTTTCACTACGAGGAGATTTCCATGAAATTCCAGAAAAAAGCCGCCCTTGCCGCACTGTTTGCCGCGATGGCCGCAACCAGCATGGTCGCCAATGCGCAGACCATCCGAATTGCCAACCAGGGCGATGCGCTCTCCATGGATCCGCACTCGCTCAACGAATCGCTCCAGCTGAGCGTGACCAGCAACGTGTACGAGCCGCTGGTCGGCCGCAACAAGGACCTGAGCCTGGCGCCGGCGCTGGCCACGGCCTGGAAGCAAACCGCACCCACCGTGTGGCGGTTCGAGCTGCGCAAGGGCGTGCAATTCCATGACGGCACCCCCTTCACGGCAGACGACGTGGTGTTCAGCTTTGGCCGCATGAAGGGCGAGGGCTCGGACATGAAGGCCACCAACAGCGACATCAAGCAGGTGCGCAAGATCGACGATCACACCGTCGAGATCGAAACCATGGCGCCGCAGCCCATCCTGCCCGACGTGATCACGACCTCCTACATCATGAGCAAGAAGTGGTGCGAGACCAACCAGGCCGTGATGCCCGTCGACCGCCGCAAGGGCATCGAGAACGCTGCCTCGTTCCGCGCCAACGGCACAGGCCCCTTCCGCCTGCGCGAGCGCCAGCCCAACGTGCGCTCGGTGTTCGTGCGCAACGGCTCCTACTGGGGCAAGATCGAGGGCAACGTGACCGAAGTGGTGTTCACGCCCATCGCCAACGATGCCACGCGCGTGGCGGCGCTGCTGTCGGGCGAAGTGGATGTGATGGAGCCCGTGCCGGTGCAGGACATCGACCGTGTCAACAACAGCCCCAACACGCGTGCGGTGACCGGCCCCGAGCTGCGCACCATCTTCCTGGGCATGGACCAGAAGCGCGACGAGCTGCTGTACTCCAACGTGAAGGGCAAGAACCCCTTCAAGGACAAGCGCGTCCGCCAGGCCTTCTACCAGGCCATCGACATCGACGGCATCAAGAAGACCGTGATGCGCGGCGCCTCCAACCCTTCCGCGCTGATGGTGGGCCCTGGCATCAACGGCTTCCAGCCCGAGACCAAGCGCCTGCCGTACGACGTCGAAGCCGCCAAGAAGCTGATGGTGGAAGCCGGCTACCCCAATGGCTTCGAAGTGTCCATGAACTGCCCGAACGACCGCTACGTGAACGACGGCCGCATCTGCCAGACCGTGGCCGCCAACCTCTCGCGCATCAACGTCAAGATCAACCTGCAGGCCGAGACCAAGGGTACCTACTTCCCCAAGGTGCTGCGCCGCGACACCAGCTTCTACATGCTGGGCTGGACGCCCACGACCTACGACGCGCACAACGCGCTCAACGCGCTCATGATCTGCCCGGACGACAAGGGCGGTGCCGGCCAGTTCAACCTGGGCGCCTATTGCAACCCCAAGCTCGATGAACTGACGAAGAAGGTGCTGGTCGAGACCGACAAGGCCAAGCGCGACGCGATGATCAAGGAAGCCTTCGACCTGCACAGCGCCGACATCGGCCACCTGCCGCTGCACCAGCAGGCGCTGGCCTGGGGCGTGAACAAGAACGTGAAGCTCGTGCAGATGGCCGACAACTTCATGTACTTCAAGTGGATGACCATCGGCAAGTAAGCGGTCAGAAGATTTCGTACCTAGATCGTCGCAAAAGAATCAAGAGAAACGACAACCGGTTCTTTTGAAAGTCCACACCACCGCGAGGCCGCTACCCGGGCCTGGCGGTGGTGCCTGTTTACTGGTTCCCACAATGAAAACTACCCTTGCCCGCTGGCTCGACAGCGATGTTGGCTACAGCTTCCGCACATCGCCGGTGGCCATGCTGGCCGCAGCGATCGCGCTGGTCTGCGTGTTCTGTTCGGTGTTCGCCGGATGGGTCGCGCCCCACAACCCGTTTGACCTGGCCACGCTCGAACTCAGCGATGCGCGGCTGCCCCCGGCCTGGAGCGCCGAAGGCTCCATGAAATACCCGCTGGGCACCGATGACCAGGGCCGCGACATCCTTTCCGCGCTGATCTACGGCGCGCGCATCTCCCTCGTCGTGGGCATCGCGTCGGTGCTGCTCTCGGTGGTGGTGGGCGTGGCGTTTGGCCTGCTGGCGGGATTTCGCGGCGGCTGGATTGACGCGGTGCTCATGCGCCTGTGCGACGTGATGCTGTCGTTTCCGGCCATCCTGGTCGCCCTGCTGATTGCCGGTGTGGGCCGCGCGCTGTTTCCCAACGCGCACGAGTCGCTGGCCTTTGGCGTGCTCATCATCTCGATCTCGCTGACGGGCTGGGTGCAGTACGCACGCACCGTGCGCGGCTCCACGCTGGTGGAGCGCAACAAGGAGTACGTGCAGGCTGCGCGCGTGACGGGCGTCTCGTCGCTGCGCATCATGCGCAAGCACGTGCTGCCCAATGTGATGGGCCCGGTGCTCGTGCTGGCCACCATCCAGGTCGCCACCGCCATCATCACCGAGGCCACGCTGTCCTTCCTGGGCGTGGGCGCGCCGCCCACATCGCCGTCGCTGGGCACGCTGATCCGCATCGGCAACGACTACCTGTTCTCGGGCGAATGGTGGATCACCGTGTTCCCCGGTGCCATGCTGGTGCTGATTGCTCTTTCCGTGAATCTATTGGGCGACTGGTTGCGTGATGCCCTCAATCCGCGCCTGCGCTGAACAAGAACAAGAAAAGCGATATCCCCATGAGCCTTCTAGAAGTCAAAAACCTCGTTGTTGAATTTCCGGGCCGCCGCGGTACCCTGCGCGCCCTGGACGACATTTCCTTCTCCATTGCACCCGGCGAGATCCTGGGTGTGGTGGGTGAATCTGGCGCGGGCAAGTCGCTCACCGGCGCCGCCATCATCGGCCTGCTGGAGCCACCGGGCCGCGTGGCATCCGGCCAGATCCTGCTCGAGGGCCAGCGCATCGACAACCTCAGCAACGAGGAAATGCGCCACATCCGCGGCCGCCGCATCGGCGCCATCTTCCAGGACCCGCTGACCTCGCTGAACCCGCTGTACACCGTGGGCCGCCAGCTCACCGAGACCATCCTGGCCCACCTGCCGGTCACGCCCGCCGAGGCCCGCCAGCGCGCCATCGCGCTGCTGCAGGACACCGGCATTCCGGCGGCGGCGGAGCGCATCGACCACTACCCGCACCAGTTCTCCGGCGGCATGCGCCAGCGCGTGGTGATCGCCCTGGCCCTGGCGGCCGAGCCCAAGCTCATCGTGGCCGACGAGCCCACCACGGCGCTCGACGTGTCCATCCAGGCGCAGATCATCACGCTGCTGAAAAACATCTGCAAATCGCGCGGCGCCGCCGTGATGCTGATCACCCATGACATGGGCGTGATCGCCGAGACCTGCGACCGCGTGGCCGTGCTGTATGCCGGCCGCGTGGCCGAGATCGGCCCCGTGCACGACGTCATCAACAAGCCATCGCACCCCTACACCAGCGGCCTGATGGCCTCCATCCCCGACATGGCGGTGGACCGCGAGCGCCTGAACCAGATCGACGGGGCCATGCCCCGCCTGAATGCCATCCCCAAGGGCTGTGCCTACAACCCGCGCTGCCCCAAGACCTTTGACCGCTGCATGACCGAACGTCCCGACCTGATGGATGCGGGCTCCACCCGCGCCGCCTGCTGGCTGCACGCCGGCGCCACGACGAAAAACGCCGAGGTGGCCGCATGAGCACTACGACCACCGCCACCACCGCCGCCGCAGGCAAGGCCCCCGTCGCCGCCCAAGGCCGGCCCCTCGTGCAGGCGCACGATCTGGCCAAGACTTTCGATGTCTCCGCCCCCTGGCTCAACCGCGTCATCGAGCGCAAGCCCCGCACGCTGCTGCATGCGGTCGACGGCGTGAGCTTCGAGATCGAACGGGGCAAGACACTCGCCCTGGTGGGCGAATCGGGCTGCGGCAAGAGCACGGTGGCCCGTTTGCTGGTGGGCCTGTACGAGCCGACACGCGGCGGCCTCACCTTCGACGGCCAGGACGCGCACGCCGCCTTCAAGGGCAACGATGCCCAGGCCATGCGCCGGCGCATCCAGATGATCTTCCAGGACCCCTATGCCAGCCTGAACCCGCGCTGGCTGGTCGAGGACATCATCGGCGAGCCGCTGCGCGAGCACGGCCTCATCACCGACAAGGTCGAGCTCAAGGCCCGCGTGGGCGAGCTGCTCAAGTCCGTGGGCCTGTCCCCGCTGGACATGGTCAAGTACCCGCACCAGTTCTCCGGCGGCCAGCGCCAGCGCATCTCCATCGCGCGCGCCCTGGCCACCGAGCCCGAGTTCCTGGTGTGCGACGAGCCCACCTCGGCGCTCGACGTGTCGGTGCAGGCGCAGGTGCTCAACATCATGAAGGACCTGCAGCGCGAGCGGCAGCTCACGTACCTGTTCATCAGCCACAACCTGGCCGTGGTGCGCCACGTGAGCGACCAGGTCGGCGTGATGTACCTGGGCCGCCTGGTGGAACTGGCCGACAAGCACACGCTGTTCGATACGC
This sequence comes from Acidovorax sp. GW823-FHT01C06, assembly GCF_058798375.1. NCBI lineage: Bacteria > Pseudomonadati > Pseudomonadota > Betaproteobacteria > Burkholderiales > Comamonadaceae > Acidovorax > Acidovorax sp. GW823-FHT01C06. The sequence continues at coordinate 905,880 of NZ_JBXAKN010000001.1, forward strand.
CACGCCACCCCTACACGCGCATGCTGCTCGATGCCATCCCCAAGATGCACGACACCGGCAAGGCGCGCACGCCGGTGCAGGGCGAGGTGCCCAACCCGCTGAACCCGCCCCCCGGCTGCGCCTTCAATCCGCGCTGCCCGCACGTGAACGACCGCTGCCGCGCCGAACGGCCCCAGCTGCTCAGCATTGGCGGCATCCGGATCGCCTGCCATGCGGTGGAAGAGGGACGGATCTGAGAGATTGCTCCTGAATCTATAGCTGCTTGCGCTTGATGGGAAAGCGCTGAGGGCCTATCTGGTTGTCAAACTGGCTGGTGTGCGCCTTGCCGGGAGTACCTGGCTTGGCGCCATGGAACACCCCCGACGCCGGCTGCCGGGGCCTCGGCCCCGCAGCGACCCGTGGGCGGCACCCGCGGTCGCCCCGGCGGTGCGCACCAGGCGTCGGTGGCTGCGGGCTCCGCGCTTGCCAAATTGCGCTTGGTGGGTTGGCAAGTGGTTCGTATGATGTCTTATTACCAGATGTTGCAGAGCCGGATCGCTACCGCGTCCCTTTGGGGAAACCGGCCTCGTCCACCCCTTTCTTTTCTGAATCCATGCTCGCTCTCATGCTTGCGACGCGCCTGCGCTCTGCGCGCCGCATTGTTTTTCAACAATTGACCGTGCTCTGGCGGTCGCCGTGGTTGCGCGGCGGCCGGGGCCTTCTCCATGCCGTGGTTGCTGTGCTGGCCGTTGCCTCCCTGGCGCATGCAGTGCCCGCCCATGCCGCCACGGAGATCCGCACGCTGATCGACAGCGACAACAACCCCGCGACCGGCTGTACCGTCGCCACTCCGGGCGGGGCCTTCGGGGGCGTGGATCAGGTTGCCATCACCCGCATCGACCTGCTGGCGGCCGAGCCGGTGGGGGATGTCGCCCGAGAGGTCTGCCAGAGCGGAGTGCTGGTGGCCGACCCCAGCTTCGTGCCCAGCGCGCCCTTGCACTGGCCTCTGGGTGTCGCTGCCGCCGGCATGCACACGGACGTTGTCGAAAGTTATGCACAGCTGGTGAGTGCGGCGGCGTCCGGCGTGAGGCTCGGATTCGTCGCCAGCACCACCGACGGCAGCGCGCCGCCCAGCGCCCTGTTGTCGGCTGATGGCAGCGGCGGTTCGCCGATCCATCTGGCCGCGGCGGCGGCAGCTGCCGTGGCCGTGCCCGCACTGGGCGGGGCCGGCCTGCTGCTGGTGGCCTGTGCGCTGGTCTTTGCCACCTACCGCTTTGCCCGCGTTCGCCGCTATGCGGCCACCGGCGCCACCTTGTGCCTGTTGCTCGTGGTGAGCCTGGCCTGGGCCGCGATCGTGCGCGACGGGTCGCCGTCGGACTGGGGCGGTACGCCGCCCGTGGCGACGGCTTCCACCACCGGCCCGCACCAGATCGCGGCCGTCTACGCGCGGCTGGAAGGCAGCACCCTGCAGCTGCGCTATGACCTGGACCTCGGCGTGCGGGACGGCGCGCCGCTGGACGATGGGCCGTTCGCCGCCACCGTGGGTGCCCCGCTGTCCGTGCCCGCACCGGGCCTGCTGTCCAACGATGCGCCTGGTTCCCCGCCGTTGCAGGTCCGCGAGTTCCGCGTGCAAGGCGCGGTCTCCAACACGCCGGCGGGCGGGGTGGTCGCGTTCGCGGGCAACTCGCTGACGGTGGCGCCGGATGGTGGCTTCACCGTGGGGCCGCCCACGCTCCCCGGCACCTACCGCTTCGAGTACCGCGCGCACAACCGGCTGACCCCCGGAGGGTGGGGCGTGGCGACGGTCGAGGTGGCGGCTGCCAACGTCTGCGGCGACGGGGTGCGCACCGGCGCCGAGGTCTGCGATGACGGCAATGCCGTCACCGAGACCAGCTGTCCCTATGGCACCGTGTCCTGCACCACCTGCAACGCCACCTGCACGGCAACGCTGAGCCTGACCGGCCAGTTTTGTGGCGATGGCGCTCGCAACGGCGCCGAGGTCTGCGACGACGGCAACAACGTGACGGAGACCAGTTGCCCGGACGGCACGGCCACCTGCCAGGCATGCAACGCCACCTGCACGGCGACGCTGAACCTCACGGGCGC